>CAWFHT010000001.1:0-33210 GCA_963815685.1 uncultured beta proteobacterium
GGGTCTGTTGACATTTCACATAGGTAGCCACAGATATCCACACGCTATGGCTACCATACTCTCGTAATTTCGCTTCAGTTTGTCGTATCGCGTTGCTATTGCCCGATACTGTTTTAGCCTGGCAAAAGCATTCTCCACCAAATGCCGATATTTATATAAACCCCAATCCATATCTGCATTACCCTTCAACGAGTTGCGCTTTCTCGGTATCACAGCCTGAGCTCCCTTCTTCGTTATCTGTTCCCTTAACCATTCGCTGTCATAGCCCTTGTCTGCAACTATTGCTTTTGCGTCAGGCAACCTGGCAATCAAATCAGGTGCGGCAGAACAGTCATTGACTTCTCCACCGGTGATTTCAAACTCAACTGGCAAGCCATAACCATCGACCGCTAAATGGATCTTGGTGGTATTGCCTGCACGGCTTTTCCCGATAGCCTGCGATTCTTCACTCGCTGCTCCCGTACTATGTTGATGCGCTTTAACATAACTGCCATCCATAAATCTCCATTCCCAATCCGGATCAACAGCCAATGCTTTGAAAACATTGAGCCATTTCTTGCTCAATGACCATGCATTGAATCTTTTATAGATAGAATTCCAGCAGCCGAACACCCTGGGCAGATCGCGCCATGGACAGCCAACCCGCATTCGATACAGTATGCCTTCTACCGTCATGCGCAGATTGCGCTTGTTATAAATCGATTCTTGAAGCAGAATCTTCTCCAGCTTCGACCAGTACTCATCATTGAGCATCATTCGGGGCATCGCAAACTCGTTTTGTTGGTGGTGTAGGAACCCCAATATTACGAGTTTGTTTTTATCTATGAAATACTTATCTTAAAACGTCAACAGACCCTAAGTTGTTCAGCTAAAATTAATTTTAGCTGAACTAGGTTCTGTTGACATTTCGTAATAATCAGTGAGAATCCTAATCCATTTTGTATGGGAATGAATAGCAGAACGGAACTAACTGATGAACAATGGGAAATTTTATACCAACTATTGCTGCTTCAAGGGCGAGTTTATGTAGGAAGCATCGAAAGATGCCGTCGTTTTCTAAATGCAGTACTATGGATTTTACGTAGTGGCGCACCATGGCGTTTATTACCGCAGTCATTAGGTAAATGGAACTCTGTTTTTAAACGTTTTTCGCGTTGGTGCAAGCATGAAGTCTGGAAGTTTCTGCACGCAGGTTGCACTCAATATCCGGACATGCAACAAATTCTGATTGATAGTACGATTACTCGTGCGCATGCTTGTGCTGCTGGAGCAGCAGGTAGTTCGGCAAAGGCAGAAGCTCTGGGACGCTCGAAAGGCGGCTTTACCACTAAAATTCACGCTATTACCGATGCGTTAGGTAATCCGCTGGATTTTATCCTGACTGGTGGTCAAGCCAGCGATATCGGGCAGGCTGAGAATTTGTTGGCCCTGACCCCGGAAGGTGCGGCTGCCCTGCTGGGTGATAAAGGTTATGATAGTGATGCTTTTATTCAAACGCTCAATGAAAAAGCCATTGAGCCTGTCATCCCGCCGCGCAGTAATCGAATTAACCCAAGAGATTGTGATTGGTTCGCGTATAAAGAGCGTCACTTAATTGAGTGTTTCTTCAACAAAATTAAACATTACAGAAGAATATCCTCACGTTATGAAAAATTAGCCAGAAATTACATGGGCTTTATACGATTTGTCTCAGCATTGATTTGGCTCCGCTAAAATGTCAACAGAACCTAGGGTACAGAGTCTTAAATTATAAATAATTTCAGGATTCCCATTAAGATATGAGCATAATTCAATGCTCTGAGCAAGTTGCGTTATAACGCGAAAGCTATTGTTACGCAACGAATAAACGCTTACATGGACTAACAAAATAATTGAAATTATGAGAGCAATAAAAATAATGCTGTTCATAGTAATTAGCTCTGTTATGTCTTCAGTATATACTCAATCATATCAGGATGCTAAAAAAGCAATGACTAAAGCATCACAGGTAGCAGTTGCCGGGTTCAGAGAATCCAGAGTATCTGGCATGATTGAGAAAATAGCGGAGTGCTACGCTCAACTTTCAAAGAAAATGTTTTATTGTAGCTATATTGACATAGCATCAAGATATATTGAGTTAACAGTTTCGCAAGTTATGGGATATCCGCCAAGCCAATTTTTTACTGATGATTCATTTTCTGACAGAATGAGTGAAATATTCGAAAGAGCAAATATGGATATAGATCAGGCAAACGAATATCTTAGCCTCATCTCTCCTGAAATCAACAAACTCGTTGATATAGAGCTATCGAAATGAAACTGGTTTGATATGCGATTGCTATTTCTCTATCTTGATATGCTTTGTCATTGCCGTTCTTTGGCACAACTGCTCAACAGGGACATATTTCGCGCAAATACTTAAAACGCTCGCATTATGATCTTGAAAGGTGATGAAAAACTATAGATACTCATCGGATCAAGACATAATTTGATCTCCACCGTGCAAGATCGCAAAGGGAAGATTTACTTCTTCTCCGGCTCCATAGCGCAGCAGGCAGAATCCATAAGTTGTTCTTAGCGAAGTTCCTCCTAATGAGGAATAAAATTGTATGCAATCGTATTATTGTCGCCCTAACTTTTATTCCTTAATATTAATAATATAATAAGGTTTAAATAACAATATCATGTTGATCATACTGATACTTTTTCTTCTATTAACTAATAGTCTCGCTTTAGCAGATGCATTAAACCCACCTGTTATTTTAGTAACGCAAGAAGGCACCAAAATATCGGCTACATGGCCTCCAGTTCCAAATTCCAGTGGTTATCAGTTATTTTATGCACCTTTTCCTTTTACCGGTCCAGAAAGCATTAAAAATGTTGATATGGGTAATGCCACATCTGGCTCAATTGAGTTATGGGATGGCGCTGCTTTCATTGTTGCAGTAAAAGCTCATAATGATGCAGGTAGTAGCGATTACTCCAATATTGAATTATTTTTTCTTTCTAAAGCACCGTTACTTGATCCTGATGCACCAACGGTTACTACTGGTAATTGGTACAAACCTCCTGTAGCAATAACCTGGCAATGGCAGTTGAAAGCTGCTGAGAAAGGCGCAATGAAAAATGCAATGAATGACACCATTGAAGCTAATGACATCGATATAAACTATCCAGTTCAACTTTACGATATTGATCTGTTTAATTCTTCCCCATCCTTGATTAATACACTCAAAGCTTCTGGCAAAAAGGTTATCTGTTATTTCTCGGCAGGCAGTTATGAAGATTTTAGAGCAGATAAAGATAAATTCCAGCCTGCTGAACTGGGTAATCCTTTGGATGATTGGCCAGATGAGCGATGGCTTGATATTCGCTCGCATAATGTAGCAGAGATCATGATTTCGCGGCTCAATTTAGCTCTGCTAAAAGGCTGTGATGGCGTGGAACCGGATAATATAGATGCTTATCAAAATAATTCTGGCTTTGATATAAGCGCCAGGGATCAGTTGGCATTTAACAAGCTTATTGCCAATGAAGCACATAAAAGGGGGCTGTCGGTTGGGCTCAAAAATGATTTGAATCAAATTCCTGACTTAATCAATTATTTTGACTTTAGTATTAATGAGCAATGTCATGAGTTCCATGAGTGTGACGCGCTGACCAATTTTATTGCTAACGGCAAACCTGTGTTAAATGCAGAATATCAGCAAAGCTATATGGACAATCCGGCTGAGCGCCAGGCGCTTTGTGATATTTCTAAAGGCGCACAATTCAGCACATTGATTCTACCAGCAGCTTTAGATGATAGTCGGCGATTTAGCTGTTTTTGAAAATGAAGCTTAGTAACCTAGAAAAAATAACTTGAACACATCACGCTATATTCACGGATACTCGAGGCTTAATTTTGTAATTCCATTCACCGTGAAAGTCCTCTCTTTCAATAGCTAGTTCGGCAAGCTCCTGGTCCGACACCTTGATGCCTGCCTGATAGGTGTTTTCATCAAGCTCAGCCTGAATTCGCAAGCCAGCCGCTGTGGTCGTGCTGCCGATCAGATTCACCACGACTTTCCGGCTAAGCAGTGGGCGCCCACGCCAATTCTGGGTGATGTGACAAAACATGCGATGCTCAATCTTGTTCCACTTGCTGGTTCCGGGCGGAAAATGGCAAACCTGAATGGCCATCCCCAGTTCGTCTGCCAGTTTCTGCAATTGTACACGCCACAAGCGCACCCGGCAGCCATTGCTGCCTCCACAGTCGGCTGTGATCAGCAAGCGTTTGGTTTTGGGATAGAGCGGTTGCCCCATCTCCCGCCACCAGCGGCGAATGCTTTCGACGGCAAATTCAGCGGTGTCGTGATCAATACCGACACTCACCCAACCTTGGTTGGCGGTCAGGTCGTAGACCCCGTACGGCGCCACCTTGCCCAAGTCAGGGTCGATGAAATCGTAAACGCGGACCTCTTCGGGCTTTCCTTTGGGCTGCCATTCCTGACCACCATTCGTGAAATCACCGATCAACTCCTTTTTCTTAGTATCCACCGAAATCACCGGATCGCCAGCAGCCTGATACTGCGCGACTTGACTGGCAATATGCTGAAATTGATCCTCGCGGTCAGGATGATTACCGCCCTCTCGCGTCTTACGCGTCGATTGCAGGCTGTAACCCATCTGCGCCAGCAGGTCACACACCGTCCGCTGACTGACCGCATGACCTTGCGCCTGCAACTCTTTCGCCAGTCTTGGGGTGCTCTTGCACGTCCAGCGCAACGCTACCATCGGGTCTCCGCGAGAAGTCGGATCGACCAAGGTGTCCAAGTCCCGCAACAGCGTCGGATCTTTACGGGTAAGTTTCTTTCGTCCGCCTCCATGGGTGCGCACCCGTTGCTTGGGCGCAGCCAGGGTAGTCAAGGTAGTATGATCCAATTCTGCAAGGCCCGTGTAAATCGTCGTGCGGGAAATACCCACTGCTTTGGCCACAATACTCACGCCACCGCGACCCAGATGACGAGCCTCGACGGCGGCCCACAACCGCAGAGTCGCTTCATCCAGTCGAGCCGAAAGGGCTTGGTATTTGTTTGCAATCTTCGCCACGCTATCCATACGGTAACGATAGACACAAACGCATAAATGTTCAAGTTATTTTTTTTAGACTCCTAAGCTTTGAAGATTTGTGACTAGCAATAATTAAACCAGGAGACCTCAGCATAAATGTATTTTTAGAGTTTTTCACGGTATGTGTAACTCATAAAAATCAATTACTTCAAAATACTAAACTTCCAAAAAGCTAATTATGCAGAGATCTCTCTAATATTAAGTGAGGATTTCTTCTTACGAATAATGATGAAACTCTTTTCCAAAATCCTTTTATCAAGAGGAATTCAAATTCCTTTTGCTGCTTTTCTTATCCTGAACTCACGTTATTCAAAGATGCATCCGCCGCAGCTACCGAAAGGAATTCTTCATGAGTGTTGTCATTCTTGAATCCACGCTGACTTGTCCGGTTTGCGGCCATGTCAAGACGGAGACCATGCCCACAGATGCCTGCCAATGGTTCTACGAATGCGAGCAGTGCCACACTGTGCTTAAGCCGAAGCCCGGTGACTGCTGTGTCTATTGTTCCTATGGCACGGTTCCATGCCCGTCCATGCAGGCGCAGAGTAAAAAAAGCGGGGATAGCTGTTGCGGTTAAACGATGTATTGCACGGCACTTTTACCGAAACTTCTATACACATGATCATTACTGATTATTTTTGGACAATTCCAATAACCGTTGAACGCCGACCGGCTCCACTTTTAGCAAGGGCACAACGGCATAACGTTGTGCGTGAATATTCGATACTGTTTCGATATCAGCAAGTTCATTGCGGGCGCGCTGACACAGTAAAGCGGTGACTGAACGGTCATGGCGGCGATACTGTTATTAATGATCCAAGCCCACGGCTCAATTCCAGCGCGGCGCAGATCGTCTTGCAGGCTGGCGGCCTCCAGTACAGGTGTCGTTTCGGCCAATGTCACCAGCAGTATTTTGGTTTGCTTGGGATTTTGCAGTTGCATCATCGGCGTGGTGTAGTGTGCGATGGAATGGCTATCCATTTGTTTGACAACTTCACGATGATAAGCGCCGGTGGCATCCAGTAACAATAACGTATGCCCGGTTGGTGCAGTATCCATCACTACGAATTTTTTACCTGCTTCCCGGATAATGCGTGAGAATGCTTGAAATACCGCAATTTCTTCGGTGCAGGGCGAGCGCAAATCCTCTTCCAGCAAAGCCCTGCCTTGCGCATCCAGATGTGCGCCCTTGGTTTGCATAACACGCTGGCGATAGCGTTCGGTTTCCACATGCGGATCGATCCGGTCGACCGCAAGATTGTCCATAGTGCCGCTGAGCGTTTCGCTTAAATGCGCCGCCGGGTCCGAAGTAGTTAAATGCACCGGCAAGCCACGATGCGCGAGATTGACCGCGATTGCCGCAGCCAGCGTGGTTTTACCGACACCGCCTTTGCCCATCAGCATGATTAAACCGCAGCCATCCCTGGCGATATCTTCGATCAAACCGGATAGCCCTGGAAATGTCATGGCTTGATGCATCGTATCGCTATCGTCAGCAGCAGACAATTCATCCCTTAGTAATTGCCGTAAAGCAGCCAATCCAACCAGATTGAACGGTTTAAGCGCGATGTGATCGCGTGGCAATAGCTTGAGAATTTCTGGCATGGCTGCCAGGGTCTTCTGCTCGCGCTGGAAAATGGCGGCTGCCAAACCATCTCGCGCTGTTTCTGATTGCGGCAATAAGCCATTGATGACGAGGAATTGGTTGGACAAACCGATAGCCGTAAGTTCTTCCTGTGTCCGCGCCACTTCGCGTAGCGTAGCTTGCTGAGCACGAGCCACTAATATGAGTCGAGTACGCTTCGAATCAGCTAGAGTATCTACTGCTGCTTTGTATTGAACGCGTTGTTTCTCTAAACCAGCTAGAGGGCCAAGACATGACGCATCGCCTTTGCCTTCCTCAAGATATTCACTCCATGCCCCGGGCAACTGCAGCAATCGAATGGTGTGACCAGTCGGTGCGGTATCAAAGATAATATGATCGTAATCCGCGGTCAGCGCTGAATCAACCAACAAAGCGGTAAATTCATCAAAGGCCGCTATTTCAGTGGTGCATGCACCTGACAATTGTTCTTCGATACCTTTTACCACCGTATCCGGCAATACACCGCGCACCGGATTCACAATGCGATCACGATAGACTTGCGCCGCTGCCTGCGGGTCAATTTCCAAGGCGGCCAATCCGGGCACTGCGGTAATTGCGGTAATCTTATTACCAATTGTCATGCCGAACACCTGACCCACGTTGGAAGCTGGATCGGTGCTAACCAATAATACCCGCTGACCGGCATCGGCCAATGTGATGGCCGTAGCGCAAGCTAATGAAGTTTTGCCAACCCCGCCCTTGCCGGTAAAAAACAGAAAACGCGGCGGATGATCGAGAAACTTGAGTTGCGTCATCGGTCTAATTAGGGTGACGTCAGCAACAGCCGCCGCAGCAACTGGATTCTTCGGCTGTCTGTTCCAGAGGAATCCCTGCCCAGTGTGCGAGTTCGCTGCGATTTGGGTAGCGTCCAGCCAATGCGACTTCTCCATCCACCAGTATGAGTGGCAGTGCTTCCGCGCCGGAGCGTTCCAGGAATGCTGTTACCGTGGAATTATCTGCGAAAGCCATGGGTTGCTGCGCCAAGTTGAAGCGCTCGATGGCAACATCATGCTGCTTGAGCCAATCGAAATCGGCGGAAAAACTGACCAGTGCACGATCAACGTCGGCGCCACAAACACCAGAGCTACAGCATAAGGCAGGATCAAATACATGGATGGTTGTCATTTTGCTTCTCCAACAGTTAAGTTAACAAGGTTGATACAATTCATTTCTCACGGTGATTGTGATTCTGTGATAGTGATCTCATTGAATTTTAAGCCACAAAGCAAGGGTAGCCAACGTGACAAGCAATACCGGCACCGTCAACACGATCCCAACCCGAAAGTAATATCCCCAAGTGATAACTGTATTTTTCCGTGCCAACACATGCAGCCACAACAAGGTTGCGAGGCTGCCAATCGGAGTGATTTTTGGACCCAGATCACAACCAATCACATTAGCGTAAATCATGGCTTCCTTGATTGCACCGGTCGCGCTGGTTGCATCAATTGATAACGCGCCGATCAGTACCGTGGGCATATTATTCATGATAGATGATAAGAAAGCAGTCAAAAAGCCTGTACCAAGCGTTGCACCCCATACGCCATAACTGGCGAATACATCAAGCAGGCTGGTAATGTATCCGGTCAAGCCTTCATTACGTAAACCATATACCACTAAATACATCCCAAGTGAAAAAATAACGATTTGCCACGGGGCTTCGCGTACTACTTTACGCGTATTAATTACATGACTATGTGATGCTACCGCGAGCAATATTAGTGAGCTTGTCGCCGCTACAAGGCTAATGGGCACTCCCAAAGATTCTAGAACCAAAAAGCCGATAAGCAGCAATATCAGCACTACCCAACCAGCTCGGAATGTTGCTCGATCGCGTATGGCTTTATCCGGTAACTTAAGCTGACTAACATCATAGTGTGCCGGAATACTGCGGCGGAAATAGAAAAAAAGCACAGATAAACTTGCCGCGACTGAAGCTATATTGATTGGAATCATCACCCCAGCATATTCGGCAAACCCAATCCTAAAAAAATCAGCCGAGACAATGTTAACTAAATTAGATACCACTAGCGGTAGGCTGGCCGTATCAGCGATAAAACCCGCCGCCATGACAAAAGCAAGCGTAGCGGCTGGACTAAACCCAAGCGCGAGTAGCATCGCCATCACGATCGGCGTTAGAATCAAAGCTGCGCCATCGTTGGCGAACAACGCTGCAACCGCTGCACCCAGCAATACAATGTAAGCGAACAATAAATACCCGTTGCCGCGACCCCAACGCGCTACATGGAGTGCAGCCCATTCAAAGAATCCTGCTTCGTCGAGCAAAAGACTGATAATAATGATGGCGATGAAAGTTGCTGTGGCATTCCAGACAATATTCCATACCACCGGAATGTCACTAAGCTGCACCACACCAAGAAGTAATGCTATGGTTGCGCCAAGTGTAGCGCTCCAGCCGATACCTAAATTGCGTGGCTGCCAGATGACCAACACCAGTGTAAGGATAAAAATGAGTATCGCAATCGGCATGTCAAAATGTACCTATTTATATCTTCTATCTTGGCCTGTAGCTATCACTCTGTAGGCGACTGTTTAAATTTCAGAATACTGATATGGTCCAGGTTCGTCTTTAAAGCAGAAGGATTTTTGTGCAAATCATCTAAAGGCAGCGATAAAAAAGTCTCGATACCTTCGCGCAGAGTACGATATGCGTGCGTGAATGCCGCATTGATTTCTTCTTCGGTTCCAGTGGCTTTAGCCGGATCATCGACCCCCCAATGCGTGCGTACCACTGGACCAAGATAAGTTGGACAGGTTTCACCGGCAGCATTGCTGCAAACAGTGATCACGATGTCAGGAGTCGTCGGCAAGCTGTCCCATGATTTACTAAAAAGCCCCTCAGTTGAAATATTTTCGCGTTCAAGCAAAGCAAGCGAACGAGGATGAACATGACCAGTCGGTTGACTACCAGCGCTCGTTGCATGCCATCCTTTTGGCGCAAGATGATTGAAAGTGGCTTCCGCGAGGATAGAACGACAGGAATTACCGGTACAAAGAAACAATACGTTCATGATTAAGCCCCGCAACAGGAATCAGTCTTAGTAGGGATACGCGTATCTTTGCCGAATGTCGGGATTATTGTTAATGAATGAAACGCTTCCCATGCGATGCCTTGCGGATCAACCGTCCAGTATTTATTCGATGTGGTGTAACAGCATTGTGTATTTTTTTGTTCTACAGCAGGCAAATCAGCTTGGGCCAAACGATGATTCATTTCCTTTAACTCTTCTTCCGAGTCAACCTGAATTCCTACATGGTCCAAACCTGGTTTTGCACCACGAGCGGATATTGCAAAATTCATATACGGATCATCCAGCATCCATTTGGCATAATCGGATTTACTGACAGATGGTTCGATACCAAATAATGCCGAGTAAAAGCGGATATTATCCTGCAGATTATCGACGGCAATATGGACATGAAAGCGTTTCATCATTGTCTCCTTCGTTAAATGGTCAAGAGTAAATATTTAGGGGTTCTTTTCATCACAACAAGCCTCGACAATGCTGCATGGTGTACCGGCGCAGCAATTCTCGGTGAGATAACCCAATAGCGCATTCATGGTTGTGAAATTCGCTGAGTAATAAATAAAGCGACTTTGCTGTCGGGCAATCACCAGTTCTGCATAGGTCAATTCTTTCAGGTGAAAGGACAGTGTTGCATTGGGAATGCTTAATTCTTTGGCAAGTTGCCCCGCCTGAAGTCCAGATTCGCCAGCCTGGACCAATGTGCGGAATATCGTGAGGCGAGTTTCATGGGCCAGCGCCGCAAGGGCTTTAATTGCAATATTCATTTCCATGTTTCCAATATATTAGAAATATTGGTTGCTGTCAAAATTTTTAAATCAATTCGCCACCCTCCTCTTACACGTTGTCCAGATAATAAGTATTTAAATGTTCGGTAATCACCAGCGAAGCATTTACTTCGATATTGAAGAATCACCCTATGATCAGCATGGATGGTCAGAGCTTAACTTTCTGGTTGTCCAGTTACAGGGAGATACATCGCGCCGTCCAAAAGATTTCCGACTTGGAATTGAAGCTGCTCCGATTGCCGGCAAGAATGACTAACAGACGTATGCGATGAAAGGGATTCGGCCAAATTCTCGAATCTACACCCTCAAGGCTGAGGCGTTACTATCTAGATCGGAAAACGGACGCGGGTTCGGTTCCGTACTCCACCACCAACAACCAAACCTCAACCATTCTCGGTTGGGGTTTTTTATTGCCCGTTTACCCAGTGTTGGCGCGGATTTCGGACCTGGCCTCGCGAGCGCCACTCCCTTCAACCCGGCGTTTTCATCCCCGCCTACGCTTCTCTGTTCACCATTTTCTCTGGTAGTCACGCGAGCGTTCTTGAGACTACTTCCTTTACTGGCGCGGGTTTAGAGACAGTCGGTTGTAGTCGGCAATTGCTGTAGCGGTGGCGACAGAATCCGAAAACCGTAGGGCATCACGCGCTTGTCGCCGGCTGCAACGCGATGATTGCCATCCCGACCAGGGCTTGGCGCTGGCTGCCGGGATCGTTTGATCAGGTATAGCTGATGCTATATTCCTGCCAGCAAAGAATAAAGATTGTATGCAAATGATTTATTGTCTACCTGTCTGCTATCCCTTAGCATTATTAGCATTAATTCTGTTGATCCATAGCTCTGCTTAAACTGCCGATTATCCTTGTTTTTTTATTGATTGATTCGACCGAGTGAAGGTCAGCAATTACTCTTATTGTACCATGCCAGGGTGTTTGGCCTACATAAGCCATTTGCTCGATAAGATGTGCCATAAGTACTCCTAATCCATTAAATGGTAGTGTTTTACCCGAGTAGCATTCGGTAGAGAATGATCACGATGATGTTGGATGCTGAAACTGTGGCCGCATGACTGGCACAAATAGTTGTCCAGGATGCGTTGATCGATCATTTCTCCCAGTTTGGCTCCGGTGACACCGCCAGTGACTGCACCGATCAGGAGGCCAATGAAAGCCCCTGCGATACCACCAACGGCCCCTCCAACGGGTCCTACAAAAGCACCGACTGTACGTCCTACTTCAGCACCTTTCAGTGCACCGGTGACACCATGGATGCCGCCACCGACTGCACCGATCGCACCGCCTGCCTTTCTAGCTTCATCTTTGGTAGTAATACGAGTGGATTGACAAATCGGACATTGAATATTCATGAATACCTCCTTAATAGATAAACCTGCAGACACGTGCCTATCTTGAAGTGAAAAGCTGATAAAACTGATCTGCAGGCGATAGTGAAAAAGACATATCGCGCTTTGCGTGCGATATGTGTCAATGACGGAGCAAAAAGGTACCAGCATAGCGCGCCAAAAGTGTACCAATCAGGTTAATAAAAAAGAGGATTTAACCTCTGGTTTTTTGCGTCTCTGATTTTCTTTGGGGAAACATGCAGAGCGTAGCTTACTCCCCTAACATCATTTATATCGTTCTGGTATCCTCCTTTTCCATAGGCTTAGTTTGTCCCCCCTGTCTCTGGCGTTTCTTGCTTGTAGCTAAACGGTATGATTCTCCGTTCATTTCGAGAATATGCACATGATGGGTCAAGCGATCGAGCAGTGCGCCAGTCAATCGTTCTGATCCCAGCACGCCAGTCCATTCATCAAACGGTAAATTCGACGTAACTAGAGTAGCGCCATGCTCATAGCGGCGGCTGAACACCTCGAACAGGAGTTCTGCGCCAACTGCGGTAAATGGCACATAACCCAATTCGTCGATGATCAGTAACTTGACGTTAACCAATTGCTTTTGTAACACACGTAACCGCTTTTCATCACGCGCCTCCATCAATTCATGCACCAGCGCTGCAGCCGTTGTGAAGGCTACACTCATCCCTTTCTGGCAAGCTGCCAATCCTAATGCCAGCGCTGTATGAGTTTTACCGACGCCTGAAGGACCCAGCGCAATAACGTTCTCACGCTTATCAATCCATTCACAGCGCATCAACTCCAACACTAGCGATTTGTTCAATTCGGGAATCGCAGCAAAGTCGAAGGTATCCAGACTTTTAATGACCGGGAATTTTGCCAAACGTATGCGTCGTTCGGTATTGCGACGCTCACGATCAATACTTTCCAGTTCGCACAGTCGCAATAAATAACGTGCATAGTCAACATTTTCACGCGCACATTCGCTTCCCACCTTCTCATATTCACGCGCAAAGGTCGGTAACTTCAATGTCTTGAAGTGATTGATCAGTAAAATCTGTGGTGTAACTGTGGTAGAAATAGACGCATCAGTCATAGCGCACCTCCGGAAGGAGATTGATGGTTTGCCCTGGATATTTGGAGCAAGCTTAAGTACGCCCGTGGTTCGGTCGATTTCACGCTGGTAGTGGGCAGATAGGGATAGATTGTCAAGTCGAGCTTGGCAGGTCGTCGTTCTATCGCGCACAGAATCAAATGTTTGATAGCATCAAAACCGATTGCTCCCAAGTGCAGTGCTTGCTTGATTGCATGCTCGACCTGCGCCTGGCTAAAATTCTCCAGTAACCGCAAGACCTGAATATATTCCTTGCGACCACGACGTTCCATGCGCTCTTCCATCATACGACGCAAGCGGTCAAATACTTCGGGTAGCACCCAATTCTGCAAGGGTGCCGCCTGGCCGAGCGCACGCGGTTTCTGTTCCAGCAATGCCAGGTAGTGCAATGGATTGTAAATGAATTCTTCCCGACCATAACTGCGCTTGTGCCGTGCAATGATGTCTGCGCCTAAGCAAATGTCGACGTGATCCACATAACCCTTGACCAATACTTCCCGGTGGCCGTATTCGGTAGGCACCGAGTAGTCATTGGTCCGGTAACGTACCAGCGATAGTGAAGATACACGGGTGGAAATCTTGTGGCAGGCATCAAAGGCAGTCGCAGGCAATACCATAAGCGCAGCGGTATCACGCTTCATGCGCTCAGCGATGGTTTCAGTTTGACCACGCAATCTGGCTTGTTGGCGCTTGATACAGCCATCCAGTAGTTTTGCATTTAAGGCATCAAAGTCATCGGCAATGGGCAAAGGCACCATAAAGTGTCGGCGGCTGTAGCCAACCATGCCTTCAACATTACCCTTATCGTTTCCTTTGGCAGGGCGTCCGAACTTATCTTCAAATAGATAATGGCTTTGCAGCTCGCTAAATGCCTTGGTACGCTCGCGCTTACCATCACCCAGTATCCTGGCCACCGCAATCTTGGTGTTGTCGTACAGGATCGATTGCGGTACTCCACCCAGAAACGCAAAGGCAGCTACATGCCCATCCAGGAATGATTCAGTATCTTCAGTTGGATAAGCTCTGACAAAACAGCCATCTGAATGAGGCAAATCGAGACAGAAATAATGGAATCGCACCAACTTGCCTCCAATATAACCATTGGCTTCACCAAAATCAACCTGGGCATGACCAGGCAGATGCGCCAGCGGTATGAACATTTCCTTCTGCCGGGTAGCGGCTTGATAGACATAATTGCGTACGATGGTATAGCTACCGGTAAAACCATGTTCATCGCGTAGCCGCTCCAGTATTCGCTTCGCTGTATGGCGCTGCTTAACATGCACTTGCTTGTCAGCCTCCAGCATGGCATCTATGATGCCAGTGAATGCAGCTAACTTAGGAGAGACGGGTGCGCTCTTGCGCCGGTAACCAGGCGGTACCGCGAATTGGCACATTTTCTTGACAGTCTTGCGGTGTATGCCAAAGTGTCGCGCAACTTCACGCTCACTTCTACCTTCTACCATCACCGCACGTCGAATCTTTATATATAGTTCCACTAAATACATCCTTTTTGCCTTTTACTTGATGTTAAATACATCAGCTTACAGGCATTGGACTGGTACACTTTTATTCCGCGATCGCAGCGAAAATTAGTGCACTTTAGTGGTACATTTTTACACCGCTATTTACAAAAATAAACCGTATTTGATTGGCGATTAGCTCTCACAGGTTGTAAATAACTGTAGTGCGCCATCATTTCCTTTAATAAATAGGTAGTATTATCCAGCATGCTTTTGGCATCAGCAGCTTGCTTGCTAAAAGCCGCGTCCGAGCTGAAATAATAAAACTCGGCAGGTTTCACCGCATCGCGCGAACAAGTAATCGTTCCAGGAATCTGCAGAATATATTCAGGGTCATGAATCTGACCAAACTGGGTGAGGAACATCTCAAAATTTGCTCTTGTCGTGATGAATAAGCCTGCTGGTGCAGGGAATCCGAAGAATTTGTGACATGAGACGGCAATGGAATCATAACGTTTTACTTTATCCCCTGTTCCCTCATCTGAGATTTCATGTAACAGCTCAGCCGCAAATTGGGTATGAGGCAGATAACCCCCAAACAGCGCTGCATCCAGGTGAAGATAAGCTGTGCGGCCTTTAAGCTTTGTTTGGATACCTTCTATGGAATCGACCGCACCCTTGAAAGTTGTGCCAATGGTTGCCACCACCAAAGCTGGGTGATTCGCATTTGATCTCAATTGTCTTTCCAGATCATCTATATCCATACTGCCATCGCGATCAGTACCGACTACTATCCATTCCAGATTCAATAAATCTGCGAGAATTTGGATGGAGTAATGCGCTTCTTTCGTGAAATATATTTTAGGTATTACCCCTGTCTGGCTTTTAAGCAACGTACGGCCCATATACAGTCCGTGCATATTGCTGTCAGTACCGCTATTGCTGAGAAAACCCCAGACATTATCAGGTGAAAAGCCATATACTGCTCCGAACCGGTTTATGAGCTCTTTTTCAAACAAATGGCTATTAAAAAGGATGTGGCTATGAGCATAGGGATTGCCGACGTTGTTAAAACTAAACTGATTAAGACCAACTGCAAATAGCTCTTTGCGCCAGGCAAAAAATTTCTCCGGCGGTGTAGTCATATTGATTGGATATCCCAGAAGCATATTTTTTTGCTGAGGAAGTCCTTCCATATTTTTTAGCATTGCAGCAAAAGTCTGCTGTGGTCGATTCAAAAGGGATTGGCCCAGAGTCGCGCTAGGTGTGCATGTTGCCACTAAGGCGGTCGCTCCGGTCAAACCAAGAAATTGTCGCCGATTCATCAACATGATATTGATCTCCTGCTCAATGCGTTCATTGGAATTGATATAGTAAATATGAGAATGTTGAGAAAAGGAAGTTTCATTCTTTTCTAGTGTTTTATTTAGAAACTGTTTGGAAATTATGAGTTCTGGATTAATGTAGCGTCTTTTTGCTATTAGCAGACAATATGATGAATCTACAAAAAGACGGAAGAAACGTTATCCGAGCAACCTGAGCGATGGGGCGTGGCGTTATTTGAAACCACATCTGCCAGTATCAGCCGTGGGGAGGCCACGAGAGTTGAGTATGCGTCAGGTAATAAATGCAATTTTGTATGTTCTAAAAACAGGTTGTCAATGTCGACAACTGCCTCGTGAGTTTCCTGCTTGGAGTGCGGTTTACTACTATTTTTACCGCTGGTCCCATAATAGGACATGGAAACGTCTTCATCATTTGTTGCGTTCTCGCTTGCGAGAAAAATGTGAACGACATAAACAGCCGACGGCAGGCTGCCTGGACAGCCAAAGCGCCAAATATACTGCAGTTCCTGCGCAACGTGGCTATGATGCAGGCAAGAAGATCAATGTTTGTCAACGCCACATTCTGGTAGACACACTGGGATGACTGTTGGCGGTGGTAGTGACTGTTGCCAGTGTGCAGGATCGAGACGGTGCCCGCCTGCTGTTGCATCATCTGCCGGGAGGGTGCAAAAAATTGAAGAGGTTTTGGTGGATGGTAGCTATGGCGGTCGTTTAATAGACGGGGTCGCAGAACGGTTTAAATTCTGTCTGGAGGTGGTGTTGCACCCCAGGGAAACCAGGAAATTTGTGCTATTGCCTCGTCGCTGGGTAGTCGAGCGAACTTTTGGTTGGCTGAACCATTCAAGCAGGCTCAGAAAAAGCTACGAGCGCCTAACTCGGACGGAAGAAACCTGGATTTACATCGCTATGACCCGCATTATGTTGAAGCGCTTGATATAAAACAGGAGTTTTCAAACAGTTTCTTAGGTTTATGAGCTGACAACGGGACGCGTTCGCTTCCTCGACTAAATCAGCTCGTTATTTTATCTGGAGCTTTTTGGATAGCAGCAATATTGTTATAGCCAGTAATGTGTTGGCAGGTATCGAATTGATGCACATAATTCGCAAAGATTAAATGGCAGAAGTAAATCAGGTGTCTTTTGCAGAGCAATCTTATGCGATCGCAGGCTAAATCCACCTAGTTTGAAGTGCTGGCATATCTGCCCGTTCGAAATATGCGTTTTTGCGGTTAATGCGACAGAACCGTAAAGTGAAGCCTAAAACCCTTTCAGGCTAATCATGCTTCAAGCCATTGTTTTTCGATAAATTCAGTAGTGGCGAACTTCAAGAACAATCTGACCAGATCGATAACTTATTACTCAAATCTTGGAGGGGTCTTTGCCCAATGATAACCATTTACAGCCGCATCGTAACCTGTGCGGAAAAGCTGCTGCATGTATTCCCTGTCAAAATCTTCCTTGTGCAGCATATTGAATGTCGATGGAATAAATGCCAGGTTATAATCTATGTGGTCTCGTTGCGCATTTAAGTAAATTCGGTACAAATCACCGATGCCCTGAGTGCGAATCAGGGATGAAATAGCTTTCATAGCAATGGTTAGGGAGCGTCGCTCCACTGCCGACCATCCAGTGTCGAGACGTGAATTGCGTATAATATATAGATTGCGTTCGCGCTGGATGCCTATTTCTCGGATTCTTTCATCCAGTTTGAACGATGGTGGATAAACAAACACCTGCGAAACAGTACCACCATCCACATGCATTTCCTGGAAAGGTTTGCCATCGACTTCAACGTCAATCATTGTTGGTGGGAATGCCCCAGGAATGGCCGCCGAAGCTATCATCAGCTTGCGGAACAAATCCAGCGCCTGCGGGTGGTTACTGGCGGCGATCTTGGTCATATTCCAGATTATCGGGCGCTGGGTATCGAGAATAGTGGTCGCAATCAACAGAATACGGCCTTTATCGTATTCTTGTGCAATCTTGTGCAGCATTTCTTCGCTGATGTGCTTCTGTATGAGCTTCCACAAAGGTTTATTATCGTTCAACGCATCGTCAAGAACAGCTGCTAGTGGGCTGCGTTTCTCCAAAATATCCTTAGGAGATGAGTTCGTAAAAACCTCCCTCAATGGTGTATCATATTCCGATCCCAGGAACGCGAACGGCGCAATCAATGCACCGGTACTAATGCCGGTCACCAGTTTGAATTCTGGTCGAGTACCAGAATCAGTCCAGCCGCAGAGTAATCCCGCGCCGTATGCACCATCGTCTCCGCCGCCTGAAAGCACCAAAAAATTTGCCGGCGGCAACGGCCCATTTTGGCCGGTTCTAGCCCGGTATGCTAGTTCCAATTTGACAGCTTTTTGCGCGTCTAAAATCAATTTTGTCTGATCGTCGCTAACGAAATAGCGTATATCTGGCATTCCGGGAATTTCAGCCTTTTCCGTCATATCCTGTGGCACAGGTGGCTGTCTTTTAGGTATGGAGCATCCTTGCAGCAACGTAGCCAGAATAACAATCATAATTGAGATTATTGGATAGTTCATAATATTGAATCTTATGGAGTTAGTCACTGGGTAACGGCATTTTCTAGGTTTGTTTAGTACTAAAATGCGAATTAAGAGCTGAAATAGAAGCCAGTCCATCAATAACTTTAAACTATTGAGGAAGACATTACCCAACCTCAATAAATCAAAGTAACGAATGAACTGGCAAGACCGATTAATAACGATTTATCTCTATGTTTGCAAGCATTATCAGCAAAATCTTTGGGTTTATAGTCAAAGAATGAGCAATTACGCGGATTTAAGTTTTAGCGACGAAGAAGTGATTACTCTCAACCTGTTCGGTGTGGTAGACAAGCATAGAGAGATCAAAGGTATTTATGAGTACGCAGATCGCCATTTACGCGATTGGTTTCCACGACTTCCGAGTTATGTAGCTTATGTTCAGCGCCTGAATCGAGTAGCCGATGTGTTTGCACCCTTATTAGCACTGATTCAGCAAGAACAGGAAGCCAGGAATCCAGGGCAAGTTTGGTTGATCGATTCATTTCCGGTAATCCTTGCCAGGCAAGGTCACCGGTTTAACGCGTGTGTAGCGAAACAGTTGGCGGATTCAGGCTACTGCTCAACCAAGAAGTTGTACTATTATGTTGTGCGGGTCCATATCATAGGACGCCGCCAACCAGGCTCATTGCCGATCCCTGAGTACATCGGTGTGACCGGCGCCAGCGACCATGATGGCAAGATATTTGATCAGATTCGGCCACAATTGCACAACAATGGACTGTATGGCGATAAAGCTTATCAACGGCCCGACGCCGAAGACGTCAGACAAGCCCAGAATCTGACCGTCTTGACACCGGTTAAAAAACAAAAGGGGCAACACTATCTGGAACCACAGGATCAATGGTTGTCTACAGCGATTGCTCGCGTTCGGCAACCGATTGAAGCATTATTTGCCTGGATTGAAGAAAAGACAGGCATTGAATGTGCCAGTAAAGTTCGTTCTTATAAAGGGCTTATACTACATGTATTCGGAAAACTAGCTGCGGCTCTGTTTTTCTGGAATTTTTTACGAGTTAGCTCTTAATTCACATAATAGTCTGTAAACGCCCTGTTAGCAGTCCTCAATCGATTTAGAGTGGGAGCCAATTCGGTACAAATCTGGGTAGTTTCAGCATGCGCAAGTGCCGAATTACTTCCTTTATTCTCGGGGTAAATGCCGTTAAAGCGAATTTCGCTGATTAACAGTTTCAAATATTCCTTATCCAGCAGTTTGGAACGCAACGCTTTGGTAAATGTGCGATGGGTATAAAAGAGAAATTTAGGTTTATGCAATCAACTGAAGAAATGCGCAAGCTTCACCTACCGCTCTTTTTGATTCTTCTTATTTGCTTCTTGTCACAAGCCTCTCCGACTTTTGCTGAATGGAATGTCAGTACCGAAAACACACTTTTTTATACCAATGATGCCGCCTTGTTCTCTGCAACCCAGCGACTGTCACGAAACATGGACCCTACCCAGCCAGTAATTGATAGTAGTTTGGCCAAACAGGGGAGCGATATGGTATTTGAGCCCAAAGCCCAAATTGCAAAATCCTTCTCCTTGATGGGCCGCCCTTCCCAGCTTGCCGTTCGGGGACAAGGGTTCGTGTTTGCCGACAACTCTCGATTCGATCATGGGTCACTTGGTGTGCAGGCAACTCACAATCTGTCATCATCTACGAATCTAATCCTACGTTACTTTTTTGGTCCCAACCTTTTCATAGGAAAAAATGAAGTACACCCAATTGAAGAGTCAGGTGAAGGACAACCACTGCTAAGAAACGAAAAAGTCACCACTAATTTTTGGAGTGCAGGCATTGCTCAGCAAATTCCTGGCATGGAAGATGCCCGACTCATCCTTTTTAGCCGCTATGGATTGCGCAACTACGATAAACCCTTTACGCAACGGGATACACAGTTTTGGACTATTGGAACACATGTGGAATGGTCGCTTACGGACACTATTGACTTGGCCTTGGGCTACCATTATGAAAGGGGATTAGCTGATGGACGGAGGCAACCTGAACTAAAAGATGATATCTCCTACAACAATCATTTCGTGACCGGAGAAGTTGGACTTAAAATTACGAAAAATTTAAGCATGGAGATGGCACTCCATTACGAATTCAATGGATGGACAACCGATATTCAAGGAGATGAACGCAATGGGCAACATGAAAATATTATTCAAGGGGACATCATAGTTCGGTACCACGTGAACCAAGCTTTTCAAATGACAGCCGGTTATCAGGAAGCATTTCGAAAAGAGAGTTTTGAGAAGGGGTTAAACAATCGAAGCGTGTGGCTGGGAGCTAAATTAGTTTTCTAACCATGGAATAGGAACTTTAATGTCGTTCACCAGTAGCCGGTGAAGCCGATAAACGGGCCGTGCAAGGTTGCTTTAGTGTCCAGTAAGCCTCCTTTATCAACATTGTAGTGCAGGGCCTTATAACCAATCTCCATTGATACAGGAAGATTGAAAAGAGTTGTCCGGTAGCCTAATGCTCCTAAAGCGGAAGCGGTGAGGCTCACATCTTGAACCCCAAAACCACCGATATTACCATCCACGAGAACAAACCATTTGGGCGTAAAGCTAACCATGAAGCGCCCACCGATTATTGGGCTAGTAAATGCTTTGCTAGCTGAGAAGTTGCCTCTATCGTCTAATAAATCGGTTAACTTAATAGTGTTATCCAGCCAAAGGGTTCGCCCGCCCGTGTAGACTTCCAACCAATTTGTATTCTTTTTTTCTTGAGAATTGAATATGGAAGAAGCTGATGGTCCGAGAATACGGTACGCTACTCCAAAGTCCAACACTCCCATCTCGGAATCAATGCCGTTGCTTACCTGGTCCAACTTTGGTTTGAGCTGCAGGTTCATATAATTACCATCCAAGTAGAATCCCAAGCGATTGTAATGCGCTTCCAATCTTCCCATAAATCCCAGTGGGAATCTCCGGGACTCATCGTTAATATCGAGAAAGCTGGCATCGACCGATCGCTTGAATGGTCCCGCAGAGAAATCACCGTTTACACCGCCGAACCACATGTAGAGCGTGAGATTGAAAGCCCACGGATTTACATACGGGACATCAGTAACGGGAGAAACTATCGACCTTTGTTCGGCCCAACCGAAAGTAGAAAATACAATGGCGCCGAAAAATATAACAGCTAGTCGTTGGCTAAATGCTCGTAAAGGATTAAGTATCGTTAAAGCTTTTGAATCCACATACCACATTAGTCTTAAAAGAAAAAGAAATGGACCAGATAAAAGTACAGTCTGTTTAAAATTCTTCATCTGAATAGTCCTTTTCATTGTTTTGTTCCAGCATTTTTAAAGCATCGTAACGAAGCACACTGTCATTGCTTGCGCACAAAGTGAATTTTTTATTAACTGGGCAGCGTCCAACGAATTTCCAGACCGCATGAAATAAGGTTTTGAATCCTAAGACACGTACATATGCGAGCAATATGAGCATAGTTAGAGAGAGTATGTCGGTGTAAATTTTTTGATGTTCGGATGCCTCCAACCCTTGATGATCTGTTCAAACTCCTCCGTCGTCATTTCCGAGCGAATGCCCATAACAATTTCAGCGATAGTTTTTTCGTCATTAATTAATGCGTTTGCCACATCGCCTTATAACAGAGAGGCGAACGGATTTTTTGATTCCATTCAAGATGCTGTAGCAGCAGCAAAATGAACAACGAATTCATTTGGTACAGCCGTATCAATAAATGTTCGCCATTTTCCTGGCATTCATCTGCTTCCTTGCGTAGCAAAAGAGCGGGACACCTTGAATAAGGTGCCTCGCCCCATGATCGCACCTATCTGCCAGCTGCTGCTGCTTCAATCTGTTTCTGGATCTTCTCGATATTAAAGGAGCCCGGAGTTTGACTGGGTGGGTAATCATTCATCGTCTGCAGGAATTTCGCTGCCATACCTTGTAAAGGCACGATTACAAACACCCGGTCAAGGAACCAGTCGTTGTAAGTATTCGAGTTGTGCTGGGCCTTCTCAAAGGGATCGCGGCGCAGATTGAACAGCAGCGGCACCCGCAGCTCAGTGAATGGTTCTCGCCACACACCGAATGCCACGCCACGGTTCTCTTGAAACACAACCTTCCAATCGCTGTAGCGCATCGCAACAATTTGACCGTCATCATTTACATAAATAAATTCGTTGCGTGGAGACTTTTTCGCTTTGCCGCTGAGGTAGTCAAGCAGGTTATAGCCGTCGATGTAATTCCTGTATTTGCGGTCATTAAGTGAAACCCCCTCCAGAAGCTTGTCCTTGATGCTTGCGTCACCTGCAACAGCAGCAAAGGTAGGAAGCCAGTCTTCATGTGCGACGATACCTGTCAGAGTTTCACCTGCGGGAAAGTTACCGGGCCAACGCACAAAGGCTGGGACACGGTAGGCACCTTCCCAGTTCGAGTTTTTCTCGCTACGGAATGGTGTCGTGCCAGCATCAGGCCAGGTATTGTAGTGTGGCCCGTTATCTGTGGAATAGAAAACAATGGTGTCGTTTGTGATACCAAGGTCGTCAAGAACTTTCAGCAATTCCCCCACGTGACCATCGTGTTCGACCATACCGTCGCTGTACTCGTCCTGCCCGGAGATACCGCGGTGTTCAGCTTTCACATGTGTACGAAAATGCATGCGTGTGGCATTCCACCAGACGAAAAACGGCTTGCCAGCCTTGTGCTGTTTATGAATATAGTCCTTAGCAGCGGCTAGAGTCTCTTCGTCCTCCGTTTCCATACGTTTCTTCGTTAGCGGACCAGTGTCCTCGATTTTCTGCGTTCCGTCGGGCTCAGCCCACGTGTGGATTACCCCGCGTGGGCCATATTTTTTCCGAAACTCGGGATTCTTTGGATAATCCATGTTCTCCGGTTCTTCTTCGGCGTTAAGGTGATACAAATTCCCGAAAAATTCATCAAACCCGTGCATGGTAGGCAGGTGTTCATCACGGTCACCCAAGTGATTTTTACCGAACTGGCCTGTGGCATAACCGAGGCTCTTCATCACCGCAGCAATAGTCACATCGCTTTTTTGCCACCCTTCCTTAGCACCGGGTAGACCAACTTTTGTCATGCCAGTGCGAACTGGAACATTGCCACCCAAAAAGGCCGCGCGGCCTGCCGTACAACTCTGTTGCCCGTAGTAATCTGTAAAGGAGACACCCTCCTTCGCAATGCGGTCGATGTTTGGTGTCTTGTAGCCCATCATACCGCGGTTGTTATGGCTGATGTTCCAAGTACCGATGTCATCACCCCAGATGACCAGTATGTTGGGTTTCTTCTGCTGCTTAGGAGGGTCAGCTGCGTTTCCTGGCGCGATCAACGTGATTGCCCATAAGACTACGAAAAGAATATGGCCTACTGTTACCCCCCTATGGACTTGGCTGCTTTTTATTGCAAGTTCTTGATTCATGATTAATCTCCTTGCTTAATGGTAACGCTCATCGAATCTAGAGTACGGAGAGGATAGACCTTACTGATTTTTTCCGTATCCCTTGGCGATGGGAAGAAATAATTGCAGTAGAAATCTTTGAGCCGCCGTTATTCAGTGCTCAAGCGCGGATTCGACCGCAATTGACTATCAAGATCAAGCTTCGGAGTTGTCTCCACGCTCAGCATCAAGATAGTAAACTGCCTCGTAAATGATCACTTGGTGTCATGCTTAAAACACCGAAAATCTTTGCCATGCAATAGCGAGAACACCTTGTTGATTAACAGTAAACTTTTCTGTTTAGTTATATCTCACTTCTTCCTCCTGGAAGATAAGAGCACGAAGCAAACGAGCCAAAACTGTGACTGTGCCAGCTAATCGTTCCCAGGGTTATACACTTCAATCACAATTTTAATCACCACAACAGCGATTCTCGCTGCTCAGAAAAAAATCCCTTTTTAAATTAGCTCTACGATTTCAAAATATCGTAATACTCTGGCAAAAAGCAATACGTATAAGCACGTAGCTGAACGTCGTCAAATCAATTTGGACAGATGGTCTTCTGAATTAAGAGACACTTGTGCTCACTAATCGATAGCTGTTTTGTGCTGGCTCAGATGCAGGAAATCGTGGTACATTTTTTAGTAACGCTCAAGAAATATACGCTCAGCTAGGCGGTAGGTTGATTTAAACTGGAGAAATCCAGAAACTGATCGGGGCTGGCAAGAAATAGTCGATGTATATATAAGGCAGAGTTTCGCTACGCGCAGCTGCATGATTGATCTTTTACTGTAAGGTGAATTATGTCTGACAAATCTACACTGCCGATAATGGCCAAAATGCAAGCATTACACCGGAATTTCATCAACTCAGTTTGCTCTGGAATAATTGCGCTCTCACTCACCCTAGCGTATGCTCAAACACCTGATTCTGTATTGCCATGGGACATGAGTGATCCGCTGCCTTCATGGCATAACACTGCACCAAAAAAGGCAATTATCGCTTTCGTCGAACGCGTGACGAAGATGGAATCGCCGGATTTCGTGCCTGTGCCTGAACGCATCGCCACGTTCGACAACGATGGCACACTGTGGGCTGAGCAGCCCTTATATGTACAAGAATTGTTTTTGATCGACCGCGTTAAGGCCCTCGCATCGCTGCATCCTGAATGGAAAGTGAAGGAACCCTTCGCTTCCCTGCTCAAGGGCGATTTGCAAGGCGTTACCGCCACAGGAGAGAAAGGAGTGGCGGCGCTGGTGGCTGCCACCCACACTGGCATGACTACTGAGGAATTCAGAAAAATAGCCACTAACTGGATCGAGACAGCTAGGCATCCGATAACAGGCAAGCTTTACACGGAGATGGTCTACCAACCAATGCTCGAGTTGTTCGCCTACCTCCGCACCAACGGCTTCAAAACCTTTATCGTTTCCGGTGGTGGCATCGAGTTCATGCGCCCGTGGACAGAAAGGGTTTATGGCATCCCACCAGAGCAAGTCATCGGTAGCAGCGTTAAACTGAAATATGAAATACGTGACGGCATGCCGGTGCTTGTTAAATTGCCTGAGATTGATCTTATGGACGATAAAGAAGGTAAACCAGTCGGTATCCAGGCACATATCGGCCGCCATCCCATTGCCGCCTTTGGCAACTCCGATGGTGACCTCCAGATGCTGCAATGGACGATCGCTGGCGAAGGACCACGTATCGCCGTCCTCATCCATCACGACGATGCGCGGCGCGAATGGGCCTATGACCGTGCTTCATCTATCGGTAGACTCGACAAAGCCCTAGACGAAGCGGAAGCTAATGGTTGGACCGTTGTCAGCATGAAGAACGATTGGAAAATGATCTTTCCACAATGATCTGGCCTCTTGCTTGAATGGCCACGCAGTGCCAGACCAATGTTACGTTATCAAGAGACTATCATGCCAGACTATTCCACACTATCATGCACATCGCATTCGCATACAGTCACCGAGCAACCTTGTTCGACTTGAAGGTAACGCAGCAAGGTGACGTAATCAACAACTTCTGGATATACCAGTTAAGTAACTTTTCTCATTTTTACTATCTCTGCTTCATATTGATTTGGGCTTTTACATCTCAGTTTAGTATTTCATTCAATCGTGCAATCAACGAAGAATAATGTTCGTCTCATGGTTCAATCGTTAAAGCAGGTGAAAACGTGTAAATATTTTCAGTTTGAAGATAATTATCAACCTCACTCATATAAATCAAGAACATCTCCGATGCACATCAATCAATTGTTCAGCTGTGATATTAATGCCGTAATTTCAAAGCACAATAGTCACTCAGCCAATATGCTGAAACCATAATACGCGCGCGCATGGTTATGTGCCCATGGGCCAGAGATGTCACGACACACATGACTAGCACGCAAAAGGTCGTATCAACGCGATCGGTGCTCTGAACGGAAAACTCCTGAACCGTCGGCCTGTTTGAAATCCACGTATGTTTTATGGATGGGCGTGCAGTTGGACGCGTCTATGCAGGCGACATCGATGTGAACGCAGAAATGGTAAGAATCGGTGCTGCCTGGGTATATCGGAAATATGCTAAGGACCAAAAGCTCTTCGCTTTGGAAAAACAGGCTAGGCAGAATGGCGCGGGGTTATGGGGTCTACCGGAAGCTCAACAAGTTCCACCTTGGGAATGGCGAAAAATAAGAAGATAAGGCATGAAATCAGGTTGTTCCAGATTCGTCACTCTGAAAAATAAGATTTATTTTCTTTTCTTCATAGCCAGCTTATTTCCTTCAATTCCAGCTCATCCGAATGAGGTTGAGAACTGGGTCATAAGAGGCATGCAGCCTAACAGCATCACGATCATTGGTGAACATCATAGGCGACCTGAATCTATTCAGCTTTTTCAATCGATAATTTCCAAATATTTACGGCAGGATAAATGCTTGATTGTTGCTCTTGAGATTGCTAGCAGTCAACAGGTGGTTCTTGACGAAATTGTAGCAAGCAAATCAAAGGTATCCGATATCGAGATTGCTCCCATGATCGACCATTCTTCTTTTCGTTCGTTGATTAATGATCTGGCAGAAATGGCAAGAAGTAATAATTGCTTAAAAGTGTTTGCTATTGATGCGGGGCTAGAGATGGGCATTAGGCGTGATGAATGGATGGCCAAAATATTAGTGGAGCAGTTAAGTCAGGCACCGATATTGGCCTTGCTGGGAAATCTGCATACCTTGAAAAACGTTGACTGGAATTTTTCAAAAGCCTCTCCTTATGTCGCAGAGATCCTGGTATCCCTGCATCATCGCATTAGAACTTACCCACAAGCCTGGCTGGACAAAACATGCGGTACTCATAATCAGTTGATTCCCTCACAGAGGAAAGAGGCTGTCGAGATGATCAATAATAATTTGATCTCTCTGCTTAATGCTTCTGAGTACGAAGCAGTGAAGGATGTCGTTGATGGAGTCATTCTTTGGAAGTGCAGTTGAAGAAGCCAATTGCTTTGGAATCTACTAGAGCTAATCCAATTAGAATGATTCAAAAAGTATTCTCATTTTCCCATCAAACACAAATGGGCGCAGGCCAAGGCACTGCATAAACAACAAAACCAAACCTTTGAGATGCTCTTCAAATCCTATACATTCTGAATTACTCTTAACTGGCTAGGCTATAAATGTTATTCGTGAATATTTCTTTGCTGGGTATATTTTGAATAGGTAACCCATTTAAATTTGGTATCAAAGGTATTAACTCACTTGAAATATAACTGGGAACATCACCATCACGCGATTACCGCTGATTGATGATCTGATCCAACTCGTTTTTCAGTTCCGTAACGCGAAACTCGGCCCAAAGCGGCAGGTGATCGCTAATTTCTTTGCGTGCTGCATTTTTTGGTTGTCCAGGCTCCTGATATAGTACCTTGCCGAAAGGAATTGCGCCAAACTTACCGGTGAACTCAAACTCGTCACTCGGTATCCAGGCAATTTTGTCGAAGGTTTTCGTTTGGTCAAAATTGGTTCCCAGGCTGTTCATACCGTCTGGCATCTCAAAGTGAGGCGCATCTCCACCGGTGAGTGCCTGAAAGAAACGATCACCATCAATTTGAATGTTAAAATCGCCAACTAAAAAGAAATCAGGATCAAATACTGTGTCCTGCGCACGCCTAGCCTCGCGTTTAATGAATTTAACTACCTCCTTTATTTCCTGCTCCCGTAGATTGACACCAACCTCTCCATGACGTGATCCTTCAGCGATGTGCACGGAAACAAGTGTGAAATCAAATCGTCCGGCGCGAAAAGATGCGCAATAGGGTGATCGTTGAAACTGAAATACATCTGGATTTGTGATTGTTCCATTGAAGGCGATTTCACAGACCAACCCGGTACTGATTACAGTTCGTTTATCGTAGAGAAACGCCATTCGCTCGTTATTCCCCGTAGGGTCAGACACGAGAATCTTATAATTACCAGGTAGAAGTTCCTGTAACTTTGCCAGCCCACGTAGATTAGACTTTACCTCTTGAATAGCCACGATATCAAATCGTTCACAGATGTCAGCGATATATTGCAGGGCGCGCTTTTTCTTCTTGTCGGAAAACTGTGCGATATTCCACGACGCAATGAGTACGTTCTCATCAACTGACCGCAATGGAACGATAGCCAGCAAGTCCATTAGAGCCTGGCGTTCATTGGCAATGATTTGCTGTTCTGTAAGCATACTTCGATTTTTCCCTTTCAGTTTGTTTCTCGGTGAAATGGATGCTTGGTTAGTTCATAACACCTCATCTTCATCCCTTAGGCGTCTTATTAAATAACGTGAGTTCCACATAAGAACCATCACTCCACCCGCATACGGTATAGCAGACCTTTTATCGTCATGCGCAAATTGCGCTTGTAATCAATCGCCCCTTGCAACAGAATCTTCTCTAGCTTCAGCTAGAACTTATCAGTAAGCATCAATCGGGGCATCGCATACTCGTTTTGTCGGCGGTATAAAAATCTACCAATATTACGAGTTTGCTTTTATTTACGAAATATTTACTTCAAAATGTCAACAGACCCCAGGTCAGCCAGGAAGCAAGTAATTATGAATCAAAAAAAATGAACAAAACCCAAACGCTTAAAATTCACAAAAGAGTGGCCATGATATCTGGCTTCACGGCTGCTCCCTATCCAGAGGTCGTTTTGGATAAGGAAGACGCCCTGGCTGCTCGCCCGGAATCACATGTGAACGCAGCCCGGTGTCACAAATAGCGTAACCCCAGTTGATCAAGCGCTCTTGGAGATCGTCGTCCAGCGCATCAAGCCGTGTCGGTATCGCTGCAAGTTTACGGGTGAGGTCCGGGTTCACAGGGATGGGACTGGATACCGGATAGTCATGGACGTTGCTTCGAATGCCGATATACATACCACTGCGGCTGCCGTTCTTGAATGAATCGATGACTTGACGCTTGCGCAGGGAGCGAACCTGGTTGTCAATGACGTCGAGGACCCGCAGCGTATGTCGTGCCCAGTCAGTCGGTGGAGTTGGGTCGGCTCCCAGGTGGCTGCCCGCATCACTGACCAGGATAGTGGAATAACGTTTCCAGGCGGTTTCCAGCGCTAAATTGTCATACACACCTCCGTCGCTGAGTTGAATCTCATCGCGGAAGTCATCTTCGACGAGATCATTGCCCGGGTCAGTAATCCATTTCTCGTGGTGCAGGTCGATGGTGCAGGGAGACAGAAACGGTGGAAACGCCGAGGAGGCAGCCACTGCAACAGCCAGCGGCAGATCGGGATGATTGATCCGGCCCACCCTGTAATCAGCGAGATAGAACTTGCTGAACCGCATAAGTACGCCTGATTGGAGGTTGGTTGCATTGATCACGAACCCGGGTTCATCCGGCAAGTCCTGGAGAGTCGTTTTCGCGAACAGATGCTTGCGGTAGGCCTTGATGACACGGTCCGAGATCGACGTGAATGGAAGCCCGATCCCAGCAAGTACGGAGGCCACATCGATGCTCTCCCTTGCCATCGCTCGAATAGTATCCACCACCTGCGGCACAAACGTCTCGGCTACCCCGTTCTGGTTAAAGGCCAGGTGCCGCCAATTCATCGCGAGTACTCCCGCGGTAATGGACCCGCCGGAAACACTGGAAACCCTGTTTAGCTTGGCAAGTATGCCTGCCTCGTTTAGTCGCCAGAGCACTCCAATGTGAAACAGCATTGCCCGATAGCCCCCACCGGACAAGCATAGGGCGGTTCCCTCCTCCAGCTTCTTTGCTGTCTCATTGCTGATGTGCCTGACGGGTTGGTCGGGGGACGTGTAACTCATTGGGTGCCGGCAGCGGACTCTGCTTCTCTGCGTTCATGATTCCTCCCTTAAACTCTATCTATTAGTTTAGGATTATTGGGCTCCATGGTCTGTGCAGTTTGCGCGTTGAAACGGCGTTAATGACCATATTGCCTGCAGTAGCGCCAAAACGCTTGCTAAACTCCAAGAGCCAAGTGATTGGAAAATGAAATGCCTTACTAATAAAGTAAAATATACGGTACAACTGGATAAATAGTCAAACTTGCTCTTGACACGTTTAAAAAACTATTTTGGATGAAAGTGGAAATTACTCAACTACCATCTTAGAAAAGACAGCAAAAATTCCTATACCTGATATTCATTTGATCCTCACTTGCTGCTCCCATAACGCCAGCGGATCAACTGCCAGAGCAAAAAGGGTAATTTGATTCGGCAAGGCATCGTACAGAATGGCAGCGATGATATCTGGTGAAGCGTGATCCAGTTAGCCCCATGCGACTGACGTAGCTCCTGTCAACGGTCTCTCGAGTAGTTATCTCTTCCAGAGAAACGTTTCCTCAATATCGCTTATTAACCTATTTTCCTCAGTTGAACCTATAAAAACAGCTGCGAACATAGTACTGTAAAGGTTTTAAGGTTGAATGAAGGAGTCACCCAATGGGTGAAAAGGATTTTGAGGAAAAAGCAGTGGTAAAGGCGGTGGATAACGCCGTGCAGGAGATGAAGCAATCTGCAGAGGAGATGTGTTTGTCGACTCCTGGTGGTCGATTTCACGTGCGCCGGGATGAAAACGGAAGTGCCACAGCCATGGGTCAGTTAGCATTTTTTGCTGAGTTCCTGGAAGTTACCGGCTTATTTGCCCGTTGGGTAGAAGGATGTCCGCTTCCTTACACGAGTCCTAATGCGCCTGCTGTGGTTGATTTACCGGGTACCTGGTTGCTCTCCATCCTTGATGGGCAGCGACGTTATGCTCACATCGCCGGGCTACGAGGAGACGAAGTAGCTCCTGAGATACTTGGCATGGGCAAGGTTGTCAGCGATGAGAGCTTACGCCGCGCACTGAGCGCGCTTGCGCCAAGTTTACCCAAACGTTGCGATGAGTCGCAACGCGCTGTCTGCCTGGCTCAACTGATGAAGAGTACGATCTGGATGGATACAGCGCTCAGCGAGAGTACTGGTGAAGCCTTGAATACTACCTGGATTCTTGACGCTGATAGCAGCGTCAAGCTGTTGTATGGTCATCAAACAGGTGCTGAGATCGGCTACAATCCCGGAAAGCCGGGACGACCAAGCCACACCTTGCATACGTATTGGATCAGCAATGTTCGTCTGGTGCTTGATGTCGAAGTGCAAAGCGGTAAATCTCATGCTGCCAAACATAGCCTACCTCGTCTGCGGGAGCTGATCGAAGGGCTTGCTCCTGAAAAGCGTCCTGCGCTGGTGCGTGGCGACAATGCTTTTGGCAATGAAGGGGTGATGGCTGAAATGGAACAGATTAATCAGCGTTATCTGTTCAAACTTCGCCAGACTGCGGGGATTAAACGTTTGATCGAGCGGAAATGGCAGCAAAACGAGTGGCAGCCTGTGGGGCAAGGTTTTGATGCAATAGAAGATGAAATCCGGCTGACAGGCTGGAGTCGCGCGCGGCGGATAGTGGTGCTACGACGTCAGGTCAAAGACAATCTGGCGGTTGAAATGAACGCAGATAGCCAACAGGGAACCCTGCACTTTGTTGATCATTCAGACAGGATCAAAGTGTGGGAATATGCTGTTCTGGTGACCAATGCTGATTATTCACTGGCAGCTCTTGGTCAGTTGTACCGGGACCGGGCAGATTGCGAGAACGGCTTCGATGAACTGAAAAACCAATGGGGCCGGGGTGGCTATACCACTCATGACCTGGAGCGCTGTAACCTCTCAGCACGAGCAGTCGCGCTCATTTATAACTGGTGGAGCTGGTATGTTCGCCTGGCACACCCCAAAACACATCTGGAAGCGATTACCAGTCGCCCTTTGCTACTAAATGGGGTTGCTCGTCTGACTCGGCATGCAGGTCAATCTCGACTATTGCTTACATTAACGTGAGTTCGACATAAGAATCATCACATCACGATTGGAAGAGCTTGAAGGAGTCTGATATTAAGCGAGGGTTTCTTCTCGCGAAAGGTGTAAGCCACCAGTCCGGCTATCAGATTAACAAAAAAGTTAAATGAGCTGCGATGGCGGGAATGCTCGATTTGCGAGATATTCTTCAATTGGTCATTGACGGTCTCAATAATGGAGCGTTTACGTAACAGCAGCTTGTCAAACAGCGGCAACAGCTTGTTTTTCATGTTCTTGCGTACCTTGGTAACGAGCTGCACACCTTGCTCCCGGAGTTGCTCAAAGAGTGGCTGCGAGATATAGCCCCGATCACCAAAGAGTTTTCCAAACAAGGAACGAGCCAGTTCCGGTACGGCATCACGGTCATCCACATTGCCCGCCGTTATTTTGACTCCCAGCAATTCTCCTTGGTCATTGATGACCAGGTGCAACTTGAACCCATAAAACCAGTCCACACTGGTCTTTCCCCGGGCAGCAAACTCTGCCATTACTTTATGCGACCCAATGCGGCGATTGTGGCACACACTGATCTTAGTCGAATCAATGAAGCTGATCCCACTGCATTGCCCAAAGCGGCTGGTCAGAAAACAGCACAAAGGCACCAGGCTATCTTGCAGCAACTCCACAAAGCGGTTGTAGCTCACCAACCCTGGAAAATAATACCGCTGATACCTCAACACGTAATTCAGGTAATAGTGCTTAAATGTCCGATAACCGGATAGATGAAACCCCACCATGATGGTCATGACTTCGCTTAGACACAATGCTCCTTGCCGCCGACGCCGTTTCAGCGACGACTCTAATAAGCGCTTCTCCCAACGCGGCTCAAACTCTTTACAAAAGTCGTCATTCGCACAAAAAATCGTTATAGTATCCATTGGAATCTGACTCCTCTCATGATGAAATTCTTTTCCAAAACTACTTCATCATAAGGAATTCAGGTTCCTTTACAGCTTTTCTTATGTCGAACTC
>CAWFHT010000002.1:0-17266 GCA_963815685.1 uncultured beta proteobacterium
GCGTGCCGTAATATTCCTTGCACCATTGCTATTGCTTCTGATCATGGGAGGGAGCCGCATTCTGTATCGGTCGTGGAAAGAACGGCGTTTTTACAGCTTAAAGAATTCTGAACGTAATTCAGTCATTGTGCTGGGTACAGGAAGTACTGCTATCAATCTGGTAAAAGAATTGGATGTCAGTCCTGATTGGCAGGTGGTTGGTTTGCTGGGTGGTAGTCCCAAAAAATTAGGAGCTCGTCTTCATGGTGTTCGGGTTTTGGGTATGATCAGTGAATTACCTGTATGGGTAGCAAAATTAGGTGTGGGTCATGTCATTATTGCCATGCCGGCAGCTTCCAGAGTGAGCGGCGCCAGGCGCTTGAAATGTGTGCAGATTGAGTGTTAAGGCATTGACGATTCCATCCTATGCTGATCTGGTCAGTGGCAAAATGACAGTGTCGCAAATCCGCGATGTTGAGTCTGGATGATTTACTTGGCCGTGCGCCTGTGGTACTCGACACGAAGGTTTGCACGATCTGCTACTGGAGAGACGATACTTATCACAGGTGCGGGTGGTTCGATAGGCTCTGAACTGTGTCGTCAAATCATGGCATTTAATCCCAGGCAGCTTGTGTTGTTTGAAATGAACGAATTTGTGTTCTACGCCATTCAGGAAGAATTTCTCAGCAAGTTCCCGGCTATTTCTTTGGCTTTTGTGATCGGAGATGTCAAAGATCGCGCAAGGCTAATGCAAATATTTGATAAATATCAGCCTACGGTGGTATTCCACGCTGCGGCCTATAAACATGTGCCTTTAATGGAAAATGAAAATGCCTGGCAGGCTATGCTGAATAATGTCATGGGAACATATGTACTGGCAGAAGTAGCCATCGAACACGCTGTAGAAAAATTTGTGTTAATTTCAACTGACAAAGCTGTGAATCCTACCAATGTAATGGGTGCCAGCAAGCGATTGGCTGAAATGGTTTGTCAGGCGCTACAGCAATCAGTGTTACATGCTGAGAACAAGCATATTGCATCATCCAAAACTTGTTTTGTCATTGTGCGGTTCGGTAATGTTTTAGGAAGTACAGGAAGTGTGATTCCTAAATTTAGGGAGCAAATCGCAAAAGGTGGACCCATTACTGTGACACATCCTGAGATTTCCCGCTATTTCATGTCTATCCAGGAAGCGGCACAACTGGTTTTACAAGCGGGCTTGATGGGCGGTGTGAAAGGTGGGGGAGAAATTTTTGTTATGGACATGGGCGATCCCGTCAGAATCGTAGATTTGGCCAAAGATATGATCCGTTTGCTTGGTCTGACTGAAGAAGATATCAAGATTGTCTATACTGGGCTGCGTCCAGGTGAGAAGCTGTATGAAGAACTAGCTACAGAAAATGAAAGTACTTTGCCGACCCAACATGAGAAACTTAGTATTACGTTGTCTTACCAAGTTGATGAACAATGGCTTGCATCGTTCATAGACTGGTTTACCAAACAACCGGTGCTAAAGGATGAGGAGGTTAAGTGGGCCTTAGCGAAATGGGTACCTGAGTATTCGAATAAAAGAACAGGTGATCAAAACTTATCAGAGCAGGTAGCGACTTTAAATACACATTGATAAACAGAGTAAGGAATTAACCAAATTTCTGTTTCGTTCCGTTTGAGGCCCAAGGTATTCAAGCATACATTTCCTTGGGGTATTATAGTATTGGTAACAATTCTCCCCATAGAATCATTTTAGTGTTTGATTTTATTCCAGTTTATAAACTGAACGCGTATTCCTAAAATATCCTGGCAGCATATAAAGACGTTCACTATCAAAATCAATAAAATCGCTTTTTAGGATTATTTGTTCACAATTTTTGTGGATAACTTTGTGAGTAAGTTGTAAATATTATTATTAAGATAATTATTTATAATAGTATTTTCTGATTTGATTAAATTTTGTACATAAAATAAATATTTTTAATCAGGTAGTTATAATTTTGTTAAATATTGATACAAATTTAAATTGAAATAAATCATTTAAAAAGGAAAATGTGGATTATTTTATAATGTCAAGAGAATTTCTAATTTATATGGATGATTCTCTATTTAACATATTGAAATTAAATAATTAAAATAATAATAATTACCTTAAATTCTTCACTAAAAATATTTTTTTCATATCGTAGTTTATATGTGAAGGAAGTGGATAAAAGATTATTGGTCATCATTCATGCTTAATATTCAGAATCTTACATATTTACAAAATGGGCTGTCGCTGCTGCAGGATGTTAATTTACAGGTATTTGCCAATCAGCGTATGGGTTTGGTTGGCAAAAATGGCTGCGGAAAATCTACCCTATTTCGTTTGATACGAGGGGAAATCCATCCTGACAAGGGTGAAATTATTCTTCAAGCTGGGAAAACGATTGCTTTTGTTGAGCAGGAAATTATCAATTCTCATCAATCTGCATTGCAGTTTGTGCTTGATGGCGATGTTGAACTGAGACAATTAGAGCAAATCCTGATGCGTGAAGTACATGATTCCAGCTGGTTTGAGGCACAGCAACGCTATGAAGTGATTGATGGCTACGGAGCGCGTGCGCACGCCGCCCAATTGCTGAATGGATTAGGTTTTGCAAATGATGTTTTGGAATGCCCCGTTAGTCAATTTTCAGGTGGATGGCGAATGCGCTTGAATTTAGCGCGCGCATTGATGCATCGAGCTGATTTACTACTCTTGGATGAACCAACCAATCATCTTGATCTGGAGGCTATTCTTTGGCTGGAACAGTATCTGGCTCGTTATCCCGGTAGCTTAATTGTCGTTTCACATGACCGTGAATTTCTAAATACGTGTGTAAATCGCATTGCACACATTCATAACCGAATCATCGATAGTTATGGTGGGAATTACGATGATTTTGAACGCACTCGTGCTGAACGTATCGCTCAAGAGGCTCAAGCTTTCCAGCAGCAGCAGAGGTATATTGCCCATATGGAAGATTTTGTGCGGCGTTTTCGAGCCAAGGCTACCAAGGCTAAGCAGGCACAAAGCCGGATTAAGGCGCTTGAGCGGTTGGCACGGATCGTACCTCTCAATGTGGATGATAGTCACTATCAGCTACAGCTCGATGCGCCCGAGCGAGGTCCAGATGTGTTGCTGAAAGTGGAAGATATGGGTTTTGGTTATGGTGGAAAGATGCTATTCCAGCATGTTAATTTATTCTTGCGAGCAGGGATGCGTATTGCGCTCATGGGACCGAATGGTGCTGGCAAATCGACGCTAATCAAATTGTTGATTGCTGAACTTAAGCCTAGCGCTGGGCGAGTAGAAACCGCATCGGATATTCGCATTAGTTATTTTGCTCAGCATCAGCTCGAGAAACTGAATGGATCGATGACACCATTACAGCATCTTCAGCAACTCGCTCCTAAGGAAACAACGTTGACATTACGCACCTTCCTGGGACGATTTGGGTTAGCAGCCGACAGTGAAGATCGTCCGGTGATAACTTTTTCCGGTGGTGAGAAAAGTCGCTTGGTACTGGCTTTACTCGCTTGGCAACGGCCACACTTATTGTTGTTGGATGAGCCTACCAATCACCTTGATCTGGACATGCGTGATGCACTCATGCTGGCGCTGGAAGAATATACCGGCAGTGTAGTTTTGGTATCACATGATCGTAGTTTGATTCGTGCAGTAGCAGATGAATTTTGGCTGGTTGCGGATGGTCAGGTCCAGCTATTTGATGGCGATTTGGAAGATTATAAAAATTGGATTGAGAATCAGCACGCACATAAAGCTATTAAACCTAAGCCAGAGAAAGTTACTCAACCAAAGACGCCTAAATCGAATAGAAAAGCGCTGCTTTCCAAGCAAACCAAGCTTGAGGGGGCATTGTCTATTGCGCAAACAGAGTTGGTTGCAATCCATCACCAATTAGCTGATCCGGCTATTTATACGAGCCGTACGCACGAGGAAATCAGCCAGCTCAATCATATCCGTACTGAACTAGAAAGAAAGATTGCTGAACTGGAAGAAAGCTGGCTGGAGCTGGAAGCAGCAATGGAAGAATGTGGATAAATCTGATTCGCTAGTTTATTAAATAAAAGTAGCTATTTTCTAGTATTTGACACGTACCCGATAGGTTAGCGTGGCCTCACTCTCGGCTGGAACAGGTATTTTCCATTCAACCATGCCAGAGGATAGCTTAGTGTGAGGCGATGATTCAGATAACAAGGTCCAGTCTCCCGGAATGGGTTCCCGTACTTGTACTGTGACTGCTTCTTTCTTAGCGTTTCTTAGTGTGATTTGATAAGCCGTTTCAACGATGCTGCTATGATGTAGCGCGCCAGAGATTTGTTGAAAATCGGTTTGTAACTTATCAGCGGTAATATCAAAGGTATTCCCCAGGCTGAGACGAATCAACTCATTGTGAGGTGTATGATCGATCTGATCTTCACCGATAAATTGATTGTTTCCCTGGGTATCTTTTTTGTAGACTCGAATAATTCCTTTCGGTAGCGGTATTCCCAAGCCTTCGCCCTTATTAGCAAAACTGATGGATACGTTAGTTTTTAGTTTCTGGCTGATTGTATTGTATTTCCCTGAGTAATAATAATCAGCACCTTGCAGGACAAATTCCTTGCTGACTGGAATATGAGTCGCAGACATGAGGGCAACCTGTTTGGTCTGGTTTTCAGCGAGTGTTATAGGGCGCGGCGATGTGTAGAGATGATATTCAAAGAGTGCTTCTTTCTTCATTTGCGCACTATCAGCCACTTCTCTCGCCAGTGTCATCATTTTTTGGGATATATGCTGTTCAGGGTAGATTCGATGAACATCGCCTGCCACTAGTTGCAATTTGGCATTATGATAGGTTATGCCACTTTGATTGGTTAATGTTACCAAGCCATTGAGATCAAGCCAATTATCATCTGCATTCAGATCAGCTACATAGTCGGCATGCCAGGATAAGCCGGACGTAAGGTAGGAAAGCTCAAGATCATGCTTGCCTTGGGATGGGCTGATCAGTGAAATGAGTAATGTAGGTCTGTCACGCAGATTCTCAGGTATACCAGGAAATACGATTCGCCCAGGTACACTACTTTCAACACGGTCATTAAATTTTAGGATAGTTCCTTCGTTAGTCGAAAGTACTGTGGCCACTTCGCTAGCCTCTGAACCGGTTGCAGGGTTGGTGCGTATAACGATTACTTCTTTACCTGAGTACTTTTCCAGTAGTTTTCTCGGAGTGAGTACATCGAAATCAAAATATTGCTCCAGTAAGTGAAATCCTGAAGAATAAGTAAGATTGCGTAATAGCGCGGTTTCAGGGCGTATCTGCGCAGAGACCTCACGCCAGCCTAGCTTGTTGAAAGCTTGATCCAGTATAACGCTACGCGAGTCTTTTATTAATGCTAAGTTCTCGTTATAAATAGTAACAACAATGTTCTTCTGATCTTGGGAGGTGGTAACTCTTTCGTTTGTTGTTACAGCCGCATAACTTATAGGGATAGGGATGCTCATTATTGCTATTGCAAGTATTATGCAGCGAGTTTTTTCATAACTATACCTTGTGTCTGCTGCTAAATGCATCTTGCTCAGCCATTCCATCATCATAGTTTACTTTTGGATTAGAAGTAGTATTTATTTTTTTACATTATGTTAATTATTTCAACATGCTCGGTGATGTCTGTCGAGTCTTTGTATTTGGCTTCAGGCGTTTCTGCCATTTCTTCCGCACTCATAACGGCTTGCTTATTAGCTTGATTTGAGGAGGGCTTAGTCAATAGCTTGGTTTTCAGTTAACTACTTTTTGAGTGGCTTCTATGCCGTCTCCTTTGTATGATAGCTTTATAATATGTAGAATTCTTTTATTTGGATAAATATTGAGGATGGACAGAACGCTCAATATATTGCTGGTAGGGTATTCGACTAGAGATGCTGAGCATATCTGTAAAACGCTCAGGGTAGATGGTTTATGCTTTAATTCAGAATGTATCAATACCATTGAGGCTTTTCCGAAGGTATTAGTTGGATTTTCTTGGGATGTCATCTTATCTGATGATACAATGCCTGAACTAGGTGCTGAACAAGTATTATCTCATCTTGCTACGCATCATTTAGCTATCCCTGTGATCGTCGTATCTAGCCGTGGAAGCGATGAATCTGCAGCTCATTTGATGAAAGCAGGGGCTCAGGACTTCATTTCAATAGCTTGTTGCATGGCAAGATTGGTGCAAGCGATACAACGCAGTCTGAAGCAAATGGAAACGCTTCAACATATTCGAGAAACACAGCTTGCGTTGCAGAAAAGTGAAGCACACTTTCGTGCAATAGCTTCCAATTTGCCCGGGCTGGTATTTCAGTTTTTATTGAATCAAGATGGCTCTAAAATCTTTTCTCATGTGAGCGAAAGCTCTGTGATGTTGTTAGGAATTTCACCAACCAAGTTAATAGAGCAGCCGGATTTATTTACTGACCTGATTCTGCCTGAAGATAGGGCTTCTTATAATAAACTCATGCAAGCATCGGCCAAGCATTTTTCTACTTGGAATTGGGAGGGACGCATTCAAGTTAAAGGTGATCCAGATATTAAGTGGGTCAGTTTGCGTGCAACGCCACGTCGGGCGCTCAATGATGGTGTTCTATGGGACGGAATAGTCATGAATATTTCACGCAACAAGCTGGCAGAAATTGAAATTGCTCGCTCGCATGCGCGGTTGGCTGAGCTCACTTCTTATCTACAGAAAGTCAAGGAGCATGAGCGTGCAAGGATTGCACGAGAAATTCACGATGATATTGGTGGAACCTTGACAGCAATCAAATGTGAGCTATTGCTCTGTATGGACACAAAACCAAGGAAACCTGATTTTTATCAGCAGAAAGCAGTCTCAATTGAAAAACTGGTCGATTACGTGATTGACAGCACGCGCCGAATAGCAATGGACCTGCGACCAGGTATACTAGATTTTGGTATCGTGGCGGCTATTCAGTGGCAAGCAAAGGAATTTAGCAAACGCACAGAAATTCCTTGTCAGTTTTGTTGTGACAGTGAAGATATTCCTCTGGATGCAGATTTAGCTAGCGCTATTTTCCGTATTTTTCAGGAAATATTGACTAATATTTCTAAACATGCGGGTGCATCGAACGTTAAAGTCAAGCTATCTGAAAATGACGATTGGGTATTTTTGGAAGCGATTGATAATGGGTGTGGAATTAGGGAATCAGATATGAACAAACCAGGATCTTTTGGAATACGGGGAATGCGTGAACGTTGTCAACAATTGGGCGGAAATCTTTATGTTAACGGGATACCTGAAAAGGAAACTTGTGTGATAATCCAGATTCCAGTGAATGGTAAAGAATAGTAAGCTTTGTAAGTCGCATCAAGTATTTAATAATAATAGGCGAGGAAGGGTAGAATGATACGTGTGATGATTGCTGACGATCACGCCATCGTACGCCAGGGTTTGAAACAGATTCTAAGTGAGACGGATGATATTAGTGTAGCCGGTGAAGCAGAAACCGGGTTTGAGGCGATTACAATCGTACGCCAGCATGTTTTTGATGTGATGCTGCTGGATATCTCACTGCCTGACAGAAATGGTATTGAGGTGCTCAAACAGATTAAAAAAGACCAACCTAATTTCACTATATTAATGCTTAGCATGCATCACGAAAGTGAATTCGCGATCCGCGCAATTAAAGCCGGAGCAGCCGGTTATCTGAGTAAACAAAGTGCGCCAATGCAACTGGTGACAGCGATTCGTCAGGTTGCAGCGGGGCGCAAGTATATTACTCCATCCCTTGCACAGGAGCTGGCTAACGCAATTACATTAGATACTGACCAACCATTACATAACAGCTTATCTGATCGGGAATATCAGACATTATGCTTAATTGCGGCAGGTAAGTCGCTTTCGGAAATTTCTACCAGCTTATGTCTGAGTCCAAAAACAGTCAGTGTTTATCGTGCTCGTCTTATGGAAAAACTTAAGCTAACGAATAATTCTGAATTGGTACGTTACGCTATCAAACACAACTTGGTTGATTAATCTGTGAGTCTCAGAATAAAAGCTGCCATTAGCTAATTTGAGTTGCAGTAACTCGCTTTTACTCCAAAAACTGCTCGGTAAAGATTATATATTCCTTAGGGTCTCTACCTTATCCCATCGTTCGACTTAATTTATCCTGTCAAGGATCTGCAAATGTTTTCTTATGACTAAGGTTAGAGGAAATTTAGAATAAAGCTAGATTTCCATTTTAATTTCATTTATTGAATCATACTGAGTTTGTTAGTCTACAGATAACAGTAGATTATTCCTGCGACGGCTTCTCCTTTCTAATTAATCAGTACTTGGCTTGGGCTTGACTGGAATAATCATCCTATTCTTGGTGTTATCAATGAGAGGTTACATTATCATGCAAACTTTGAGTGAAATGCGATTAAGACTGGTTAAGTCATCCGAAGTTGGAGAGGAAAACGAAGCAAGTGAGGAAAGCAGCAAAGCGTTGCTAACCGTTGATGAATATTATCAGCACGCTGAGCAGTATGCCCGGGAGATCAGAAAAACTCATGATGTTAATGAAATAATTAGAATTCTGGATGCCGTATTGTCTGAAACCAGGGATTTGCATCAAAGCGATGAAATGTCCAATTCACGGCAAAAAATCTCCGATACTGAGCAGAAAATTGAATCTCTGAAACATGAACTAGCACTCATCAGAGAGTTAGTGCATACCGACCAGATGACTGGCTTGTTTAACCGACGCGGCCTGGATGAACATTTTATCCGTGAAGCTGCCCGTGCTGACCGAAGCAAAAATCCGTTATGCGTTATACTGATTGATCTGGATAACTTTAAGGAAATTAATGATATTTATGGTTATCCATTTGGTGATAATGTTCTGATCTCTTTGGCGAGAATAATGAAGAATGCGTTGCGTCCAACCGACGTGGTTGCTCGCTATGGTGGTGAGGAATTCATTATCTTATTGCCTGATACTGTGATCGATGAGGCTATACGTGTAATACAGCGATTACAGCGCATCCTGGCTAGCAAACCTATCCTAAATGCAGATAACCAACCGGTATCGATCACTATTGGTGGTGGGGTGACATTACGTCAAACCGATGAGCATCTACATGCGGTGATTAAGCGAGCTGATGAGGCGTTATTTCGTGCAAAAAACATCGGATTATCTCAGATAGAAGTTGCTCTATGATTGTGCTATCATCCTTGCGCGAACCAGCTCTGATAGCCCCTATATCATTTAATGCGGCAAGGTGTAATAAGCACCTGATCCATTCTCGATTGGTATGAATTGAGTGCTCAGCGCTCATATGCCAATATGGGGGCAAGCCATCTTTCCGCTTCATCAATCGTCCAACTTTTTCTTCTGGCGTAATCTTCTACTTGATCTTTGCCAATTTTACCTACGGCAAAATAAGTAGATTCCGGATGTGAGAAATAAAAACCGGATACGGCCGCGGTTGGGACCATGGCATAAGATTCAGTGATGATGATACCTGCTCGTTTTTCAGCTTCGAGTAAGGCAAACAAAGGCCCTTTTTCGGTATGATCGGGACAGGCTGGATAGCCCGGGGCGGGGCGAATTCCTTGATATTCTTCATTAATGAGTTGCTCGTTGGTGAGTCCTTCATCTTTGGCATAACCCCAGAATTCTCGCCGCACACGTGCATGCATGTGTTCGGCAAATGCTTCAGCCAGACGATCAGCCAATGCCTTCAGTATAATGGCACTATAGTCATCATTGGCAGCTTCGAAAGCTTTTATTCGCTCATCGATGCCAAAACCAGAACTGACTGCGAATAATCCAATCGTATCGATGATACCGCTTTCTTTAGGCGCAATAAAATCTGCTAAACAGAGATTGGGGCGTCCTGCAGGTTTGATCGTTTGCTGCCGTAAGGTGTGATAGGTCATCAGCACTTTGGCACGTGACTTATCCGAATAAATTTCGATGTCGTCATGATTAACTGTATTAGCTGGAAATAACCCGATGACAGCATTGGCTGTTAGCCACTTTTGCTCAATGATTTTCTTCAGCATCGTTTGTGCATCGCGGAATAGATTGCTGGCAGCTTCGCCTACTATTTCATCTTCTAGAATAGCCGGATAGCGTCCAGATAGTTCCCAGGCCTGGAAGAAGGGTGTCCAATCAACGTAAGGAACCAGTGCTTCTAAAGGATAGTTCTTCAGGGTTCTGATACCGAGGAAGCTTGATTCAGGAGGAGTATAGCGTTGCCAATCTATTTTCAATGCATTTGCACGTGCTTCAGCAAGGGATAATAATTGTGAGGGACCTTTTTTGTTTTTTTGCTGAGCGCGGATTTTTTCTTGTTCTGCCTTGACTTCCTGCTTATACGCGATCTGTTGATCCTGAGACATTAATTGGCTGCATACGCCAACAGCCCGGCTTGCATCAGGCACCCACACCGTAACTTGGCTATAGTGCGGTGCAATTTTAACGGCGGTATGCACGCGCGAAGTCGTGGCGCCTCCAATGAGAAGAGGAATAGTAAAACCTTCCCGCTCCATTTCTTTGGCTACATGCGCCATTTCTTCGAGAGAAGGTGTGATTAAGCCAGATAATCCGATAATGTCGGCTTGTTCGTTGCGCGCTGTTTCCAGGATTTGCGAACTGGGCACCATCACACCCATATTGATGACTTCATAGTTATTGCACTGGAGGACGACAGCAACGATGTTTTTGCCGATGTCATGGACATCGCCTTTCACTGTGGCAACAACGATTTTTCCCTTGGGTTTAGCGTCACCGGAAATTTTTTTCTCAGCCTCGATGTAGGGGAGGAGGTATGCAACTGCCTGTTTCATGACGCGTGCCGATTTGACTACCTGCGGCAGAAACATTTTCCCAGCGCCAAACAGGTCGCCCACTACATTCATGCCATCCATCAGAGGGCCTTCGATTACTTCTATCGGTCGTCCCCTTTTGCTTTCTATTTCCTGGCGGATGATTTCAGTATCTTCTTCAATGTAGGTACCAATTCCTTTGACGAGTGCATGCGTTAATCGTTGGCGGACAGATTGGCTACGCCAGGCGAGATCTTCAACCTGCTCTTTTTTCTGTCCTTTGAAATTCTCGGCAAATTCAACCAGACGCTCGGTCGCATCTGGGCGGCGGTTAAGCAGAACGTCTTCAACTCGTTCGAGTAAATCTTTGGGAATATCAGAATACACGCCTAATTGACCTGCATTGACGATACCCATGGTCATGCCAGCTTGGATGGCGTGATATAGGAATGCGGTATGAATGGCTTCTCTGATCGGCTCATTTCCACGAAAAGAAAAGGAAACATTGGAAACGCCACCGCTGATCTTGGCATAAAGCAAAGTTTGTTTTATGACGCGGATAGCTTCAATGAAATCCACGGCGTAGTTGTTATGTTCTTCGATACCGGTTGCCACAGCAAAAATATTTGGATCGTAAATAATGTCCTCTGGCAGGAAGCCGACCTGATCGACCAATACACGGTAACTACGCCTACAAATTTCAACTTTGCGCGCTAATGTGTCAGCCTGTCCCTTTTCATCAAATGCCATCACAATGATTGCTGCACCATAACGACGCGCAAGCTTGGCGTGATAAATGAATTCTTCCTCACCTTCTTTTAAGCTGATGGAATTGATAATGGCTTTACCTTGAATACATTGTAAACCTGCTTCAATTACCGACCATTTACTGGAATCGATCATGATGGGCACACGACTGATATCCGGCTCTGCTGCAATCAAATTGAGGAAAGTGACCATGGCTTTTTGTGAATCCAGCATGGCTTCATCCATATTGATATCGATGATTTGTGCACCATTTTCGACCTGACTGCGTGCAATGCTCAATGCTTCCGCATAATTGTCATTGAGTATCAGGCGAGCAAAGGCTTTTGATCCGGTAACGTTGGTACGTTCGCCCACATTTACGAATAGTGAATCATCACCAATATTAAGTGGTTCCAAGCCAGACAGGCGGAGTTTTTTGGGGATATCCGGGATTCTCCGTGGCGCAATATCCTCTACCGCATCAGCGATAGCTTTTATGTGAGCAGGTGTCGTGCCACAGCAGCCACCCACAATATTAACGAAACCCGACTGGGCAAATTCCTTAATCAAACTTGCAGTATATTCGGGTGATTCGTCATAACCTGTTTCAGACAATGGATTCGGTAAACCGGCGTTGGGGTGAGCGCTGGTATATACCCCAGCCACTTTGGAGAGTTCTTCAACATAAGGACGCATTAATTCTGCACCCAATGCACAGTTGATGCCTACTGACAAGGGTTGAGCATGACTGACTGAATTCCAGAATCCTTCTGGTGTTTGTCCAGAAAGATTGCGCCCGGAAGCATCGGTAATCGTTACTGAAATCATTACAGGCAAGCGAATATTATTTTTCTCAAAGTACTGCTCAATTGCAAATAATGCTGCTTTAGCATTCAGTGTGTCGAAAATGGTTTCCACCAGCAGAATATCGGCACCTCCTTCAACTAACCCCTGTATGGATTGTGAGTAATCCGTTACAAGCTGTTGGAAGGTGATTGAACGGAAACCGGGATCATTCACATCCGGTGAAATAGAAGCTGTTTTGGTCGTGGGCCCGATGACCCCTGCAACAAAACGGGGCTTATCCGGTGTTTTAGCTTCCATCGCAAGCGCTTCTTCACGCGCTAATTTTGCTCCTGCAAAATTCAATTCATATACCAACTCATGCATATGGTAATCAGCCATCGAAGGGGTATTGGAGTTGAATGTATTGGTTTCAATGATATCAGCGCCAGCCTCCAGGTACTGCGCATGGATCGAACGGATGATTTGAGGCTGCGTCAGCGTTAACAAATCATTGTTGCCCTTGAGGTCATGAGGAAAATCAGCAAAACGGCTCCCTCGATAATCAATTTCGCTCAATTTGTAACTCTGGATCATTGTTCCCATCGCGCCGTCTAGAAGTAGGATGCGACGAGTAAGCAAGTTTTCCAATAAAGCAGTGCGAAGATGAGTCATGATGGAATGATATTTCCGTTAAATACAAAGTAACTGATTATACCCCATGGTCCCTGCAACATGGTCTGGGGAAGTGACTACTAGCATTTCAGCTCCTGTAGCTCGCTTTGCGAGAGGGTAATAGGTAGTTTTCAACACCTTAATCCATTTCTAAATCAAACCTGACTTTGTCAGCTCTTTTTGCCGTATTATTTTTATACTGTCTGCGGTTTGCATTCTTCATGCTTGATTTTGAAATGGAATTATTTTTGTGAAGGGAATAATGGGTTAAACAGCAGCAATCGGTAGTTCACTGCGCAAGCTCGCTGTTATCAAAATAAAGCTTGATATTGATTTCGCTATTTCTGCAAAAGTTTTAAAATCTTTAGAGAAAAAGTAGTTATTTTTTTATCCCGGCCAACAGCACCCAGTCTTCTTTTTTATCAGTAATATCCATTTCAAACCATTGGCGGTAAGTATCGATGACTTGGCTAGCTTGCTCCTCGAGGATGCCAGAAAGTGCTATATAGCCACCTTTCCGCAAAGCATTCATCAATATGGGGGCTAACATAATTAAGGGGTTGGCCAGGATATTTGCGACCACCTTATCAACTTGCCTTTGCTCTTTCGTGTTGGTTTGGGATAAATCTAATGTCGGGGAAAATAGTATTCTTTCCGGATCACAACGATTGAGTGCTGCATTGTCACGACTTGCTGCAATGGCATTGGTATCAATATCAATGCCTAGCACATCACTTGCGCCCAACTTTAGCGCAGCAATTGCCAGTATACCCGAACCACATCCGTAATCGAGTACAGTCTCACCAGACTGCATTTTCCTGTCTAGCCAGGAGAGGCAAAGTTGAGTAGTAGGGTGACTGCCGGTACCAAACGCGCGCCCCGGATCAAGAATCAGATTGATTGCTGTCGGATCAGGAGGTTGATGCCAGGTTGGAACAATCCATAATCGTGATGATATTTTGATTGGATCGAACTGCGCTTGTGTCAATTTGACCCAATCTTGTTCTTCCAGGCGAGATAAGCGGTATTCAGGCTGGGTTGCAAGCTGCAGTGCCTGGGTAAGCATTTGTATGATGATTGGAATATCTGCATTCTGCTCGAATAATGCGGTAACTGCTGCCTGTTCCCAGATTTCGCCCGTGATTTCGCCAGGCTCATCAAACAATGGCTGCTCTTGTTCAGTACCGGCGGAAGCATCATGAATATCAACGGATAATGCGCCTAGCTCGAATAGTTTATCACTTAAAATTTCAACATACGCTGCATTGATTTCAATGGTAAGTGAAACCCAGGACATTTTAACTGTGGGTGACTTCAATAGGATCGTTTAACCATTTTCCTTACCTGCTTTATTATGCAAAGCAAGTTTGTGTTCTAGATAATGAATCGAAACACCTCCATTAAGGAAATTGGTATCAGATAACAGATCAAGGTGCAGAGGAATATTCGTTTTGATGCCATCAACCACCATTTCAGAAAGCGCAATGCGCATTCTGGCAATGGTCTGATCTCGATCATCTCCATAAGCGATGATTTTGCCAATCATGGAATCATAATAAGGGGGCACCATATAGTTATGGTAGACATGAGAATCAACCCGAATACCCGGACCACCGGGGGCATGATATTGAGTAATACGACCTGCCGAGGGTGTTAGTTTATAGGGATCTTCGGCGTTAATACGGCATTCGATGGCATGTCCTTTAATCACGATGTCTTTCTGCCGTAATGCGAGTTTTTCTCCTGCTGCGACCCAAATTTGGGCTTGCACGAGATCAATGCCGGTAACGGCTTCAGTCACCGGATGTTCTACCTGCAAACGCGTATTCATTTCAATGAAATAGAATTCATTGTTTTCGTAAAGAAACTCAAAAGTACCAACGCCACGGTAATTGATACGACGACAGGCTTCCGTGCAGCGCTCGCCAATTTTATCCCGCAGTCGTGGAGGGATATTTGTTGCCGGGGCTTCTTCAATAATTTTTTGATGTCGACGTTGCATGGAACAATCCCGTTCACCTAGATGAACAGCATTGCCATAGCCATCAACCAATACTTGAAATTCAATATGCCGAGGGTTTTCCAGATATTTTTCTGCATATACGGTTGGATTGCCGAAGGCTGTTTGGGCTTCATTTCGCGTCGTGATAACTGCATTGGAGAGGGCAGCTTCCGTATGTACTACACGCATACCTCGCCCTCCACCACCACCAGCAGCTTTGATAATAATGGGATAGCCAATCGATTTAGCGATTTTCTTGATTTCCTCTATTGATTCCGGTAATGCATCATCTGAGCCAGGAACGCAGGGAACACCTGCTTGTCTCATTGCATTTTTTGCGCTGACTTTATCACCCATTAATCGTATGGTTTCTGGACGCGGGCCTATGAAGACAAAGCCACTTTTTTCTACTCTTTCAGCAAAATCAGCATTTTCTGAGAGGAAACCATAGCCTGGATGAATGGCTTCGGCATCCGTCACTTCTGCCGCACTGATAATAGCCGGTACATTGAGATAGCTGTGGCTTGATGGAGCAGGGCCGATACATACGGATTCATCAGCAAGTTTGACATACTTGGCCTCAGCATCGGCTTCAGAATGAACTGCAACGGTTTTAATTCCCATGGCACGGCATGCACGTTGGATACGTAAGGCAATTTCGCCACGATTGGCAATAAGTATTTTCTCAAACATATTTGAGGTGAAATCTGGAAGGCTAAATCAAAAGAACGGATGATTGAAAAATTATCCAATCACAAACAAAGGCTCACCATATTCAACTGGCTGGCCATTTTCAAGTAGAATGACTTTAATGACCCCAGCTTTGTCGGCTTCTATTTCATTAAGAAGCTTCATTGCTTCAATAATGCATAAGGTGTCACCCACTTTAACGGTCTGTCCGGTTTCTACAAAAGGTTTTGCTCCAGGTGCGGAAGCACGATAAAAAGTACCCACCATCGGTGATTTTACAATATGTCCTTCCGGTAAACTTGGCTTAGTTTCTGTTTCCGTTGAAACAGTCTCAGTTACACTAGTCGGCACATTCGCTGTTGGGGCAGCACCAACCTGGTAAAATTGAGGTATGGCTGCATAATTTTGTGATGAATAGCCGGATTTATTGATACGAACCTTCTCTTCACCTTCAGTAATTTCTAACTCAGCAATATTATATTCTTCAACTAATTCTATTAGTTTCTTGAGCTTTCTTAGATCCATATACAGCCTCCCGGAAACATCCCGTTTACGAGTAATCTAGAATCAAACCTGAGACACAATCCATCATCAAGGTTTGCGAGATTTAGTTTAAAAACAAAACAGAACTTATGTAGTTCGCTAACAAAGTGATGCATCGATGCATATCTGAATAAGTGGCGGCGGCATATTACTACATATTATCAATTCGTTGTATTATTTATTATTCTTTATCGTTAGTCTTTTATATTTTTGATTTAATGCTTAATCAAAGCACATACTAGTCGTTAAAAGATTTAGCTGGAAACTATTGATTGGTCATTTAAAGCAAACTGTAATGCTAGTTCATAACCTTTTGCCCCTAGGCCGCTGATCACGCCGATTGCAAGATCAGAAAAGTATGATTTATGACGAAATGCCTCACGCGCATAGATATTGGAAAGATGTATTTCAATAAAAGGCACTCCTGTTGCGGCTATAGCATCACGTAAAGCAATGCTGGTATGAGTCAACCCTGCTGGGTTGATAATAATGAAATCGGTTTCATCATCCATTGCTTGCTGGACTCGGTTTATTAATTCACCCTCATTATTACTTTGGAAAGTATCTAGTCTTACTTCGGCTGTTAGTGATATTGCAGATAATTTTCTGTTAATATCATCCAAAGTCGTTTTGCCATAGATTTCTGGCTCCCGTCTACCCAGAAGATTCAAGTTGGGTCCATGGATAACCAGAATATTTTTGGCTGATATATTTCTAAATGTCATTGTGAAATTATGGCTTTTTTTGCTGAAAATGTACAGATTTTTGGAGATAATCGGAGAATTTAACCGAAATTATTGATAATTTATTTTGTTCAGCTGTTTAATCTGATAATTCATGGATTTTATTGTTAATATATTTAGTTATTAAAAACTTATAATTGCTCACAGCTTCTTAAACCTCTATAATCCCGCGCTTGTCAGCGATTCAGAACGCTGTTGTAGCTCAGTTGGTAGAGCAACTGATTCGTAATCAGTAGGTCGGAGGTTCGACTCCTCTCAACAGCAC
>CAWFHT010000003.1:0-74970 GCA_963815685.1 uncultured beta proteobacterium
GCGATCCGTACCGCATTTCTGGCCAATTCAAGATGCTCTTCACCACTTGCTGGTCTTGCCATAATTGTCATCCATTTACGTGAGCCTAGATGACTTATTATTGCATATTATAACGCGAAATAGAATCATTTGCAATAATTAATAGAACTTATTACTTAGCTTGAGGATAATATTGAAGTGAAAAAAATAGGTAGATAACATTGCAAATGCTTACAATTTTATCTAGCATCAGATTTAGGCTTTGTGATCCAGATGAAGCATCAATATTTTATTTTCAGTTATGTTTTTTAAAAGTTTTTAACTTCAAAACCTGGCATTATTAAATCTAATATGCGATCAATATGATTAAATAGGAGGCAGCCATGAGTCGCTTTTTTATAGCTCTTTTATTTGCTCTATTTGTTATTACTCCGGTTCATACCGTAAAAGCAGCAGATGAAAAGCGGCTCGATGAAATTGTCGAGCGTGGATCTCAATGTCATGCCATTTGATCTCGAAAAAACGATACATATTTTTACTAAAACAAACGAAGGTGGCATTCAACAGGTTATCGCAAAGGATAAATCTGATTCCAAACAAATTCGTTTAATACGTAAACATCTATTAGAAATTTCGGTAGAGTTCAGCCAAGGTGATTTTTCCCAACCAGCTCAGATTCATGGCGACGATATGCCGGGACTGTCAGCATTGAAATCTGCCCAAGTAGGTCAGATCACGATTGAATATAAGGAACTTCCTGATGGCGCACAGATTAGCTACTCCTCTAAGTTGTCACCATTAGTCAAAGCAATTCATCAATGGTTTGATGCACAGTTAAGCGATCATGCCCGTCATGCTATACCTGGACATCCGCATAAGCATCAGCATTAATCAATCATTTTCCAAGTAATTCAGTCTTGCTTATCTATTCATGCCTATCGAACATGAAATAGCCATCAGATTAGGATTTTTTTTGGGAATTTTTATCCTGATGGCAGGGTGGGAGGTCTATGCACCCAGGCGCCATTTGACTGTTTCAAAAATGCTGCGCTGGTGGAATAATCTAGCGCTCACCCTATTCAATAGCCTAATCCTTCGGTTGATATTTCCCATGGGAGGGATCGGCGTGGCTGTTTATGCTCAAATCAACGGATGGGGATTATTCAATTGGATACAGCTCCACGCCTGGTTTGCGATTATAGTAAGCGTAATCTTGTTGGATTTGGTGATTTACTGGCAACACGTGATGATGCACGCCCTGCCCCTATTGTGGCGGATACACCGCGCTCATCATGCTGATCTGGATATCGATGTAACAACGGGTGCGCGTTTCCATCCGCTTGAAATGCTGCTTTCCATGCTCATCAAATTTGCAGTTATCGTAATCCTGGGTGCACCTGTACTTGCAGTGCTGATTTTTGAATTAGTGCTCAACGCCATGGCCATGTTCAATCACAGCAACATCCGCTTGCCGCTCATGCTGGATCAAATATTGCGTCAGTTGCTCGTCACACCCGACATGCACCGCGTGCATCACTCTGTCATCGTAAAAGAAATGAACAGCAATTACGGATTTAATCTCGTCATCTGGGACAAATTATTTAGCACATACCGTGATCAACCGGAGGCTGGTCATAGTAACATGGCTATTGGTATGAGTGAATGGCGTGACGCATTGTTCTGCAGTCGATTGATAAATATCCTCTCCATTCCATTTCGGAAGTAAATCAGATATGGCTGCTCTTTGACTCACAAATAATGACACACTTCAACGAATCCAATATCTTGGATAATCAGATAGATTTAAAACTTATAGATGCATAATTCTTCTTGAAAAAGACAAGCATGTATTTGGTTATGACTAGCGGGGTATCTCAAGTTTCGGCAGCAGAACTATCCTTTCCTGTTATAAAAAGGGAAACCTTTAAGGTATTAAATCAGGCTAGAATAATCAATACCGATTTGGTCTTGCACATTAAGTGAGTTAAAGGGTACTAAACAATTCGGTAATAAAACCGTTAATATCGATATAGCACTTCGCTCCAGTTCATGGCAGCAGATGTCCATTACTCCATAGCAAATAAAAATTGATAAACACAAGGAGCAATTGATTTGACAAAATATTTCGATGTTTTTAACGGCGATGCGGATGGTATCTGCGCACTGATTCAACTTCGCCTAGCCGAGCCACTCGATGCGGAATTAATTACTGGCGTCAAGCGCGACATTACACTACTGCAACAAGTTAATGCTGTAGCGGGAGACCGTATCACCGTTCTGGATATTTCGCTCGATCGCAACCGTGCAGATCTTCAGCGATTGCTTGCGACAGGTGCAAATGTTCATTATTTCGATCACCATTTCGCCGGTGAAATCCCTGTACATGGCAACCTACAGGCTATGATCGACGAATCGCCTGATACTTGTACCAGTCTATTGGTTGATCGCTATCTAAATGAACGCTATTCCCTTTGGGCCATTGTCGCCGCTTTCGGCGATAACTTGATCTCTGTGGCGCAAAAACGCTGCTCCGAACTCAATCTAAATGCAGTCGATACTCAGTTATTACGTCAACTGGGTGAATTACTCAACTACAATGGTTATGGTTCGTATATCGAGGATCTTCATTTCCACCCTGCGTTGCTTTTTCGCACGCTGCAGCACTTTGACGACCCACGTGAAGCTTATGGCAGCTCGCCTGAGGTAGCTATTCTGGCAAAAGGTTACGCTGCAGATATGTATCACATCACAGCGTTGACATCCTTAGTTGCGACCGATACAGCCGCAGTTTATCAGCTTCCAGATGAATCCTGGGCTCGCCGTACAGTCGGTACTTTGGCCAATAATTTATCGCAAACATATCCCGAGCGTGCTCATTTGATTCTTTGCCCAGATGGACAAGATTCGTTATCCGTTAGTGTGCGTGCCGCAAAAACACACCCACATGGCGCATCGGCATTTTGTCGTCGCTACCCGGAAGGGGGTGGACGTGAAGCAGCAGCTGGAATCAATCGGCTTCCAGAAGTGGTGATGACTGAACTCATTACTGATTTTATGCGAACATTCGGTAATTCCTAAAGGGAAGATCATTACTATCCGGTTTAGCATAATCAAGGACAAATTATTGAGTTGATGGAGTATTTGCAGGATTTGGTGGTGGAGTGGCTAAGGATTCCAGCTGCCTTCTAACGAAGAGATTAATACAGTTCAGTCTCGCCCATTGCTACAAGGATAAAGAATTGGGAAATGATTACTGAGCCAAACTTACTAGCAAATAAGCGATGATAACTATAGTAATCTGCATCAGCACTGCATTCCTGCTGGCACCAAAAAACATTTGACCTTGAGGTTTTGCTTGATTCACTTGAAAATTAACTCGATTTGTCAACGTATTTTGTACAAATCAGCAATAGGTTGAGCAGAATGTTCGAAATCGTTGGTGATAAAAACAAGCTTTTTTCCTTCTTCCGGGGTTCGACCACTCGATCAAAACTCTAACGTGGAATGTATTTGAGTAAATTGATAAAATTGATGAAATACAGTGATAATATGTTTTAGACTTAAGGTGATTTCCGAAAAAGGCTATTCCCATTGAGGTAGAATCGGGCTTTCACTTGTTTAACCACTGAGCTTGATCATGCTGTCCGCCTCTGCCCCGACTGTTGCGCCCCTGAGCACGTCCCAAATCGAAGACCTGAGACTAGCAAGTTCGAAAATGCCCGGACCGGAACGCCGGTCCTTTCAGGCGGCGATGACGTTGAAATATTGCCGGGGCAATCCCCGCCAGGCGGAACGGGTGTTTGGCTGGAATCGCGACACGATCGAACTCGGGCTGAATGAACAGCGCACGGGCGTGATTTGCCTGGGGGCGCAAGCAGCGTACTGCGGAAACCGCCTCCGGGAGGAGAAGCACCCTGACGTGGCGCAAGCCCTATGGGCATTGGCGGAATCGCACTGTCAGCAAGATCCGACCTTCCGTACGGCGCTATCGTATACCCGGCTGACCGTGGCGGCGGCGTTGGATCGGTTACGCGCCCAAGGTTTTCCGGAGGATTGCCTACCATCGCCCGGCACGATGGCGGAGGTGCTGAACCGGAATGGCTACCGCCTACGCAAGGTGGTCAAGGCCAAACCCCAAAAAAACTCCCGGAAACGGATGCCATCTTTGCCAATATCGCGGACAAGGACGGAAAACCCATAGCGGACCCGGCGTGTTTGGAAGTTGGGCAGGTCATGCGCCTGAGCATCGACTGCAAGGCCACTGTGAAGATCGGGGAATACTCACGGGGTGGGAAAACCCGCGGTGACACCCGAGCCGCCGATCACGATATGGGCTGCGAGGAAAAGCAGGTTCCGTTTGGAATCGTGGAAGAGGATAGTGGGCAGTTGCATCTGACGTTTGGAAGCTCCTTCAAGACCAGTGACTTCATCATGGATGGCTTGGAGGACTGGTGGCAGGCCATCCCCAGGGAAAAGCAGGTCGTGATGACACACATCCAACTCAAAGTGGACAATGGCCCGGAAAGCAGCGGGGTGCGTACCCGGTTCCTCAAGCGCATAGTGGAGTTCGCCGATGCTACCGGCAAAATCATCCAGCTGCTGTACTACCCGCCATACCACAGCAAGTATAATCCCATCGAACGGTGTTGGGGAATTTTGGAACAGCATTGGAATGGAGCCCAACCGGGGGATACCGCAACCATGCTGGAATGGGCGAAAAGCATGACCTGGAAAGGTATCCACCCGATAGTAAAATTGAGCCGCAGGCTCTACCAGAAAGGCGTTTCTCTATCCAAGAAAGCCATGCGGGAAATCGAAACCAGATTGGAGCGTAACCCGCTTTTGCCCAAATGGGACATTCTGATTCGGCCTGCCTGATGGGGATGTTTGCTTTCGGAAATCGCCTAAGTCCTTGGATTGGAAAATTACTGTTTCAAGCATACCAATTTAACTCCATCCCCAAGCCCACTCAGGCTTTATCTCTCAAGGGTTAATAGCTAACCGGACAATAGTGTTCTACAACATTGTCTTACGAGTTCAATACTGACAAAATCAGGAAATTATTGAAGGACTCGAAGATGTAAACTATGAGGATTCATATTGACGCAATGTGCTACGCTTATGGCATCCTACACCTTACATGTGTCGTTGCGGATTCCTTTGACTTGTTCGGTGATAATACGAATGGTGGTAAAAAAAATGCGACGTAAGCACAAGTTGACGATGTCGGACTGCATGCACATCACCGACAATTCGTATAACAACCTGCTGGTAAGGGAAACAGCGATAGTATGTAAGATCAATCGGGATTACGTAATTCTCACACCGCGCAGCTGTCAATTCCTGCTAATCTTAGTCAAATCGAATCCTGAAACCGCTGCCATGCGCTCCCTCACTAACGAACAGAGCATTGTAATAGGCGGTACGCTTCATCCGAACAGCGAGCACAATAAACTCGCTGACCTAAAGTAAATCATGCTCGCCTTAATTGTGCGTGCTATGCTCAGGCAGCGCCTGCTGGTGGTAGTGGTAGCACTTGCTCTGTGCAGCGGTGGTTTTTTTGCGGCAAAGGAGCTGACAGTCGATGCTTTCCCCGATGTAACCAATATCCAGGTGCAGATTGCCACCGAAGCAGTTGGCCGCAGTCCTGAAGAGATTGAGCGGCTGATCACGGTGCCGGTGGAAATTGCCATGGCTGGTCTGCCAGGCCTAGTGGAAATGCGCTCCATGAACAAAAACGGGTTGTCGCTCATCACGCTGGTATTTACCAACAAGACTGATGTTTATTTTGCGCGCCAACTGGCGACAGAACGGTTGATCAATGTTGCCCCAAGAATGCCACCGGGCATAACACCAGTACTCGGCCCAGTATCGACCGGTCTGGGGGAAGTCTATCAATATACACTCGACCATCCCAGCGACGGACAGCGCGCACTCACGATTGAAGAATTGACCGAACGGCGAACAATTCAAGACTGGGTGGTGCGGCCGATGCTGCGCTCTATCCAGGGGGTGGCCGAAGTTAATTCCATCGGCGGCTATGTTAAGCAATATCACGTACTGATTGATCCCAATTTACTACGTCATTATGATCTGACGCTGTCGCAGGTTGATCATGCCATTGCTAGCAACAACGCCAATGCGAGCGGAAACATTCTGGCTCTGCGTGCAGAGCAGTATCTGATCCTCGGTGTCGGTCTGATTAAAACACTAGATGACATCCGTAACATCGTGCTTAGAGAAATTGATGGCACCCCTTTATATGTGCGCGATGTAGCACAAGTGAATTTCGGCACCGAGGTGCGTCAAGGAGCCAGTATCAAGAATGGTTACACTGAATCTGTAACCGGAATTGTAATGATGTTGCGCGGCGGCAACGCTAAGGAAATAGTAGGAAGGGTTAAAGAAAAAGTTGACGAGATAAACACACGCGGTCTCTTGCCGGGCGGACTCCAGATTGTGCCCTTCTACGACCGCACTGATATGGTGGATGCCGTTCTGGCCGCGGTAAACAGTACGCTGATCGAGGCTATAATCTTCGTGACCGCAGTATTTATCTTTCTCGGCAACCTACGTATCAGCCTGGTGGTGTGTTCGACACTGATCGTTACACCGTTGGTTACTTTTATGGTGATGAACCAACAAGGGATGCCGGCTAACCTGATGTCGCTGGGCGGATTAATAATAGCCATCGGCATGATGGTGGACCCGATGGTGGTAGTGGTGGAAAATATCTTTCACCGTCTGGGGCAGGTCTGCAACACGGGAGAATCAAAGATTGATATCATCGCCAAGGCGGCAGCCGAGGTAGGTACTCCGGTAATCTTCGGTGTCATCGTCATTATCCTCGTGTTTCTGCCGCTGATGACATTGCAGGGCATGGAAGGTAAGATGTTCAGTCCGATCTCCGTTACCATCGCCATCGCATTGTTGGTGGCGATGGTCGTTTCAGTACTGGTGGCACCGGTGCTCAGCGATTACATCCTGAAAGGCGGCACTGATCACGACACCAGAATTGTCACCGATCTTAAATCTCTCTACCTACGCATACTGAATTTAGCGCTGTCGTATCCGAAAACCACCATGATGCTGTCGCTAGGTTCCCTGTTGCTGGCATTCGCCTTATATCCATTCCTTGGTAAGTCTTTCATTCCAACCATGAAGGAAGGCGCGGTGACACCTGTGATTATCCGTGTGCCATCGATTTCTCTGGATGATGCAATAAAACTGGAAACTGAGGCGATGAAACTGATCGCTGCGATCCCAGGCGTGAAGAGCGTGGTATCCAAGCTCGGTCGTGGCGAATCGCCCGCCGATCCCGCGTCGCAGAATGAGTCCGATCCTATTGTGGTACTGGATTTGGAGAAATCTGGCCGCACCCAGCAGGAAATTGAGGAAGATATCCGCAAAGCGCTGGCGACGCTGCCTGGCGTAAATATTCTGTTGTCGCAACCGATCGCAGCACGCGTGGACGAAATGGTAGCCGGGGTACGCTCACAGGTTGCGATCAAAATATTTGGTGATGACTTGGAAGAATTGCGTAAGTTGTCGGAACAGGTGGCGCGTATCGTCAAATCAACGCACGGCGCACGCGATCTCCGCATCGAGCGTCTATCCGGCCAGCAATCACTAACCATCAATATCGACCGCCGCGCCATTGCCCGTCACAGTCTCAACGTTTCCGATGTGAACGAGCTGATAGAAACCGCTATCGGTGGCAAGGCAGTCACCCAGGTATTCGAAAATGAGCGCCGCTTTGTATTGTTGTTGCGTTATCCCGAGCAATTCCGCAACAACATCGAAGCTATCCGCGATCTCTTGCTGCGACCTCACGGCAGCGCCGGCCCAGGCGAGATGCTGGCGCCCGGTGGTATTTTGGTGCCGCTGAGCGCGGTGGCGGAGATCAAGGTCATCGATGGGCCTGCGGTCGTTTCGCGCGAATACGCCCACCGCCGAGTGGTAGTCGGCGCCAACGTTTATGAACGCGATCTGGGTGGTTTCGTGGCTGAGCTGCAAAAGCGCCTGGCCAAGGAAATTCAGTTACCTGCTGGCTACTATTTCGTCTGGGGCGGACAGTTTGAAAACATGGAACGTGCCATGGCGACACTCTCTGTAATCGTGCCGATTACTTTGACAATGATCTTCTTCCTGTTGTATATATTGTTCGGCTCAGTCAAACTCGTCGGGCTCATTTATCTGGTTTTACCGTTTGCCTCAGTCGGTGGCGTCATCGGTTTGTTCATCAGCGGCGAATACCTATCCGTACCCGTGTCGGTCGGCTTCATTGCAGTATGGGGTATTGCGATATTGAACAGTGTCGTGTTGATTTCTTTTATCAGGGAGCTGCGCAATCAAGGCTTGGATGTGAAGGAAGCGGTGAGAAAAGGCTGCGAACAACGCTTCCGCCCCGTGTTGATGACCGCCTCGGTTAGAATATTTGGTCTGATGCCATTCTTGGTCACTACAGACCTTGGTTCTGAAGTACAGAAACCACTCGCCATCGTCGTAATCTGCGGGCTTGCCACTGCGACCATGATGACAATGGTGGTCATGCCCATGTTATATCGCTGGTTCGACGATCAACCTGAGAAAAATCTGCCAAGAACACCATGAAAGTGATTAGTGCAATTTCTTGAGCTGGGTTTGATTCAGTGAACGGGCAAGAGTGAGACTACTTTCCTTTGATTGGAACTGGTCTTGCGAATCGTGTTCATGAGCTCGATTTCGGCAAGTGTGATGGCGGCTGACCAGAATGACTTGAAACCCAGCATAGGGCGGGTCAGTCACTTGACCGCACGGTGATTTTGTTCCATGATATTTTTAGATATTTTGCCTATTGTAATTTAATACTGGATTTGGTATTGGCCCTACCCTTGTCAATGGTGATCTTCTGCAGCCGCACTGGTCGATCGCCTTTCGAAGAAAGCGGGCAATAGCTTGCAATCACGCTTGGCAGTGAGGAGAAACAACAGTACGCCCCGCTTTATTGACTACTCGATACAAATATTTCTACTGGCCCTTGACGTTGATATACGTCTCGCCCATGTGCCAACTTGCGCCCATCGGGTGCTTGCATTTCCGAAGGTTTGCTCCAGCAACTGCGTGTACTTAGAGTCTACTCAAAAAGTATTTCTTGTAATCTCGTTTAAAATTTATAATCCCTAATATATTGTTTTATAAAGAATATTATTTATAACAGTATGCAGTTTAATAAAAATTGATCGAACTTAGGTGAGCTTGAATTCAAATCAAGTGCAAGGGTTTCGGCATAATTCATTCAAAAACCTTGCACTTAAACATTGATTTTTACGATATCTGCGCGTAAAAACAATTGCTTATACTTTCTGAGTAAGCCCTACTTAAGTATCCAGCGATTCAAGCTGGAATGATCAACCGTAACGCCGCGTTCCCACAACATTTCTTCCATTGCCGATAGCTGATGGGATAAGACACATACCTGAGGAATACTGAATTTCATTACCATATTTGACACCACATACATGGATGTATATGGACTCCTCCGTTTTGTGTGAGATTTTTTGATCTGGCTTGGCTGAAACACTTGCACTCGTATATCCGGCCTATAATGGGACCGCTTAATTACATCCCTGACCTTGATGGAAATTCGCTGTTGAGGCCTCATCGCCCACTCGTGGTCAAATGCCACTATCCATGTACCAGGCTACTCAACTGCGGATGTGTCCGCTTTGCCATCACTAGAAATCACACTGCAAATCAAAGAAATCAATTATGTTTACGTTATATCACACTATTTACCCATAACATTCGCAGCAAACCAAGCACGGGGAAAGCTGATTTGCCGTATCCCAATTTTGTCTGGAGTTATCCTCAACCACTCGGCACTGAACCCTCAATAGTACTTATGCGACAGCAAGCCGATGGGAATAGTTCGGGTCATAAGCGCAGTCTTTGGCAAGTATCGCCCAGATACGCCGCCCAGATACGCCCCGGTGTGCCATCGCTACCACCACTTTATTGAGAGTTTTTCGCTGCAGCATCGCCTGTTGCCAACTGTTGAGCTTGTCGACACGTTTAGCATAACTCAGGGCTGCGCGGGCCCCATGCACCAGCAAGTAGCGCAAATAGGTATCGCCACGTTTGCTAATGCCCTGCAACCGGGTTTTGCCACCGCTGGAATTTTGTCGTGGAACCAGTCCTAGCCAGGCTGCGAACTGGCTCGCGCTCTTAAAGTTTTGTATGTCACCAATCGATGCCACCACAGCCGTAGCTGTTAGCGGACCTACTCCTTCAATCTGGAGGATGCGCTGACATTCGTTGCTGCTACGAAGATGCGATTCGATCTGTTTGTCGAATGCCTTAATCCGGCAAGTTAGATTAGTCAGTTCCTGAAAGAGTGATGAGAACATTGGCTTGAGCTCCTCAGGTATTTGGCTGCCTGATGAACTGATGATCTGCATCAGTCGTGTATTAAGCTGCTTGAAGCTCTGTGGAATGATAATACCAAACTCAGCCAAGAGGCCACGAATCTGGTTGCCGAGTGCAACGCGTTGTTTGATGATACCGGCACGTACGCGATGCAACACAAGCACTGCCTGCTGTTCTTCACTCTTAATCGGCACAAAACGCATATTCGGACGCATCACTGCCTCGCAGATTGCCTCCGCATCACGAGCATCATTCTTGTTGGTTTTGACATAGGGCTTCACGTACTGAGGTGGCATCAGTCGCACGGTGTGCCCCATTTCCGACAAGCGGCGGCCCCAATAATGGGCGGAGGAGCAAGCTTCCATACCCACCAGACATGGGGTAAGCCTGGCGAAGAAATCAATCATTTGTCCGCGCGCGAGCTTCTTTTTAAGAACAGTCAATCCTGACGGATCAGTACCATGTATCTGGAAAACGTTTTTGGCAAGATCAATGCCGATTACAGCGATTTGTTTCATTTTGGTCTCCTCGGTTAGTTAAAGATGCTACCGTACCCCTTCCTGGAAGGAGGAGTCCATTCCATTGTCCACTTTTTGCCAAGCCTTCAACTGATGATTTTGAGAAGATAAAGATTGCTGCCATACATCCGGACTTTGTATGAGGCGCGTTGCCTTTGTCCCTGATGGAATTCGCTGAGTAGCGCCTTATTCTATTTCGCGTTATAATATGCAATAATAAGTCATCTAGGCTCACGTAAATGGATGACAATTATGGCAAGACCAGCAAGTGGTGAAGAGCATCTTGAATTGGCCAGAAATGCGGTACGGATCGCTAAAACAGCCGATGAACTGCGTAGCGCACAGGCTTTACTGCTGCCACTCGAATTGGGTCTGAGTCTGGAGCAGACGGCCATTGCTATTGGTCGATCAAAAGGCAAGACCTGCACACTGCGTACAAATTACTGCAAGCGAGCTACTGGAAGAATGGCTGCGCCCGTTGCCAAGCGTAATCTGCGTAATCGGGCGAACCGATCGCTTGAAGAAGAGAGGGTGCTGTTGCAGGAGGTATTTGACAGTGCCGGCGTTGGGGGCGTATTGGTGGTTCCGCCGTTTGCCGATAAGTTGCGCCAGAAGATGGGTGTCCCGCTTTCGCTTTCGGCCATATACCGAATGCTTGCGCGCCATGGTTGGCGTAAGATTGCGCCCGATACCACCCACCCGAAAGGAGATCTCTTAGTCCGGGAAGACTGGAAAAAAAACTCCCCGGGGTGCTGGGTCAAGCGATAACAGAGTTTGCTGTGCCTCGCCCCATGCGGCTGATGTTTCAAGACGAAGCACGATTTGGCCGCATCAGCGACTGCCGTCGCGCATGGGCGCCTCGTCCAGTGCGTCCGCTAGTCAAGGCTATGCTTACCTGCGAGTACACCTACGCTTATGCGACAGTCTGTCCGCTGGACGGAAAGTTTGACAGCTTGGTATTACCGAATGTCAACACTGAGTGCATGCAAATCTTTCTTGATGAAATCGCCAGGCGCTACCCCAATGAGAATATCGTTATGGTGATGGACGGTGCTGGCTGGCATCGCAGCCATTCGCTGACGTTAGCTGAGAATCTTCGCTTGCTGCTACTGCCACCTTATTCACCTGAACTCAATCCAGTCGAGCACCTGTGGGATGAGTTGCGCGAAAAGAACTTTCATAACCGTGTATTTGACAGCATCGGCGCGCTCGAATCTCATTTAGTTGATGCACTTCGACATATGGAGGAAACTACGGATGTGGTGAAATCAATCGCCGGATGGGATTGGATAATTAATTCACTTTGTAACGCCAATTAGAATTATCACCTCAGCGTGCTCTATGCGCTGTGTGCTGTTTAGGTTTAGCCACTCACGGTCTGACCAGTCTCGTCATCATGTCATGATTGCCTGTGCAATCGGTTGAAATTTTTCTCCTTAAATCTGTGCTGTAGTGTTATCAATAAGTTTCTATGTAACGCTATAATCACACTACGGTAGCAACTGCTGTCGTCGTGTGACTAGGGTGGAATGTTGTGCCTTTGGCGAGCAGTGCCCAGATAATACGAGCGTTTTTATTCGCTAGCGCAACAGCAGCGATATTCTTGTTGCGTCGTGTTATCAGTTTACGCAGCCAGCTTTCTGATTCACCCTTATTTTCGGCAAAGCGAATGACCGCTCGTGCTCCGTGAATCAATAAAGTGCGCAGGTAAGTGTCACCACGTTTACTGATACCGAGTAATATTTGCTTGCCGCCGCTAGAGCATTGCTTTGGCACCAATCCAAACCATGCCGAAAGTTGCTTGCCGTTCTTGAACTCTGCAGCATTCCCAACTGTTGCAACAATAGCGCTTGCCGTAATCGGGACAATACCGGGAATCGCTTCCAGCCTTTGACTGGCATCGTTTTCCCTGTGCCACAGCTTGAGCTGCAATTCCAACTCTTCTGCTTGTCGACTTAGTTCTTTGAGGTGATCATTCAACTGTTTCAATAAATGACGCATTGTTCCTGGCAAATCATTTCTAGCCTCTTCCAGGATATCCGTCACCCGCTTGATAATCGAATGGATACCTTGCGGAATAACAATGCCAAATTCGGAAAGCAGGCCGCGTATCTGGTTTGCCTGTGCAGTTCTGGCTTTGACAAAACCCTGCCTGGCACGATGCACTGACAGAATGGCTTGTTGCTCAATATTCTTGATCGATACAAAACGCATGTTGGGTCGGCCTACCGCTTCAGAGAATCGCTTCTGCATCCGCCATGTCATGCTTGTTGGTTTTGACGAATTGGGGCGACATGAGCTTGATGGTGTGCCCAAATTCACCTAACTTTCGCGCCCAGTGGTGTGAGCTACCGCATGCTTCCATACCAATCAAGCCGAGTTCTAAGTTGGCGAAATACTTCACCATTTCGCTGCGGCGCAATTGCTTGCGCAACACAGTCTTACCATGCATATCTACTCCGTGAATCTGAAATACTTCCTTTGCCAAATCAATGCCTATCGTTGTAATCTTCATCTCGGACGCTCCTATCTGGGTTAGTGGTCATTGCACCATTACTTTGGCACTTTGATGCCGTTTAGGGTAGTGGGCGTCCATTTCATTACCTCAGGCATCTTCGAAATTTTCTCATTCACCAGAATGGTAAGATCGATACAAGTGTGTGTCATATATCGCTCCACCAGGCACGAACGCAGCGTTGCTCTTCGTTGCAAAGGGCGAGCCTGCGGACTCATCACGCCTTGCCTCACACCTGGATCTCTGCACCTCCACTCCGTCCAATCGCAGTTTCTAGGTTCACAATCGATTTCGTGATCCAAGACCATGCGAACAGCTCTCTCGCGAAAATCGGGTGAGTATCTTATTGATTTATTCATAACTCCTCTTTCAAGAAATGAAGCCTCCGATAATCCTTGGGTGATTCAATAATGCAGCGGAGCCCCCGTGATCGTCCACCATCGTATCGTCCCTAGCGCTTGCGGTAGAAAATATGCCCGCCATAGGTGACGTGATGGCGCATTTTGCGTGACCACTTCGGTTTGATTTTCTTGCTGTGATACCACAGCACCCCATTCATTGCCTTACCGCTATCGATGAATTTGTTTCCAAACCGGTGATCAGAAACCATTGTCCCGGCCAGGAACAATGCCCGGGCCCAGGCATCACCATCGTACACCTTATCAGTCTTGCCGTCGCGGGTCCACGAGAACTGGTGCGGTTGCCAGACCACCCCGCACAGGGTCCTCGGGTAGGCTGGACTGTCAAGCCGCTCTAGCGTCACTCTGGCGACCTTGGTCTGCGCCCTCAATGACTCGCCGCGTGCCTCGAAGTAAATATTGCAGGCCAAGCAGATTGTTTCATCCCGACGCGCCACGTTGCAGTCGAGCACGGCGCTTTGCTGGGATGCCTTTATCTCAAGCGCTGATGCAGCGCGATTCAGAGCACACACCGCCGCTAGGGATGTAACCAGAATTTGTGAACGAAAACCCATTTTAGGAAAAATAAATACATATTTGCACTATCTCCGGTCTGACCTAGTAGTGCTCAAGTTTAAATTGTTTCAATTAATCTAAAATCCGACTATTTTTAGTCGTGTTCTTTTCCTCAAATACTGTTTTGAGGAATAATTTTAGGTTTGTAAAAAACAAATAAACAGTCTGCATTTGCAGTAAATGATCAAACCGATTTTTATTTGAAGCCGGAGGGAATTTCGGCAGAGACAAACAGAGTTGCTGCAGGAGAGACTAAAAATAAGTTTTGAAGAAGTATATGGAAATCTGGAAAGAGATTTCTCCCATAAAAGTAAATGTAATTCTTTCCATTGGTTGATGCATTATGGCAACGTACTGATGATCACAAGCCAGGCATCAATCGTTTCGATTGGTACTGCAGGATTCAAGCGATAGCAACGTTTGTCACTCAACGATAAAGCAAGATAAACCGGGACTATTGTTAAAAGCAATACACTCGAAGAGGGATAATTGAACGTCAAGTAAAAACAAGCGTATAAGTTCGGCGGTCACCTCAGCGCACACATCAGCATAGTTCGGCAATATGGTTATAGAACAATGGGTTAAGCATAAATAATTCCCCCAGGCCGCGGCTCGAACCAAACCTTAACGAGGATAAATTTAAAGTCTCAGTATTTCAAATAAGAATTAATGCAATTAAATTAAAAATTTTCTTGACTTTACAGAATAATCCACTTGTTTTTTAAAAAAATTCAAACATCAATCAAAATCGCTTGAATAATCAACATACAATACTATCTAATTGATTATAAAAAATATTATTATTTGTTTAAAATTTAATCGAACCAGAAAAAGATATTGCAAATAACTATCTTAGTTTTAATTTTTACAAATTACCCACAAACTTATCTACAGAAATTGTGGACAATTATTGATTCTGTTAATGAAACTTAAAATAAACACATAATGTTATAAACATTATGTGGCAATTGTGTTACCTCTATTCTAATCGTAGCTAGGATTTTAGCTGTAATAAGATTAAAGACAGATTATCCCGTTCAGACATAACCTATGAACTAAAAGCATAAATACAAAAAAGCCGCGTATCTATAGTTGACATCGCGGCTTACTTTTTTCATTTTTTAGTCTTTAGAAGCTTGAATGCATTTTTTCATAAATGCTAATTCAATTGAGAGTCCACATTCTCTTCACTTGTTAAAACCGAGCTCTCGTTTTTCTTCTTCTCGCGCCATTTCTCGGTGAATGGCAGCCTCTTTCAAATTCTCTTTGATAGAATTTTCATATTGGCGGATTTTAGCAGTAATATGTGACTGACGGTCTTGGCCTCTCCGCCCATAAGAATTACTATGTCCTTCATATTCTTCAAGCAATTTTTTCTGTTCTTGCAGCTTTGCTTTCATCTGGTTGGCCGTATTTTCGTAATGTTTCGCTATGGCATCATGATTGTTAGGGTCTATGTCGCGCAGCTTAGCACTATAAGATTCATTACTCTGAACGCTTCCTATTGGGCTCATTTGTGCGCAACCAACTAAGAAACCAAGCATCATAACAATCATCAATAAAGTCAGTTTTTTCATCATCTCATCTCCATCAACTTACTTTAATTTCACCCATTTCTTTATTTAAAAGTTTTTTATCAAAATATTGCGTCAGTATTTTATTAAGAATAACCATATTGAGAATGCGTTCTCTACAGGAAACAAATATAATCAGCTAGACTCTTTAAAATGGCGTTTTACTTAATATTTAGAGACGATTTATTTTAATATTACTTATAATAACGTCATGGTTTTTAATACATTAACCCTATTGATCACATCAATATTTATTCTCATACTATATGATACCGATGTAAAAACAAAAAATAAGTATTAAAAATAGAAATTAATTGTTTCTATAATGGAGACAATTAATTTATATGAGTGCTTATGTTATAACTTCTGATATGGGGATAGCTGAATTAAGTGAATGACTGGATGAGAAAGCTTGTAGTTGAATAACTTGGCAAGCTCATAGCCGCAAATATCTAAACAATATTTTTTATATTCGTGCTTTTTTTATTGCTCGATATTGCGAGCAAAGTGCGCAATATACCAATCTATAAGGCTATAATGATTTTTTCCAGAGAATTTATGCAATTATGCGATGCAAATCTATTCTCCGCTCAAATAGGAGGACTTCATATTTAGCAACTTGATTTTATTTTTGAAGAGAAATAGAACGATCATTTGGGTAAATCAGCGATCTACTGAGACTCAAGAATTAACAACCTCAATACCCTTGAGAAAAAATAAACTCGACTCGATACTCTCACTCGCGTTAGGTGAGGAATGCGTTCATTTATCCAGTGGTATTCAGGGGCTCTTCATTGACCACATAGGCTCTTCGATCAACCACGCGTTAAGCCATGCTTTTACACGGTTAAAAAATCGATCAAAGCGTTATTTTGCCGAGTTTATCTGTCTTCATTTCTGTAAACCATATATTACCCTTATAGTCCATCTTAATCCGATGCATCATCGTTCCTCTGCTGGGGAGGGTGTGCGTAGTGAATGGAATCCCGGCAATATCAGGGCCCTCAATTTGTCGAATGGATTTATCAAACTTCAGGATATAGTCATATCCTGATGGATTGGGATTATTTTGATCCACATAAACTTGCACCCACAAATTGTCGTCATAGTCGAATACCATAGATGCGAGTATGTCATTCTTCTGCAGAGCGGGAACAGGGTATTCAGTAATCTTGCCGGATGAATCGATCTTGCCTATCTTGACTCCAGCTTCTTCAGTAAACCACATGAACGACCCCGATGGGTCTGGAATAACTGCAATAGGTCTACTGTTCGATGTTGGTATGGAAAATTCTCTTAGGGTTCCATTGCGAGAGATATTTAGAATGGCACTAGCTAGCAATTCAGTTCCCCAGATACTTCCATCAGCTCCTGCAGATAGAAATATGGGCATTGCAGCAAGATTGTTCAGTTGCAAATGCTCTACACTACCATCTGGATTAATCTTACCCACTGTACTGGTGCGCTTGCCGGTGAACCAGATGGTTTCTCCATCCGCATCCAGACTGATACCGTGTGGGGCTGGATTAATAGGTGGTTTTGCACCTTGCACAAATAAACGCACATCAATTTCTTTGACGATTTTTCCTTGGCCATCCAGCTGTACGACCAAGCCAAAAAATTCCAGAGAAACCCAAAGTCTCCCATGTTTATCAAATAATATGCCGTGCGGACCGCTGCCATCCGGCATATTGTAGTAGTCGACTACCTGTCCTTTATAATCGGATTTGGCTATTTGATGCATGTTTTGCCCAGTAATGTAGATATGCTCTTCATCAATTACTAATTCATGTGTTGAGCCATGTGCAGTGCTTGGCCAATTTAGGTTATATTCGGTTATATTTCCGGGCATTGTTGGAATAACTTTTTTCATAATCAATCTTTTTATTTTGATAATTGCGTAGAGGTCAGGAGAATTATTTTGCATCAAGCCATATGTAGGTTGGCGACTGAAGACGATATTTATCAAATAAGAATACAGCGGTTATAAAGATTCTGTCGCAAAGTTTGAGATTCTGCCAACAATAAGCCCTCCCGATGAACCCTCCGAATTTCCGGAAAACTCATTAGTTTGAGCCAAAAACCGCTATGCCTGACTCTTTCTATTGACCATAACACGCTCTTCTCAGCTTTACCGGTTGATGTTTGTTATACATCGGCGCCAGCAATCGGCGATGGTTGAACCAGTCGACCTATTCTGCGTTGGTATATTCATCGCTAAGATCCGACGCCATGAACCGCGATGCCGGATCACTTCCACTTTGTATAGCCCGATGATGGTCTCTGCTTGTGCGTTATCATAAGGATCTTCTGTAGTGCCAAAGATGATTTTACGCCGGCTTCAGCTGAAGCATTCATATTGGGAGGTATTCTGCTCACATTCACCCTGCCGCACCTACTTGCAAAGGTTTTCAGCGATAAAGCCTACTCAGAGGATCCCTCAACTTAAGCTTTTAGCACGCACACAGACTGACCAAATGCTTGTAATCCTACAAATTACTCTACCATTGTCTAGACTAACTGAATGTGTTAAGGAGATAAATGGTTCATGTCCCCCGATTATTGACACGATTGTCAAACCCAACCGATCTGCCCAACATTCGATAGCATCACGACCAATAAATGTATTCAAATGTACATTTGGTTTACCAGCAAGAATATTAGAATAAGTAGCTTCAAAAACATCCCAATTATGGGAATATTCCAAGAATGAAAAAATTATTATGCCACCATCTTTGATAACCCTTCGAGCTTCAAGTAAATAACAGTAGACTTCTTCGTGAAGCAAGTGCGTAAATACTGAGAAAAAAACACAAAAGTCTGCACATTTGCTGGGATAAGGAATAGAGATATTCTCAACTTTCTGAAATTGCCAATTAAAAGGACAATCTTTTTTAGCGTAATCGAGTAACTCATCAACAATATCGGTTCCTAAATATATTCCATTTCTTAGAGCCTGTTCAAAGTCTTTGTAGTAACAATGCCAAGAAAGCAAGAGGGACGAACTGTAGGCTAGTGTTGAGCTTGCGTTCACAATTTTTCCATAGCCGCCGGCATTTTTCCAACCATGCGAAAGAGCGTTCCACCACCCGGCGTTTCGGCATCACAGAAAACATGTGTAATTGACTGCGCCGAGCAATCTGCACAGTTGCGCCAATGGTGGTCTTCACTGCTTCAGCGAACGGTTGTCCCACATAACCGCCGTCAGCCAATACACTTTGCACTCTATCCAGGTTCGTCTTACACCGATCCATCGCCTGCAACGCTCCCTTGCGATCAGTGACCTCCGCCGTAGTGACTGCGATGGCATGTGGCAACCCCTGCGTATCCACCGCAATATGGCGTTTGATACCCGAAACCTTCTTGCCCGCGTCATAACCCTTTTGGTTCGCCGTATCCGTGTTCTTCACACTCTGCGCGTCTATGATCAAATAGGACGTGCAGGCGTTGCGCCCCTGTCTCATACGGGCCGCGCCAACCTGATTTTTTAAGTGCCTGCTCCAGCAGGCTCACTCCTTCTTTATCCGGCTCGCTCCAAATAGCAAAGTACGAATGGACCGTACGCCACTTCGGAAATTCGCTTGGCAACATGCGCCACTGGCAACCACTCTTGAGTAAATACAACACCGCACAAAATACTTCGTATAAATCGATTCGACGCGGACTGGTCTTCTTGCGCGCACTTTCCAGCAGCGAGCGGATCTGCTCGAACTGTTCGCGACTGATATCGCTTGGATAACGTGTTCTCATCCTGCAAGTATCACACTTTTTCCGTCAAACCAAAAGACTTTGAACAGGTTCTTAGATAAGGAATCATAGCTTTTGCCAAGCGCCCCGAACCACAGCCGATATCAATAAGTGTATGATCTGACAAGAGACCATAGTGAATGAGTAATTGCTTTTCGATTTGACCCCATGCAACAAAGTTGCCCCCGATAGCATGCGACATAGCCTCATCCAATGGGTACTGCTTTATTAAATTTTTTACCAAACTTGTATAATCTTCAACAAAATGAAACTTCCGATTTACATTTTGTTTAAGCAAAGCATTGCTTCGATTTTCATAATAACCATTTTTTTTAAAATGATCATAACCGGAACTAAACACGCCTAGCTGTACTGCTTCAGCTACATCAGGATTATTAAGAAGATAAGCAGCCTCATCCCATCCTTCTGGGATAGTGTTTGTAGAAATTAAAAGTTTAGTCATTTAGAATTTCTTAGAGGCTGTTTGGAAACTCCTGGTTTAAGCAAGTCTTCTCAACATAATACGAGTCATAGCAATGTAAACCCAGGTTTCGTCGGTGCTTGTGAGACATTCGTAGCTTTTACTGAGCCGGCGTGAATGATTCAACCAACTGAAGGTGCGCTCAACTACCCAGCGACGGGGTAGCAATACAAACTTCCTGGTTTCTTTGGGACGCAATACTACTGCCAGACAGAATTTAAATTGTTCTGCAACCCAGTTCACAAGATGGCCACTGTAGCCACCATCCACCCAAATCTTCCTCAATTTTTTGCAACAACCTGGTAGGTGACGCAATAGCAAGCGGGCACCATCACGATCCTGCACACTGGCGACAGTGACTACCACCATCAACAGTAACCCCAGTGTGTCCACCAGAATGTGGCGTTGACAAACATTGACCTTCTTGCCAACATCAAAACCTCGTTGCCCAGGTACCGCACAGTACATTGGACGCTTTGGCTGTCCAGGCAACCTGCCGTCGGGTGTTTGTGGCGCCCACCTCTTTCGCGCAACCGTGAACGCAACAAATGATGAAGACGTTGCCATGTCCCGTCATGTGACCAACTGTAAAAATAGTAGTAAACCGCACTCCAAGCTGGGAACTCACGAGGCAATTGCCTCCATTGACAACCTGTTTTTAGAACATACAGCATTGCATTTACCACCTGACGCATACTCAACTTTCGTGGCCTCCCCACTGCCGATGCCGGCAGGTAGGGTTTCAAGTAATGCCACGCTTCATCGCTTTTCATCGCTTAGGTTACTTGGATAACGCTTTTTACGCTTTTTGTTGATTCATGATACTGCCTGTTTATAGCAAAAATTGCTACATTAACGCCAGAATTCAGAATTTCCAAACAGTTTCTAAGCAAAGTGTGCGGTTTTATTTGACCACTACATTACCTCCTTAGAAGCCATAAAAAGGCATAAAAATTATACCTTCCATACCTCGAAACTTGTTTTCCGATTTGCTAAAATTATTTAATCCAAACAAGCTTTGTTACACTACTATCAGTACTATCAGCACTCCACACTTCCTTACGTGCGCTATCAGTGTAGGCAGCTTATCAAAAAACTAAAATTATCGATCTGTTATTCCATTTCCAAATCAAACTTGACGCGAAGACAAGTCGCAGACAGTATAAATAATGCGGCAAGGAGAAGCCGACAAAATCAGGTGTGATTTAGAAATGGAATAACATAGCTGAATTCTGTTATCGCCTTACTGATCAAAAAAACCCGCAGGGAATGTTGGGTTGATTTGGTAATCCGACATTTCCACCATCTCAATCAGACTGCCATCCGTGCCAAAACTCTTCACTTTAAGTGGAAAACCATTCGTTACGTCTAACCACAAATCCATCCGTGACACAGCGCCTAAACTAAAACCTCCCTCTCCCTGCACGCTAATTTGCAAGGCAGACTGACCTGCAATCGAATCTGTACCGAGCACAGTTGTTTTACCCTGATTTTGCAGTAACATCACTTCCTGATGCAAAATCCCTAGATCTGAGCGGTCTATCCTCTGACCAGAGGGACCTTGGATCATTTTATTCTCCGGGCTTAGACTGAGCGAAGGAAAGCTCCCATATCCAAATAGCCATAATTTGACCTTTTTAGTCTTTGGACTATAAACCAAAACCGTCCCATTAAATGGCTCAATTACCTCCATGCGGACATAACCCGGTTTTTTATAGTAATAACGTATGACGTCGGTTTTCTCAGACTGATTACCGTATGAAGATTTGACGGTTGCCTGATATGTTTCAATTTGCTGGTAATAATCAGCGGCTTCCTGAACAAAGTTAGGACTATCAGCAGAGAATAGCACCATTGTAAGCATCAGACCGGGCAACATTTATTAAAGCCCCTCAAGATAATGATATAGCTTCATCTTCATTCATGGAAATAAATGTGTAATTCCATTTCCAAATCAAACATAATGCGAAGGCAAACCGCAGACAGTATAAATAATATGGCAAGGAGAAGCCGCCAAAATTAGGTGTGATTTGGAAATGGAATAAGTTGCATCGATGTCAATTCTAGCACTACAACACATAACACTATAGTCCAAGTTTATCAGTTCGGTGGCTAGATGATAACTGAGCGATAACTGTGATTGGCAGTCATTTCTGTATTCACTGTATGGCTTTGAGCCGAGATGTAGCAATTCGAACAAAATATTTGGAATTAGTGATGGAATGTTAAAATTGATTTCGTTTTTACTTATTTCACAAGCCTGTAAGCTTTTATAATGCGCCCCATACTGGACATCGCCGCAGCACTTGATCTGCACCCAAATGCACTGATGTGCTATGGTGAGCATATGGCAAAACTTCGGTTGAGCGCCTTACCAAAGAAAGAAACTAAGCCAAAAGGAAAGATCGTACTGGTTTCGGCGATTAATCCCACTCGCAGTGGCGAAGGAAAAACCACTGTTTCTATCGGTTTGGCACAAGGTCTTGCTCGCATCGGTCAGCGTGCAGCCCTTGCATTACGCGAACCCTCTCTGGGGCCTATCTTTGGCGTCAAGGGCGGCGGCACAGGTGGTGGCCGTTGCCAGCTCGAGCCTTCGACTCGCATCAATATGCATTTCACAGGGGATCTGCATGCTATCGGCGCGGCACACAACCTATTAGCCGCCTTGCTGGATAATGCCATTCATTTTCGCAGTGAACTCGATCTGGAGCACCGCCAAGTTTTTTGGCGCCGTGTGCTGGATGTGAATGACCGTGCCCTGCGTCAGACCGTGATTGGACTAGGTGGGCGCCTCAATGGCGTACCGCGGGAAAGCGGCTTCGACATCACCGCAGCTTCAGAAGTCATGGCAATCCTCTGTCTATCTGAGGACCTCGCTGATCTAAAGGCTCGGCTGGGACGCATCCTGGTTGGATTTGATCGCTCGGGTAATCCGGTAACAGCACAGGGCCTTCAGGCAGCAGGCGCAATGGCGGCTCTGCTGCAGGATGCAATTCTGCCGAATCTGGTGCAATCCACTGAAGGTGTGCCAGCTTTTGTGCATGGCGGTCCATTTGGCAACATCGCCCATGGCTGCAATAGCGTGATCGCTACCAAGACTGCTGCCACCTGTGCGGACTTTGCTGTGACAGAAGCGGGTTTTGGCTTTGATTTAGGTGCCGAGAAATTTTTTGACATAAAATGCCGTAGCTCTGGTCTATGGCCTAGTGTGGTCGTACTGGTGGTAACCGCCCGCGCATTAAGAATTCATGGTGACGGCGACCCTGCCTACCCCGGTCCCATCCAAGAAATCGAACGTGGCTTGGAACACCTGGAGCACCATGTCCACAGCGTGCGCGCCTTTGGCTTTGAGCCGGTCATTGCTATCAATTGCTTTGAAGGCGACACCAAACAAGAATTGGCTGTCATCGAGAAAGGGTGTGCCAAACTTGGGCTAAATACCGCCCTCTTTACCGGTTTTACCGACGGAGGCGCTGGAGCTGAAGCGCTAGCGTATGCAGTCACCACTGCCGCCGCTCAGCCGACACCGCCTGTGCGTTATCTTTATGATTTGGAGTCTACCTCCTGAGGAGAAGATTGCCGCTGTCGCCCGCACCATCTATGGTGCCAGCAATCTCGAGTTCAGCCGTACTGCAAAAAAGGACCTTGAACGGATTCATTCACTTGGTTACGACCGACTCCCCATCTGTATCGCCAAGACCCACCTGTCACTCAGCAGTGATCCTGCTCAAGTAGGCCGTTTCAGAGAATTTGTGCTCCCAGTCGAGTCCGTGCGCATCGCCGCCGGTGCCGGCTACCTACTGGTACTGACTGGCGACATCGTCACCATGCCCGGATTACCACATGATCCGGCTGCACACCGTATTGATTTGTCCGATGATGGAGAGATTATGGGCATTTGACGGCTCTGCCTAATTCTAATTCCTAATAGAAAAGTCAATAATTTTGGACATATAACTTATTGTTTACAGGATATTACGTTATTTTATAACTACTATTTATATTGAAAATTAAAATTATACATTCCTGAAAAATCCGTTTTCTCAGCCGCCGAGGTGCATATTGCCAAACAGTAGCTGGTTAAGATTAATCCCCAAAGGGTTGCACAAAAGCGCCAACTGACGCAGAATCTTGCACAGGTTTATAGTCTGCGCCACACAATAAGGCATTCAAAATGTGTAGTAGCTCAAACTTGATCTGACGGTTTCAAAAATTAGTCTCCATTTAATCTGACATTTGTCGCGCGTTTCTTTGCGAGATACGTGCATATGCTTGCAACCGTGGTAACGACCAACTCGGCCTCTTCGAAGGCGGGCATGCGGCCTCATTTATGTGTCTAGCATTCTCTGACGCAAATCCCCAAAGCTTAGTAATGGCCTCAGCGAGCGGCTTAGGCATAAGGTCCCGATACCGTTTCATGATATCTCCCAGGGTAGCTTTTGAGTCGCCAGTCGCTGCCCGAGCTACGCACTCCAATGCTGCCATAGCGTGCTGGATAGCACCCGTGACGTCTGGCTCCGGGCGACGAGAGAGATCTTTCAGTGCTTCCTGAAGCTCGCTGCTAGCGGTATCAAGACCGGCCTCTTGCAGATCGGTCGCTGCTTGGTGAGTGGACTTCTTGAAAACCTCTCCTCCACGCACTTCGATCATTCCTTTAGCAAGTTGCCAGCCGATGCCATTTTCAATAAAGTATTCGTTGAGTCCTGTTTCGAACTTTTCGTACTCATACGAAAACGGGTCATCTCGCATTGATGTAGAGATGGCATCGATCGCGTCGTAGACGCGATACCAATCGTAGTTGTCGAGGAGAGATCGCAGTTCGCCATCTATGTTTGGATACTCCGACCAGTTGTTCTTGTCAGGTCGTTTTCTGAAGGCTCTGCAGATGACTGGGCGTAGCGAGATTGGACGGAAGCCGCATTCATAGGCAAGCTCAACAACCTCTCCTCGTAGCTCATCGGGTGCATCAGTTCGGATGGAAATCGGAATTTCGTAGAGTTGCTTAAAGCCGTGGCGTTGGGAAAAGCTCTCGCTCATGGATTCCTCAGAAGCAGCCTAACGGCCTGTTGAACACCCTGTTAGGCCAATTTCCATATGGCTCATTGGTTAGTGTTGCATTTGGTGTGGCAACCTAAGCCTAAACACTTCGGCGGTCGATGACATTTCCATCCTTATCGCGCAATTCGATCGTAAGCTGCTCGGAGATGTGCACCGTGTCCAAGAACCCGACATGAATGCGGTTCAAGAACTGCATCATGTAGTCTGTTGTCGTCGAGTCAGGAGTGAGGGTGACCTCGACAATGTTTGCTGAAGCCGCAACCAACTTCGCGCCGGCCTGAAGTCCTAAGGGCGAAACGAGAATACCGCCGTCAGCACCTGCGTCTTGGATTGTGAATGCCAGGGCTCCCGTGATCGCTTGGCTGATACCCGCCTTTGTGTGTCTCTTGCACTCGACGACGATGACGCGACTGCTGTTCTCGCCTACCCCTTTGGCATCTAATTCCCATTCTGTGCCGCTTGCCCCTGGAACGACCTGTTTGCCCTCGAATCGCCCGACGCCGAAATGCCCCGCAAATTGGTCGAGGAGATGCGCGGCTACTTCCTCGTACGTTTTCCATCTCTTTTCAGTCATGATGGCTCCTGTTGAGGCCTAACGTTTGACATGAGGGGGGCCGCCCCTCGATGGAAGGGTTAGAACTCTGGCAGCAAGCGAGAGGACAGCTTGATCTTGGAGTTGCACCCATTGCATAAGTGCTCACTGGAGCCATAGAACTCGCCTTGATTCTGAAGGACGTACTTTGTGCCGGCGTTGAAGCATCGCGCACATACCCAGTGAGGAGGTTCAGAACCTGCCGACTCCTTCTTTAGGGCGTAGGCGAAGATGCCTGGCTCAAGCGCGGTGAGTTGATACCTTTGCTTCTCTGCGTTCCAGGCTTCTGCAAGTGCAAGTTGCTCGCGCAGTTTGCGTATTTCCTCTGCCATTGCTGCTTGATCGGCATTTGCAGCGAGGGCACTGCTTTGCGCTGACAGGATGGCGCTTTGGAGGTCTATGACCTTGCCCTGAACTTCAGCAATTGACTTTAGTTCAAGGAAGCCCTTCGCCATGTCAGACGCGACCTTCAGGCCGGAGATCGTGCCTTGGATGAGCGACAAATCCATATATGAGCCTCTGAGAGTTCTAACAAGTAATTATATAGTTTCTGTATATCTTCCATATTTTTGGCACTAATAACAATAAAATAGTTACATTTGTCATGTTTACTAACTGTATATCATCCCAAAAGGAGTGATATACAATTCTGGAGATCATGACAGTGCTGGCAATCTAATATTATTTAGCCAGATTATTCGAGGGTTTATTGAAAGAAATTGGTTTGCAGGTTTTGGCCGAAAGCAGCCATTTCAGTGATGCTAATTTAGTGAGGATCAAAGTAAATTATTCCGTATACTTATGATTTTCCTATTCTCTCAAGATATTTGACAACACACCACAGGCTTTCAATACATTCCAATCACAGCATGAATTATTCCTATCCTCACCAAAGGCAATCGTATGCGTGCAGTTTTTCTTGATTTCGGTTCCGTCACACGTGGCGATATGGACTGTACGGTGCTGGAACGAGCTATCTCCCCTTGGCGCTACTATGAAGATACTTCCACTGAACTGGTCATAGAGAGAATCAAGGATGCAGAGGTGGTTGTCATCAATAAGGCACTGCTTAATCGTGCGACATTATCTTCGGCCAACCACCTAAAATTGGTCTGCATTGCCGCGACTGGTTATAACAATATCGATCTCACAGCAGCAGCTGATTACAATATTTCAGTTTGTAATGTGCGGGGCTATGCCACCCCTTCTGTTGTGGAACATGTTTTCATGCTAATACTCAATCTTTCGCGTCGTTTTATTGAGTATCAACATCTGGTAAAGAATGGTGGTTGGCAGAAAAGCACTCATTTTTGCCCGCTTGATTTCGGTATTGAAGAACTATCTGGCAAAACACTCGGCATAATCGGCTATGGCGCGCTGGGTAAAGCGGTAGCAGAAATAGCCAAGGCATTTGGGATGCAATTGTTGCTCGCTGAGCATAAGGGCAAACCTGCCCGCCCTGGGCGGACGACATTTGATGAAGTGATTAGCCAGTCAGATTTTATTACCCTGCACTGCCCTCTCTCTGATGAAACACGCAATCTGATCAGTCGAAGAGAATTCGAGCTAATGAAGCCATCGGCCTATCTCATTAATACTGCGCGCGGTGGCTTAGTGAACGAAGCCGATTTGCTAGAGAGCCTGTCCTCTGGCCGCATTGCCGGTGCAGCCACTGATGTTTTGCAAAATGAACCGCCTGTTGAGGGCAATTTATTATTGGAGTACCCACAGCCAAATTTGATTATCACGCCGCATATTGCCTGGGCCAGCAGAGAATCCAGGCAGCGTTTACTTAATCAGATTGCAGGCAATATTCAGAATTTTTTCCAGAACAAACCGTTTAATCAGATCAAGGATGCATTAATCTCACGCCATATGCCTAATTAAATGGCATATTTCTCAAGTACAAATTTAACAATATCGTGATGGGAGAACGCTTATTTCCTTGATTTCTGCTGATAATCACTTCGCGATCATGGCCGCACTTTTTGCCATTGCCACTCACGCTCTACTCGCAGAAAGAACACGTGTCGGCGCGTTGCTAACCAGCGCCGTCATTGCTATTCTTGGCGCCATTATCGCAGCGAATGTTAATATCATTCCGCATGCAGCCCCCGCTTACGATTTTGTATTCGAATATTTTGTTCCGGTGCTGATTCCACTCTTTTTGTTCAAGGCTGATCTCAAAAGACTCTTCTTTGAAACTACGCGCATGACTATGGCGTTTTTGCTTGCGTGCACCGGGATCATCATTGGTGCAATTTTGTGGCTGTGCTGTTGCTCGATCTCTCCTCGCTGGGAACAGGGACGGCAATCGATGCTTCTTTGCGTGAACTTGCAATCGCCGGGCTGTTTACCTTCACCTACATCGGTGGTTCAGTAAACTACGCAGCCTTGGGAGAAATTACCAGACTGCGTGAGGATGCTTCGTTTTTCTCGGCGGCCACGGCTACGGATAATCTGTTCAGTGCGTTGTACCTGGCCATGTTAGCGATGCTGCCAGGCTGGAACTGGCTTGTTCGGCGCTACCTCCCCCGCAACCACGATTTGGCTAATCATAATCCGGAACTGGGACACCCTACTCCATTGACTCTGGCTATGTCTCTCACGCTTGCGCTGCTGACTGTGGCAATTGGAGATGCACTCACTGCCTGGTTAAATACTCCAGACTGGCGTTACGCAATGATCACGCTGCTGGCTGTCATAATTGCCACTTTGTTTCCCAAGAAGATGGCACGACTGCATGGCGACTTCGAATTGGGCATGCTCTTGTCGTTGATATTCTTTGCAACCATTGCTGCAGGGGCCAATGTGTTGGCCATGATCCAAATCGCACCGCTGCTGATCCTGTTGGTAGCGATTCTATTGACCGTGCATGCGTTGGTTACTTTCGGCTTTGGCAAGCTGCTTGGATTTTCACTGTCAGAATTGATCACGGCATCAAATGCGGCCGTGCTGGGTGCAACTACAGCACCCGCCTTGGCTGCCGCCAAAGGGTGGCGTGATTTGATCACCCCCGGTGTGCTGATAGGTGTTTTTGGTTATGCGTTAGGAACCCTTTGCCGGTACCGCGGTGTACCAGTTCTGGTCTTGGGTTACGAGTTAATCGATACTCTCCGAGTAGATTAATAATACAACCCGATCAGGCAAGGTAGAAACAGGAATTAATAGGATGCCCCTATGGTCATATTAATTGCTACTGTTAATCTGTTTATAACCTATGGCACAACAAAGGACATAACAAAGTGAAACCATTGCCTTACCAAAGCCTGCTTTGACTGGTTGATAGTCAGCGCCTTTATTGCGCTTCCCGATGCATAAGTAGCCACTTATTCTGATGCCCATTGGCAAAAAAGAGTAATTCTTCCTGATACTTGTCGTTGTTGCACCTAACTTTCATTCATTGCGCAAACAATGCCTGCTCATTTACAAAAATATTGTCATGCCAAGTCTTTCACTCATCGAAACAGACGCCAGAGAACTGCTCAAGCGAATACCTGAAGCGCGGCATCAAGCACTGCAGGATGCCCTCGTTGAACTTTGTGAAACCCATTGGCGCACCCTGCGTGGACCACAACCGATCACACGACTGGCGCAGACATTGTGGTCAACCACCCCACCGCTAGCAGATTTACTTATCGATCTATATGCTACAGGCGATATACGATTGAATGAGGTATTGCCACGCTATGATTTAGCAAGAGGGCTGGCATTACTCGTGTTGGCGGAAATACAGCGCGGCAATGAATCTGGCGTCCATATCGTCCATGAACCGATGAAGGCATTCGAAATAATGTCGCCGCCTATCTCATGGATAAATCGCATTACCGCATTATTGCGAGGGACACTCGATGCACCCCACTTGCATCACCCTGATAGACATCACCCGCTGTGGAAGGCACTCGCCGTGATTGCCTCACACACCAAACGCCTCGATTTATCAGCAGTACTGCAGGTGATCCATTTACTTACGGAATCCCCAGCTTTACCTATCTTACCTACAGATACAGCGTTGGAAAAATTGCACCATGATGTGGAAGATGCTGGTATTCGCTTTCTAAAGATCGAAAATAACGCTATTTACTTGGAGCAACATCATCATACTCAAAAACCCGTACGTACCAGGCAGCTGGGTGAGCTATTGCTAGAAATCAGACGACAGTGGATAAAATAAAAAGAAGCCTGCAACGCGATTACCCAGTGAAGCCCAAGCTCTACGTTTAATAAGTAATTACAGCGCAATTTGATGAGGCAGATGCGCTGATCCATTTAAACGGCTTAATTGATCAGCTTTCTTCAACATGGTTGGTATTCTATGCGCACCATGCATGGAAAGAATATGTAATTTTGCGACAGCGAGTGCTTCTCCAACACTTGTAATATAGAGCGGCTGCTTGCTACCCCCTCTATATATCGTATATTCTTCGCTAATGTCAGCAAAAGGCTTTTTGGCAACTCCGATAATTTTAACATTGCCATGCAAGGCATCGTACAAATGCTTGCCCAGCCCGGGCTTTGCATAACCATCTAAATAAACATAACCATCAATCACGATATACTCAGGCTTCAAATTATGTTCGCGCAATAATTTGAGAACACCGGGCAACTCCCGTTTATAAAACTGCCCAGGAACATAATAACTGACCTGCTCAATCTTACTGACGTAAACATTGCTTGAATTGGTGTCAGTCCAGTCTCTAAAGGCAACTCCTGCAACCCAACCAGTATGGATGCCATAATGAACGTCTACAGCTAATATCAAAGTTGTCTATTGTCAAATATCGAAACCAAACAGGTTAAGCAATAAATAGATTTTCATCGTATCGTCAAGATAAAAGTTGCTGATAAAAACATTACACCCGAGCAATTCTATAACGACTAACCAAATACTTCTCAACCTCGATTACCAGAAAAAGTAGCACTCCAAATGACACCACTTTAGCCCAGGCAGTGATATCTATCGCAGCCGTACCGAACAATTGTTGCATCAATGGGTTGTAAGTAAACAAAAGCTGAATCACTACCAAGATACCAATAGCAAGCAAAACATAAGCGTTTCCCAGCAGTCCTTGATAGGATAATACTGGAGATAGCAGGTAACGACAATTGAATAAATACCAGATCTCTCCCATTACTAGCGCATTGACTGCAATAGTTCGACAAGCTTCGATGCTGCCTCCTTGCGCCTGTTCCCATAAAAATAATCCAACCCCACCACTGGTAAGAAACAGGGACACAAACACAATACGCCACATCATAAACTTTGACAGGATGGTTGCACTGGGGTCACGCGGGGGACGCTGCATGATCCCTGGCTCTGCCTTTTCAAAAGCGAGCGACAATGAAAGCGTGACTGCAGTAACCATATTGACCCATAAAATCTGTACAGGAGAAATTGGCAGTGTCATCCCAAGCAGAATGGCAATGACCAGCATACCAGCCTGACCACCGCTGGTTGGCATGATATAAACAATCGTTTTCCTGATGTTATCGTAAACCGTACGGCCTTCCTTCACTGCATGCGTAATCGAGGCGAAATTATCATCAGCAATCACCATTTCGGATGCTTCCTTGGCTACTTCAGTACCTTTCCTCCCCATTGCCACACCGATATCCGCTCGTTTCAGGGCAGGCGCATCATTTACCCCATCACCGGTCATGGCAACGATTTCACCGTTAGCCTGCAATGCCTTCACCAATCTGAGCTTGTGCTCTGGATTGGCGCGCGCAAAAATATCTGTTTTGCTAACCACCTCGCGCAATTGCGCGTCATTCATCTGATCCAGCTCAACCCCGCTTAGCGCCGTCTGACCATCCCCAATCCTAAGCTGCATCCCTATTGCCCGTGCGGTGGCGATATGATCACCGGTAATCATTTTAACGCGTATGCCGGCTGATCGACATTGTTGCACCGCCTCAATCGCCTCCTCTCTCGGTGGATCGATAATGCCGACTACCCCAAGCAAGGTAAAATCAGCACGAACATGATCGAAATTCAGTGTCATCTGACCTTTTTCCGCAGCCTTGACCGCAATGGCAAGTAGCCGTTGCCCTAGTGCAGCCGCTTCCTGCATTTTCGTGTGCCAATAGCTACTATCTAGCGGACGATCACCATCTGCACTCCGCTCCTTTGAGCAAACAGCTAAAATTTCTTCGGGTGCCCCTTTGAGATAAATATAGCCATACCCTGCGTGATTGTGATGCAAGGTAGCCATAAAGCGGTGCTCAGATTCAAAAGGAATGGCATCGGTGCGCGGCAGCGATTCATGTTCGAATGATAGATCCAATCCCGCTTTTAAGGCGAGCGTGATCAATGCACCTTCAGTTGGGTCTCCTTCTATAGCCCAGTAGTTCTCTTGTTCTCGTAATTGCGCATCATTACACAGCAGCCCTACTCGAAAGAGCTCAAGTATCTCTGCAAGTTCATTCATGAGAAACTCGGTGCCTTGCACCCTAAATCCCCCTACAGGTGCGTAACCTACCCCGCTCACTTCCACTTGATAATCAGCTGTGATAACGCGCTGTACCGTCATCTCATTTCGTGTCAGTGTCCCTGTCTTATCAGTGCAAATGACCGTCACCGCACCTAAGGTTTCCACTGCTGGCAAGCGGCGAATAATGGCATGCTGCTTGGCCATCATTTGTACTCCTAACGCGAGGGTAATGGTCATAATGGCAGGCAGCCCTTCCGGAATAGCGGCAACAGCAATACTGACAGCAGCCATGAACATCTCACCCAGGTGATAATCACCTAAAAGCAAACCATAGCTCAGCATGCAAATAGCCAGAACGATAATCACGCCACTCAGCCAGCGTCCAAATACCGCCAGCTGTCTAAGCAAGGGAGTTTCAATGGTATCGACGCGTTCCAGCATGGTGCTGATACGTCCTATTTCGGTTTGATCACCTGTGGCCACCACAATCCCTGCACCTTGGCCATAGACAACCAGAGTACTCGAATAAGCCATGCACAAACGATCACCGATTGTAACCTGTGCCGGCACTGCTTCGACTGTTTTTTCTATAGCCTCAGATTCTCCAGTTAAGGCAGCTTCTTCTATACGCAAATTCTTGACGCTGAATAAGCGCAAATCAGCAGGCACCTTATGACCGGATTGCAACAAAACAATATCACCAGGAACTAACTCTTCTGCACGGATTTGTATGCGCTCGCCATCACGCAAAACAATAGCATCCAGCGAGAGCATTTGACGTATGGCATTCAACGCTTTTTCTGCTTTACCTTCCTGGATGAAGCCAATCAATGCGTTGATGACCACCACCCCGGCAATCACGGCCGTGTCGACCCAGTGATCCAGCAATACGGTGATCATGGCTGAGGCTAGCAACACATAAATCAGCACATTGTGAAATTGCAGCAAAAAACGTATCCATGCACTTCGTTTTCGCGGTGGCTTCAGCCGGTTGAGTCCATACTGCTTGAGTCGCTGTTCCGCTTCCGTCTGCGTAAGACCATGGCGGCTGGTTTGAAGGATTGCCATCATTTCATCGGCTGTTCGGTTATGCCACGCAGTATCTAAATTACGTTGGGAAGTCACCAATTGTTTTACCTCCTATTGCATTTCCAAATCAAAAATGACACGTAGGCGAGCCGCAGACAGGATAAATAATACGGCAAGGAGAAGCCGACAATGTCAGGTTTGATTTAGAAATGGAATTAGTTAATTTGCTCTTCAAATTGTGCTACCTTAAGCAATTATTTACTCTGAAACCATTAAACTGAACTCAATATGAATTCGACACATTACATCATTATATTGTTGCTGATCTCTTTCACAAGTATTACTCAAGCAGCCGAGCAAGCTCCTTTTGGCAATCAGATTAAAACAGTCACCAACTACAACCGCGCCACCACACAAGTTGCTACTGGGGGTAAATTGAATGAAGGGGGTGTGCAGGAACTTGCCGAAAAAGGCTTTAAAACAATCATTGATCTACGCACCGAAGCTGAGGGTACTCTGACAGAAAAACAAGCTGTTGAAGCAGCTGGCATGCGCTATATCAATATCCCGGTAACCAGCGCTGGTATTAATGACGAACAACTGGCTGCTTTTAACAGCATGATTGAGCAAGCTGCCACGCCTGTGTTGCTTCACTGTGCATTAGGTAATCGCGTTGGCGCGATGTGGACAGCTTATCGCCTGAGTAAAGGAATAGCGCCAGATATCGCTTTTGAGGAAGGTCGTACTGCGGGGATGCAAGCCAATATGGAAGAGAAAATCAGAGCTACTTGTCGTATGAAAAATATGTGTTGAAAATCAGCTAAGTGAGTAATTTTGCTGGAGCCCTCCACCCAGCTTTTCCAGCAAATACAAGATTCTAAAATCTTTATCGGAAGGCGTAAGGGGCGCGTAATAAGTGGGTGAACTCCTTTTGCAGAGCGTCCTTCGCGATCACCATGTTAGATTTTACGTAGTTTATTTATTGGGTTTGACAACAGGGTTATCATACCAATCAAAATATTTCAGCGTGCCATCTTTTCCAGAATTGACCAACTCCTTCTTTTTAGTATCTGACAAATCGAAATCTGTTGTGCTTACCCCTAAAGTATCTATGTAAATGGTTCGCGCCCAGTCATCATTATGCAAATGCGAGTTCTGTTGTGCCTCCAAAATTGTATGGATTAGCGCCCATGTATATTCAAAGAAGTTGTCAATCTTTGTATGTGGTGACTCTGCATGGTCACGAAATATCGAAATTTCGTCTTTTGTATCCAGCCGGAAACCCAGAGTTTCTTTGTTATACACATAGCGAGATATGGGCCTATCAGCGCCCTCGAAATGCGAGTTTATTCTTTTGTAATACTCAGGCTCAATGAAGTTTCCATTTTCAAGATACTTTTCTCGGTCAAAAAGCTTTATGGGGTAGTTATCTAAAATGCCGCCATCTATATAAACATCCCCACGACTGCTGCGTTTAGTTGCAAAAAACAGAGGTAAGGACATCGAGATTCTTACGGCGTCTGCGACACATGTTCTTGGAGTATGCTCTGCCGAGAAAACCTCTGAAAATAAAGTAGATAAATTGGTGCCCATGAAATATAAAGACTTGAATCCACGTTTTTGCTTCATAGCTTCAATATCTGCAAATGTAGCTTCGCTATTTCCTGTTTTTTCTTTAATTAGCTTTCCAATCCAATTCCTAAAATAATCCCCTTTGTACCATCCAAATTGCTCAATTAGCCGAGCTGTATCGCGAACATTGCCCCATGAATCATCCAGGAATTCGTTGAAGTCTAGTGACCAAAGGATGTCTTGTGTTTCTTGTGGGGTAAATCCAAGGCCAAGCAGTATCGCGTTTATGGCACCAGCAGAGGTGCCACCTATTCGTTGAATATTAGAAATTATTCCTCTATCAGTTAGCACATCAAGCGCACCAACATAAGCAATTCCTTTTACCCCGCCCCCCTCAAACACAAGGTTACGAAATACATAAGTCATGATTACTCCTCAGTAATTGAAATCTAACAGGTAATTACATAGTTTCCATATATCATCAATAGAGCGCGACGTAGCGCGTTGTGTTCAGTACGAATCATCATTTCTCTACCTTTGACGAACAGCCCAATACGCGTTGTCGGGGCGTTACACAATGAAAAGCTGCCAATGCGTTGGCATTCGTAAAACGTTGTACGTCTCCCGCATAAGCCAACTTCGTACCTTTCTCGTATGCAGGTTTTATTTATCTAGCAGTCAACCTAAATTACCGTTCGGTTACTTTGCTTTGCTTGCCGACCCGCTGCCATAGAATTTCGCGATGGGTTCCATCCGTCGGCGTGAGCGACAGGCGGTCCCCGTCGAATCGGTACGCTCTTTCGAGGGTCTCCGAATGATCTCCCGGAAAAAGCTGTCCTTCAACGAAATGGCGGACTACACGTTTTTCGGTGTCGATCTCATAGCGGCCGAAGTAGGCCAAGTAATCATGCTTGAGGCGTGTCAGGTTTTCAGCGGCGCCTCTGGATTTCCGGCTGATCTGCACCGCCATGATGCCGGTGTCGCTGTAGTAGATATACCCGACCGGGTCTTCCCCATAGGGGTATTCCGTCTTTCCCGCCGAATCGACACGGATGGAGTGAACCAGTCGCCAAGTGCCGATGATCCGCTGCGTGATGTCTTCCATGCCAGTTCTCCTAGATAGGAATCGGGGCTCTTGGTATGGTTGACACCCCCCGCTTGAGCGGAAAATCATAGCTCAACCGGAAATGGTCCCCTTCTTCCCTGAAATCGCCGACCATGTTTGAGCTTGCCGTGAAAACGGCGTCGTCTTCGATGACCGGGTCGCCTTTGACAAAGATCTGGGTGACGAGCGTCTCATAACCCGGAGCTGATACGATGAAGTGGATGTGTGCCGGTCGATTCGGTGGTCGTTTAGCGGCACGCAAGAGTTCGCCGACGGGGCCGTCAGTCGGAACGGGATAGGCAGTCGGCATCAGCGCGATCAGCTCGAAGGTCCCATTTTTGTCCGTTCTGAAACGGCCGCGCAGATTATAGTCCGGCTGCTGCTCATCTTGGTTCTCATACAGCCCATTGGTCGCGGCTTGCCAGGTATCGAGAATCGCTCCTTCGATAGGAGCCTTATCTCCAAAGTCGAATACCCGTCCTGAGATCTGGACGCGCGTACCCGGCGTATCTTCGCTGGCAATGGAAGCGCTGCGCTCGCGAAAAGGCGCATTGGCGCGGAAGAAGGGTCCCAACAGCGCAAATCCCACGGGCTGTCCCAGTTCCTCGTGATTGAGCATTTCGATTAGCTGACTCACGCCAAGGACGTCGGCTAACAGTAGGAACTCGTTTCGTTCAGGGCCGGTTTTCTCTGCCATCCTTGCCATGAAATCCCAAGTAAACTCCCATTCCTCATCATTCATCTTCATCTCCTGGACATAAGCGTGCAGGTGTTTGATCAGGCTTGAGACGATCGACCTGAGCCGCGGATTCTCGATACGTGAATAAGCTTTCAGCACTCTTTCGGTGAAGGCTTGGCCCGTGCTGTTATCCATACTGTTATCCATAGATTCACTCCTCATTATCTGAATCCTACAGCATCCATTCTCCTAGACGGCTTCGATAAACAGCGATACACCGTTCGTTGCAATTTTGGCGTCATGAAGGATGATGTCGGCGGTCATATGAACCTCCTGCATCAGTTAATTGGGATATTCCAACTACTTGTGGGCAGGCGCAGCGGTTGGAACAATGTACTCAGGGAACCGCGTTGCTGGGGCACCGTGCACCATGGTGTAGGCGTATTCAACGCCCATCCCATAAGCTCCGCAATGATTTTTGACGATTTCCATAATAGCGTCATAGGTACCACGGTCAGCCCAGTCGCGCTGCCACTCAAGCATCACAGACAGCGAGGTGACCGGTTTCGCACCTGCCTGGATCACTCGCTTCATTGCATTCTCATGAGCAAGCTGGCTGATATCGCCACAGCAGTCTTCGACGACATAGACTTCGTAGCCGTCGTGCATGGCTTGTATCGTTGGGAGCGCGACGCAAGTTTCGGTCCACAGGCCGGCCAATACAATCTTTTTCCGGCCCGTTTTCTCGATCGCTGCAACAAAATTTCTGTCATCCCAAGAATTCATGGAAGAGCGCTCGATCGGCACCAGATCAGGGAAAACAGCCTGGATCTGAGGCCAGAGATTGCCGCTAAAACTCTTGGTTTCAACTGTGGAGAGGACGACGGGGACGTCAAACACTTTAACGGCTTTTGAGAGCGCAAGGTTATTATTGATGATCGACTGGCGGTCAAAATTAGTAACACCAAATAGCATTTGTGGTTGGAGATCGATCAGCGTGACGACGCAATTATCGGGGGTCAGCAACCCTTTTTCGCTGAGCTTTGGCCGATCAGTGATTCTAGACATGACTTCTCCCTTATTTGAACGAGGTTAACAAATAGCGCTGGAGGCGTCCGGCACGACGCACATATCCGTAACGATCCACACGATGAGGAATTGCTTGCGGCGCCTCGGCAAATAGCGCTTTCAGCTCCGGAACCAGCGGGCCATTTAAGCTTTCCTCAAAACTGGTAGTGAGAATCGTTGAAAGCTTTCAAGAATAAACTTTAGACTAAGAGGTGATGACCTGGTTCCTCTCGTCAGAACCGAGGCAGCTTCCCGGTACACCACTCCACCCTAGGATATGCGCATGAGGAAATCGCTCCTCTTGATCGGCTTTTTCTCGTTCACGGCAGCTGGCATTAATAATCATTGAGCGAGGGATACGATCAGCCCTCTTTATTCCGATCTAAAACAGGTGGGTATGAAGCATCGTGCCCAAAGCTGAATCGTTGTAGGTAGGAGGTTCGGAACCTTCCGCAGCGTACTTGGGAGGTCAGATACCATCTTGAATTGCAAGTATTGAATAATTAAAGTTTGCATCAAATAGTTATCCTGAGTTAATAACTCCGTAAATCAAATGTGCCAGCTTTCTATTCCGCAAAATCGATATCACCTGAAACACCGCCATCGAATACGAAATGGTAAACGTAATCGCTTTTGTATCTAATACTGGCATGTCATTCATGTCCCACATACTTTTTACCTTATGGTAACGGTTCGATTTTTTGTGTTCTCAAGTATTTCAAGTATTTCAAGTATTTCGTTAAAAAATTGATTATCCGAAACAAAAATTTTATTTTTTATCAACTCCACCACTTCGCGATAACAATGCCACATTACCTCCTACCGCCGCCGTATTGATGGTGACTACCCGTTCAGTGGCAAAGCGTTGTAGATAGTGCGGGCCGCCCGCTTTGGGGCCGGTGCCGGAGAGCCCTTCACCACCGAAGGGTTGTGAACCAACCACGGCACCGATTATGTTGCGGTTGACGTACGTGTTGCCGCAGCGTGCATGTCGGGTGATGTAGTCGATGGTGGAATTGATGCGGCTGTGGATGCCGAGTGTGAGGCCGTAGCCATTGTGGTTGATCGCATCAACCACTTCATTTAAGCGGCTGGCCTGATAGCGAATAATATGAAGAATAGGGCCAAACACTTCGTGCTGGAGTTGACTGAGTCTTTCGATCTCATAAATACGCGGGGCGAAGTAACTGCCCTGCTTCGCTTCCTTGCGGTAGTTGTATGGCCTTGATCAGGCGCGCCTCCCGGTCCATCCGTTCACAGTGTCGTTGCAGTTCGTCGCAGGCTGAAAGGCTGATAATGGGACCAATGTCGGTGCTGAGGCGCATGGGATTGCCGATATGCAATTCATCCATCGCACCGCTGAGCATTTCCATGATCTGCTCTGCTACTTCCTGTTGCAGAAAAAGCACGCGCAGTGCTGAACAGCGCTGACCCAGCACTGTTGAAGGCAGAAGTAATCACATCTTTCACCACCTGCTCCGGCAATGCCGAACTATCGACGATCATGCAGTTCTGTCCCCCCGTTTCGGCAATAAAAGGAAGTATACGCTCACCTTGGGCTAGTGCCTGATTGATCTGGCGCGCAGTGCTGGTAGAACCGGTAAAAGCGACACCGGCAATGCGAGCATCGCTTACCAGCTTCATGCCGATTTCGCTGCCACTACCGGGAATGAAATGGAGTACCTCTTTAGGGATGCCGGCTTCATGCAGCAGGCGCACCACGTACGCGCCACATAATGGCGTAAGACCCGCGGGTTTGGCTATAACGCTGTTGCCCGCAGCAAGTGCGGCAGTAATCTGGCCAGTGAAAATGGAGACAGGGAAATTCCATGGGCTGATGCAAACGAATACACCACGCCCAGTCAGCCGCAATTGATTACTTTCGCCCGTGATACCGGGCAATGTAACGGGATATGCAAAATGGCGTCGCGCCTGAACAGCGTAGTAGCGACAGAAATCGATGGCTTCGCGCACTTCACCAAGCGCGTCATGAATGGTGCGTCCGCCTTCACGAATAATGAGCGCCATCAATTCAGCGCGCTGTTCTTCTAATAGATCAGCCGCTCGCTCCAACAGGGCGGCACGTTCGCTCGCACTAGTGTTGACCCATTCAGGCGCAGCATGATATGCAGTATTGAGTGCTTTGTCAGCTGCGTTGCTATCAGCGAGTGCTATTTCACCGACAACATCGGTGTGGTCGGCAGGGTTGAGAATAGTTTGTACCCTTCCCGTGAGAATGTGACCATCAACTATCGGTGCTGCATGCCACGGCTGTTTATATGCTTTTTCCAATGCTTGGTTGAGATTTATTTGCGCATCGGGGTCTGCAAGGTTAATGCCACTGGAATTGAGTCGTTCTCTACCGTAGAGTTGGCGTGGCAAAGGGATACGTTGGGCATGGTGTTCCAACTCACTAACCGGATCAGCTATGATCTCATCTACTGTGATCTGCTCATTAGCAATATGATTGACGAAAGAACTATTGGCGCCATTCTCCAGCAACCGCCGCACCAGGTAGGGTAATAGATCCTGGTAATTGCCGACGGGTGCATAGACGCGGCATCTAAGCTGTGGGTATTCATCGAATACGGCGGTATAGAGTGCCTCACCCATACCATGCAAGCGCTGAAACTCGAAAGATTGCCGTCCCGCCATGACGATAATGGTGGCAACGGTGCGGGCATTATGAGTAGCAAATTGAGGATAAAAGAGCTCGCCATTGTCGAGGATCCGGTGAGCGCAGGCCAGATAGGAAATATCGGTCGCCACCTTGCGGGTGAATACCGGATAACCCTCGAGACCGCGCTCCTGTGCCTGCTTGATTTCAGTATCCCAGTAGGCCCCTTTCACGAGACGGACAGGAATCTGGCGTTTACACTTGCGAGCCAATTGTGCCAGCCAATCGATCACATGAATGGCTCGCTTCTGGTAAGCCTGCACCGCCAAGCCGAAACCGTGCCAGCCGGTAAGCAATTCGTTACGATATACGGTTTCAAATAAATCAAGCGAAAGATCGAGCCGTTCTGCTTCTTCTGCGTCGATAGTCATGCTGATGTTGGCAGCTTTGGCAGCAATCGCCAGTTCCAGTAAGCGTGGTGACAATTCGTCCAGCACTCGCTGCCGCTTGGCGTATTCATAGCGAGGATGGAGCGCAGAAAGTTTCACTGAGATACCAGGATGCTTAAGTAAATCGTCAGGACTGATCTGTTCGCCAAGTACAGTAATGGCATGGTAATAGTCAGCGAAATAACGCTCTGCATCGGCAGCAGTGAGTGCCGCCTCTCCGAGCATATCAAAGGAATAGCGGTAACGTTTGTTTCTATCCTCCCGACTGTGCCTCAATGCTTCATCAAGGGTGTTGCCCATGACAAACTGATGGCTGATGAGGCGCATCGCCTGCTTAATTGCCAGCCGAATTACCGGTTCGCCGCTGCGGCCAATAAGACGATTGAATAGCAAAGAAGACTTCTCCAGCCTAACGATTCTACCTGTTAACAGCATACCCCAGGTGGAAGCATTGACAAAGAATGAAGAGCTATGCCCAAGATGGCGCTCCCATTCAGCACTAGAAAGCTTATCCTGAATCAGTCGGCTAGCGGTCGCAGCATCAGGGATACGCAGCAGCGCTTCGGCTAGAGACATCAGCAACACGCCTTCCTGGGTGTTGAGGTCATATTCATGCAATAGCGCCCCAATGCCACCCTCTACCCCTTCCTTGCTGCGTACCTTATTCACCAGGCGCCGCGCCAGCGCCTGCACTTGCGCCTGTTCACGCTCATGGAGCTTGACGAGTGGAATTAAATGATTCAGCTGTTCAGCCTCATCGCAGAGATAAGCATGGTTGATAGCAGCTCGAGCGGAGGTCAAGGATGGAAAGGGTGTGTCATGGATCATGATAGGGGGCTCCCTTTTTTGGTAGCTCGATAAATACATTCAAGTTGCTCGCATTACCTCACGCCAAGTATTTCCACCAGCCCGCTTGGCTTCGTACATGGCCATATCTGCATGGCTGCTCAGCTCCGCCAGGCTGCGACCATGGGTGGGGTAGTGAGCCAGTCCCACGCTGGCTGACAGGCTGTGACTGTGTGTGCCGACATGAACTGACTCACGAGTCGCTTCCAGCAACCGTTTAATTACAGCCGTGACGATGCCCGTACTGGCCGAAGGTGAAAGCAGCACAGCAAATTCGTCGCCACCCACGCGCGCCACCAGATCTTCTTGTCGCACACAAGCCTGCATTCGCCGGGTCAAGGCGCGCAGCACCTGATCGCCTTCAGCATGGCCCCATTGATCGTTGACAGGCTTGAATTTATCCAGATCCACTGTCAGCAGACTGAAGCCTTGATCAGCCTCGCTTTCAGTATATAGCTTGAAGCGTTGCTCGAGCGCACGGCGGTTGGGTAAACCGGTCAATTCGTCGACAAAGGCTGCCTCGCTTGCATTACGGAGGCTCTTGATGCGCCCTGTCAGCGCTAACGAAAAAATCAGACTCGCGAGCGTAGCCGTCACCGGCATTGCCAGCTCAGTTAATCGGTTCGGCATTAACAAGCCGCAGAGACATAACAGAAAAATGACTGTACCAGCCAGTAGCAAGGTGTAAGCAACCAGGAAGTAGCGTGCTGCCGTCATGCCCTGATGCCAGCGCCGAATTGCGATATAAAGGACTAAAGCCGCAACTGGTAACGACAGCGCAGTCAACACCAGAGGTGGTAGCGCATGCAAGCCAGCTACACGCATCGCGATAATAAGTAAGTAACTCAGCATGATGATCTGCAACAACCGATGGGTGCCAGGCAGATACGTGCGGGTACGAAAGAAACTCATAATGAAACCAGTCAAGGTTAACCCCCACAGACTGGGCAATACAACACGCCCCATGATTGACCATTGGGGCCACTCGCGCCACCACCATTGAGCTGCGTGACCGTGCAGATAAACCAGGAGAACGCCCAACACCAGGGTAGTAGTCACATGCCAGCCGTAAACCGGATCGCGCAAACTCAGCGCCATAAAAAGGTTATAGAGGCACATGATCAACAGCCCACCGTAGATGCCGCCCAACAGCAACTCACCCAAGCGCTCATGGAATTCAAGATCATCCTGGTGCCACAATGTTACCGGAAAGCTTGCACAACCCGGATCATAAGCACGCAGATAAACCGGTCCATGCTCAGGCAGGACAAAAGCGTACTGGCGCCACTCGCGCTCGCGTCCAGCCGCGAACGGCACCCGTTCGCCAGAGGTGATCTCCTCAAATTCTCCAAGTGCATTGCGTCGGTATAGGCGCAGATCATACAGACTGAGTGGCTCAACTACCAGCCACCAGGGAACGCTTTGTTCTGCCTCGGCACGACGAAAATCCAATCGTAGCCACTGCGCGCCCGAACCAAGACCAGCGCCGCAGCGACCGCTTGCAGGAATGAAGCGCTGCGGTTCAGCTAGGATCTGTGACCAGGATAGCTGTGCAGTGGCATCGGTCGCTGTTGCCATCCGGTTGTTGATCACTACACCACTCAGCCCGCGTTCGATTAGCAGTTCATCGGCTTGCGCTGGTGCGAGCAATCCCGGTAGCAGAGCTAATAGCAAAAGTAGCAGACGAACAAAATATTCATCAGGCGTGCAGGCATTCAAACGACTTGCCCGAAGCATTGGGCACCGACTAGCCAATTGCACTTGGATAGGTGTGGGAAAAGGAACCAATTTATTTTGCATTATTGCAATGTACTCAAAAGATCCGATATGCGCCTAAAAGTACTGACAAGTATTCATGGAGTGAGGTTGCATCTGGCTATCATCGCACAAACCCAAGAAGATTCGATTGTACTTTGGTGCTATATAACCAATAACGGACCAGGTAAGTTGTACATCAAACTAGCATAAAATAAATCGCTCATTAGTGGAGAATGGGCCTTGCTTGACTCAATACAGGAAGACCATCGTTTTGTCAGTTAATAATCCACTAGGTTGCGGACAGCGTTTCTCTTTGCCAAACATTTTCTGGTAAGCAAAGCGTGGACGTTGTTGCCAGTATTGAGAAAATAGTTCGTTAGTAACAGCAAAACTCGCTTGATCACGAGATGCACTAAAATGCGCACAAATATGCTGATATAAGACATGCCGTTTCCAATAAACATAATGAATGCCGTCCATACCCATCCATTCCGGTTTCTGTTCACAGAGCATAAATTGCTTACGTGCTGCCAACTCAATCAAACCCTGATGGACTACCCTTGCTCGTTCAACCGCTTCATTTCTGGAAAGCTGGCAAGAGGGGTAAAACAGATTCCGAAAAAGTTGATAGCGCCATTCTGACAGCGATTCAATCGACATAATCGGCAGATTGGTCATGACAATATACGCTGATTGCTTCTGCAATTGCTCGACACACCAAGTAACCCACTGCAGAATTTGGTCAGGCAGAAAACTATAGAGGACATCGTTGCCGATATCTGTCAAAAAAGCATAAGTGGGTCGTGCGTCACCCCCATCGAGTTGCGACCATAAATCGCAGGCAATAATGCCCGGTAATTCGCGTATCAGCACTTGACTGCTCTGACCATAAGAACGACCATGGCCCGCAGCAGCCAGCACTTCACTGGGTCCACCACAACGATGCTGAATTTGCTGAATAACCAAACGCAAAGACAAGGTCAAATTACTAGCACCTAGCAGGACAATTCGGTTTACTGGAGAGGGTTGCCGATACAAGGTCGTTAGCATCGCTTGATTCATGAAATCATTTCATTCATGTTTTTCGTTATAAATCATATGTTAAGGATGATGCAAGCTTAACCCAGATAAACATCTTAAGAATAGTGTACGATTTAGTCATGATACCCGCTTCTCGTACTTATGCAGTTGGCCAGGAAGGCTAAAACAGCCTACTATAACTAAATTTGTTTCAGTGATTGTATCGGACAATTCAAGTCATCTCGGTAAAAAATCAACTGCGCAATTGCGCGCATTTTGCGAAAAAATTTTGATGAAAAAATGTTACTTTCTCAATATCAGTACTTTTCTGTTGTTATGGATTCTGATTCTGATCACTGAACCAATTTTTGCAAGCTTATTAATTATTGATACGAAAGGTTATGCCTCGGGTCGATTGAGTAGCGTAAGTCTTGAAAGAACTTTTAACAACGCCTATGTTGGCGAGGTATTACTTGGCCATGACAGCATAACTTTTATTAGTTTTGGCAATCAGCCACCTAATTTAGTTTCTAGTCCGTGGCAGTTTTGTTTTGAAAAAGACCGTTATAAAGAGATTGAAAAGTTTATCGGCAATAATATTGTGCTTGAGTTCAAAACACCCAAGAAAAATGCATTACTTTCTTGTTCAGCAACGAATGAATTAGTGGCAATTTATCCAGCAGACGAAAACCAGGCAATAGAACAAGCTCATTTTATTGGCAGCATTCATACAAATGACCCTGAAATATCTTCTGGTGTCGAGTTTGGTAGAATAGTCAATGTGATTGAAAATAAAGATTTACTTAGAAGTTATTTCATGACAATCCAGATAGGAAGTGGTGGAAGCAAATTCCGTCATTTTGTTATGGATGACCCTGATTTATTTGATTTTGCTGTCAAATGTCTAAAAATGGCGGCAATGGTAAAAATACATTATAGTGAACGGTTCTCTATGAGAAATCTTTTTGGACTGAGTTCGATGTCATTTGTCTCTGAAATAGAAATTGTTGATTAGAAGCTTAATCCGCAAAAAGTAAAGATTAAGATGTACGGATAATTCTCAGATGACAGAATTGGTTCTATTAAGTTTTTTGAACACCCTTAACAAGCTGTGGAAAAAACTATCTACGTTGCTGCCGCGGTGTTAAAAACAGGCTCAGAATGCTCATTTATCAAGTATAAACTCCGCTTTTTTTGCCTGTTTTTGTCTATTATCGACTGCCTCGAATATGTTTTTCATCAACCTGTTACGTCTCATGGGTCGAAGAGCGTCGATAGCTTTCAAGGAGAGAAGACAAAATCAAACGCTCTTCGGTAAATACGACTAGCTTGCTGGCGTGCCTCTTAGCTGTATCAACTTAGCCACGCTAGGAACACCTTTATCATCCACAACAAACAACATGTAATGCATAGGGACGGCGAGACCAGGAAAAGCTGGCGCTTGTACCAACAACTTATCCTTCTGTTGCTCAAACCATAGCTTCACATAACGCTTGCCCCAGTCCCAGTTGTGAGTAACCGGTCCAAATGCAATGAGAGCGACTGATTTGATGGTGCCTGCTCCCTCGGAAAGCTGGATGTTGAATCGCCGATGATAGGAGATCTCCTCAGGTACGTCTTTTATCTCAGGTCGGGTCCCTCCCTTGAAGAAATAAGGAGGTTTGTAGAGTTGGGCCACTGGTATGCCAAGGTCGATATGCTGCTCATCTCCATGCAAATCCGTGGCATTGCCGCCTAGCAAGGCAACAGTACCATCTGGCAGTAACGCGATCGTCGAATGATCGTGCCCAGCGATTTTCCGATCGACAAGCGTTTCGATTGTGTCAGTCTGTGGATCATAAAGTTGCAAGTGGAATGAATTATTCCACGGTCCTCGTCCTGTAGCGCCGCCTGAAACAAGTACCTTGCCATCAGGCAAGACAGTGGTGTTGTTTTGATTAACTGGCAAATAGAGCTTTGCCTTGCTCTGTTTGTATTTTGGCGGCGAGTCCTGGAAATCGATCGTTTCAATCAAATCCATGGTACATGTTGCCGGTTCTGGGTCTGCAGTTGTGCCGCCGCAATTGCCACCGAATAGAACCACCTTCTGTGAAACGCCCTGGCCTTTATCGTCAGTTTCCCACAACTGGGCACCTGCTCCAAAATTATGAGCATTTACCGCCTGGTCCACGAGCTGATAATAATTCTCGGCCGGCGTGTCACGACTGGAATCTGCCTTCGCGGCTTTCACGTCGAGCAGATAGGTCTTGCCGGTGTAGGTGTACGGATCGTATTGCCTGGCGACGCTCAGAAGCGGGCGCCCTAATATTGGCTTGCCGCTTGCATCCTTTGCAAGTGAATTCGGGCTTACCTCACCGATGATTGCCACCTTCCAATCTTTTGCATTATTGCCCGTTTGCACCGGATAAACGCGCGGAAAAGTGTTATGGTGCTTTCTCGCATTCTCGAGCGCGATGGTGCTGTCTGTTTTAGGATCATAGATCTCGGGTGCCACCTGGGTAACCAAGGAGCAGTTGACGTGCGTGTTGCGCGTCTGTTCAGTGCAACCCCCAGGAGGGTTTCCCGGAAGCAAACTGGTATTACGATCTGTGCCGGCGACGATGAGCACTGTCTCGTCGGGCAACAAAGCCCCGCTCGGATACCAGCGCTGGTATTTCATGTCGGATGGATCCACAGGATCGGTGTTGCTTTCATTGTTGGCGTTGGGAAAATCGGGAAAATCCTGTGGGAGACTTTGTGGCGTAAGCTGATCGAAGATGTCGAGATAGGCTACCTTGACTGGCGGGACAATCCGTTGCGCCCAGGATTCGTTGCTGGGATCGAAGACAGTCAGTTTCCGGATACCATTGTTACCACCTTTGTCGTGGCCGCCAATAAACAGCCATCTGCCATCTGAGAGCGCGACGTTACCGGAGCAGAACATGTTATAGTCCAAACCCTTACTATTCCCGGCATCGGAGAAGGCGGCATCATTCAGCGCGAAGTCCGCCTTAGTCACTAGCTCATTAGGCGGATCATTTTCGTCAATCAGGCTGAAATGATTAGTTTGCCTAAGCGCATCCGCATGGGTGAGATCCCAGCATACAAAATTTTCGCGCGCTGTGTTTCCTTTTGTGTTGCTTTCATCCAACCCATGCGTTCCTTCACTGAATCCGGCACCACCATAAACAAAATGCCTGAAAGGTTCGAACAGCTGGTCATGACCATCAGCATCCTTGAAAGTAAGGTGGAATCCCGCATACTCTGATGGCCGCATCCCCATGCAGATCTTCGGTTTCGATGCCTTAGTCCATGTCAAGCCAGCATGAATGGCATCTTTTGGAACTGGAATGAGCTTGCTAAGTTCACCACATTTTACCGGATCAGTCCCCTTGTCGAATTCGCAAGTGCCGTTAGGGTCATGATGGGCAACTGCGGGTGGTACGCTAGCAAATGCCACTGCCATCGCGGAGAGCACCGCGAGCTGGATTTTTCGTGGCAAGAAGAATTTTGAACTAACCATTTCGACTCCTTTTTTCAAATTGGGAATAAGTTATGTCTTTATCGAAGCACCTTTGAAATCCTCCTTCAAAATGAAGTTACAAAAAAAGCAATATTGGGGATAGTCTGGATGGCTTAATATTCGATCAATTGATCAATTCCCTAAGCTTCATTTGAAGCAAAGCAGAAGCAACGGACCAAAATATAAGCCTACTATCCTTTCTTATTGCAGGTTGATATTAAGGAGTAGCAAATAGGCTGACAATAATGCAATTGCATACAATTTTTATCTCTAATTATCAAGATTGGAAAATAAGATACCAAAGTCTAATCAAAGTCTTATCTAATACTGAGAACCTTGCAAAAGCTCTTGGCTACTTTTTAATATCGTCAGCTATTTATACTTAATGCATAAGCTCTACGATCTACATACGCATGCCTGAACCACCAAGCAATAGGCAAGATAAGATATTTTATAAATATTATGGTTCTGCATTGCGATCTTCAGAGCACATTAAAAATCATAAGATTAGACTCATAATGAAACACTTGGAGTAAAAAATTGTATGCAAATGCATTATTGTTTGCCTGGTGGTCAACTCTTAGAATAAAGATGCAATGAGATTAATTGATTTGATTGGTTGCTTCTACTCGCTTCGTATGACGATTTGCTTGGTTGATTGCTTTCTTGGTTAGAAAAGCAATTAAGGGAAGTTTGAAGTTACATAATCACGTTGTGTTACTGACGCGTCAAATTTATTGATACAAATTTAACCTCGTGGTTAAAACCTTATTTGATCGAATCAATCTCCGAATCGATATTCGTATAAGTACTGTATCAACCCCTCTGTAGGGAGGAAGCGTCCATGGTTCAGATAAAACTGGTCAGATCATTTACTGCACATACGGACAGCTTATTTGTTTCTTTCTATGCCCTATCAGTGAAGTAATTGATCTATATGATAGATTTACAGCAGTACGAGGGTGCATTCCATCAATTATTCAAGTCATCAGCGGATTCTGTGATTCTCGTTGATAATAAAGGAAATATCATTCTAGTGAACAAAATAGTCGAACATATGTTTGGCTATCAACCAGAGGAACTGATAGGCAAGCGGCTGGAAGTACTTATTCCTCCAAGATTTCAGAATGATCATATTAATTTACAGCATGATTATATTGACCGCCCCCGAACACGCTTCATGGGTTCTGGTCTAATACTATATGCACAGCGCAAGGATGGCAGCGAATTTCCTGTAGAAGTCAGTTTAAGCCCTATAGAGACGAAGAGTGGTATTTTTGTAACATCCGCTATCCGGGATATCAGCGACCGAATAAGAACTCAAAAACAACTAGAACAACATGTTCGTGAGCTTAGCCGCTCCAATGCCGAGCTAGAGCAGTTTGCTTACGTTGCTTCTCATGACCTACAAGAGCCTTTACGCATTGTCTCAAGTTTCGCTCAGTTATTGGGCCAGCGCTATGAAGGAAAATTAGATAAGGACGCTGATGAATTCATTGGTTATATTGTCGATGAGGCAAACAGAATGCGGGTGTTGATTAATGATTTGCTCGCTTTTTCCCGAATTAGTACCAAAGAGAAGGAATTTGAGCCTATTGATGTCAATGAAGTGGTACAGCGTGTATTGCAAAATTTACAGTTCTCCATTGAGGAAATCCATGCTGAAGTGACATGGGATTCTCTGCCAATCATAGCGGCTGATACTTCTCAAATGGGTCAGTTATTTCAAAATTTAATCAGTAATGCAATCAAGTTTCATGGAGAAGAGCCACCGCAAATACATATATCAGCGAAGCAAGAGGTAAATGAATTTATTTTCACTGTAAAGGATAACGGTATTGGTATTGAACCCGAGTACGCAGATAGGATTTTCTTACTTTTCCAACGGCTACATGCTAAAGACAAATACAAAGGCACAGGACTAGGTTTGGCGATCTGCAAAAAAATTATTGAACGCCACGGGGGGCGTATCTGGGTTGAATCGAAGCCAAGTCAAGGTTCAAGCTTTTTGTTCACCATTCCAATATTAAATTAATCTGATGAGGGAGAATAATCAAGCTATGGCTGCCACTCATACTAGACAACCTTTCAGTATCTTATTAGTAGAAGACAATCGTGCTGACATGCGTTTAACTCAAGAGGCTCTCAAAAATGCAAAAATACATCATGATTTGCATGTGGTCATGGATGGTGTCGCAGCAATGGATTATCTTCGCCAAATAGGTGGTTATGCAAATGCTCCTCAACCTGATCTGATTTTGCTTGATCTCAACTTACCAAAGAAAGACGGTTGTGAAGTGTTAGAAGAGATAAAAACTGATCCTAATTTAAAAAAAATTCCGATTGTTATCTTAACCACTTCGTCTGCCGAAGAGGATATTATCAAGAGTTATAATTTGCATGCTAACTGTTATGTAACGAAACCAGTGGACTTGGATCAGTTCGCCAAGATAGTCCGTAGTATTGAAGATTTTTGGTTAACCGTGGTCACACTGCCTCCGAGAGTTGAATAACAACTACGGCCATGGCATCAGGGATTTCTAATTATGGACAATGAACAAACCAAAGTTTTGTTGGTGGAAGATAATCTAGTTGATTTGCGTCTCGTGCATGAGATGCTTAGCGAATCAAGACGAGAGAAATTCGTACTTAGATATGTCGATCGCTTGCAACATGCGCTTGATCTCCTTATTAAAGAACAGTTCGATGTAATGTTACTGGACCTCCAATTACCTGATGCCTATGGATTATCAGCATTAATCGGAGTGCAGGCCTTAGCACCGAATTTACCTATAGTGGTGCGCAGCGGGGTTAATGATGAACAACTCGCTATCGACGCAGTTCAGAGTGGAGCGCAGGATTACATAGTTAAAGGTGAAGAAAGTGGTCCTTTACTTATTAAGGCGTTACGATATGCGATTGAACGCAAACGTAGTGAGCAAAGTCTTGCTTATTTGGCGCATTATGATCCCCTTACCGATTTGCCTAACCGGGAATTATTTCGGGAACGCCTGAATCGAGCACAAGAGCGTACTAAGCGGTCAGGATATATGATTGCCTTAATGTTTCTGGATTTAGATCACTTCAAGGATATCAATGATACATTGGGGCACGACGCAGGAGATCAATTGCTGAAATTTGCAGCCCAAAGATTGAAGCACTGTGTGCGGACTGAGGACACCATTGCACGTTTGGGTGGCGATGAATTCACAATTATTCTGGAACAAATAGAGCACAAGCAAGATGCTGCCAATATCGCGCAGAAGATCGTCGATGAAATGTCGAAATCGTTTTTGTTGAATGATAGAGATATTTTCGTAACCATGAGTATCGGCATTGCGATATATACAGAAGGAGACCAGACTTCTGAAGAATTAATAAAACATGCTGATATGGCATTGTATGCAGCCAAAGCGAAAGGGCGGAGCAATTATCAGTTCTTTGAAGCAAAAATGAACACTCTGATTACCCAACGCATGGCGATGGTAAAAAATTTAAAGCTTGCCTTGGAGCGAAACGAATTCGTTTTACATTATCAACCCCAGGTAGATTTGAGCATAAATCAACTGGTTGGTGTGGAAGCGTTATTACGTTGGCAACATCCTGAAATGGGATTGATGCAACCGAATAGCTTTATTCCTCTATTGGAAGAAACCGGCTTGATTATACCAGTTGGAGAATGGGTTTTACATACAGCTTGTGAGCAAAGTTGCATATGGCTAGATGCTGGTCTTCCCAGAGTTCGTATATCGGTTAATTTATCAGCCAAACAATTTCGCCAGCTTCAATTGGCAAATACCGTTAAAAAGACTCTTGAAGAAACGGGAATGGATCCAGAACACCTTCATTTGGAAGTGACAGAAAGTCTCTTATTATCTAACGTTGCCGAAACAATTTCCATCTTAAATGAATTGAATGATCTAGGCGTGCACATATCTTTAGATGATTTTGGAACGGGCTATTCATCATTAAACTATCTGCATCGCTATCCTTTTGCCAGCCTGAAAATCGATCAGTCCTTTGTAAAAGGTGTCACTTGCAATTCTAAAAGTGCAGCCATCATTTCTGCAATCATCTCTCTTGCTCACAATTTGGGATTGAAGGTAGTAGCTGAAGGTGTTGAATACCATGAACAACTGCCGGTCTTGTTGAATATGAAATGTGATGAAGCGCAAGGATATATTTTTGGTGTCCCCCTGTCTACAACAACTTGTGAAAAAATGATCAAAAATATCTCCAGTCCAAACTCGATATTTTATGTTCACAAACCCTAAAATTAATTGACGAAAAAAGGCCATAATCATTACTAACCTCCTTTTAAAAAAATCTTATTCTATTTCCAAATCAAACATGACACGAAGGCGAACTGCAGACAGTATAAGTAATACGACAAGGAGAAGCCGATAAAGTCAGGTTTGATTTAGAAATAGAGTTAGGAAGTTAAGCGCTTATTCTAAAGATCCCGATCTACTTGCAGCACTTAGAAGCTATCATAACGTGCACCGGTTTCAACCTGTGCAGTTAAGCTGCACAAGTTGAAAACAGCTAGGAATTGCTTCTATGGTTTACTAGACACGATAGGGCTAGCGTTGAGAAAACCCCAGATGAAATCTGTTTGCATGACCAGCATGCTTGGTCGGCTATTATTATCGTTGTAGAACCAGAACGGATCAGGAATGCCATGATGACTGCGTGCATAGCCAAAGTCGGTCAGATTGCGTTCAAACACCGAGAGTGCGAGAAAATTAGCTGAGCCGTTGTTATTCAGTGCCACACCTGCTCTTGCGTGACAGCTGATGCAACTCGAACCATCCATAAACCCCGCTTCGGTCACTGAATTACCCAATAGCGTCGATTGACCGATCGAGTTTACAAACTCCACTTGTGAACCTTTAAGGCGGAAGTTACGCCAGGCAGTATCCTCTGGGTCAGGTTCAACCTGACTCGTGCTGCTACCGCTACCAATATTCAGTTGAGTAAGTAGTTTTTCCCATTCCGGACGAATCATTTCCAGCGGATAACCTTTGTCCGGATTGAATACGATACTGGGCGAGTTCAACTGATCGCTATGTTGATTTGGTTTGACATAATTGTCTGCAGTACCAGCTGGGCGATTCTTGTCGCTGCTTGCATAGCCGTAAGCATCATTGCAGCCGGCAATATCGCAGCGGCCTGGCAGGCTAATATGCTCGAAGGTAGTCCATACCCAATTAGGTATATCTTTAGAGGAAATATGGAATGCCACTAGATGATGAATGCCTTCCAAATTGCAAGTGAGCGGTGATTTGCTTATACCCAGCGCTTGCAAGTCGATCTGTGTCTGCAGCAATTTGCTGATGTACTGCTTGGGATCTTCCGGCAATCCCAGAGCAATAGCAAGATCATGGTGCAGCCAATTGCTCTTGATCATGATGGCATCCGGCGGCAAATCCACACGGGATAACACACCCGGTTTTCCACTTAAAGAAGAATGATTGGCACGATGGTAAGGCGCTTCTGTTTGCAAATTTTTCTGATTGACCTTGAATATATCTATCACACCATCAGCGTTATACAAATTATTGGTGAACAGATAGTCGTGAAATACCTTGTTGCGGACGGTCAGTTCAGCATTAGTCTGACGAATGACTCGACCAGTACTTTCTGCATCAGATGGGTTAAATTTCTTGATGATATCTGCTGTCAGATCCATGGTCTTACCATCAATCGGTACCGCAGAACAGGAAGGTACTGATATTTCGGCAGCATTCTTCAAAGACTGTGGTTTAGCCATGCGACTAAGGGGATTAAGCGTGTCATGGAATGGCAGGCGGGTACGACGCAGCAAGGCAGGCTCACGCGCCAGCCTTTGTGCTTCTTCACTTAAAGCCTCAGTCAAAACTTTGAGTTTGGTAGCGTGTTGTGTGCCTGGATAAACTGGGCAATGGGTAGGATCATTGCTCGATGACCCAGGCTGACAACAAGCATCTTTACCAGGTGCTTGGCCAGGCTGACAAAGTGCATAAGGACTCGCTGGCCAGTTATCATTTTCGTCAGCCCAGTTTGACCAGAATTTAGCCTGAATCACGTCAGCAAAGAGCTTCCAGGAAAACAAGTCAGGGCAAGTCATAGCAGCGTTGCTTAGCACTTTGCCGGTGCTGCTATTGATGGTAACCAATTCGCCATTTTTAACAGTCATAGAACAGTATTCAGCGTCCTTAATGGCAGCCTGAAAATACAAAATGGAATCTATGCCAGTGGGTTTATAACTATCCGCATGAACAGGTAGTAGTAGGCTGCTTAAGACAATACTAATCAGAATGCTAAACAATAAACGAGATCGCAGGATCATAGTGTCTCACTCAATTAAGATGTAGGAATAAAGAATTACGGGCGGATCATAAAAGAAACCTCATATTGATTTTTCTTCGAAAATAACGCTTTAAACGAGCTTAATCACTGACTACTCTCATCGAAGAATGTGTTAAAGCATATACGTTAAATATGTGGTTACACCAAAACGAGGTTTTGCTAGAGCCTGTTGATTCGTCTTATCGAAATGCGCAAGCTCATTTTTCTCAGAATATAAATGGGCTCTGTGCCACGCCCCAGCGCTTAGATTATTCGAAGAACGCTGCTTCCATTTTTTGTTGGTTCATAAAATAGTGCATGTAAAAGACCTGGAAAAATATGCCATTCATTTAGGGTTAGTTCACAAACGCGCTGATATCTATGTCAGTGATGATACCTTGACACCACACAAAGAACAAAAAATGCGTAACCGCCGTATTCTGGATGACTTGCTGGCTGTGAACGAATTGGGTGAGTGTTACAACCCGGGCAGAATTCGCAGAACACAGTCTTGCTAATCCACGTATCCGCTCGAGTGAACTGATGATGCGTATCTTTGGCTTTTTAAAACCATCGCCAATGATTTAGACCATGTCAGCGAATTCTACACCCTCACCTGCCCTGCCCGCATACCCGTCTATCCCTCAGTTTCAGCCAACTGGCGGGAGCTGCGCCGATTGAATGATGACGCACCCGTAGGAATCCTGGAAATACCCAGCTAGCAGCCGATCAAGCACAATGGGAGGCGTTTCAATAAATTACCCCCGCAAGCAGCGGGGTATTAACTGCTCTTTTCAATCCTCTGATTATCAATCAGCTTCGCCCAAAGGAGCGGGGAGTTGAACCCGCAGAGATTAAAAAAATAGAACTACAGCATTTTCAATTATTCAAATAACTTTGATACTTGCCGCTCTTAACCTGTTTATCCAGCAGGAATTCACCATGAACGACAAAGCAGTAAGTTATGCATACATAGTTGCAATTACCGGTGGTGCTGTCTTATGGCAGGCAACGGCAGCTATAAGCGGGAAAATTGAAGCTTGGGATGAACCATCCTATTGGATTGTCACGTATCCACTTTCGATTATATTAGCAGGATGGCTCGGTTACTTGTTTCCTAAAAATCCTTGGCAATGGGGATTTTCTATAATGTTCGCACAAGCGGGCATGCTGATGATGTCAAGTTCCAGCTTTGGTTTATTACCTTTAGGATTAATTTTTTTTGGTGTACTTGCATTACCCGCCAGTGGATTTGCGCAAATAATGGCTAGATTGCGTTTGCACAATCAGAAACAATGAGCAGCGAATTGCGCACCAGTTACCTGGAATTTAATCTTTCGTACAGCTCAAAATTCATCCTTGCACATCATACTCCATCCAAGAAAGAAGAATGTGAAAGCAACTATATAGTCCAGCTGGATAAAGTAGATACCCTGATTATCTGGTATTAATAGATATAAGCCAAAATATCACGCGAACCACATGCTTACTTTAGTCTATTGAGAAATAAGCCAGTTCCAGCAGACAATACGACATAATCCAAACAATCCACAAGACGAGAACTTTCATATAAGCATGAGTAAGCTTGTGATTCGTCATTTTGGCTCTATATGAATTTTAGTGGGTATGGCATTATTCGGTAATGAATAGTGAAACCTTGTTTAGTCTGGCTTTAGGCCTTCAGCCTCCTTGGGAAGTTAAAGAAGTAAAATTTGTTCATGATGAATCAAAGCGAAAAGAATTACATCTACAAATTGGTTTTGCTGTAGGTGCTCGATTTGCAGATGAGGCAGGAAATCTTTGCGGTGTTTATGACACGGTGGAACGGGCATGGCAACACCTTAACTTCTTTGAGCATACTTGTTATTTGCATTGTGCGGTTCCTCGCATTAAAACATCGTCAGGCAATGTAGTTAATGTAGCGGTGCCGTGGGCACGCGCCAATAGTGGTTTTACTTTGTTGTTTGAAGCCTTGGCTTTGGCCATGATTGAACGGGAAATGCCGGTCAATCGTGTAGCTGAGCTAATGCAAGTCAATCCGCAACGCATCTGGACGATATTCACCCATTGGGTAGGCAAAGCGCTGCATGCAGATGATCCTTCTGCTATTAGCCAGTTGGGTATTGATGAAACGTCAACGCGCAAAGGGCATAACTATGTTACGGTAGGTGTTGATATGGAAAGTGAACGTGTGATTTATGTGAATGAAGGAAAAGGTAAACAAGCCGTTCAAGCCATTGGCAGGCATTTGCAATCAAAAGGGGCACAGGCAGAGCAAATTCAGCAGATCAGCATGGATCTATCGCCCGCTTTCATTGCCGGCGTCAAAGATACTTTCCCTTGTGCACAGATTACCTTCGATCGTTTTCATATCGTCAAACTACTCAATCAAGCAATGGATGCGGTACGCAAAGCTGAACGCAAGGAACACGATGCGCTTAAAGGTCACAAATACACTTTTCTAAAAAACCCTCAGTCGCTCTCAGAAACACAACAGCAACAATTAACCAATATGATTCGCCTCTACCCTACTTTGGGGGAGGCCTACCGCCTCAAAATACTGTTCAATGATCTGTGGAACATGCCAGATAAACACAGTGCACACGCTTTTCTTACCCAGTGGTGCGATGAAGTCAAGCAAGCAAGAATCCCAGCTTTCCAGACTTTTGCTAACACTGTCATCTCTCATTGGAACGGGATTATTCACTTTGTTGAATCCCGTCTGACCAACGGCATTCTTGAGGGCATCAATAACAAGATTCAGCTTGCTAAACGGCGTGCCAGAGGCTACCGGAATATTAACAACTTCATCAATATGATTTATTTCTTATGTGGAAAACTTCGGTTTACTTACCCACGGTATTTCACATAGAACCGTCATTTTTATATAATTTCACTTTGTTATAATTCATTTAATCACTTATCGAATGTCCGAAAATTGTTGTGATTGAGCTAAAACAACAAACAAATTCACCCAGATCTGAAGAGCAGCATCCTTATGCCAGCTTGCTGCATGAGCTGGAAGAGCTACGAAGTGAACTATTGGAGCTTGAACACTCTTCTCAGACAACGCTACAGCAAGTAAATCCACTTCATCTATCCAGCACTATTAATCTGATTCACTACCTGGGCCTGAGGCGACGGGATATAAGGTCGCTGCAAGAAAGATTATCGATAGTAGGTCTTTCCTCGTTAGGGCGTATGGAATCGCACGTCATCGCCAACCTCAATGCCATTATTGACCTTCTGAGCTGCGCATTAGGAAGAAAATCGGCTGACAACATATCACCCCCAGAGGCAGCGGGTGCGGCGCAGCTGGAAAGCAATACCAATCATTTATTTGGTAAACCTTCCTCGCATCGCTGGGTCCGAATCATGGTCACGATGCCATGCGAAGCAGCTAATGATTATTCATTGGTAAAGAACATGCTCATCCATGGCATGGATTGCGCCCGAATCAATTGTGCGCATGACACACCTGAAATATGGGCGCGTATGATTGAGCAAGTCAATCTGGCACGCCGTGAAACCGGCAGGCATTGCCGTATCTTAATGGATTTAGGTGGACCCAGGCTGCGCACCGGAGAAATTGCTCCTGGTCCTGCTGTACTCAGATGGAAACCGCAGCGAGATGTGTATGGCAACATGATTGTACCTGCACGAATATGGCTGCATCCAGAAAGTGATTCTTCTCCAAGCCCGGCTCCTGCGGATGCTTGCTTGCCTGTACAAGGAGATTGGCTGGCAAAAGTGACATCACGCGATATCATTAAATTTACTGACGCGAGGGGATCCTCCCACATACTGAAACTGGTTGACCAAATCGGGACGGGCTTTTGGTGCGAATCCAGTCAAACCGCCTATATTACCCCTGGCATAGAACTAAATCTCCTGCGGGTACCCTTGTCCGGGCATCCACACTGGGCGAAGTGCACCGGCATTGTCGGGGCGTTGCCTTCAGTACCCGGATTGATCCGTCTCCATATTGGAGACAATCTGAATATCACGTCTGAACCCTTACCGGGTATGCCGGCCCAATTCGATGTTAGTGGACGGTTACTGCGCGCGGCCAGTATTGCCTGTTCCCTGCCAGAAGTATTTTTAAACATCCAGCCAGGCGAACGTATCCTGATCGATGATGGTAGAATCGGCGGCGTAATCCGCAGTGTCAGCAAAAATAAATTAGTAGTTGAAATTACGCAGGCCCGCGAAGGCGGAGAGAAACTTTTAGCGAATAAAGGCATCAACCTGCCGGACAGTCACCTTGAGTTGAGTGGCCTAACGGCACAGGATATCAAGTATCTGGAATTTATCGTGCAACATGCAGATATGGTCGGACTCTCATTCGTTCGGAATCCCGCGGACATCAAATTATTGCAAAAGCATCTAAAACGCCTTGATGCTGAAAAACTTGGTATCGTACTGAAAATCGAAACACGTGAAGCGTTCGAAAAATTGCCAGAGCTATTATTCTCATTGCTGCATTCTCCAACCGTGGGAATCATGATTGCTCGCGGCGATTTGGCGGTAGAATGCGGCTATGAAAGATTGGCAGAGTTGCAAGAAGAAATTCTCTGGTTAGCCGAGGCGGCACGTTTGCCAGTGATATGGGCTACGCAAGTACTCGAGGGATTATCCAAGATCGGAAAGCCCAGCCGTGCCGAAATTACCGATGCGGCGATGGGTGTGCGTGCCGAATGCGTTATGCTGAATAAAGGGCCGCATATTATCGAGGCTATCCAGTCATTGGATGACATCTTGCAGCGTATGCAATCCCATCAGAAAAAGAAAATATCGCTACTGAGACGCCTTCATTGGTGAGCGCTTACTAAATGCAAGTGAGTTTTTCTCCATAAGGGAATTTCTACAAATTAAGAACTACCCCAAAGAATCTTAATAGAACGTTTCCTCATGGTTCTATGTTTACCCAAATACTGCGAAAGACTTTTTTCTGAGACTGAGCCAAATCTTTACAATTCTGACCTTTTATCGATTTCGATCCATCATCACTAAGAATCTGGATTCTGTTTTTTTCCTTTGGATAAACAACCAACGCCTCTGGATGCATCCCCTGAAAATCAATCTTATTGATTAATCCGGGTGACTCGGATGAATTACCGGACCATTGATAAAATTGGAAATCGCCATTATCATCATACGGACCTGCGATAATGAAGTACGCGCCTTTGATATCCGAATATTCAATACTGCGTATGCCTAAACCACCCAACGCCAGGAAAATCGGTTTACCTAACTTTGGTTGTTCATCTCCAGCAATGACTTCTTGCGGATTTTCCAGTGGAACCAGCAGCGCCTTTCCGCCTGGAATAGGATTACGGAATCCAATTAACAAATTGCCTTGTGGGGTGCTTGTTAGTCCTTCTATGTTGAGTCCATGCACGGATTCTGGAGCATTTTTGGCAGCCTTTCCAAGATTGTAGCGCTTTAGTTCTGCGAAATCTTCGAGAGTTTTAGTTAATCCAAGAAAAGGTTTGCCAATAGGTTTCAAATAGAACTTACCGTCGATAATTTCGCTTTCTGTCGCAAAAAAACGATGACGGTTAAGGCGCTCCTTGCCATCTTTGTTTGCACCGTGCGAGGCGATCCAGTAGATGCGATCCTTGATAAGAGTAGCTCCCTCGATATCGACTTCTGGGTGCTTTGGATCGATTTCCAGAAATGAAGAAAGATCCTGCGAATATATCGGTTCACCGGGCTCATCCCTCTTATAGATCCTCAGTATGTTGTCTTCGTCGTTGGCGACAATAAACAGATCCGATCCCACAGGGACCGCTGCGGATGCATCACACATATCAAAATGTTTGGTAACCGGCGAAGACGTACCTGCGATAACAGATGGTGCAAGAATTGTGGCGATGATAGCAATTGCTAAAGTGAAAGGCTGTATGTTCATAAAAATGCTCCTGGTTTGTTGATCGATCTATTTACCCTGGCATCATTACCGACACCTGCCTAATTTGATCACGTGACGGCAGCTTTGACTGCCGTATGTCATTAACAATGAAAGAGTAAAAAGTACCACTGAAGCGTATTACATTCACCACAAACGCGGAATAAAAATGCCAATTCAATTACTAATCTGATATGTTCAGCATCAAGTGAAAGGCGCGGTTAATATGGGTGAGTCAGATAACTCTTGGATAATATGAACTCGCCAAAGCTGACAAATCCAGTAATTTGAATTTAGTCATATTTTTTTCACAGTGCTATTTAGATATAATAGTTTATATTTTATCTGACATGTCCAAAATCATGATCTCCGGAATTGGATATCGCTCCATTTTTATAAACGAACAATCGTAATCTCTTGCATTGATTCGATTGCTGCGAGGTGGAATGACAGGTTTTAATGCTTTTTTCAGTGAACGTTTGAATAAAACCATCGCTATCATAACTTTTATCACCCACTAGGGCAGCCGCACCTTCTGCCGTCAGAGCCAACAAATTCTCAGCTTGCCCGATCTCGCTGGCTTATCCGCCGGACAGGATAAAATCCAGCGGGTTGCCTGGCGCATCTGTCATAGCGTGAATTTTATAGTGATGAAGCCGCCTTGCGAGCATCCCAGGACCCTGCCTGCGCTGAACTGTTTGCCGCTCCAGCAGCACAGGCATGTGCACGGATAATCGTACTATCAATCAGAATTTGTTGCCTGTCCGGATATTGACTGCAACCTGCGTGTAGAAACTGCCAGACTTCATACTTGCACCAGGGGTAAGCGTTTAAAAACTGAATTCCATTTGCCCAATGTTTATGGCAACAAACACCATTGTGCGCCACCACGTAAAATCTACAATACTGCATTCAAAAAACAACGGATATTTCGATGCCTCCGACATAAACTCGCTCTTGAAGCAACAAGATTCGGTATAAAACTCCTCATTGCTCATCGGTTAATTCTGTTCTACTACCCATTCTCACAGAAAATAAACCGAGATTCTCGTGGATTATTACGAAATGTCCTCTGCTGATCGAAAACGGATTAAAAGCATAAGTTGGTCAGTTCTTCTCGACTATCTGCTTATGGATAGTAAAAACTTTTGATGAATCGGGGTCAACCACTACTCGCACCCAATTGATATCCCTGTCACCGAACGTTTCTACGCGAGTGACATTTTCTATGCGCTTCCTACCCGCCGCACTGCTGAATAAAGGTTTATCTAAGCGAAAGTGATGCGAATCACCATGCGCGAGAATGACGGGTTTGCCAAATTCCACTGATTCTTGTTCAAAAACGTTAAGAATTTCCTCAAAACCAAGCCGCTTGTCATTACCTTTAGCTAATTCAAATCTTGGGTTCGCCTGAAAAAGTAAGAATACACCGCGGGCATTACTTTCCTTGGCTTCGGTGAAAGTTTGTTTTATCCAAGAAAGGGCAGCATTGATACGTCGCTTGACTTCGTTGTCATCCGCTTGAGTGCGCGCTGAAAAAGGCAGCAATCCATTATTACTGCCAACGATATGTAATGTGGCAAATATGACGCGATTCTTCTTCCAACGTATATTTTCTACGAATTCCAAAAAATCTGGATCACTCGCCTGGGTAGTGACACTCATCGTTCTCTGTCCCAGACTTATACCGGGCTGAGGATAAAAGAGTTTTCGTAAATAAGCGAGTCTTTCGAGAGGTTGATATGAACCCGCAGTGAAACGGTGGCAATCTGTCCATTCATTATCGCCAGGCGTCAAGATAAAAGGAAGCTGGAATTGCTGAAAGCGTTCTAGGCGATCGCGAAGCAGCTCATCTGAACAAGGTGATAAGCCTGTTTTAATATCTCCTGCATGCAGCACCCACTCTAGCTTTTGATCAGCATTGATTTCCTTAATCAGATTATCAAACTTGCGGAAATCCACGTTAGCATAGGGCACATCGCCAATCAGCGCGAATTCGAATTGCTTAACGTCTTCGCTTTCCATTCCGCTGGATTGTACTGAAGCAATAGTGAAAAAAAATAGCAGAAGAAGCATTGAAATAATACAAAATCTAAATTGAACCATTCTGTGTATTTTGTTGAATGAAGAACTTTTGTTTGAGTTGCTCAGAATGATATACCACTCAATAATTTCAAGGTATCCCACCCACAAACAATGGATGTTTGGTAGCGCTCTATAACTGACACTTGCAGCTATACAAAAGGGTCTTAGGAAGTTAAAGCAATTCTAAACGGTAATAATTTGAGAATTTCATTGCAGAAGCGATTCGAGTTCACAGCTCTGGGCAATTCGCTATCGTACCTTAAAGTAAATGGCATTGACAGATCGGACAGAAATACCGGTCAATTGGGTTGTACTAGTAGCTGTAAAATCCAGCGAAAAACAGCGAATAAATTGCCTAAATTTTGCTTCTCTGATTCGAGAACGGAAATAATATCTATTTTTAATATTCATCTCAGTAAGTTAACACACTTTTGTAAGTGCTTAACTTCCTAAGACCCATTTTTTATTTTAAAATTCTTTTCCATCTTCTCAACTAAACTTGGCAACACTTTTAAATCAGGATTAAAGGATCATGCAAGATTTGGTTTCCGGGATTAGCATGTAAGTCCCATACTATGGTGCTCCGTGTTCCACACATGTGTTTGACAGTAAATCTAACTTCCAGTACATTCCTCCATTATCAAAAAGGCGTTTATTTTTCCTATACTCCATACAGGAGAATGGCCGATGCGCTATTACGCGCTTGCCTGCGATTACGACGGCACTATTGCATTGCATGGGAAAGTGGACGAGCAGACCATCGCGGCGTTGGAGCACACGCGGAACTCTGGCCGCTCACTTATCCTGGTCACCGGGCGCGAACTCGACGATCTGATGCGTGTATTTCCTCGAATCGATCTGTTTACGCGCGTCGTCGCTGAAAACGGTGCGCTCTTGTACCGTCCTGAGTCGCGTGAAGCGATTGCGCTCGCCCCGTCGCCACCCTCAGAATTCATTGCGGAGCTACAAGCCCGCAAGGTGACACCGCTCTCCGTAGGGCAAGTGATCGTTGCAACGTGGGAGCCACACGAGACTACAGTCCTTGAAACTATCCGCGATCTCGGTCTCGAGCTAGAGGTTATCTTCAACAAAGGAGCTGTGATGGTGTTGCCGACTGGAGTTAACAAGGCTAGTGGGTTGCTCGCGGCGTTGGACGAGCTGGGACTGTCGCCCCACAATGTGGTGAGTGTCGGTGATGCGGAGAACGACCATGCTTTTTTGCGCGTAAGCGAGTGCGCGGTTGCGGTCGACAATGCGTTGCTAAGCTTGAAAGCGCGGGTTGATTGGGTGACCACGCGCGATCATGGCGCGGGAGTGGTGGAGCTGATCAAGCAATTGCTTGCTGATGACCTGCGCAGCTTGACCCCGAGCCAAGTACGCCATCAGATCGCTTTAGGCAAGCGTGACGACGAAGTGGTGAGCATTGATTCGTATGCCACTACGATCTTGCTGGCTGGGCCATCGGGCAGTGGGAAATCCACTTTTGCGACCAGTTTTATGGAACGTTTGCGAGAGCAAGCGTATCAATTTTGCATTGTCGATCCGGAGGGTGACTATCAGCAGTTGCAGGGGACGGTTTCACTAGGCGATAGTCGGCAACCGCCAGTTCTTGATGAAGTACTCAAATTATTGGAACAGCCGAGCCAGAATGTGGTTGTCAACCTGCTGGGTATTGCTCTGGAAGACCGCCCGGCTTATTTTGAAAAACTGCTGTCGGCGCTTGTGTCCCTGCGCGCACGCACCGGACGCCCGCACTGGCTGGTAATCGACGAGACCCACCATCTGCTGCCCACCTCGTGGAGTCCAGTTAGTGTGACGTTGCCGCAAGCGCTGACTGGTCTTATGATGATTACGGTCCATCCTGACCATGTCGCGGGCGCGGCTTTGTCTTTCGTTCAATTACTAATTGCCATCGGCCAAACGCCAGAGGAAACGCTGCGTTCTCTCGCCCAAGCCTTGGATCGTCCGATACCGGCCGACCCGCCGCGCCATCCTGAGGCCGGAGAGGCGGTAGCCTGGTGGCTGAACTCGGATGCGCCGCCGTTCGTATTCGAATCGATTCCGCCGCAGGGCGAGCGTAAACGCCACGTACGCAAGTATTTGGCAGGGGAATTGCCCCCGGAACGGAGTTTCTACTTTCGAGGTCCAAATGGAAAACTAAATTTGCGGGCTCAAAACTTGTCTCTCTTCCTGCAATCGGCCGAAGGTGTGGATGACGAGACCTGGATGTACCATCTGCATCAAGGTGATTACTCGCGCTGGATACGCGACGCCATCAAGGACGACGAATTGTCGCAAGAGATTTCACAAATCGAGCGCCTTAATATACCGCCCCACGAAAGCCGCGCGCGCATTCGGGAGCGGATAGAACTGCGCTATACCGACTCGGCTTAAGCGATCCCCTGGTTCATAAATTATCCAGTAGTCAATCTGGAATAAGAAGGCAATCAGTATGAAGGAAGATACCAATCTCACGCCGGCGTACCCGGAGATCATTGCTCCGCAGAGGAGCAGCGAGTGGCCCCTCTCCATCGAATCCATCACCTGGAGCGAGCACCAGCTCATGATGAGATTTTCCTCGACAAACTCTTGTTCTCCACCATTTACTGGTAGGCCGAAATACGCATACGGGCAATAAGGTGCGAATTAAAAGGATCCCTCTCCCATGCTTGACTCTGCCGACGAAAGTCTTCTTTGGACTTCTGATCGGGTGGACTAAGCTGGCTATCCGGCGTCGCCGGGATGTGCACAAGCTCTTGAATAGGCTTAGATTTTGCATTCGCAAAAAACTTACCCATGCGCCAATATAACAAGTCTCATATAAATTGATTATAATTTGTGGATGACATATCCAGTATTATTTCGCCGTAAGGTATTATCCGTTCGAGAGAAGGAGGGCCTTACCATCGCGCAAGTGGCGCAGCGTTTTTGCGTAGGTGTAGCCAGCGTGACGCGCTGGATCAAAACTCCCGATCCCAGGACAAACCGCAACAAGCCTTCAACCAAGATCGACATGGAGATGTTGGCGCAGGACGTCAAAGACCATCCAGACGCGTATCAGTACGAGCGCGCCAAACGGCTTGGCGTCAGCACCCAGGGCATCAATCACGCTTTAAAGCGTCTGGGTGTGACTTATAAAAAAAAGCCTGCGTCATCCAAAGGCCAGCGAAGCAGAGCGGCGCATCTTCCGGCAGAAAATTGAAGGCTATGAGCGCGCAGGCCGCGTCATCGTTTACCTTGATGAAAGCGGCTTTGCGCATGACATGCCGCGTACGCATGGCTATGCGCCTGTGGGTCAACGCTGCCATGGTGTAAAAGATTGGCATGCAAGAGGCCGAACCAATGTCATCGGTGCTCTGATCAAAGGGACGCTCCTGACCGTGGGCCTGTTTACCGCCAATATCAACGCCGACATCTTCTATGCGTGGGTGACGCAGGACCTTTTGCCCAAGCTCCTGTCCGCTTGCGTGATTGTCATGGACAACGCGACCTTCCACAAACGGCAGGATATCAAAACCGCCATTGCCAATGCCGGGCATACGCTTGAATATTCACCGTCTTATTCTCCAGACTTTAATGATATTGAACCAAAATGGGCTCAGGCCAAAGCCATCAGAAAAAGAGAAGGTTGTTCCGTCGAGCAGCTCTTTGCCGCTTATGAAATTTAAATCGTTTTATATGGGATCTGCTATAGCGCTCAGGTCTCAGGTGCAGGAAAATACGAGGTATCCATTGGGTCAAGGATATAATGGAACCAGCGCTGAGCCTCCTCAACGCGTTGGTTAGCGCTCAGTCGAGTTGCAATTTCAATGGCTTACTGAGTAAATAGGAAATCCCTTCAATTTACTGGAATTTCTAACCATATAAATATTTTTCCCATTGCATCATCAAATTACGACGCTTTTCAAATAAATCACTTCTTCTATAGGCCGCTTCAATTTGATTCTCTACTGCATGAACTAATGCCGCTTCACAAACTTCCCTTGTGAAATTAGTATTGTCGCCACACCAATCACGAAATGAGCTTCGCAGGCCATGAACAGTAGCCTTAGAAACTGTTTGGAAATCTTGAATTCTGGCGTTAATGTAGCAATTTTTGCTATAAACAGGCGGTATCATGAATCAACAAAAAGCGTAAATAGCGTTATCCAAGTAACCTAATTCCATTTCGCGTTATAATATGTAATAATAAGCCATCCAGACTCACGTAAATGGATGACAATTATGGCAAGACCAGCAAGTGGTGAAGAGCATCTTGAATTGGCCCGAAATGCGGTACGGATCGCTAAAACAGCCGATGAACTGCGTAGCGCACAGGCTTTACTGCTGCCACTCGAATCGGGTCTGAGTCTGGAGCAGACGGCCATTGCTATTGGTCGATCAAAAGGCAAGACCTGCACACTGCGTACAAATTACTGCAAGCGAGCCACTGGAAGAATGGCTGCGCCCGTTGCCAAGCGTAATCTGCGTAATCGGGCGAACCGATCGCTTGAAGAAGAGAGCGTGCTGTTGCAGGAGGTATTTGACAGTGCCGGCGTTGGTGGAGTATTGGTGGTTCCGCCGTTTGCCGATAAGTTGCGCCAGAAGATGGGTGTCCCGCTTTCGCTTTCGGCCATATACCGAATGCTTGCGCGCCATGGTTGGCGTAAGATTGCGCCCGATACCACCCACCCGAAAGGAGATCTCTTAGTCCGGGAAGACTGGAAAAAAAACTCCCCGGGGTGCCGGGTCAAGCGATAACAGAGTTTGCTGTGCCTCGCCCCATGCGGCTGATGTTTCAAGACGAAGCACGATTTGGCCGCATCAGCGACTGCCGTCGCGCATGGGCGCCTCGTCCAGTGCGTCCGCTAGTCAAGGCTATGCTTACCTGCGAGTACACCTACGCTTATGCGACAGTCTGTCCGCTGGACGGAAAGTTTGACAGCTTGGTATTACCGATGTCAACACTGAGTGCATGCAAATCTTTCTTGATGAAATCGCCAGGCGCTACCCCAATGAGAATATCGTTATGGTGATGGACGGTGCTGGCTGGCATCGCAGCCATTCGCTGACGTTAGCTGAGAATCTTCGCTTGCTGCTACTGCCACCTTATTCACCTGAACTCAATCCAGTCGAGCACCTGTGGGATGAGTTGCGCGAAAAGAACTTTCATAACCGTGTATTTGACAGCATCGGCGCGCTCGAATCTCATTTGGTTGATGCACTTCGACATATGGAGGAAACTACGGATGCAGTGAAATCAATCGCCGGATGGGATTGGATAATTAATTCACTTTGTAACGCTAATTAGAATAACCATTCCTGACCACTGCCGGTTTTCCCTCATCAGTTTTTAAAGCACTATGTTGCTCAATAAAAGCAATTACCTCCGCTTCAATCGCTGCAGCCAACATCTTACGGGCGCCTGCGCGGAGAACTTACTGTAACGGATCATTTTGATCTGGTTTACTCAGGTTAAAATGATTACTATCTATCATAGCGATGTGCCCCTTCTATTGGTGATTGATCTGCCGAGATCTTTACCAACAGGTTACACCGCTTCCTTCTCCTGTCATACACCAGAAATGATCATAGCTCCGTACCTGGTAAAGCTTAATAAGCTAAAATACGCTAGGGTCTGTTGACATTTCACATAGGTAGCCAGAGATATCCACACGCGATGGCTACCATACTTTCGTAATTTCTTTTTAGTTTGTCATATCGCGTGGCTACTGCCCGATACTGCTTTAGGCGAGCAAAGGTGTTTTCCACCAAATGCCGATATCTATACAAGCCCCAATCCATATCTGCGTTACCCTTCAACGAATTGCGCTTTCCTAGGATCACAGCCTTGGCTCCCTTCTTTACTATCTGTTCACGTATACACTCACTGTCATAGCCCTTATCCGCTACCATCGCTTGCGCATCAGGTAATTTGGCAATCAGCTCCGGTGCTACAGAGCAATCATTCACTTCTCCACCGGTAATCTCAAACTCAACCGGCAAACCACAACTATCAACCGCCAGATGGATCTTCGTCGTGTTGCCCGCACGGCTTTTCCCGATGGCTTGGGCTTCTTGACCTACCGCGCCTGCACTATGCTGATGTGCTTTAACATCGCTGCCATCAAAAAATCCCCACTCCCAATCCGGATCAATCATCAGTGCCTTGAAAATCCTGCGCCACTTGTTTACTCAATGACCAGGCATTGAATCTTTTGTAGATGGAATTCCAGCATCCAAACGCTTAAGGCTAAGTCTCGCCACGGACAACCAACTCGCATTCTGTATAGCACGCCTTCTACCGTCATGCGTAGATTGCGCTTGTTATAAATCGCTTCTTGAAGCAGAATCTTCTCTAGCTTCGGCCAGAACTCATCTTTGAGCATCAATCGGGGCATCGCAAACTCGTCTTATTTGGTGTGAGAACCTCAATATTACGAGTTTGCTTTTATTTATGAAATACTTATCTCAAAACGTCAACAGACCCTAGGATTACGCTAAAATGTTTATTTAAGGGAGATAAAATAAAGCCCCTCTCCGCAAACAGCGGGGTAAACAGCGGAGGTATTAACTACGCCTTACAATATCTGCTGGTTTTCAACCAGCTATCGACCCAAGGGAAGAGGAATTAGACCCGCAGAGATTAAATTACTTTTTGATTTATAAATCTCTGTCTTTAGAGTTTCCCGCTACCCTATTCAAGACATTATCGAGAATCGTAGCAATTTCCTCCATTCCCATACGTTTTGCAAGAGGAATTAAAATGAGAAGTTCTAATATAAGCAGAGCAATGGGACCGCCAAAACTAGGCATAATGCTGAAAAAAACTATATCTAGCAAAATTACTAAAACAACAATATAAATAAATCGCTCTTCCCTTCGTGCATCACGTTCATAGTCCAATTTCTTCTGCAGAGCATCAATTTGGCTATCTTTTAATGTTGGTACTTCGACAAGAAGATCTGTTAAATTTTCATGAGACTTGTTTTCTTCCTGCTGCATTCTGTTCCCTATCCCAATATTCTTTCTGAATATCTGCGTTATAAATAGTTTCATTAAATGATTCTGGACCGTAATGCTTTGCCCATGCCCCATCTTGCCAATGAGTTACAGCAACAAGCCAGCTCGCCGTTTTATTAGAAAGTTGATTAAAAACTTTATCTAATATCTTAGCTTCCGTTCCTTCTTCCGGGATATCTTTGCCACGATGAAACATGCTCTTAACCGGTGAAGAGCCAAATACTTTAATATGATGATACAAATCGGGCTGTACGGGACCGTAATCCCAAGCTTCAAATTGCTCTTTTATTAAGGGAATGCCTTGTTCGCCAAGGTGAAACATGTGAGCAATATAAATCAATTTTTGTAATTCAAGATTAGTCAAAGACCATTTGGATTTTTCGCATAGACGTTTCGCTGCATCAAAAACCGATATAGTCATATTGCACCTCGCTTCTTAAAATATTTTTAGCTTTTATTCAAAAAGTCTAACATAAATAAAAATGTCTCTGTTTCTTGAATTATGCAATCAATCTCCTGCATCTGCCGGAATTGCATGGGATTAGCTTGTATCTATTTCATTAGGAGATAGATATTCATAGAGAAAGTTAGAGCGTTTATATTCTGGCGAAAATGGTTTTATATGAGTCCTACTCTTTTTTATCCTAAAGTTTCATAAATAAGAGCCGTTAAAAGTATTTCATGATGTAGTACTGATGTAGTACGTGTCATGACTCAAATGTCATTTGAAACCCCACCGGATTTATTAGCGGGTTCGGTGGGGTTTTCTTCTTATTAATGGCTAGCCCCCAGATAGGGTAGTCAAACTCTTTGGAGTTTTTTGCTAGAATATCGCCCTCAGCCTAAATTTTTGCACGTGCAAAATTATAAAAACGGTTTTTTAATGGCAGGGGGCTATTTCAATCTCTACAGTTTTACGATTAAAGTACCGCCACTTGCTTTCTTTATTAAAAACATAACCAAAATTAATGAAGTTAGAAAGGCGTCAAGATTGCGCCAGAAAGGTTATTTTCTGGCGCAATGGTTTTATATGTGCCCTACTTTTTTCTGAAGTATGAGTTTTTATAAATATTTCACAATGTAGTATCTATAATCAATGCTATGTGAAATTTTCTGTGACGTGTAGGCCGTCGAGCTCTCTCCAGTTCGACGGTTTTTTTTATTCTTTTCGGATAGTGCTCTGAGTTTCAGTAAAAAGTTAAAAACACCCGCTAGACCTTTAACGATCTGGCGGGCTTGTTGTTTAATTTTTGCTTTCTGCAAGCTCCATTAGCTCTTCAAAATATTCTCTTTCTGCTAATGCTGCAACAAGCCATGTGCTTGACTTTTCGATACATTCAAGAAGGACTTTGATGGAGCCAAAGTTACTTTGTATTTATTTTACTCCGGCCCCAAATTTCCAACATTGACAAGAGGGGGAAAGACCTCCCCTCTCTAATACGCTATTAACCTTCTCCAGTATTAACATTATCCCAGGTAGGCGGTTGACCTACCAGCGTAATGGATACATTGTCGCCAAAGTTGACGATGAAGGTATCAGCCTCAATTGTTATATTCGTAATATGACTAGCTATCTCTTCACGAGTTAAACCATACTCGGTGAAATCGAGCATATCTCCTTCCTGCCCATTATAGTTATCAATTGTCCAGTGCCCCTTGTCATGGAAGACAAAATCTTCTGCACCTTCTTCACCACGGCAAGCTTCACCTGGACGTGTATCGACATGTTTATGTTTGCTACCATGGTCTTTACCCCCATGGTCTTTACCGCCTTGGTCTTTACCACCTTGGTCATTACCGCCTTGGTCTTTACCGCCTTGGTCTTTACCGCCTTGGTCTTTACCACCTTGGTCATTACCGCCTTGGTCTTTACCGCCTTGGTCTTCCATCTTTACCACCTTGGTCTTTACTACCTTGGTCTTTACCGCCTTGGTCTTTACCGCCTTGGTCATTACCACCATGGTCTTTACCGCCTTGGTCTTTACCGCCATGGTCTTTACCACCATGGTCTTTACCGCCTTGGTCTTTACCACATTGGTCTTTACCGCTAGGGCCACCAGGCCCACCACTCATTCCACCTGATTCATGATCATCATGTTTACGGGCGTCAGATCCTTTGCCACCAGACCCACCATCTTTATGATCATTATTTTCTTGCCGATCTTTTCCTTCTCGATCGTATCCTTCTCGATCATATCCTGATTGATCATATCCCTGTGCATCATATTCTTTTTGTTGTTCATTGCTAGCACTCATGATTATCTCCTCTAATGGGTGGAATTCATCGGATTAAAGAGTTCATAAAAAGTAAAATTACATCGTGTTTCTCAACAATGTCCATCCAGCGAGACAGTGTTTTAACAACCTCACTAAATTTATAGTGAAACCTTAAAAATAAGGGGTGACCCTAATGAACAATTGGTTTCTTTAAACATTGCTTGCCGAATAGATCAGTAAAATAAAGCGGACTGAAATTTGCCATAAAGCAAAGGCAAACACCGATCTAATTAATAATCCAGCTTTATTTGCGATTATGTTATTAGAACCAGAATGCCATATCAATAATGCAAATGCATACATTTATAACATAATAATCATGAGCTTATGGCTATATCATATCAGCCAAATTTAGACAACCAGCCTGATTGATTAAGAGATAGGAGATATTTTGGCTCATCGATAACCATAATGAAAAAGGAGCGATGATGATCGAGAAGGATAATCAAAGCCGTAGTATTGAGAAACCGTGCGGGATATTCAACGTGCAACGCACCGCAAAAGACTCCTGCCAAACTTCCTCGTTAGCCAAATAAATAACTAAGCCAGCGTCTCGTTTCAGCTGACCATGAAGAGTCCATAGCGCGGTTATCGCTACTTGATGCTTTGGCGTTAGTTCGCCAATGAATGACAGATTCCATCCATTGTCACGTTCTACGACGATCTTTTCCGATGTGTTGTTTGCCCGTGTTGCTGCGATGTTTCCATGTCGCATTCTCCATAAGAGTTATACTTCTCGTGAATCAAAAATTGGTTTAAGTTAGAGCGGCATAGGTATGAATATATTAGAATTTTGCTATGTCATCACGTTACCAGCTCACGGCACAAGAAATTGCCGCTTTAGAAGTGGCGCATCGTCAAACCTCAGATAAGCGTTATGCTGACCGGCTAAAAACCGTCTAGCTGTTAGGAAAAGGTTGGCCGGTTACTCATGTGGCTGAAGCGCTCATGATGGACCGGGAAACCGTGCGTCATCATTATAAGCGTTATCGCAAGGGCGGCTTATCTGCGCTGCAGAAGTTTGAGGTTGGCGGTAGCGAGTCTTTTCTGAATGAGCTGCACAGACCAAGCATTGGATCAGCATTGACATAAGAATCTGTATTTGACTGCCAAAGAAAGCGCGCATTATATTGAACAAAGCTGGGATGTCTGCTACAGCGAAAGCGGCATAACCCAATTATTATGCCGAATGGGCTATGTCTATAAAAAGCCAAAGCTGGTGCCGGGTAAGGCTGATGCTGAGCAACAACGTGCCTTTGTGGCATGCTAGGAAGAACTCAAGGCAAGCAAAGCACCCGCAGACCCTGTTTATTTCATGGATGCCACTCATCCCCATCATAATCCGGTAGCCGGTTACGGATGGATCAAACGCGGCCAGGAGCGCGGAATTCGCAGTCATACCGCACGGCAACGCTTGAATATTAATGGCGCGATGAATACGGTTAGTCTGCAGGCCATTCAGTGACTATCTCACCAACTCAAAAATAAAACTCCTGTTTTTGCCGCCCTATGCACCCAATCTGAACTTGATTGAACGTTATGGGAAGTTTTTCAAGAAGAACATCCTGTATAGTCGCTACTATGAAACTTTCTCACTTTTCAAAAGCACTTGCCAAGCTTTTTTCACAGCATCGGATCATTACACAGCAGAATTACACACACTATTAACTGATTACTTCCAAATCATCGGTAGCAACTGAGTGCCGAATTTTCATGTGCGATGGGTATACATTAGTAATAGTTCGACAGAAGTGGTGTAAGGTCAATTGCGACTCATAGATTCGCTTGTTTGAAAGCTTATTTATTAGTCAGAATCTTCACATCCTGCCAATATTATGTATATGTATCCGAATCAGCAACGAAAGCATATATAGCAGCAAACATTACTTTATTTACCTTTTGTTAATAGCTCTACAAAATATTCTAACACCATTCGAATCCGATTTAAAAAGGATAAAAAAGATGGCAAATAACAAAAAACTTAGTAGGGAAGATTTGGATATTTGCATAAGCGCATGCTTCGATGCACTGGCAACTGACAGGAAAATAGGACTGACAGCTAGAAATCAAGTAGCGTATGACGAGGCACGCGTGATGAGTAGGCTCGAAGATTTTCTGGACCGAGTAACGGAAAAGAATTACTGCAAATTAATAGAAGATCTTATTGAGCATCAAGGCAGCTCATTTGGGAAGAATAAAAGAGATCGTATTAGATTTAGGCTACAAACAGATTTAAATTTTCTTCCAACTTTCATCCACTTCGCCCATAACCTGCCTGAAGAATACCAGTTTAGCGAAGAAATTGAAGTCTTCCGATCGCTCTGAAAAAAGTATTCAGATTTTGTTGACGACTCCTTCTTCGGTGATTTCTGCAGAAGGCCGAGCTATGATCATTTCTGGTGTATGACAGGAGAAGGAAGCGGTGTAACCTGTTGGTAAAGATCTCGGCAGATCTATCACCAATAGAAGGGACACACCGCTATGATAGATAGTAATCATTTTAACCTGAGTAAACCAGATCAAAATGATCCGTTACAGGAAGCTCTCCGCGCAGGCGCCCGTAAGATGTTGGCTGCAGCGATTGAAGCGGAGGTAATTGCTTTTATTGAGCAACATAGTGCTTTAAAAACTGATGAGGGAAAACCGGTAGTGGTCAGGAATGGTTATCTGCCAGAACGTCCGATTCAAACAAGGCTGGGAGCTATCGAGGTCAAAGTACCCGAGGTTCGGGATCGCTCTGAATCTGGCATCAAGTTTAACAGCAGCCTGGTGCCACCCTACTTGAAGCGTACCAGAAATATTGAAGAATTTTTGCCCTGGCTTTATTTACGAGGCATTTCAACGGGGATTTTTCAGAAATGCTGAAGCATTTGTTGGGGCCTGCTGCGCCAGGATTATCGGCAGCTACGATCAGTCGTTTAAAGCAAGGCTGGGAGCGGGATTATTATAATTGGAGTCGACGCGAGCTGAGTAACAAACGCTATGTCTATGTCTGGGTTGACGGTGTCTACAGCAATGTACGCATGGACGATCGCTTGTGCTTTCTGGTGATAGTTGGCTCTGATGAAACAGGACGTAAAGAGTTATTAGCGCTATCTGATGGTTATCGTGAATCGGCGGCAAGCTGGGAGGAAGTGTTAATCGATTTGAAGCAACGAGGTCTTAAGAATGCACCTAAATTGGCTGTGGGTGATGGTGCGCTGGGATTCTGGAAAGCGGTAGCCAAACTCTGGCCAGAAACGGACCAGCAACGCTGCTGGGTACATAAAACGGCTAATGTATTGGAAAAACTACCCAAAGCCATGCAACCCAAGGTCAAACAAGCCTGGTATGATATTTGCCAAGCCAGTACCCGAGAACAAGCTTACCAGGCATTTGATCATTGTATTGAACGATTCAGCCCAAAATATCCAAAAGCAATGGAATGCCTGGCTAAAGACA
>CAWFHT010000004.1:0-68784 GCA_963815685.1 uncultured beta proteobacterium
ACGCTACTGCTTGATAAGAATTGAATAATAATCTTAATCTTTAGCCGATAAATGACAAGGTGGATGCGTGTTTTCTGTTGTGCGGGTCAGTCTTTTAGTCTTGCCAATCATCGGAATACCAATATAGGCACGCAGTTCTATGGTATTTGCATCTGCCAGACGTAAATTAGCACTGTAATGTTTATCTTCATCCGCTTTGTAAAGGGTACCTCCTACCCATTCAGTAGGATCACCCTTTTTTGATCGCATATTCCACAATACTTTAGTGCCACATAGTGTCGGATTTTCTGCACTGCCTTCAGGGCTGATCCAGGCAATGTGACCGCACAAGCTCTCCTCATTGCAGTACTCCAATCGCACGGCAACGTCCTTTTTTTTGCTTAACCACAAACCCGTCACCTCCTTACTGCTGTCAGCATAAAGTACTGCTGGGAATGTCAGGATGGCAAATAATGGGATCATAATCAAATATGGCATGGCGTACTGTCTATAAAATCTATTTTAAAAAGTAAAACTACCTAGCAAAACAGACATCGCTAGATAGGACTCAGTTCTTCATTTACGCAATATATCAAAAAATGAAAAGCAACGGTCAGAGACTTATAGTTAATCGTATAACCATAGTTTTCCCAATTTCTGCAAGATTATTTTTACTGTTCAGCTGTAAACTTTCTTACTAAAATGTGGTGTCCTAGGTCTTATCTCAGTCATAAACAATTTTCATTACTAAGAGAACACTATGCGTTCCATCCCCCCTCGCCCTCCAAGTCCTGATCCTTTTGTGCGCCGACTGACAGCGTTGACGTTGGCTATTATTACTTTGATGCTGCTATGGTGGTCGTTGCCCATGATCGAGTCACTTTTCACACCTAAATATAGTAGTGTCCGCACGGTTACGGCGCGCGGCGATCTTGCTACAGACGAACGTGCGATCTATTGAGCTTTTCGAAAAATCCCGTGACTCGGTTGTATTTATCTCAACAGCCAGGCTAGTTCAAGATATTTGGACACGCAATGTTTTTGCCATTCCTAGAGGCACAGGCTCGGGCTTTATCTGGGATGATGCTGGTCATATCGTTACTAATTTCCATGTGATCGAGGGTGCCAGTGAAGCAACGATTAAGCTGGCTGATGGGCGTGATTATAAAGCTGCGCTGGTAGGTGTGAGTGCAGCACATGATATAGCAGTCTTAAGAATCGGGATAGGTTTTAAACGCCCTCCTCCTGTTCCAATAGGCACCAGTCATGATCTAAAAGTTGGACAAAAAGTCTTTGCCATTGGCAATCCTTTTGGGCTCGACTGGACACTGACCACTGGTATTGTCTCTGCACTGGATCGCTCGCTCCCTAGCGAAAGCGGTACTACCTCCATTCAACATTTAATTCAGACCGATGCAGCTATCAACCCTGGTAATTCGGGTGGACCTCTGCTGGATTCAGCGGGGCGCCTGATTGGCATTAACACAGCAATCTATAGTCCAAGTGGAGCATCTGTTGGTATCGGTTTCGCCGTGCCGGTCGACACTGTGATGCGCGTGGTACCCCAAATCATTGCCAAGGGTAAATACATACGCCCGACACTGGGCATTGAAGTCGATGAACGCCTCAACGAACGCATTACAGCCATGCTGGATATTGAGGGGGTAGTCGTGTTCCGTGTAAAACCTGATTCAGCGGCTGATAAAGCGGGCTTGAAAGGCGCAACCTTAACTCCAGATGGCGGCATCATTCCTAAGGATGTGATCGTAGCCATACAAGGTAAGCAGGTAGATTCCGTATCTAAGTTGCTAGCAATGATAGATGATTTCAACGTGGGCGATATCGTGCAGCTGACCATCATGCGCGATGGACAAACAAAAGAGATCGATGTCATTCTCCAGCCAGGTGCGTAAATTTTGCATAGTGCTAATGCCAGAAACCACCAAAATACCAGCGCGGTGAAGAACGCACCTGCTCATGCGATGTAAGGAAGGCAGGCTGTATCTGTTCGTTGCCATTGACCGCACAGCAAAGTACGCTTACACCGAGCTGCATGAGCGTTCCACAAAGATGATCGCGGCGGATTTTTTATGTAACCTGCTTAAAGCCGTCCCTTACAGAATCCATACTGTCTTGACCGACAACGGTATCCAGTTCACCAACCGCGCCTGCGATAAATACGCCTTCATGCCTATTTTTGATCGCGTCTGCAGTGAGAATGGTATCGAACATCGATTGACGAAAGTCAATCATCCCTGGACCAATGGACAGGTCGAGCGCATGAACAGAACCATCAAGGAAGCTACGGTGAAACGATACTACTACGTCTCCCATAGCCAGCTGAAAACCCATATGCACAGCTTCCTGATGGACTATAACTTCGCAAAGCGGCTTAAGATTTTGAAGGGGCTTACGCCCTATGAATACATCTGCAAAATATGGACAAAAGAGCCAGAACGTTTTAATGTTAATCCATTCCAGCACACCGTGGTAGGGGAGAGGTTGAGCAGGCCACTGCATATTGGGGGTAGCGCGAAGTGATAGTAAACGCTTAATACGTTCCTCAGTCGCGGGGTGTGTTCTGAGCCAGGAAGGTTGAGAATTGCCCCACCCAGGAAACAACCAGGCACGCCCAGACTGGCTGACTCGCTCGATCTTAGCAAGTGCCAATGCTAGCGCTTCGGGATCTCCGGTAAGCTTGCTCGCTTTCAGATCAGCGTTAAATTCCCGCACACGCGAAAGCCCCAGTTGCAACAGCAAAACCAGATGGGGGGAGAAAAGGAGCAGGAGCAGCACAGCCCAGTTGATTGTCGCGTAACCGAGCAGAACAGAAGGTAGCGCAAAAAATAACAGTATCTGGCCAACCAGCGCCAGTATGCGTGTCAGACGACTAATATAATCTGCTAAACCCATAACTAAAAGATCACCATTCGCGACGTGAGCCGTTTCATGGGCCAGCACAGCAGCAAGCTCACGTATCGACAAATAACGCAACAAACCATCAGTAAGCGCGATAGCAGCCTGCCGCCGGCTACCGACAGTAAATGCATTGACCATGGGGCTTGCTACATAGTATAGCGTTGGCACATTGTTCAATTCAGCGCGTGCTGCGAGAAACGTGATGATTTGCCATAATTCTGGCGCTTCATGGCGTGCAATTGGACGGGCGCGGTAGAGCACCAGCGTCAGTCGCGAACCTAATGCAGGTTCTATCAACACGATGATCACACTGATCAAAGCAATTAACCACAAACCTTCTTCGCCAAATAATAACCAACCAGCGAGAATAAAAATACTCAGCAGCAAACAAATCAGCAGAAAAGTTTGTAAGCGGTTAACCCAAGGATGTGCACGAATACTTAACATGATTTATCTTAATCGACGTTTCCTGTTCAAAGGTTTTATCCATTATCTTGAATGGTACGAGTCGCTATATGTCTGCATGGTTCAATATTCATTACTGCCAAAACGTTACCGTTGACTAATACCTAATCTTGCCAGTTGGTATCGTTGGTTATAGCCTATTATTTATCGAGATTCTCTAAAATCTTCTGAATGGCGATTCATGGCGGCTGAAAATAGATTGGTTTTGCGCCTCCAAGTAATCAATATTACTGATTCATGAAATTGCAATACTTTCTCATGTATTCCACAAGAAAAAAGCTGGAATAGGCTTGTTCAGCTTAATCAAAGATTAATAATATGGAATACGGAGAGCTCACTAAGGATTATTTCACATGGAAACTGAACAAGCCGCCGATCCAGTTGTTCTTGCATTGACTGGCCAACTACCGACTATCATTATTTTGGCTGCCATTCTCGCTTATCCACTTTCGCTCCTTTTGCTATGGTTATATAAGCGCGCAGTGCTTGAATTTATGAGCAAGCACGCTTCCAGTGTAGTCCAATCCGAATCGCTTACCAGATCACCTACTCCCAGTCCCTCCTCACCTCTCCCCTCACTTGAATTCGTTACACTATCTACAGATGTTCAATCCACACAAAACGATGATTCAACTCTAAATAAACTGATTACACGACGTTTATGGTATGCAACGACCGTATATAGTGTAGCGGGTGTACTATTTGTGCTTTTAATGAGTTTCGCGTGGCTTGTTGCTAGTAGTATCGAATTCAGTTTCTTTCGCTGCCTTATGGTTTTCTGGACCATGGCTTGGCCCATTGTCCTTACTATCAATCTTATTGCTGCATCTACACGCCGCGTCCTGATAGTATCTACAGGACTTTACTTTGCTGTTTATCTTTTGCTGAGTGCGATTGCCTTAATACGGAGTCCAGATTTCACTGCAAATCAAATCTCTTTGTTGTGGTTAACTTTCAATCTAATGCCCACGGCGCTATTGCTATTCTTCCTTAACCGTCAAATTCGCTCTGTTGGCCCTTTAATTCTGGTGTTTATGATTGTTGGATTAACTGGCTCTGTGGTTGCCACTTCAGTTATTGGCCAAAATGAAGCTGCGCTCCATCTACTCATTGAAATAACTTCCCTTCTTGGTTTGGGCGATCATGCATTTGCCAGCATAATCATGGCAGGTTTTGCCTGCTTTGCTGTGCTGGGCTGGTTGCTGGCAATTTGGATACGCCGGGGCTATGATTCTAAAATATTGAGCGATCAGGCCATTCTGTTGGATAGCGTATGGATAATATTTGGAATTACGCATGCCGTATCACTGGTGTTTGAAGGTTGGCAGTGGTTAATGTCATTTTTTTTCGCTTTTCTGGTTTACAAAGTTGTCGTATTGATTGGGTTTCGTTTGATACCCACCTCACCAAATAATTCCAATTTCTTGAATAAAAAATTGTTATTGCTTCGTGTTTTCAAGCTTGGTAAACGCAGCGAACGTGTTTTTGATGGCATAACAAAGCATTGGCGCTTCGTGGGTAATGTGCAACTCATTGCTGGACCTGATCTTGCAGCTACCACAATCGAACCTCATGAATTTTTGGAATTCCTAAGAGGCAGGCTTACTCGCTTGTTCATCCATGAAAAAAATGCATTTGACGAACGCATGAACAGTATTGATACGCAGCCTGATTTTGATGGTCGTTTTCGAATTAATGATTTCTTTTGTTATGAAAATACTTGGGAAATGGTGATTTCCAGGCTAGTGAAAGAGAGTGATGTGATCTTGATGGATTTGCGTAGTTTCTCCCCGGAAAGACGAGGTTGCATCCGGGAATTAAATGAGCTGATTCATGGCGTACCCGTTGAGCGTGTCATATTACTCATCGACGAAAACACCGATAACCCTTTTCTAGAACAAACTATTAGACAATGCTGGTCAGCCATGCCGACAACTTCACCAAATGCTAACGGCCCTTCGAAAATTTTACGTTTATTTCGGCTGAATTCCCATCAGGCCATTCCAACGTCTGCATTGATCAATGAACTTTGCATCTCAGCAACACACCCTGCAGACAGCATATTAAATTCACTGTATCACGGCGCTTGAGTTGATGTTTAAGATGTTGCAAGAGCAACGATGCTGTATGGGCAGCCAATATGCCATGTTTTCAGAAATCAAAGCCAATTTCCACAAGTACTCTAACCAAATAAACTGATCACTTTTTCTAGCTCGACCGTATCTTCATTCCGCTTTTTTCTGAAATTGAGGATTTTATTTAGATTGTCCTTTGTTGTGCCAAACATCCAGCTTTCGATTGCCATAGGTTTGGCCTCATAAAAATATTCCTCAGCCTCGGAAAATCTATTTTCGATCACTGCCAATTCGAGCAAGGTGACATAGTCCCAGTAATCAGGTATTTTTCGTTTCATCTTGGCACATACGGCATATTCTACCGCAGGCGCTAAACGCAGCGCTTTTTCCCTTTCTCCCAGCAATTCCAGGCAAGTGACATAATTTACTCCGGGGTAGGCATCACGCGGATCAGATTCAAATCCCTTTTCATAATACTTTAAGGCATTCTTCAAATGGAATTTTGCCTCATTGATATTGCTGGCTTTGTAGGCCCTTTCAAATTTATCTTTGTGTATTCTTCCCCAAATGCCATAGGATTCACTACTTGCCTTCCCTTCCTGTTCCAGCTTTCTCAGAACCGATTCAGCTTCCTGTATCATCACTTCATCAACCGGTTTTACTTTGCCACCGTTCCGGTTGAGAACAAAGGCATATTGCTCCTGCACCATCACGGTTTCAAACACATAACGGGGCAATTGCTTAATAAAGTCATGCATTTCATTGAACGTCTCAATGTTCCGATAGGAAATCATAATATCGATCAATACCGCTGTTTCCATGTTTTCAAGCGGCTTATATTTATCAACCACCCGATTAATCGCTTCAATTCGTAAAGATTTAATCTTGCTCGGATCATCATTCGTTAAATTTCGGGCATAGGCTAATTCCTTTTTAATCCCTTCATCATATTTGACTCTATCCCTGAAAATATCCGTCTTTTCATGGGCCACTGCATTTTGGAAAGCGATGCCATTGATCATGTCATATAACGGACTGTCGGTTGACCTGTCTTTCTTGGCATGCTGCAGGATATCCGCCAGCTTGTTTATGTCATTTTCTTTATCAGACAGATTAAAATCTTTATCCACCTGGTAGGGAAAGGTACGGTTAGAACCTATGTCGAAAGGCAACGGAAAATGAGAGGAAGCGATAATCGGGATTGTAGTAAACGGTTTAACCGCATAACGCATACCGAGCTCATAAAAGGCGTTCGGATTAAAATTAGTCAGATCGGCGATGCAGAATTCACACAAAATGATTTTTTCGTACATCGTCTTGTGAATAGATCCAAAACTCTTTTCTTCTCTTTCTATCAAGGGCTCCAGACCCGCTTGGATAATGGCAGGCTTGACCAGATTATCGTAAATTTTATCGAAATCAATCTTCTGCACAGGATCATTCTGCCCCGTCGCTTGTTTCGACTTCAGGTCATTTAGGTTTTCTTTCTTACCAAACGAAGTTATAACAAAGCAATAAGGATTCATGGCAACACCTTTTATGTAAACAACTGATTTGGATCTTCCAATGCCTCCCCAAACGAGCGGCTTCACCTGTTGCAGCCAGTACCAGATTCGCGTTGGGACTGAAAGCGGCGGACTAGATACATTCGCATTCCCCCAGCACCTCACTCCACGGTTTTTCGCTGTAAGTATTCCATAGTCACCATCGATTTTAAGCGCACTGTACTAAGCATGATCATCATCTGCAAGCACTTTTAACAGTTAAATATTTTTTTCGCCTTTTGTGCGAAAACCCATTTTAAAGTACAGTTACAATATATTACAGTATTACATTGGAATAGCTGAAAAGTTATGTAGCGTCGATAAGTGCCTGTTTGCAACTGTTCGGTAAAAAGAGAGGCCTTATGATGTCCATAAGAGAGGTCTTATGATGTCTATCTTAGAATCCGTTGCCAATCGCCAGGCGATATGGTTAGAAACAGCCAATGCCCTAAAATCAGCTACCGATCGCGCGCGTTATTCGACATTTACCGCTTCATTCCTGGGCGCTTTGTTAGCAGCATTTGCTACACAACAAATTAATCCAAATATTGCAAACTACTTCGCTATACTGAGTGCGATCAGTCTTGCATTTACCACCTTAATCACCGCAAGATGGCTAAACAAAGATGTCATCGACCGTCACTTGCGCGCAAGAATGGCTTCGGGAGCGTTAGAAAGAGAAGCATTTCTTTACGCTACTCAATCTGGCCCATACAGTGATCCTCAAACACGCGACGGTATTCTCCTGGATCAGAAAACCGAGATCGAGAATAAGGTAAGTGATTTGCTCCTCTTTGAGAAAAAAGCTAAGGGTATAGGTAGCTGCCCCAGGCAGGATCTAAGTCTAAATGAGTATACTGAACAGCGAATCGATCAGCAGATCAAGTATTATCGCGATCGATCAACAAAATATGATACCTATTCCCAACGACTACATACTCTGGAATGGTCACTCTCACTCGTAGGCGCTCTCATTGCCGCGTTAGCAGCTACTCCCCTCTTTGCTATTGATTTAGCAGCCATTACCGCTGTTCTGACCACGCTGGGAGGCATGGTAGTATCGCATCTTGAAGCGACACGCTTTGACAAGATGATTCCGATTTACCGTGCAACGGCGAATCGACTCGAAAATATCAAGCTAAAAATGCAGATCGATGGTGTTCCCACAGTTGATCATGTAGTGGAATGTGAAACAACGCTGGCCGCAGAAAACAGCACCTGGATGCGTTTATGGATGAAATCATAGGTCACTGAAAATAGTGATGGGTTTGAGTGATGTATGCTGAGTTTTGTGGAGTCCAAAGTTTCATAAAATATAGAGATGAAATGGAGGATATAGATGGAACAATTACCCGGGACACGATATAGCCAGGAATTCCGCGAGCAATCGGTCAAGTTTTTTAAAGAAAGTGGGTTAACTCTGGTTGAGGCAGCGAAACGACTATCTCTACCTAAGGGGACATTAAAGAACTGGGTTTATGCTGACCGACAAGGCGCACTCACAACCGTGGGTAAACAGCAAAAGTCATTGACTGAGGTTGAATTAGAGCTATCCAGGATCAAACGTGAGTTGGCAGAAGTGAAGATGGAGCGAGATTTTATAAAGAAGTGTGCGGCCTATTTCGCGAAGGAGTCGCGGTGAAATACGGCATGATTGACACGCTGCGACAGCAATATCCCATTGCACTTATGTGTCGTGTACTCAATGTTTCAGAGAGTGGATTTCATGCCTGGAATACTCGCCCGACTTGTGAGCGTGAACAGAAAAATACACGGCTGAAAATAGAAATACTGGCAGCACACCAACGTACCCGAGAGACCTACGGTGTGAAACGTTTGCATAGTGAACGGGTAGATCAGGGGATACAGATTACAGCATACCGTGTTCGAGTGCTTCGCAAGAAGCTAAATTTGCGTTGTAAGCAAAAGCGCAAATTCAAGGTGACGACTCATTCTCAACATAATCTGCCAGTTGCTTCCAATATTTTAGATCGGGAATTTGCTGTTAGCACACCTGACAAAGTATGGCTCAGCGACATCACCTATATTCCTACGGACGAAGGCTGGCTGTATCTGGCTGGAATAAAAGATCTATTTAATGGTGAACTGGTAGGCTATGCCATGAATGAGAGAATGACAAAGGGTTTGGTTATGCAGGCATTATTTCGTGCAACTGCAAGTAAACATCCAGATAAGGGGCTGATTACTCATTCAGATCAAGGTAGCCAATATTGTGCATCTGATTACCAGAATTTATTGCAACAATTTGGCATGATCGCTTCCATGAGCCGCAAGGGGGATTGCTATGATAATGCTCCAATGGAAAGCTTCTGGGGGATACTTATTCTAATTAGCGTTACAAAGCGAATTAATTATCCAATCCCATCCGGCGATTGATTTCACCACATCCGTAGTTTCCTCCATATGTCGAAGTGCATCAACCAAATGAGATTCGAGCGCGCCGATGCTGTCAAATACACGGTTATGAAAGTTCTTTTCGCGCAACTCATCCCACAGGTGCTCGACTGGATTGAGTTCAGGTGAATAAGGTGGCAGTAGCAGCAAGCGAAGATTCTCAGCTAACGTCAGCGAATGGCTGCGATGCCAGCCAGCACCGTCCATCACCATAACGATATTCTCATTGGGGTAGCGCCTGGCGATTTCATCAAGAAAGATTTGCATGCACTCAGTGTTGACATCGGTAATACCAAGCTGTCAAACTTTCCGTCCAGCGGACAGACTGCCGCATAAGCGTAGGTGTACTCGCAGGTAAGCATAGCCTTGACTAGCGGACGCACTGGACGAGGCGCCCATGCGCGACGGCAGTCGCTGATGCGGCCAAATCGTGCTTCGTCTTGAAACATCAGCCGCATGGGGCGAGGCACAGCAAACTCTGTTATCGCTTGACCCGGCACCCCGGGGAGTTTTTTTTCCAGTCTTCCCGGACTAAGAAGCTGTTTGGAAACTCCTGGTTTAAGCTAATCTCCTCAACATAATACGAGTCATAGCGATGTAAATCCAGGTTTCGTCGGTGCTTGTGAGATGTTCGTAACTTTTACTGAGCCTTCGTGAATGATTCAGCCAGCTGAAGGTACGCTCGACCACCCGGCGATGGGGCAGCAATACAAATTTCCTGGTTTCTTTGGGGCGCAGCACTACTGCCAGACAGAATTTAAATCGATCTGCAACCCGGTCCACAAGATTGCCGCTGTAGCCACCATCTACCCAAATCTTTCTCAATTTTTTGCAACAACCGGGTAGATGATGCAATAGTAAGCGGGCGCCGTCACGGTCCTGCACGCTGGCGACAGTGACTACCACCGTCAACAGTAACCCCGGTGTGTCCACCAGAATGTGGCGTTTACGACCATTGACCTTCTTGCCAACATCAAAACCTCGTTGTCCAGGTACCGCAGTACATTTGACGCTTTGGCTGTCCAGACAACCTGCCGTCGGGTGTTTGTGGCGCCCATCTCTTTCGCGCAACCGTGAACGCAACAAATGATGAAGACGTTCCCATGTCCCGTTATGTGACCAGCTATAAAAATAGTAGTAAACCGCACTCCAAGCCGGGAACTCACGAGGCAATTGCCTCCATTGACAATCTGTTTTTAGAACATACAGCATTGCATTTACTACCTGACGCATACTCAACTTTCGTGGCTTTCCCACTGCTGATACCGGCAGGTGAGGTTTCAAGTAATGCCACGCTCCATTGCTTAGGTTACTCGGGTAACGCTTTTTGCGCTTTTTGTTGATTCATGATACCGCCTGTTTATAGCAAAAATTGCTACATTAACGCCAAAATTCAGGATTTCCAAACAGTTTCTAAGAGATCTCCTTTCGGGTGGGTGGTATCGGGCGCAATCTTACGCCAACCATGGCGCGCAAGCATTCGGTATATGGCCGAAAGCGAAAGCGGCACACCCATCTTCTGGCGAAACTTATCGGCAAACGGCGCAACCACCAATACTCCACCAACGCCGGCACTGTCAAATACCTCCTGCAACAGCACCTTCTCTTCTTCAAGCGATCGGTTCGCCCGATTACGCAGATTACGCTTGGCAACGGGTGCAGCCATTCTTCCAGTGGCTCGCTTGCAGTAATTTGTACGCAGTGTGCAGGTCTTGCCTTTTGATCGACCAATAGCAATGGCCGTCTGCTCCAGACTCAGACCCAATTCGAGTGGCAGCAGTAAAGCCTGTGCGCTACGCAGTTCATCGGCTGTTTTAGCGATCCGTACCGCATTTCGGGCCAATTCAAGATGCTCTTCACCACTTGCTGGTCTTACCATAATTGTCATCCATTTACGTGAGCCCGGAAGACTTATTATTACATCTTATAACGCGAAATAGAATTAAAACCGAACTGGTGCATCATCGGAAATTCAAGACGCGGCAACAAGCCATTCAGGAGATTACCGAATATATTGAAATCTTCTATAACCGGCAGCGTAAGCAGAAAAAATTGGGCTATCTGTCGCCAACACAATTTTCGCAGCGATACTATGCAAATCTACTCGCTGCTTAAAACAATAGACTCCATTTTTGACAGCACACCTCATCGGCAGCCAGGCCTTTTTGATCCTCAAAATCAAACTTCAATCCAGGCGCTGCCCCCTCAGCAACGCTCGGCGCGCGGAGAAAAAGGATGACAGGACATTAACTCAATCAATCGAACCCCAGTTTTAACTTCAGGAGAATCTATCATGCCAAAAATCTATTATGAAACCAAGAATGAGCCTGCTTTCGAATTGGAACAAAGTGAGGATTTAATTGCAGTGCGGACACGCAGTGGGCGCTCGCTCACCCGATCGGCTGGACCCGTCGCCCAACCGATCTCATCCGAGCTGGACGATGGTGTGCTAGCGGTAGCTTATCCTGAAGTCGGGGTGGAGGTGTATCGCATACCCACTGGCCGTCATGCACGATCAGTCAGCGAGCGCAAATCCGCCCTGCGTGCTCACTTGATGTACAGTTTGCCGGCAGGATCCTGGTCGATCCGGCTTCCAAAGAGCCCGTGCTGTATACCTAAATATTTTCATCAAATTCATAAATACCGCCGATCCAGATGACTGCGTCAACATCATCCGCAATGCGGGTTTGACCATCAAGTCGCAGCTTGATTACATGTGATCATCTTTATTGAGATGTTCCATCTGATGAAATTTTGTCTTCAGGAACTGGTAAGTCAGGGCATTGCTGCCGATATTTAATATCTGGCGATACCCACTCATGCCATTCTATTTGACTCATATTGCGAGTCAGTTTATTGCAGAGTGCATCACTCCAGGCTGCCGTAGCTGGCCACAGACGTACAGTCTTGTCGGCACTGCCCGAGGCGATGCGCGTACCCTTAGGACTAAATACAGCACTCGATACCCATCCCAGATGACCGGGCATCGGATTGCCCATGGGCAGGCCGCTGTTTACATCCCATAAGCGGAGCATCATGTCGTGACTGCCTGAAATGATACGACTGCTATCAGGACTGAAAGCAACACTATTGACGCGTCCATCATGCCCTAGTAATGGTTCGCCGACAGGCTGGCCGGTTTGCGCATTCCACAGCCGTACCGTTTTGTCTTTGCTGCCTGAAGCAATATACTGCCCATCTGGACTATAGGCGACGTTAACGACGGATCCTTCGTGTCCGCGCATCGGTTCACCGACGTGTTGGCGGCTGTTCGCGTCCCATCGCTGCAAAGTATGATCGTAGCTGGCAGAAACTATGAACATACCATTCGGACTGAAAGCTACGCTTCTGACCATTTCTTCATGACCTCGCATCGGTTCACCGATCTGCTGGCCAGTGTGGGCATTCCACAATCGCACCGTATTGTCTTTACCACCTGACGCAACCCGCGTGCCATCAGGACTGATTGCGACAGTTTCTACGCCGTCTTCATGCCCATACCATGGATTACCAATTTGCTTGCCATTAACTGCATCCCAAAGCCGCAGGGTCTTATCGCTGGCAGCCGAAACAATGCGTGCGCCATCGGGAGTGAATACGGCGCCATTGAGCGTCCCTTCATGTCCTTTCATCGGTTCGCCAATCGGCTGACCAGTACTGGCATTCCACAAACGCAGTGTTTTATCGTCACCGGCTGATAGGATACGGGTGCCATCCGGGCTAAAAGCAACACTCGTCACCATATCTTCGTGTCCTTGCAGTGGCACATCGATAAATTGAACATTGCTTGCTTCCCATAGTCGCAACATCGCATCACGACTGACCGATGCAATTTGTCTACCGTCTGGTGAGAACGCGACACTTATCACCGTACTTTCGTGTCCACGCATCGGTTCGCCAATGAGTTGGCCGGTACGGATATTCCACAGTCGCAGAGTCTTATCTTCACTGCCCGAAACCAATCGTGCGCCATCAGGGGAAAAAGAAACGCTGGTAATAGCTCCATCATGCCCACCTAATACTTGTATCTGCTTTCTCATCTGAACATCCCATAGCCGCAGCGTTTTATCCTCGTCACTCCAAGCAACCAGACTACCGTCAGGAGAAAAAGCAGCGCTGCGAATGGTTCCATTATGCTCCAGCAAAGATTCACCAATCAATTCACCAGTCCGAAGATTCCACAGCCGAAATGTGCTCTCACTTACCGTGATCAATTGGTTACCATCGGGCGAAAAAGTGATACTGTAGATGGGCTCATCGCTTGGCAACCCGTCACCAATGGGTTGCCCGGTGTCGATATCCCATAAACGCACCATCCCATCAGCATTACCTGTTGCCAACCGTTCGCCATCAGGTGAAATGGCGATACTGCTCACACCTTTCTCACTAATAGCCATCGGTTCAACGAGTAATTGTCCTGTCTGAACATTCCACCATCTTAATACCCCATCATCACCAGCAGAGAGCAAACGCTTACCATCTGGACTGAATGTAATGGCAGTGACCGGGGGACCAGTATTCCAGATTTTTTGGGTATTGTATTTTCTATTCAATGTCGTGATGAGCGCCGCATCCACTTTTTTGTTACCAGGTGCGATTTGTTTTGCTGCCAGCAATTGCAGCATGGCACGTTCATCGCCTCCTGGGCGGGTGCCATTCGAGATATCCAGACTTTCAGACACCAGGCGCAAGCTAAGTGCTTCACGTTGTGCCAGTTTTCTCTCTTTTTTTCAGAATTGGCATGATACAGTCCGTAGCCTGCCACTCCGACCAAAATAGTAACAGTCAATAACGCACCTTGCAGTTGTCGCGCTTGCTTGCGTAACCGTGCAGCATCTGCTTGTGCCCTTTCTGTGGCCTTCAGCCGTTCTGCTGCCAGCGCTTCTGCCGCAGCCTGTTTTTCCAGCGCGGTTTCGAGTGCCATCCGACGATGCCGCTCTTCCTCCTCAGCCCGAAGCCTCTGGAGTTCCATCTGGCGTAGGCGTTCATCACGGGCTTTACTCACCACACTGACCAGCCGATCGTGAATCAATTCGATTCGATTAACGCCTGACTGCTGATCGATACGTAGCAATCGGTGTTTACTTGCCAGCAGCGAAAGTTGATTCCTCGTCAGAAATCCATCCTGCAACGCTTGATCAACGGGATAGCTGCTGCGATAACGATTACCCTGAATCAAGTGGGTTTCGATAAACTCTGAAATGGTTGCTGGCATACCCGCCAGTGCTTGGGTATAAAAATCCTGAAGAATATCCTGGCCAGCCTGGCGCAATAGCGCTATATCAATCTTCCCATCGGGTGAGCGACGCTGATTAAGTTGATAACAACACAAACTCAGCAATACCGGTTCGATCACTGGCAGCACACCGCTTGTGGCTGAATCAAGATTTCCGACAAAATCAACCAGCGGTTCAGCAACACCAGCTGCCAACACAGCCGCGCCCGCGGCCATGACAGCATCAATGGCCCGCTCACGAGACATGGGCAGCAAACGTAAGCGGTTGCGCAATAAAGAGGGGACTCGCCCCTGCCATCCTTCAATTTCCGGCAGAAAATCTTCACGAAAGGACAATACCATACGATAGCGTTGCGCCTGCAGTTCCAACTCAGACAGGGCACGCCGACTGGCATCCCCAATGGTGAGCTCACCCGGAATTCGGTTTTCAATCAAATCGGCCAGCGCATTCAGACTATGCTGAATCTGATCAGGAGTTTTCTCTCCTTGAGAAAAAATTTCTTCGAACTGATCAAACACCAGTACCGGAGTCAGCAGATAATTATCTCGACTCCAGATTTCCAGATCACGACGATGCAGATAGCGCCACAAACTTTCATCTTTTGCCGGCGCTGGAAATTCCGCGCCTGCTTCGGTAAGCGCTTCCTGCAATTTCTGTATCGTTTGTTCGAGGGGTGATAGTAACGCCGATGGAGCAAAATCGAGCCGCAGATGAACAGGAAAATAATGCTCAGCTCGCAATAATGGATACAACCCTGCCTGTAATAAAGAGGTCTTACCAAGGCCGGACTTGCCATAAAGAACGGTTAACGGCGCCAGTCGAATCATGCGCAATAATTCGGCTGCTTCTTCTTTACGGCCAAAAAAGAAACTGCTCGCGTTCTCACCGTAAGCAGCCAACCCTGGCCACGGTGATTGCGCTGTGAGCATAACACCTGCCTTTGTATCACCGCTGTTAAAAGCTGGTTCAGGAACATTAGTTACCAAAGGTTTGTGTGGGATATTCATCGCTTAAACGCCGCGCTGTCGCTCAGCCCGGATAAGTTTCTTCAATAACGCATTCGTCTGCTCATCTGGAAGGCCGGCGGGCGCATAACCAAAATGCAAAGTATCCTTCCATTGGCGCGGCACACGCTGGTATTGTTCTGGATCGTAGATTTGATCGACGATCACGGGAATGACAAATGTTCTTCCTTGAATCGATTTACTCCGATCTAGCGCTTCGTTCCATTCACGTCGAAAGAATTTTTCGTCCAATTGATCAGCCGAGCGGGAGATCAGTGGCATGAAATAGCGGCACGTGCGAATCCCATTCAGAATACGTTCCCGAAAATCTTGCCCTGGCTCGATCACTGATTTATCGAACCAGATTTCATTGTCTGCCACCCCCAGCGACTTTAGCGATTCAACCAGCCCAGCGGCTGCAGGATAATCCGGCGCACGACAATAGCTGATGAAAAACATGGTATTGTGCGGAACAACCTCAGCTTGCGCAAGCGCTGGCTTCTCTGTCTCGCCATGACGCGCCAACCAGCGCTGATACAGCTCGGCGATAAATGCTGCCGGTGAAATATCAGACAGAACTTCGGTCCCCTCGCTATAGCTTTTTAGAAAATAAATTAACTCTTCTTCCGGGTTTGATGCCTCAATCAACCATTCGCGTTTTCTTTGCGTATCCGACAATCTTCGCAGGTTGGTGAGACGCAGAAAGAACCGGTTCAACCACCCAGGGAAATTGCAACCGATCAACAGTAAATTACGCTGCTGCAATTCGGCAAAAAACTTAATCGGTACATGACTGCCGCGTGCAATAATGTTATGCACATATTCCAGAATATCTTCATCGTGAATTGCAAACATGGGAGCAGGTCTTGATTTGCCGAACAAATAGAGCACATACACCTCTCCCTGGCGAGATAACCAGTCAGTAGGTAAATCTGTACCTTCGCTGGTGGGCAAATAGGGTGAATGAACGATTTCATTGACCGCGCATCGTGTCCTCAGGCTACGAGCGAGCAGATCGTCCGGTGTTAGTGTCACAAACAGCCGGAAATGGCTAATAGCAGCAATCTGCCTGACCGGTTCCGGAATGGCTGCTTCACTTTTTGGCGCCAGTTTCTCGATTGCATCGTGAATATCGCCATACAGGTCCTGAATGGGATGATCGCGCTTAAGACGCGTGACCACCTCATTTAACTCGCGAAATGGCGGCAGCGAATTACTGCCAAGTTCGCTGTTATAAAATTCCAAAAGTTGATGCGCTATCTGCGCCTGAAAGGAATCGTTGCTGCCTGGAGCAATCAGGATTTGAGCACCCAGCACTGGCACCACCAATCCGTCTTCGATCGATTTCAGCAAACGGTCCCAGCTTCTTTCATTCATCGCGCATTTACCGTTTTTTTCTATATCACAATCTGGGCGGATTTTATGCTGTCAGCAACTATGATTAAAGTCTACCATACTGCCTAATAGACACTTCTAGTACAACAAGTAGAAACGTCTCACTTCATACGCTTATTTAATCAGCAGTTCTAATGGAGCATATCACTCGACATGGTCTCGAATTTATGAAGGCAAGATTTTGTTAATAAATCTAAGCGAACAATTCATTAACGATACTACCATAGCTGCCACTCGACCAAATCGACAAAAACGCAGTATTTACTAATCATTCATTGATCTTCTCAAGCAAGAATTTTACAACTCACTTGAAACAGCTTTGAGTCGTTTTCACGCATGATTATCAGTACATCAATTTTTGTCAGTCTGCATATACAAAAAAGTGATAACGACATGAAATAATATTATTTATATGTATAAAAAATGGCTGGTAAAGTTCGTATCCGTAGAATCAATACGCTATCTTAAAACAATGATAAAAAATACAAGACTACAAAACAATCAATCGAATAATCGATCGATTTCCCAAGATATCAAGCAGGAGATCTTGCAAGCTATTACTCGTATTCAATTCGGCTCAGTTGAGATCATCATTCATGACGGTCAGGTCATGCAAATCGAGTGTCGTGAAAAAACTCGCATCCATCACGCTGACCCTATTCACAAAATCAAATAACACATTAACAATTTAACTCAAATTTGGTTTTATTAGAAACATAACTATCGCCTCGACCAGAAAACTGGAGAAAGAAAAAAATAAACAGCAATGGCTTGACCGGATTACCGGAAGGACATTGGGGAGAGATGAATGAAATATTCTTGGCGAATCATTTTGCTTTTTACAGCAAACATTTTGCCTCTTGCTTCGATTCAAGCAAATGGAAGCTCTTTACTACTTGAAAATTCTCAAGTTGTGCAGCAACCCATGTTGCAAGTGGCACAAGCAACTGGAGGTGATACCTACAAATGGGCAATCAAACCTAAGGAACAACCCGCAGCCGCAAAACCAGAAACACCCCAAAAGACAACATATTTTCAGCGTGCGCGTAGTTATTCCACGCACCCTGAATCTGACCCACCTCGCTATGTGCGTAACCTGGCCAAGACTGAATATCCAATATTCAAGGATCTCAACTGGCTGGATTTTGGAGTGGATCACCGCACACGGTATGAGCTGCGTGATGGCGATATCCGTCGCAATAATCTCTTAACCGATCATCAATTCCTGCTGCGCACCCGCGCATACGTGGGAATCAGAAATATTCTCGATCCGTTTCGTATGGCGGTCGAATTTCAAGATTCGCGAGGTTATAACAGCGAGTTTCCCAGAGATAACCGTGATTGGAATCCATATGAGTTGATTCAAACCTATGGTGAACTGTATTTCAAGGATGCGCTGGGAAAAGACGATCTGGGAAATAACCGCCCAATCCGAATTCGTGGTGGCCGCATGGCTTGGGAAGCAGTAGACCGCCGCTTGCTCGGTAACAACCAATGGCGCAATACCACCAATAATTTTGAAGGTTTTCGCGTCACCTTCGGGCAAGAAGCCAATGAATGGGAATTCGATGCCTGGGGCATGCAGCCGGTCATTCGTGACATTGATGATTTTGATGGCCGCAATAAAAGTCAATGGTTCTACGGTGCAGTTGGGCATTGGCGCAAGTGGTCTGACGTCATCACTATCCAGCCCTATTTTATGGGCCTCAAGCAAGATGCCAGAGAGGGACGTCAATCTGAGCGCGATATCTATTCACCAGCCATCCGTACCTACGGGGTGCTGCCGGGGACCAACATCGATTTTGATCTGGGTGCAATCTATCAGTTTGGCCGCGAAAATGGTCTGAAAAAATCAGCCTGGTCTTATCTGCTTGAGTTTGGCTACTCCTTCAAACATGACTGGAAACCCAGGATCAGCGCCTTTTATGGTTTTGTCAGCGGTGACCGCGATCCTAAAGACAATGTCGACAATCGTTTTGAACGCTTCTTTGGATTTGCCCGTCCCTGGTCACCTGATGACTACATCGTCATGGAAAATATCAAAGCGCCCAAAGTGGTATTTGAGTTTTCACCACATAAGGATGTGTCCATCGACGGCGGTTATAGCTGGTTCTGGCTAGCTAGTGACACTGATCGATTTAACAATCTGTTAAACATTTCAACCCCTAACCCCTTCAATCGCGATCCAAACGGCCAAAGCGGAGATTTCATTGGGCAATCGATCAATGCGCGCGTCAATTACAAATTAGCACCGCTGGTCGACACCACTATCGGGTATTCGCACTTTATAAACGGGGAATTTACCAAAAACAGGCAAATGGCGGCTTTAGGAGAATCTAGAGACAGTTCAAATTTTTTCTACGTGGAAGTCTCCATTCGAGCATTTAAATAAGAGTGTTCAAATAACTCAAACTTTATACATTAAAGGAAAAAGCATGAAAGCAAACAAATGGTTAAATATTACCCTGCTGGCAGCAAGCTTACTGATTGGAAGTAACGCATTTGCAGACAAAGCGCTACTGAATGTTTCCTACGATCCAACACGCGAGCTGTATCAGGAATTCAATCCCGCCTTCAGTAAATACTGGCAGGCACAGGCCGGCGAGAAAGTCACTATCAAGCAATCGCATGGAGGCTCCGGCAAACAAGCGCGCTCTGTGATTGATGGACTGGATGCCGATGTGGTCACCCTCGCATTGGCGGCAGATATCGATGCCATCGCAGCGCATGGCAAACTCCTGCCGGACAATTGGCAAACGCGTTTGACCCATAACAGCTCACCTTATACTTCAACCATCATTTTTCTGGTACGCAAAGGCAACCCCAAAGGCATCAAGGACTGGAATGATCTCGCCAGACCAGGCATTGCAGTGATCACCCCTAACCCCAAAACATCCGGCGGCGCGCGCTGGAATTATCTCGCTGCGTGGGAATACGGCAAACAGAATTTTGGCGAAGCCAAAGCGAAAGAATTTGTCTCGGATATCTTTAAAAATGTGCCTGTACTGGATTCGGGCGCACGGGGTTCCGCCACGACATTCATCGAACGCGGTATCGGCGATGTGCTCATTTCCTGGGAGAACGAGGCGTTCCTGGCACTCAAGGAATATGGCCAGGATAAATTTGAGATCATCATCCCTTCACTCAGCATCCTTGCCGAGCCTACTGTTGCCCTAGTCGACAAGGTTGTCGACAAGAAAGGCACGCGCAAGGTCGCTGAAGCTTATCTCCAGTACCTCTATTCGGAGGAAGGCCAGGAGATTGCTGCCAAACATTTCTACCGGCCAATCAATGAGAAGATCGCGGCAAAGTATGCTAAGCAGTTTCCGGACATCAAGCTGTTCAAAATCAATGACGCATTCGGGAATTGGAAAAATGCTCAAAAAACCCACTTTGATGACGGTGGCACGTTTGATCAGATCTATCTGAAATAACTCAACAGGGGGTTGGGCAATCAACCCCCAACATGAACATAATTTAAGGAAAAAAACATGAGTGTGTTAATTGTTGGCGGTGATCAGGTCGAGTCGCTTAAGCGTCAAGTGATTGCGCAAGGGTATGCCGATGTCGAACATTGGAATGGGCGTAAGAAAGGATTTCTGAAGCGCACGTTTTCCAATAACACTCGCCTGATTGTCATGGTGTGCGACTACGTCAATCATAGTCTGGCCCTTTCACTGAAAAACCAGGCCAGCCGTAAAGGCATACCCCTCATTTATTGCCGCCATTCCATTCATGAACTCAGACATAAATTATTGCACCAGGGAGAAACTAATGATGACTGCTGTGCTTGTTGCTACAGTTTTTAAGAAATGAGCATTAAGTAGTAGGAAAGTATCTTGATCTGGTGAGATATAAATTACTCGAATAAATCAAATTAATTTGTTACTAACAATTAATATCTTGATGACAATTTTAAGATAGAAATTGTAATGCTCAACCTTATCAAAGAAATAACTCCTTCTACACAGTTCAATGCCTTATTTAATCTCTGCGGGTTCAATTCCCCGCCCCTTGGGGCGAAAGCTGGTTGAAAACCAGCAGATTGAAGAGCGCAGTTAATACCCCGCAGCTTGCTGCGGGGTGCTTTATCGGGAGTTTTTTCCATGTATATATCAACGATTGGTATTTTTGCTGATGAAGAGAGTTTGTCACGTAAACTAGAACGTATCCTGGCAGCTACCGACTATCCGGTGCAACGCTCTGAAGATGGTTGGGTCACAGGATCTTTCTATAATTGCCAGCTGTCCAGTGTGTTCCAGCCTATCTTTGGCACTGTCGAGAACCAGACCATCGGCCATGCCGCTTATATCCGCTCGGAGTCAAATGGTCAGATTGCCCTCTCTCCATGGCATATTTTTGCGCTTACCTCAGAAGACAATCAACTGGCTAAACTGGATCGCTTATGCCGAACGATCCACGCCCTGAATTATTTTAGCCACACGTCCTATCAGAAAGGTAAATTATTTGTCAGTGTGCAGCCTCGGTTATTGGAGAGCGTCAAAGACGATCATGGCCAGGCGTTCAAGCATGTACTGAGCCTGATTGAAGTTCCCACCTCACGCGTGGTTATCGAACTGCCGAGTGAAATCAATCGCGACTGGAAAATGCTCAGAAAAGTCATTCAGAACTACCGCTCCCGCGGTTATCAGATTGCAACTAATTTTAATAGCGGAAGTAACGACTGGGTGTTAGAACTGATGGTGGAACTCGGTGGTTTATATCCAGATATCTTGCGCATTCCAGTCGGTGATCTGTTACGGTACAACGCAGTAGCGCCCCTGATAGAAACCATTCATCGCTTTGGTGCAGTCGTGCTGGCATACGATATTGAAACATCCAATCATGCCACTGATGCCGTCAAGGCCGGGGTAGATTATCTGCAGGGAAATTTTCTCAGCAAACCAACACGGGCGATTCATATGATTTCACCGCAGCTCATCAAAGAAAATAAAGAATGGGGATCATTATATTATTGAACCTCGTTAACCCATTGCAGCCATTGCGCTCGCTGCATCTCATAACATGACAGCAGGTTTTAAATGGCAAGCAAGCTTTTTGATTTGGTTGAGTTATTTGAATATACCTAAAAGCAGTTTTTAAGCTGAATTATTTTCACGAGTTGTTCAGCCAACTATTCTTATCAAATATATAATCAATCACATATAAATTGATTATATTTTAAGGATGACCTATCCGGTATCATTTCGCCGTAAGGTATTATCCGTTCGAGAGAAGGAGGGCCTTACCATCGCGCAAGTGGCGAAGCGTTGTTGCGTAGGTGTAGCCAGCGTGACGCGCCGGATCAAAACTCCCGATCCCAGGACAAACCGCAACAAGCCTTCAATCAGGATCGACATGGGAATTTTGGCGCAGGAGGTCAAGGATCATCCGGACGCATATCAGTACGAGCGCGCCAAACGGCTTGGAGTCAGCACCCAGGGCATCAATCACGCTTTAAGGCGTCTGGGCGTGACTTATAAAAAAAAGCCTGCGTCACCCAAGGGCCAGCGAAGAAGAGCGGCGCATCTTCCAGGAAAAAATTGCAGGCTATGAACGCGCAGGTCGCGTCATCGTTTACCTTGATGAAAGCGGCTTTGCTCACGACATGCCGCGCACGCATGGCTATGCGCCTGTGGGTGAGCGTTGCTATGGCGTAAAAGATTGGCATGCAGGAGGCCGAACCAATGTCATCGGCGCTCTGATCGAAAAGACGCTCCTGACCGTAGGCCTGTTCACGGCCAATATCAACGCCGACATCTTCCATGCGTGGGTTACGCAGGACCTTTTGCCCAAACTCCCATCCGCTTGCGTGATCGTCATGGACAACGCGACGTTCCACCAACGACAAGATATCAAAACTGCCTTCGCCAATGCCGGCCACACGCTTGAATATCTGCCGTCTTATTCTCCAGACTTCAATGACATTGAACCAAAATGGGCCCAGTCCAAAGCAATCAGAAAAAAGGAAGAATGCTCCATCGTGCAGCTCTTTACCGCCTATGCAATTTGATTCATTTTATATGGAAGCAGCTATATATACGAAAAAGTGATAAGCAAATGAAATAATATTATTTTTATGCATAAAGAATGACTGCTAAAGTGTATAACCATCGAGCAAATAGATTATTTCAACACAATGACAAACAGCATGACACTACAAAATAACTATTCGATTTTCCAGAATTTCAAGCAGGAAATCTTACGAGTCATTACCAATATTCAATTTGGTTCAGCTGAAATCGTGCTCCACGATCATCAGGTCATGCAGATCGAGTGTCGAGAAGAAATTTGCATTCATCATACTGATTATATTAGTAAAATCTAATAAAGAATTAAAAATCCAGCTCATTCAGATCACGTTTTATCAAAAATCTACTATCACATCAGCCAGAAAACTGGGAAAAAATGATCTGTAATGGCCTGACCGGAAAACCGGAAGGATATTTGGGAGAAATAAATGCAGTTTCTGAAAATCATTCTAAATAAATCATTCGTATTGCTGAGAAAAGCATCTCTGATTCTCAGTATAAGTAAGCAGTTCTTATCTAGGCGCAACTCGCTGACATTTTTTTGCAGTATGTTATTTTTTATCGTCTCGACCCAAAAGATTGCGGAAGCTCAATCAGTTGCAGAGAGTCATATTATTACCCTCCCGGATTCTATGGTGCAAGTCACGCAACTTAAAGAAGGCGATTCATATAAATGGTCGGTAAAACCAAAAGAGCAATCCGGCTCACCACTTGCTACCAAGCCAAACGAGAGCAAGCAATCGACGAGTTATCACCGGCGCTCTGACAGTTATGCAACTAACCCTGAATCGGATCCACCCAGGTATGTACGCCGATTAAGCGATATCGGGGTTGAAGCATTTAAAGATATCACCTGGCTGGAAGTCGGATTGGAACATCGTACTCGCTACGAGTTTCGTAATAATGACATACGACGTACTGAAGGTGGAGATGATAACCCTTTCTTTTTACGTAACCGTGCGTGGATTGGAATAAAAGATATATTGGACCCATTCCGTTTTGCCGTCGAGTTTCAGGACTCACGGGCATACAACAATAAACATCCATTAACTGATCAGGAAAGAAATGAGTTCGATCTGATCAATGCGTATGGCGAGTTATATTTCAAGAGCGCACTGGGTGTCGATGACAGAAATCAAAACCGCCCAATTAGATTCCGTGTAGGTCGTATGGCTTATGAAACAACGGATCGACGTTTTATCGCGCGTAACGAGTGGCGCAACACCACCAATACTTTCGAAGGTTTTCGATTGAATCTGGGACGCGACGCTAATGATTGGGAGCTTGATCTTTTTGGCATGCAACCTGTCAGACGTTTGCAAACCAAATTTGATGAAGCCAACGATCACTTGTGGTTTTTTGGAGCAATCGGTCATTGGCGCAAGTGGTCTGACATCATCACGCTACAGCCATACTACATGGGTCAGAAACAAGAAGGTGATCCCCAAGGCTTTACAGCAACCAACCGGCTGGATCGGGAAATTCATATGCCAGGGTTTCGTGCTTACGGCAGATTGGGTACGCCAAGTAAACCCTATCTAATGGATTTTGATGGAAGTTTCAATTACCAGCTCGGTTATAGTGGTCCCCTGCGTCAAGATGCTCATGGTTATACCATCGAATTAGGACGAACCTTTGATTACCCATGGAAACCGCGTCTCAGTGCTTTTTACGGCTACGCCACAGGTGATCGTGATCCCAATGACGGCGAAGACAACCGCTTTGATCGCTTCTTTGGTTTTGCACGTCCTTGGTCAGCGGATCATTATTTTATTTTTGAGAACGTCAAAACTCCAAAAGTAAGATTTGATTTACAACCCCATCCGATGCTGGGTTTTGAACTCGGTTACAGCTGGTTCTGGCTAGCCAGTAGTAGGGATCGTATGTTTGATTTTCTCGATGGTAACATCAGTAATACCGTCAAGGATCCTGGATTCAATCGAGACAGGACTGGACAAAGTGGCGACTATGCCGGCAGTGCATTTGAAGGGCGAATCCGTTTTCAACCCACACCACGAATTAGTACCATCTTAGGTTATACCCATTTTTTTGCAGGTGAATTTGTACAAAACCGGATAGCAGCAAGTCCGTCCTGCGCTGAAGGCCATCACCCTTGTGTCGATCGTCGTTCAGGCGATACTAATTTTTTGTACTTTGAAGTATTAATCAGCTTACTTTAATTTTTAACGTAATTATTAAAGGAAAAAACATGAGATTCCAAAGTGGGTTTACAACTCTACTAGTAGTAATAAATTTTTTAATCGGAGGACATGCGCTCGCGGATAAAACGCTATTAAATGTTTCCTACGATCCAACACGCGAGCTGTATCAGGAATTCAATCCCGCCTTCAGTAAATACTGGCAGGCACAGGCCGGCGAGAAAGTCACTATCAAGCAATCGCATGGAGGCTCCGGCAAACAAGCGCGCTCTGTGATTGATGGACTGGATGCCGATGTGGTCACCCTCGCATTGGCGGCAGATATCGATGCCATCGCAGCGCATGGCAAGCTCCTGCCGGATAATTGGCAAACGCGTTTGACCCATAACAGCTCGCCTTATACTTCAACCATCATTTTTCTGGTACGCAAAGGCAACCCCAAAGGCATTAAGGACTGGAATGATCTCGCCAGACCAGGCATTGCAGTGATCACCCCTAACCCCAAAACATCCGGCGGCGCGCGCTGGAATTATCTCGCTGCGTGGGAATACGGCAAACAGAATTTTGGCGAAGCCAAAGCGAAAGAATTTGTCTCGGATATCTTTAAAAATGTGCCTGTACTGGATTCGGGCGCACGGGGTTCAGCCACGACATTCATCGAACGCGGTATCGGCGATGTGCTCATTTCCTGGGAGAACGAGGCGTTCCTGGCACTCAAGGAATATGGCCAGGATAAATTTGAGATCATCGTGCCTTCACTCAGCATCCTTGCCGAGCCTACTGTTGCCCTAGTCGACAAGGTTGTCGACAAGAAAGGCACGCGCAAGGTCGCTGAAGCTTATCTCCAGTACCTCTATTCGGATGAAGGCCAGGAGATTGCTGCCAAACATTTCTACCGGCCAATCAATGAGAAGATCGCGGCAAAGTATGCCAAGCAGTTCCCGGCTATCAAGCTGTTCAAAATCGATGACGCATTCGGAAATTGGAAAAATGCACAAAAAACCCACTTTGATGACGGTGGCACGTTTGATCAGATCTATCTGAAATAACTCAACAGGGGGTTGGGCAATCAACCCCCAACATGAACCTAATTTAAGGAAAAAAACATGAGTGTGTTAATTGTTGGCGGTGATCAGGTCGAGTCGCTTAAGCGTCAAGTGATTGCGCAAGGTTATACCGATGTCGAACATTGGAATGGGCGTAAGAAAGGATTTCTGAAACGCACGTTTTCCAATAACACTCGCCTGATTGTCATGGTGTGCGATTACGTCAATCATAGTCTGGCCCTTTCACTGAAAAACCAGGCCAGCCGTAAAGGCATACCCCTCATTTATTGCCGCCATTCCATTCATGAACTCAGACATAAATTATTGCACCAGGGAGAAACTAATGATGACTGCTGTGCTTGCTACAGTTTTTGAGAAATGAGCATTAAGTGGCAGGAAAGTTATCTCGACGCGGTGAATTATTTGGATAAATCAAATTAATCGTTCCTAATCAAACTCTGCTGACTTTGCAGAAAAAGAAACTGGAATGGCCACACCCAACAAAGAGACAACATCTGCCACGCAGATCAATACATCATTTAACAGGAGTTTTTCCATGTATATACCAACGATTGGTACTTTTTCCGACGAAGAGGACTTGTCACGTAAACTAGAACGTATCCTGGCAGCTACTGACTATCCAGTGCAACGCTCCGAAGAAGGTTGGGTCACAGGATCTTTCTATAATTGCCAGTTGTCCAGTGTGTTCCAGCCAATTTTTGGCTCTGTCGAGAACCAGACCATCGGCCATGCCGCTTATACCCGCTCGGAGTCAAATGGACAATTTTCCCCCTCTCCATGGCATATTTTTGCGCTTACCTCAGAAGACAGCCAAATAGCTAAACTGGATCGCTTATGCCGAACGATCCACGCCCTGAATTATTTTAGCCACACGTCCTATCAGAAAGGTAAATTATTTGTCAGTGTGCAGCCTCGGCTGCTGGAGGATGTCAAAGATGATCATGGCCAGGCGTTTGAGCGCGTATTGAACCTGATTGAAGTTCCTACCTCACGCGTGGTTATCGAACTGCCGAGTGAAATCAATCGCGATTGGAAAATGCTCAGAAAAGTCATTCAGAACTACCGCTCCCGCGGCTATCAGATTGCAACTAATTTTAATAGCGGAAGTAACGACTGGGTGTTAGAACTGATGGTGGAACTCGGCGGTTTATATCCAGATATCTTGCGCATTCCAGTCGGTGATCTGTTACGGTACAACGCAGTAGCGCCCCTGATAGAAACCATTCATCGCTTTGGTGCAGTCGTGCTGGCATACGATATTGAAACATCCAATCAAGCCACTGATGCCGTCAAGGCCGGGGTAGATTATCTGCAGGGAAATTTTCTCAGCAAACCAACACGGGCGATTCATATGATTTCACCGCAGCTCATCAAGGAAAATAAAGAATGGGGATCATTATATTATTGAACCTCGTTAACCCGTTGCAGCCATTGCGCTCGCTGCATCTCATGACATGGCAGCAGGTTAGCAGGTTAAGTGGCAAGCAAGCTTATTGATTTGGATGAGTTATTTGAATATACCTAAAAACGGTTTTTTTGGGTAAACCGAGTTGATCAAGAAATATGAATAAAATCATGCAGACAATTTAAAAATAGGAACTGAAATGCTCACCCTCATCAAAACATCTCCTGCCGCAACACATATTGATGCCTCATTTAACAGGATTAACAGGAGTTTTTCCATGAATACCTTTACTCCCAAAACTTTTGTAGTTAAAGATGAATTTGAGTTAATCCAATCGGCTACAGACTACTCTCTGGAACGCGCCGAGGATGGCTGGATAAGTGGACAATTTTATCGTTGCAGGTTAACCAGCGCTTTCCAACCCATTATCGATGCGGCTCAAAACAAGACTATAGGGCACACTGCCCATATCCGCTCGGAGTCGGATGGAGAAATTTCGCTCTCGCCCTGGCAAGTTTTTGCTCAAGCGACAAATGATGAGCAATTGGTTAATTTGGATCGCTTATGCCGGGCAGTGCACGCACTCAATTATTTCAATAATAAAGCTACCAGATTAGACGAAAAATTATTTGTGGGGGTACACCCGCTTCTTCTGGAAACGGTTAAGGTCGATCATGGCCGTACATTTGAAGATTTTCTTAATTTGATTGGGGTGAAAACCTCCCGAGTCACAATTGAAATCCCCCCCACCATCAATCATAACCGGGAGTTACTGCACAAAGTGATTAACAACTATCACTTACGCGACTATCACATTGCAGCCACTTATTCTAGTGGTTCGGGTAGCGCGTGGATGTCAGAGCTAGGTGGCTTATATCCGGAGATCGTACGGATCAAAGCATCCTATCTGTCACATCATCGTGTAATCGATGCCATCATCAGATCTGTTCACCATTTCGGAGCCAAGATTCTGGTATGGGATATCGGAACATTCGAGCAGTTAACAGCTGCTAAACGTCATGGCGCAGATTATTTTCAAGGTAATTTTCTCAGCGAACCAGCACGAGCCATTCACACGATTTCGCCTCAACTGATCCAAGAAATCCTGGATCCGAATTTGGCACAAAACACCTGAAGTAGGCAAGAAAATTTGAATCTAATAGGGAGTATAAGTGAGTACCTTCAAACAGCATAGCGTGTTACCAGGATTTAACCTCGCGCTGGGTTTTACCATACTTTATCTTAGCCTGATCGTGCTCATTCCGCTTTCGGCGGCGTTCATTCGAACTGCCGAACTGACCTGGCCGGAATTCTGGGCGACAGTGACGACACCACGTGTGCTAGCCTCGTACCGGCTGACCTTTGGCGCTTCGTTTGCCGCCGCACTTACCAACGCGGTATTCGGGCTGCTGGTAGCCTGGGTGTTGGTTCGTTATCACTTTCCTGGCAAACGGGTAGTCGATGCCCTGATCGATCTGCCGTTTGCTCTGCCGACTGCTGTAGCAGGAATCGCCCTTACGGCCCTTTATGCTGGCAACGGTTGGATCGGTCAGCTGCTCGAGCCGCTTGGGATCAAAGTTGCCTTTACCCCTCTTGGTGTCTACGTGGCACTGACTTTTATTGGTTTGCCGTTCGTGGTGCGCACGGTACAGCCTGTGCTGGAAGATATCGAAACGGAACTGGAAGAAGCGGCCGCCATGTTGGGTGCGAATCGGCTGCAGACTTTCTTGCGCATCATTTTCCCGACTATTTTCCCAGCACTGATGACAGGTTTCGCGTTGGCATTTGCGCGCGCTATTGGAGAATACGGGTCCGTCATATTCATCGCGGGCAATATGCCGATGATTTCGGAAATCACCCCGTTATTGATCATTACCAAGCTGGAGCAGTATGACTACACTGGCGCCACCGCCATTGCTGTCGTCATGTTGGTGATCTCTTTCATTCTGTTACTCATTATCAACCTGTTGCAATGGTGGAGTCGCCGCCGCAACGCATTAGCATGAGAATTCTGCCATGACCACGATAACCATCACTTACCCAAGCAAAGTACAACGAACGGCCCTTACCCAGGAACCGGTGTGGGTACGCTGGGGGTTAATTGCGATAGCACTTACGTTTCTGACACTATTCCTCTTTGTACCCTTGGTTTTGGTATTCTATGAAGCACTCAAAAAAGGAGTCGATGTCTATTTTGCTGCGATCACGGACCCAGATGCACTTGCCGCCATCAAACTGACGCTGATTGCGACCGCCATTGCGGTGCCACTTAATCTGGTATTTGGTATCGCGGCGGCCTGGGCGATCGCCAAATTTGAATTCCGTGGCAAGAACATCCTGATCACGCTGATTGATCTGCCCTTCTCAGTCTCGCCCGTCATTGCCGGTCTGATCTATGTACTGGTTTTCGGTTTACAGGGATGGTTAGGGCCATGGTTAGCCGAGCACGATCTCAAAATTATCTTTGCAGTACCCGGCATTGTCCTGGCAACGATTTTTGTGACCGTCCCATTTATTGCGCGTGAATTGATCCCACTCATGCAGGCACAGGGAACCGAAGAGGAAGAAGCAGCCGTGACATTGGGTGCAAGTGGCTGGCAGACCTTCTGGCGTATTACCCTCCCCAACATCAAGTGGGGTTTGTTATACGGCATTATTCTGTGCAATGCACGCGCCATGGGTGAATTTGGCGCTGTATCGGTGGTGTCGGGGCATATACGCGGCAGCACCAATACCTTACCGCTGCACGTTGAAATTCTCTATAACGAATACAGCTATGCAGCATCCTTTGCAGTCGCATCCCTGCTCGCATTGCTGGCCCTGATCACACTCGCCATCAAAACTTTCTTAGAGTCAAAAGTAGCTCATCAAAAAGGAGAATTAACTCATGAGCATTGAAATACGTCATCTCTCCAAGCAATTCGGCTCATTTGCTGCATTGCGCGACATCAACCTGAAAATTCATTCAGGCGAGCTCCTTGCGTTGCTGGGACCTTCAGGATCTGGCAAAACGACCTTACTGCGCGTCATTGCCGGACTGGAAACAGCCGATTCAGGTCAAGTGCTGTTTAATAATGAAGACGCCACCAGTCAGCATATCCGAGAACGGCAGGTGGGCTTTGTTTTCCAGCATTACGCGCTGTTCCGTAACATGACGATTTTTGAGAATGTCGCGTTTGGATTACGTGTTCGCCCCAGACAGAATCGTTTGAAAGATCAGGAAATCCATGAACGCGTCACCAATCTGCTGAAACTGGTGCAACTCGACTGGCTGGCAGATCGTTACCCCCACCAGCTCTCCGGCGGACAACGTCAACGCATTGCTTTGGCACGCGCTTTGGCGGTAGAACCCAAAGTACTGCTGCTGGATGAACCATTCGGCGCGCTTGATGCCAAAGTGCGCAAGGAATTGCGCACCTGGCTAAGAAGACTGCATGATGATATGCATATTACCAGCATTTTTGTCACCCATGATCAAGAAGAAGCGCTGGAAGTATCCGATCGCGTTGTGGTCATGAACGAAGGGCGCATTGAGCAGATTGGCACACCCGATGAAGTCTATGAGCGTCCAGCCAATCCGTTTGTGTATGAATTTCTGGGGCACGTTAACCTGTTCCATGGCCGGATACATCAAGGCCGTGCCTGGATAGGCGATGTTGAAATCGATGCGCCTGAACACGCCGAAGCCGAAGATCTGGCTGCGGTTGCCTACGTACGGCCGCACGATATCGAAGTCGACCGTGTCATTAATGGCGAATCGGCATTGCCAGCGCGTGTCAGTCATATTCTCTCAGTTGGCCCGGTCGTGAGACTGGAGCTTACTCGAGAAGATAATCAAGACAGGAATCTTATTCAAGTCGAGATCAGCAAAGAACGTTTCCGTGAATTACAGTTAGCAAAGGGTGATCAGGTTTTTATCAAACCGCGCCGTCTCGATTTGTTCCCTACACCTATTCATGGCAACTCGATACATTAATAACCGTCATTTCTGAAAAAAATGGGATCTGCTGAATTAATCAATTCTTATCCGGAAATCAGTCGTATCGTTGCCGAACTGCGCACTTTACGCCTGGCATCATTGGAACATCGGCAACGGCTCAATAATCCACCCAAATTTCCCTCGCGTAAATCATTAACAGGCATCATAGAAAGATTGAGTGCCGTATTATTTCCCAATCGGCTGGGTCTACCTGATCTGACTGATGACGGAATAGATTATTTCGTGGGGCATACACTGGATATGACGCTGCGCGATTTGTCAGTAGAAATACAGCGAGAGCTTCACTTTGCTTCTGGATTGGAGGTGGTCAGTAATGCGGTTCGCGCGCACACCTCCACGATAATCTCGACATTTGCCAAGCAACTCCCCGCTATACGAAGTGTGCTCGAAAGCGACATTCGTGCTGCCTATGAAGGTGATCCGGCGGCACGCAACATTGATGAAGTACTGGTTTGTTACCCCGGCATTACGGCCATTATACATTATCGTCTTGCTCACGAATTACACCAGCTTGGGGTACCGTTGATCGCACGCATGATTTCAGAAATTGCACATTCATTGACCGGTATCGAAATACATCCGGGCGCTCAGATTGGCGGTTGCTTTTTTATCGATCATGGTACCGGCGTTGTTATTGGAGAAACCGCTATCATTGGCCGCAATGTGCGCGTCTATCAGGCAGTGACTTTAGGTGCCAAGCGCTTTCCGGTTGATGAGCAGGGCACGCTGGTTAAAGGAAACATACGCCACCCCATCGTGGAAGACAATGTCGTGATCTACGCAGGCGCAACCATACTCGGCCGCATTACCATCGGCCGTGGATCAACCATCGGCGGCAATGTCTGGCTGACCCATAGCATTCCACCCGATAGCCATATTACTCAGGCGCACATGCGTCATGAGAAAAATAACGCATAAGGCTTAGCTATATAATTTTTAGACATATCAATATAACCAATATTTATTTAGAATGGTAATCATGTCCCCAAGGCATATTTATTATTCACTTTTTTGAGGAGAACTTAAATGGCCGATATTCACCAAGGAAATACCGCATTAGGAGATGTAGCAGCGCGGACGCTTGCCAATGCAACGAAAACCCGCCCGATGATGGGCACAATTACACCACGATGGTTGACTCATTTGTTGCACTGGACATCTGTCGAGGCAGGTATTTATCGCGTCAATAAGGTTAAAGATCCCGAGCAATTAATAGTAGACTGCTCTGCCAAGGATGAACGCGAAGTCCCGTGGACTTATGCCGATTATGAAGAATGGGGCCGGGAATACATGCTCAATGCAGTCAATACTGTTGTGGATGTGCATGTTCGTGTGGCCGATCTTTACAGCAGCCCACACGACCAGACACACGAGCAGCTTCGTTTGGCTATTGAAACTGTTAAAGAGCGTCAGGAAAGCGAACTTGTTAACAACAAAGAGTATGGTTTGCTGAATAATGTCGATAAAAACATGAAAATAAAAACACGTACAGGCGCGCCTACCCCGGATGATCTGGATGAGCTAATCTCGCTGGTCTGGAAAGAGCCTGGCTTCTTTTTGGCGCACCCACAAGCCATTGCAGCCTTTGGCCGTGAATGTACATACCGCGGCGTACCGCCTCCAACAGTATCCATGTTTGGTTCACAGTTTCTCACCTGGCGGGGACTACCCCTCGTTCCCTGTGACAAACTAAGGATTAATGCTGGTAAAACTAATATCCTGCTACTCCGCACCGGAGAAAGCCGTCAGGGTGTCGTCGGACTCTACCAACCTGGGTTGCAAGGCGAGCAGGGAATGGGATTGTCCGTGCGTTTTATGGGGATCAATCATAAAGCAATTGCTTCCTATCTGGTTTCCCTTTACTGCTCGCTGGCTGTGCTGACAGAAGATGCACTCGGCGTGCTCCAAAATGTCGAGGTGGATAAATATCATGAATATAAATAATTTAAATAAGCTAATAGAAGAAAGCTTGGGATCAACATCCAGTTATTTACCGGATATCGAATCATTGACACGCCTGGGAAACGAACTATTGAATACGCCGCAGCACAGCACAGCTGCTCCGGTTGTTCCGCCTTTATCTTCTCAAGCGGTAGAATCCGGAACTTTAGTGGCTCCTACATTTGATGTCGTTTACCCCCATGATCACCTGCCTGTTTCCCGCGCGCCTTCCACTGCTTCTATACCGTATGAAACGGAGGCAAAGGCATTATTTAACCGCAGCAAACATGCGCTACCCACTCATCTTGATAGATTCAATTCAAATGCCAATTTGAATCCTTTGGCCCAACCAAATGGAGGGCCATCATTTTATTTTCTCGATGAAATGGTAGCGCCTACTCGCAATGAGCAGGTGCCGCAGATTACTGCCACACATCCGCCTTTCGACGCCCATGCCTTTCGGCGTGATTTTCCAATCTTACGGGAGACCGTCCATGGCCACCCTTTGGTCTGGCTGGATAATGCCGCGACAACACAGAAGCCACAAGCTGTTATCGATCGTCTTACCTACTTTTACCAGCACGAGAATTCCAATATTCATCGCGCAGCACATGAATTGGCAGCACGTGCGACCGATGCCTATGAGGAGTCACGTGAGAAAGTCCGCCGTTTTATTAATGCACCTGCAGTAGAGGACATTATCTTTGTTCGCGGGACTACTGAAGGTATTAACCTGGTTGCACAAAGCTGGGGTCGCCAGTATATCAACGAAGGAGATGAAGTTGTGATTACCTGGCTGGAGCATCACGCCAATATCGTTCCATGGCAAATGCTATGCAACGAGCGAGGTGCCAAATTACGGGTAGCACCTGTGGATGACGATGGTCAAGTTTTGTTGGAAGAATATCAGAAACTACTCAATTCAAAGACCAAGCTCGTTGCATTCTCGCAGGTTTCCAATGCGCTTGGTACGATCACACCTGCTCAACAGATGGTGGAAATGGCTCATCGTGTCGGTGCACGTGTCCTGGTCGATGGGGCGCAATCTGTTTCGCATATGCGCGTTGATGTACAGCAGCTTGATTGTGATTGGTTTGTATTCTCAGGTCATAAAGTATTTGCTCCGACCGGTATCGGCGTCGTGTTTGGCAAAGCCGAGCTCCTCGAAACCATGCAACCTTGGCAGGGAGGAGGTAACATGATACAGGACGTTACTTTCGAGAAAACCATTTATCATGGCGCGCCCGCCCGCTTTGAAGCAGGCACGGGCAACATCGCAGACGCTGTTGGTCTTGGAGCCGCCATTGATTATGTCGAACGTATCGGGATCGAGAATATCAATCGCTATGAGCATGATTTGATGGCTTATGCAACACGCGGCCTTAAATCAGTAAATGGTCTGCGGCTCATCGGCACCGCAGCCGAAAAAGCTGGCGTGCTTTCTTTTACTCTGAAGGGGTTCAATTCAGAGGAAGTCGGCAAAGCGCTTAATCGTGAAGGTATTGCCGTACGCGCAGGACATCACTGCGCACAACCCATCCTGCGCCGCTTTGGTGTTGAAACGACAGTTCGTCCATCCCTTGCGTTTTACAATACCTGTGCAGATATTGATAGACTGATTGCCGCTCTCTACCGTATTCAGAGTAGCCGTGGTCATTTCTGAAGAATCATACAGTACAGTAGATATCAAGTACCTACTGTACTGCATTTCAGGTCAATACTATATATAATTCCATTTCTAAATCAAACTTGATTTTGTTGTCTTCTCCTTGCCGTATTATTTATACTGTCTGCGGCTCGCCTTCGCGTCATGTTTGATTTGGAAATGGAATAATTATCAGAGCATAAGAAATTGAATTTTCAGCAACTACGCATCCTAAGCGAGACTGTTCGCCAGAATTACAGTCTGACGGAAGTCGCCAATGCCTTATTTACTTCACAATCCGGTGTCAGCAAGCATATCAAGGATTTGGAAGATGAATTAGGTGTTGAATTATTTATTCGCAAAGGCAAGCGATTGACTGGGTTAACTGAGCCTGGTAAGGAACTGATCAAGATTGTTGAGCGTATCCTGCTGGATACCCGGAATATCAAACGCCTGGCTGAGCAGTTTAGCCAGCACGATCAAGGCCAGCTGACTATCGCTACAACCCACACCCAGGCGCAATATGCTTTGCCACCCATGGTGCGGCAGTTCAAGAAAACATTTCCCAAGGTGCACCTGGTTCTGCACCAATCCAGTCCAAGCGAAATCGTATCCATGTTGCTTGACGGTCAGGCAGATATTGGTATCGCAACGGAAGCATTGGAAAGTACAGCCGATTTAATCTCTTTTCCCTACTACACATGGCACCATGTCATTATCGTGCCTGCAGGACATCCACTGCAGTCGGTCCATCCTCTTACGCTCGAAGCTATCATAGAATTTTCGATCATCACCTATCACCACGGATTTACCGGACGGTCACGGATTGATCAAGCATTCGCTCAGGCAGGGTTAGAGCCTGATATTGCTATGTCTGCCTTGGACGCCGATGTGATTAAAACCTATGTCGCACTAGGACTGGGTATTGGCATTATTGCATCGGGAGCGTTTGTGCCAGAGCGAGACTTCATGCTGGTCAAACTGGATGCCTCACATTTATTTGAACAGAATACCACCTATATTTCGATTCGCCAGAACCACTATTTACGTGATTTTGCCTATTACTTCATAGAACTCTGCATTCCCACCGTCAGCGAATTCATTAAAATTCGATCATGCCTTCGCCAATGTTAAAGCAAGTATTATATGCAGAATCAACATGATACCCAATTCACTAAGCTCAATTGACAGCAGATCTTATAAATGCTACTGTCCTATGGTTGTTTTTCTAGTATTTCTTTTAGTTACATAATGATGCGCAATCATTTGGAACATGGAATCGGAATGCCAAAAAAAACCATAATCCGGAAATTTATAGAGTATTCAAATTTTAGGAGAAGACAGGTTTTAATTTCCTGAATATTGTTCGATCAGCTTTCATTTCTTTTCTATGACAGAACCTTCCGGAATGCATGTTCCCCCTAAAACTTTAGCAAAAAGGAGGTTATAACGCCATGAATGAAGCATTAACTTCTCAAAGCAAAGTCCTGGTTACAGGACCAACCAGTTTTCTCGGTTATCATGTCACTCAATGCTTGAACAAACGAGGTATACGGCCACGCGTCCTGATACCACAAGACACGGATGCCACTTCCCTGCGCAATCTGAATGTGGACGTCATTCAGGGAACAGTTATGGATGAAGCTTCGCTACGTGCTGCCTGCGAGGGCATCAACACGATTTTCCATCTATCCTTTCTGGTCAGTATTGGTGGAGGACTTGAGGCGCGCATGCAGGAATTCAACGTAGGTGGTACGCGTCGGTTGCTGGATGCGGCTGCTAATGCAGGCGCGAGCCGCGTAGTCGTAGCCAGCAGCGCTCTTGCCGTGGGGGTTAACCGCAATCCGCAAGCAATCGACGAAACAGCGGACTGGCGTATTCATCATTTTGACCTGGCCTACGCTCTGACCCGGCGGCAAGCCGAAGAGGAAGCACTTGCCCGTTCAGGTCCTGGTTTTTCTGTCATCGCGGTCAATCCTTCCTTTACCATGGGTCCTGAGGATTATGTCGGCGCACCTGCTAATAAGTTATTGCAGGTTGTCACTGACGAGAAATTACCGATGACCTTTACGGTCGGTTTTGGTTGTCTGGATGTGCGTGATTTTGCAGAAGGTATGGTGCTGGCTGCCGAACGTGGACGGTCTGGGCAGCGGTATCTGTTGAATGGTCATAATGTAATGGTGGACGAGCTCTTGAAGCAGGTTGCAGTCATTGCCGGCGTCAAACCGCCACGCCGGCATTTACCAATCTGGGTCGCCTATGTCATAGTTACTTTGCTTCAAATCGTTAAATTCCTGACGAGAAAACCAGCTGCCATCACTACCAGCGTGCTCCAGATTCTAGGCCGCTATGCCTGGTATGACACTAGTCGCGCACAGCAAGAACTCGGCTGGACGCCACGTCCGCTCCGGGAGACACTCGAAGATACCCTGCGCTGGCTACGTGAAAACAAAACTCAATAACACAAAAATTGCGAAGAGAAACGGATTGGATGTAGTCCAGCATCCAATCTATCATCAGAAACCAATCTTAAGGCTTATTGCATACAAATTCTGCTCGTCCATTTTCAGCTCGCTACGCCGCTCCAACGAACCGAGTCTGAGCATCGCACGCAGTGATTCCTGCATGGTAATCTCCGAAGCATAGCGGCCAAGGCACTTATGCCGCCCATAGCCGTGCTGCAGGTAAACCATGCTTTGAGGTGCTTCTCGGGCACGCTCCTGATCATGCAAGTAAGGCTGCATCTGCTCATTACGGGTGATATCAAAGGCCGTTGGATTCGGCACCACTTCCGGATCCAGCATAGCAGCAGCATAGGCAGCAAAAACGAGTGTTCCTTTACGCAGAGGAACGCCAGCGAGCACATCATTGTCTTTCACGCAAATCCGCAATAACACCTCGCCTTGGGGCTTGAGACGTAAGGCTTCCAGCGCGTATTTACGAAGTCCCTCCAGACTTTGCGCATAACCTGGCTCATCCGGTTCCACTGCGGCCCAATGTAACGCTTGTTCAAAGCTGGTACCGTTTAACATTTCGTACTTATTTTCCTTCAAACAAAGCATGGAATCCAGAATACGCGCAGTCGCTTCCTGAGGATTCACAACCGCACCAACAGCCGTGCCAAACACATTAGATCGGATCATTGAATCCGAAAGACGTCGTGCTAACTCACCTGCAGGCAGCGATGCACCCAATAGCGTGGCAAATTCCTGTTCCAGCTTACCAGCATCCCGGTTCAGCTCAAGCTGCATGCGAAGCAGTCTCGTCAGCATGGTATCAGGTACTGTTTCCCCCTGCTGCAAGCGTGCTTTGTAGTGTTGAAGTAAAGCGAATATATAGGCGCTAAGATATTCGGTCGCAATAATGCCGCGCTCACGGAATTCAGCAAATTTAGGATAAGCTTGATTAAAATTATTAAAAATATTGCGAAAGGCATCTTTCACCCAGTTGAATAGATCATCCGCAGTAGGCACGGTGCCTTCTTTTATCTTAGTAAAGGTAAAGACTTTCTGCGAATTTTCGTCAAGGGGAAAACGATCTCCTCCTCGCAGTCCAGGTAACACCGACGGTACTCCCGCATCATAATAGTGGACCCCTAGATAATCGCCTACAATACGCAGCGGTACAAATTTAGCGATCGTTGAAACCACATCAATTTCGCCTACACTCTCGGCTTGCACCTGGCGTGTCCAGCGTTCAGCCTCATCACGTGTCAAGCGTAAAAGCGTATCTTTGTCGGCTCGTGACACTGCGCGCCGCAATATCACGTCATCCAGCCGGTAAAGATCATCGCGGTCAGTACCCAGCATGAAATGCGAGTAAGCATCGGGATGCTTCGTCTTGTCATCCGTGGCCCGCGCCATTTCTGCTGCGTATGGATCTACAGTAAAGAGATCGGTGCGTTCCAGGCAACGGATGATTTCCGGATGACGCATAACTACTACAGGGCCAATAGCTGGTTTGAAGATTGGTATCGTCTCCCTTGGTTGTGCCAGCAGTTCGTGGAACATCGCATAGGGCATACTAGCTAACCATTTGGAGATCACTTGCGCGACAGCGGCGCCACGTACCTTCGCGGCTGCGGTAAAAGCCGCAGCTGCTGCTTCTGCCACCTGCTTATCTCTGGTGTAAGCATCAGGATCATTGACATACTTGGGATCATCTGGATTGGGAAAAACGGGGGTGGTGAAGGTAAAGGCGAGCCTGCTTCAGCTTTCGCAATATCGTTTAAAAAGCTTGCACTCTGGGTGGGAGGAGAGTGAAGAATCAGGCGTTTCCCCCTCCCTATGCGAAGAGTCACCCTGCTTCTTTCCCAATGCAATTTTGATCAGCTTGATTATTCTGCAAGCCATACCATAAAGCTGTTCCTTTATCGTCATACCGTTTGGTTTGGCCATATCGTCTCCACGTCATTACAACGTTTTCATGTATTCGATGACAGCACGAACCTGATCATCGTTCCATTCACTGCCATAGATATGACCGGCATTCGAGTTTCCGCGCAGTGTTGTGTCATGTTCAGCAAAATGCACGGTATCGCCAGGGCCATATTCATCGAGCACCGGTGCGTGTGTCCCATATAAAGCCAACCTTCTCTTCGTCATACCTGATATTACCGCGTATAAACTTGACTGGCCGTTCAGCAGGTCGCAACAGATGCCATAGTGTCGGTACCGAACCGTTGTGGAGATAAGGCGCCTGCGCCCAAGTGCCATGGAGAACATCAGCTTTGTAGCCCGATTCATCGCCGCGTGGCATGATGAAATACACTTCATCATCGGCAGCACGACTACCACGCTTAGGACGGCACCAATCACTGCCACCATTCTCCACGTAAAGCTCGCAAGCCTCACGAGTCAATTCAAGCAATCCTAAACGTGCTGTTGGCGTGATCTGTGTTGCTCGATTCATGTCAGTACCAACGTTATAGACCTTTTTATTCCGAGAAAAATGGCACGCAGATGCGCACTGTTGCTCGAAAAGTGGTTTGCCTTTGGCGGCCAGATCAAGATCTACTGTAAAGGGATAAGGAGCTGGTGGCAAATCATTGATAAATGGATTCATCGCTTCATGAATGCGAACATTCACCTTAGATGGATCACCTACCGAAGAAACACCCGATGCAAGTACCCGAGCCTCGGGTGCCTGATTTGAGTCCCAATTAGCAAAGCCATGGTCACGAGAAAACCACAAGCTCTTAATATCTGAAGCACCTGGATCATGCGGCATCCATTCAGCAGCAGTCTTAAATAACCGATCGCCAGCTTGTTTGATCAGCTCTTCCTTTGATAGGTTTTCCAAGCCGGCAAAGAAGGGGTGATCATCAGGTAAGCGCGCAAAGAAGCTGTCTCGTTTGGCATGCAGCGCGACCAATCCAGCAGCAATACCAAATGCATCCATGCGCCCCGGACGTGGACCAAATACACCTGGTGCTTTTTGTCCGTCTTTATCGGTATACATCAGCTTCGAAGCCAGCGCCAGATACATTAATTCCGTCTTTTTGGCCGAACCAATCAGAATCTTGGCTGCATCTTCAATGTGACTTAATATACGTGCCACCTGAGCCCTGGCACGCTCGGCATTTGCTAATCGTTCCTCCGGTGTCCTGCCACCATAAAACCAGGCAGGATCAGCTTCAACTTTATTCTTGAGGAATGTGGCAATCTTGGCAACCTGATCAGAATCAACCTTTATTTTGCTTGGATCGGGACTATCAACTTTGATGAGCTTTTTACCGGTCTGATATAAGAGTTCCGCATAAGCTTGCGCATCGATTTCGCTATTAGGCGCACCAATAAAATGCCGCACACGGTCTTTGACATATACTCTACCGGTATGGCATGCGCTGCATGAGAAAAAGACATTCTCAGTCCGCTTATCTTCCGGAACATCCGTATCCGGCACAGTAAATAATCCGTAAGGCAGAGGATGACGCTGCTCTAGCGGAAGCAGCTTACCTGACTCAGGATCATAATCGTCCGGATGGGGACCAAACCCCAGATTACCCAACGAGCCTTCACCTTTCCATATATCAGGGTACACTTCGATTACGGCACGTAACAGCACATAAGGCACTCCATTGAAAGCGAGCGGATAGACTTTGAACCATTCGTAGCCCAATTGATTGCTGTACCAGGGTTTACGAGCTTCGCTGTCAGTCTGGATTTGTTTGATGGTAGTATCTTTTAAATAGGTAGCCTGCTGTTGTTCTCGTTGCGCGCGCTCCTCATCCCAGCTACGAACCTGCTGATCGGGTGGCTGACCATCCCCTTTCTTGGAGTCTTTACATGCAATGAGTGCTGCAAGGATGAACATGATCACTCCGCAGCGGATCATGGTGGAAGTAAAAAAGCTTGGATTCTTCATTGAAGCCTCCGGGGTAGTTAGTGAAAAATTATTCTAACCTACTATTCTCCATAATGACAATATCAATTAAATAGCGAAATAATAACCTGTGAAAATAGCTTTATTTCTAAATTTGACTTTTATTACGTTCATTGCAATTCTGGTGGCCATTGCAAACGTTGAATTCCTTTCTTTCGCGCTCGATCAGGATTATCTAGTGCGACGTTTGCCAAATAAATACCGCTGGATACAGGCACAGCAGATGCAATCGAGGAAAGTTCAGGATCTTTATAGAGAGGCTGAATATAATGGCTTACTTCCGTCTGGACTCAGTACAACAACACCAGTTCGCTGTGATTGCGACAATAGCAACGAAGTTGGCAAACGCATCAATAGCGGTTTAATCCAGGCATTCTCATGTACCCACGTCAACAATGGGCTTCTTTCGGTAAACATTGATAGCCAGATTCGTCCCTTTACATCTCGATCCATTCCATCGGGCATTCCCGGAAGGGTATCAATTACGACCTCGAAACTTCCGGCCTTAGGGCCGTTGACATACAACCGTGTCACCCGAAAGAGTGATGTTTGGGTGACAATTACCGATTCTTCACGGGCAAGACCTGGATGTGGATCATAGAGTACACCATTGATAAAGTGAAAACCTTCAGCAATAAGCCGTGTCGAGCCACGCTCAATATCATAGCGCCACAAACGGCCATTGGGAGCAAGCGCGATAGCTTCGTCAATTGCATCATCTGCTGAAGCATTTTCATAATAGAAAGGCTCAGAAAAATAAATACGACGACCATCTTCACTGACTTCCAGATTGTCGCAAACAGCAATCCTGCGACTAGAGAACCGCTTCCATCAGTCGCTATTTCAGGAGCATTTGCATCGTTATCAGCGTAGACCACGGGTTCCTGGAGATTAATTTTTGTATCCGGGACTTTCAGCACGAGCGGCTCTATTGAATGCGTACTGATATCGAGTCGATATAAACCAGCCACTTCACCAGGTGGTCTGTTTTTATAAGAGCCGGAAGCACAGAAATAGATATAGGACGGATTGCCAGGAGCCTCATGAATACCCCAGGCCATCAACGGTACATCGACTAGAGTTTCAGCAATATTTCTAGCCAAATCAATTTTCCAGATTTTTCCATCATGCGCGGTAACTAGCGCAGTCACTCCATCATCAAGAAAGATGGCATCATCATATGCCGGCAGTTCCAGAGGAAGCGTTTCGAAACCCGCAGGAAACTTCTCAGATTGGTCTACTGCAACAATATTTTGAGCAGTGGAAGGATGATAAGCTATGGAATCTGCAATGCAACAACGAATCTCTTCCCGCGGTGCCGCCATATTCCACCATGCTACCAATACACCAACTAATATCGAAGCAATAATCCATTTTTTCATCTACCCTCCCTCCTATTTTATCTTGGCCAGAAAAACCGTGAAACAAACAATCTAATCACTCGTGGAAAGAATTGGGTCAAATCAATCAATGATTTCTGACGCTTTCTGATATTGCTGCTCTATTACCGATCGATACTTCTATCAGTCATATTTCTATCATACATTCAATTTAATATCAATCTCATAACATTTCATTGTATCCATATCATCAACAATACAGTTCATCTATAAGTACTTATTTTTTACCTACTTAGTAGATATTATTGATGCTAAGCGCTGGAGTTTAGCCAAAATTGAATAATGAAATAGGGTTAATGTATTAAAAATAATAACCTTATTGTTAGCAATCTTAATTATGTTCGATTCTAGGCGACAAGATAGTACATCGCGTCTAACCGGTTTAACTGACAAATTAATTACCAATATGTTTCCTGTAAAGAACGTATTCATAATATGGTTTCTATTCTCAACAAAGTAGTTAAACAGTAATTTTTAAAGATAGAAAGGAGTGAAATTTAAGTTGTTTAATGGAGGTATCATTATGAGGGGAAGATCCTTTTTGTTGGGTGGGCTGGTGCTTATGCTTTTGTCTGCCTGCGCACAAATGAATCCTGTGGGAAATGTTCAAAATAACGAAATCCATAATGCTCACCGTCTTGCCATAGACCACAGTAATCATGAGGTCTTTAGCAAATTATCACGAAAATATTGCTAAAGAGATGCAAGCAAAATTAGAAAAACAAAAGAAACTGCTTCAGGAATATGAAGATCATAGCCATTACTATGGTAGGAAGGGTTTAGATGTCAAATCTCATGCTACGGCCAATATGCGCTATTATGAGCAATCATTAAAAGAGAATTTAAAAGAAGCTGCTATTCATCGCAAAATGGCAAAAGAACAAAAAGAGCTTAATTATACTGACGCTACTGACGCAGAAAACACAATTCCGATTCAATTAAAAGAGGAAACAACAAAGCCCCTTAAAGCTAAAGCTCCGAAAGAATCTAAAGAATCATTATAGAAATTAGAAATTGAGCAAGCTATGTTATCAATAGCTGAGCAGTATTCGTAGCTTTGCTTCATAATTTTTTATTCCATTTCTAAATCAAACATGACATGCAGGAGAGCCGCAGACAGTATAAAAATAGGTCAAGGAAAAGCTAACAAAGTCAGGTTTAGTCTAGAATACCGATAAAAAATGGAGTTAGATTTTGATAGGTATCTTCTAAGCTTAACTCTATTATTACATTGAAGGTTATAACCTCTTTTTTTGTAAAGAAGAAAAATCCTTAAAAAGGCAGTAAAAAATCAAGTGAAAACAAAATTTGATCCTTATTGAACTTGAACCATAAAACCAGTCCACACTGTCTTTCCCCGAGCAGCAAACTCTGCCATTACTTTATGCGACCCAATGCGGCGATTGTGGCACACACTGATCTTAGTCGAATCAATGAAGCTGATCCCACTGCATTAGCCCAAAGCGGCTGGTCAGAAAACAGCACAAAGGCACCAGGCTATCTTGCAGCAACTCCACAAAGCGGTTGTAGCTCACCAACCCTGGAATAATAATACCGCTGATACCTCAACACGTAATTCAGGTAATAGTGCTTAAATGTCCGATTAACCGGATAAGATGAAACCCCACCATGATGGTCATGACTTCGCTAGACACAATGCTCCTTAGCCGCCGACGCCGTATTCAGCGACGACTCTAATAAGCGCATTCTCCCAACGCGGCTCAAACTCTTTACAAAAGTCGTCATTCGCACAAAAAATCGTTATAGTAATCCATTGGAATCTGACTCCTCTCATGATAAATCCAGCAAAAGGTCTATAAGCAGGGTGCTTTATAAGCATCAACCCTATCATAGCGTATGTTAGGGCGGATATTAAGTTTTCTGTAATGCTCCCCATTTAAGTTTCAGCGCTTTAGCCACTTTCCAGTTCATTCCAACAGTGACTGCATAATAATCAGCAGGTGTAATCGTTACACTGTTAATATCGCCTGCAAAACAGACAGCCCTTCCATCAACAACATTGGTAGCAGCTGCGATCCGAAAGGAGATGGATTACGAAAACCATCTGCGTCACGATACCATTCGCCCCGAATACCTACTAGATAAATTATCCGTTAGATTATAGTACAGATGCGTGATAAAACTGTACCATTCGGCATCTTTAACGACATTAGTATATTTCAAATTATTCAGCAAAACCCCACCAGCATAACCATATACATGATGTAGAACTAGCAGGGTTTTAGGCAGTAATTTTATGCTGTAACACAATGTTATAAAATCCCCAGGGTTCGTTGCTTCGCGTGGAAGTTTCACTATAAGTACCGGAGAGATGGAGTGTGGTATTGCGATTATCGTTGGTCCAGGTAAAACCAGCAATTCCACCCAAGTTACCCAATTCCTTATCCCAACCACCGTCCCAACCACCCATAGCACTACCAGTAATCGTACTTCCCATGATTAGCCAATTCTCATTGAGATTGTAGTTTGCCAGTAAACCTGTATGGGTAAAAGGTTCACCGACATTCAAGGTATAAGCGCGTGAATAAAAAAAGTTGTCGGGTGCTGGAACTGTCTCAAAACCTGTTGGGGTATAGAAATGACCTAATTTGACATTGAGTCCATTTCCAATGGGTGCATAAGCCTCCAGGTAAGTTTGCGGAAGCGCAATGCCGTAGGTACGTGTCGAAGAACAGCACAAATCCAAATCCCAATTACTTCTACTTAATGGTTCTCCAGTATTGACATCAAAAGTTGGCACACCAAAAGCCTGAGTAAAAATAGCGTCTGTACCAAACATGAAGTCGAAGCGACCACCAAAATCCCATGCATCTCCCGTTGATACCACAGAACGCCGCATAAACACATTAAATTGATTGAGCTGAAACTTATTGGCTTGATCATTAAAAATGACAGGACCATTGTATCCATCTAGTCTGTCTGGGATTAAAAGTTGCACCCGCATTAATCCAGCCACCAAATTCTATCCTGCTATCCTTAAGAAAGTTTATTTGATTATTAGCTCGAAGGTTATCACAGTGCGAAGCGATCAACAGTATACCGGCTGTTAAGACAACATAACAGCCATTTTGGGTATTTCAGGATATATTCCAACTTGGCAACTAATCCGCAAAATCAAGGATAAAAATCTATGTCACTTCTAATAGTTAAGAGTTGCTCACTCTAATACCGCAAGTGAAGCAACTCATTAAGGCAGGATATTATGGAAACAGTTATTAATTGCAGTCAATCATTTAAGATACATACCCATTGCATTTTATCCCGGCATCTCTGTTTCACTTTCTTTCGTAGCACATTCAAATTGCTTATTAAATTTTAATTATTCCTAAATAATCCAGAATCCATCCGAGCAACTATCTACCCTATTTGTGCTGGTAGCAGATCTCTCACCTACAACCCTTGCCTCTTGATGAAGCAAGTCAAACAAAATACAAAAAATCAATCCAATACCAAACTTAGTTTTTTTCTGAGAAAAATTCACGCGCTTTTTCCATCCATGATTTTGCCCGTGGACTATGACGGGAATCATCTTTCTGGCTAATATCCTCAAGTTCTTGTAATAATTCTTTCTGACGTGAGGTTAGATTGATGGGTGTCTCTACTACAACATGACATAGGAGATCACCAGCAGCATGGCTACGAACACCTTTTATTCCCTTACCTCGCAAGCGAAAAATTTTGCCGGTTTGCGTTTCTGGAGAAATCTTGATCCTTGCATGACCACCCAGTGTTGGCACCTCAATTTCTCCACCCAATGCTGCAGCAGCAAAACTGATGGGTATCTCACAATGTAAATCATTACCATCACGCTGGAACACAGGGTGGCTTGATAAATGAATCACAACATACAAATCTCCTGGCGGACCACCATTGATTCCCGCTTCACCCTCGCCAGATATGCGAATGCGATCACCTGCATCAACACCTTCTGGGATTTTAATACTCAGGGTTTTATGCTGCTTGACTCGGCCCGCACCATGGCACGATGAACATGGCGTAGTAATGATTTTTCCACTGCCATGACATTTGGGGCATGTTTGCTGAATAGAGAAAAAGCCTTGTTGCATTCTGACCTGACCATGTCCATCACACGTCGTACAGGTTTTAGGAGAAGTCCCAGGCTTGGCACCCTCACCGTGGCAAGTATCGCAAACTACCATAGTAGGAATACGAATTTTGGTTTCAGCACCGCGAGCAGCTTGTTCCAAGGTGATCTCCAAGTTATAGCGTAAATCGGCGCCGCGCTGAACATTAGATCGCCCACCACCACCCCGCATACCAAAGATATCAGTGAAAATATCGCTGAATACATCACCAAATCCATGCGCTCCGGCTCCTGCCGCACTGGCATCTACACCTGCATGACCATACTGGTCATATGCCGCCCGCTTACTGGAATCAGACAGTATCTCATAGGCTTCTTTAGCTTCTTTAAAACGCTCCTCAGCCTTGGCATCACCAGCATTTCGGTCTGGGTGATATTTCATGGCTAGCTTACGATAAGCTTTTTTTATTTCACTTTCGTCAGCATCTCTGCTGACACCAAGAACGTCATAGTAATCGCGTTTACTCATAAAAGTTTCCGACTCTCAGGACAAAAATCAAAGCAGTAAAATTTATTTGTCAAACATTTTGCTGGATATACTGATATCCCGATTTAATTCGGATTTAGAAAGTTAACCATATTTCAATAAACACCAAAACGCAGAGTAAGCAAGGAATCCTTTTTATACCCTTGCATCTCTGCGTCCTGGCACCAATACAACAAACTGGAAAAATTATTTCTTGTCTTTTACTTCTTCAAATTCAGCATCAACTACTTCACCTTCTACTGGCTTCTCCTCTTTCTTTGCAGAAGCTGATTCAGTCGTCGATTGTGTGGACTGTGCCTGTGAATAAATCTTTTCTGCCAGTTTTTGAGAAGCTTCAGTCAGCGCTTGAGTCTTTTGATCAATAATATCTTTGTCATTCGATTTAAGCGCTTCTTCCGCTTCTTTCAGTGCAGCTTCAATTTTTGATTTTTCATCTGACGCCAGTTTGTCGCCATATTCTGTCAGCGATTTTCTGACTGAATGGATCATGGCATCACATTGATTACGGCTATTGACAAGCTCCAACGCTTTCTTGTCTTCTTCAGCATGCGCTTCAGCATCCTTGACCATACGTTGAATTTCTTCTTCTGCCAAACCGGAGCTCGCCTGAATCTTGATTTTGTTCTCCTTACCGGTCGCCTTGTCTTTAGCTGACACATGCAAAATACCATTTGCATCAATATCGAAAGCCACTTCGATTTGTGGCATGCCACGTGGGGCAGGTGGAATATCCGTCAGGTTAAATTGACCCAAACTTTTGTTGCCGGATGCCATTTCCCGTTCACCCTGCAGCACATGGATCGTCACTGCCGTTTGGCTATCATCCGCTGTAGAAAACACCTGTTGCGCCTTGGTCGGGATAGTCGTATTCTTCTGGATCAGCTTGGTCATAACACCACCCAGGGTTTCAATACCCAACGACAACGGCGTCACATCCAGCAGCAATACATCCTTAACTTCTCCTTGCAAGACGCCACCTTGTATAGCTGCACCGATTGCAACGGCTTCATCGGGGTTGACATCCTTCCGCGGCTCTTTGCCAAAAATCTCTTTGACTTTGTCCTGTACTTTGGGCATACGGGATTGCCCGCCCACCAGAATCACATCATCAATATCTGAGAAAGGCACGCCCGCATCTTTAATTGCAGTACGGCATGGCGCAATTGTACGTTCGATCAATTCTTCAACCAGGCTTTCCAATTTTGCACGGGTAATCTTTATGGCGAGATGTTTCGGTCCTGAAGCATCCGCCGTAATGTAAGGAAGATTGACTTCTGTCTGCTGACTGGAAGACAGTTCAATCTTGGCCTTCTCTGCCGCATCTTTCAAACGCTGCAGTGCAAGCATGTCTTTCTTCAGATCGATACCGCTTTCTTTCTTGAATTCATCGACCAGATACTCGATTACACGCGAATCAAAATCTTCACCACCCAAGGAAGGTATCTCCATTGGTCGCGAGCACCTCAAATTGATGTTCACCCTCCACTTCTGCAATTTCGATAATGGAAATATCGAAGGTACCACCACCCAAATCGTATACAGCAATCTTGCGATCACCTTCTTTCTTATCCATCCCGAAAGCCAAAGCTGCAGCAGTCGGCTCGTTGATAATGCGTTTGACTTCCAAACCAGCAATCCGACCTGCATCCTTGGTAGCCTGACGTTGCGAATCATTAAAGTAGGCAGGCACTGTAATCACGGCTTCGGTTACCGATTCTCCCAGGTAATCTTCAGCAGTTTTTTTCATTTTCATCAGTACTTGTGCTGAAATTTCAGGTGGCGCAATCTTTCTCCCACGCACTTCAACCCAGGCATCACTATTATCCGCGCGGACAATACTGTAAGGCACCATCTTAATGTCTTTCTGCACCATATCTTCGTCAAAACGGCGGCCGATAAGCCGTTTTACGGCAAACAGGGTATTCTTAGGATTAGTTACAGCTTGACGTTTAGCAGCAGCACCCACCAGGATTTCATTGTCATCAGTGTAGGCCACGATAGAAGGTGTTGTTCGCGCACCTTCCGAATTTTCAATGACCTTAGGTTTACCACCCTCCATTACTGCTACACACGAGTTGGTGGTCCCCAAGTCGATACCAATTATTTTTGCCATACTTGCTCGATCCTTTAAAAAATTAAAACTAACAATTTATCTAATTTCTGGAAGTGGAGATTCCTACCGAAATTTCAAGTATCTTTGACTTTCGAAACGGCTACCATCGCCGGGCGAATCACCCGATCATGCAGCATATATCCCCTCTGCAATACCTGTGTTACTGTATTCGGAGGAAGATCTGATTCCGCCATGCACATTGCCTGATGCTGATGAGGATCAAATTTCTCACCCTTTGGATTGATAGCCTTAATATTAAATTTCTCAAAAACAGCAATCAGCTGCTTCTGTGTCAATTCCACACCATTTTTAAAATTTTCCAGTGTCGCATTCTCGACCGCCAGCGCAGCTTCCAGGCTATCCATAACTGCCAGCAATTCACTCGAAAATTTTTCAATAGCGTATTTATGCGCATTGGTAACATCTGACTGAGCACGCTTACGGATATTTTCGGCATCTGCCTTGGCACGCAACCAAGCATCGTGATGTTCCGATGCTTTTAACTCGGCCTCTTTCAATAACTCCTCCAGACTGGGCATTATCTCTACTTGAGACTCGGTTTCTTGATCACTTCTCTCTTTGGAAGCTTCAGCTTCATTTACTTCACCCTTTACCGATATCAACTCTTGTTCATCTGTTTGCGATTTGTTTGATTCTTGCATACTCACCTCCCGTTTTTGGGTAGTTAAATTGGGGCAGTTACTCCAATTTCAATCCATTTAACCAATTTAAACATCAAAAAATGACATAACCACGAGTAAATCTGATAAAACACTATTTATAACGTGCTGATATTGATAAATAAATAGCGCTCGCTAACTATTAATTCTCGCAGCCAGCCAAGTCGCTAATCCCGTGTAATTTTGTGGGGTTAATTCCAATAAACGTTTCTTGTCAATCGACGGAATATCAAGATTGTCAATGAACTGATGCAAGGTTTCTTGAGTAATACCCGCCTTTCCGCGTGTCAGTGCCTTAAGCTGCTCATAAGGATTAGCTATTCCATAACGACGCATCACTGTTTGAATAGGTTCAGCCAGCACTTCCCAGGAATCTTGCAAATCTTGCTGCAATCGTGTGGGATTGATCTCTAGCTTACTCAATCCTTTCATACAGGAATCATAGGCTAACAAGGTATACCCAAGTGCTACGCCCATGTTGCGTAACACGGTAGAATCGCTCAAATCGCGCTGCCAGCGAGATACTGGGAGCTTGTCGCTCAAATGCCTGAATAATGCATTGGCCATCCCCAAATTACCCTCCGAGTTCTCAAAATCGATTGGATTAACCTTGTGCGGCATGGTGGATGAGCCTACTTCTCCTTCCTTGGTTTTCTGTCTGAAATAACCCAGTGAAATATACCCCCAGATATCGCGATCCATATCCAGCAAGATCGTGTTGACACGTGCATAAGCATCAAACAGCTCCGCGATGGTGTCATGCGGCTCAATCTGCGTAGTATAAGGATTAAAAACCAGACCTAGTTTCTCTACAAAAGCGCGTGCAAATTTTTCCCAGTCCAGCATAGGATAGGCTATCGTGTGCGCATTGTAATTGCCTACCGCACCATTGATTTTGCCTAAAATGGACACGTTCGCAAGTTGTTCATAACCACGCTGCAGACGATACACCACATTGGCGATTTCCTTACCCATCGTCGTGGGGGTAGCAGGCTGACCGTGCGTACGAGCCAGCATGGGAATATCCGCCAGTTGATGCGCCAAGTGCGTCAGGCTATCGATGATCTTTTTGAGCATTGGCAACATGACCTGATTGCGACTGGCTTGCAGCATCATGCCATACGAGAGATTATTGATATCCTCTGAAGTACAAGCAAAATGAATAAATTCAGTAACGCGGCTGACTTCAGCATTTTCGGCCAAAGATTCTTTCAGCCAGTATTCGACTGCTTTGACATCGTGATTGGTACGCATTTCGATCGCTTTAACCGCCTCTGCATCAGCGATGGAAAAATTCTCTGTCAGATTATTCAGTTGTTTAATCGTGGCAGCAGAAAAAGCGGGTACTTCGGTGATGATCGGTTCATTACTCAACGCCTTGAGCCATTCAATTTCTACCCGTACCCGATAATGAATCAATGCGAACTCACTGAAATAAGGTCGCAAATCTGCAACCTTACTGTGATAACGACCATCCAGCGGAGAAAGTGCGTAAATAGGGGAAAAACTCATTTTTTCTGTGTCCTTGTTTTAGCAGATATTTTAACATAGGCTGTTATACCCATAAATGACGCAGACACGTATAATCAGCAATTAAAGCATCGCCAAAGGATAACACCATGAAGCTGATTGGCTCGTTGACCTGCCCCTATGTACGCAAAATCCGCATCATTCTGGCTGAAAAGCATATTAGCCATGATTTTGATATAGATATTCCCTGGAATACCAACACATACGTTGCCCATCACAATCCGCTGGGTAAAGTACCTGTTCTGATCATGGATGATGGGAGAACACTATTTGATTCACGTGTGATCGCAGAATATTTGGATTATCTGGAGAATACCCACCCCACTTATTGCCTTATTCCAGAACCTGGCCCTCATCGGTGGAAAGTAAAGCGTTGGGAAGCACTAGCAGACGGTATTTGTGATGCGGCAGCAACCATTTTTCTGGAACTTAAACGCCCTGATATCCAGCAAAACCATGAATGGATAAGCCGTCAGCAAAAGAAAATTGATCTGGGTTTGGCAGCTGCCGCAATAGAATTGGGCAGTAACGTCTGGTGTGAAGGAAAAACCATGACACTAGCCGATATCGCACTGGGTTGTGCGATCAGCTACCTGGCCTTTCGTTTTCCACAAATTGAGTGGCGCAAATTTTATCCCAATCTTGCCAAGCTGATTGACAAACTGGAACAACGTGAATCATTTATCAGCACGGCACCCAAGAATTAAGCCATTGAATGCTGAATGTTGCTCGGGCACAGAAATGTGAAAACGAAATTTCGCCAAAAAAATCCTAACGAGCGCCCCAAGCGCAAAGCAGCAGAGACGAAAAAAACGAGCTTTGCGAGTTTCGGCGAAGTCACATTCAAATAGTTCAAGATAGGCGAGGTATAAGTTCCACCCAACACAGCGATTGCGGTGTTTACAACCTCGCAAATCATTCGCTACCAGCAATCACCCCCCCACCCAGACATACCTTGCTTTCATACACCACAACTGATTGCCCGGGTGTCACTGCCCATTGCAGCTGCGCAAAGTCAATCTGACAACTGCCCTTGATCAAGGTGCGCAATGGCACAGGGTGCATCAGTCTGCCGATATCGAGTTTTAGCAGCATACACCCAGTTGCAATGGGGCGCCTTGTCGCTGATCCAAGACAAATCGGTTGCCCATAAGGTTGAACGAAGCAATGCCGGATGATCATGTCCCTGCACCACGATCAGCACATTTTTCGTTCTATCCTTACCTGCGACAAACCATGGCTTTTCATTGCCATCTTTTACCCCGCCAATACCTAGCCCCTGCCGTTGGCCAATGGTGTAATACATCAAACCGATATGCTTACCAACCATTATTCCATCTGGTGTCTGGATTTCACCTGGCTCATGCGGTAAATATCGATTGAGAAATTCACGGAAAGGACGCTCGCCGATAAAACAGATACCGGTACTATCCTTCTTGGAAAAATTTGGTAATTTGTGCGCACGCGCGATTTGACGCACCTCGCGCTTGTAAAGATGCCCGATAGGAAATAGTGCTTTGGCCAGTTGTGCCTGGTTTAAACGATAGAGAAAATAGCTCTGATCCTTGTTGCCATCCTCGCCTTTCAACAATTGATATGAGCCATGAATTTTACGTACCTGCGCATAGTGACCAGTAGCAATGAAATCAGCACCGAGGGTAATAGCATGATCAAGAAATGCCTTGAATTTGATTTCAGCATTGCATAATACATCCGGATTGGGTGTTCGCCCGGCCTTATATTCAGCGAGAAACAAACTGAATACGCGCTCTTTATACTCAGCTGAGAAATTGATCACTTCCAGCGGAATATCGATGATATCTGCTACTGATACCGCATCAAGGAAATCCTGGCGGGAAGAACAATATTCATCAGTATCATCCTCTTCCCAGTTTTTCATGAACAACCCAATGACCTCGTAACCTTGCTCCTTTAATAATAAGGCAGCAACAGAGGAATCCACTCCACCGGACATCCCAACTATGACACGCTGTTTTTTCATATTTTCAATCGTAATGTATAAGAATTTCTAGAGGATAGCGTTTGCCAGCCAAATAATCCTCAATACATTGCATGACGAGCGGACTACGATGGCAACTTCTTCGCTCTCGAATCTCATTCAGATCAAACCAGGCAGCGCGTAAAATCCCACTATCTAGCGTTCGATTCGGATCAAAGTCGGTCACTATACCAGACAGCGCGAAACGCAAAAAAGTCGTATCAGCAGCGTAAGAGTGCCAGTTATAAATACCAATCAGCCATTGAGGAATAAAAGTATAAGCTGTTTCTTCCAGTACTTCCCGGATACTTGCCTGGATAATGGATTCGCCAGATTCCAAATGCCCCGCAGGTTGATTGAATTGCACCCCCAACTGCTGTTGATCTTCTTCTACCAATAAATATTTGCCATTTTGCTCGATAACGGCGGCAACCGTAACATTAGGTTTCCAAATCATGATTGTTGTACGGGTTAATTTAATAAAGAAATGTATCTATAAAACTTGCTATCATCATGCTAGTAATACATTGATGAGAGTATATTTTTCATGCATATTTCAATCATTATTCCAGCTTTCAACGAAGAACGTTTGATTGGTCAGTGCTTACAATCTGTTACTGAAGCGCTTGCCACCAGCCACAATTTTGGTTTTACTCACGAAATCATCGTGGTCGATAACAATTCTACCGACAACACAGCCAGGCTGGCAAAGCAGATGGGAGCACGCGTCATTTTTGAACCAATAAATCATATTGCACGTGCACGTACTGCTGGCGCCGCCGCTGCCACTGGAGACTGGCTTATATTTCTGGATGCAGACTGTCTGCTGAGCACAGGATTATTAACCGACATCTTTCAATTGATCAAAGAAGGCAAGCATGTCGGCGCTGGCAGCACCCTGCTGATGCCAGGGCAGCCTTGGTGGGCAAATGCAATATTAAAGCTATGGACAATGCTGTCTGTTTTATTCGGCTGGGCGGCGGGTGCATTGATGGTATGTAACAGCAAGGCATTTCATGAAATAGGTGGCTTCAATCTGGAATTCTACGCAGCAGAGGAGATTGAATTCAGCCAGAAACTCAAGAAATGGGGTCAAGCCCATCGTCTCAAATTCACAATTTTAACAGCACATCCACTTGAAACATCTGCAAGAAAAATTAAACTCTATAGCAGGCGAGAAGTTTTTGGACAATTCTTGCGTCTTGTCCTTCATCCCCACCGATCGCTACATGACAAAAAATGGTTATCGATGTGGTATGACGGACGACGCTAGCACTTAATCGCAAATATGAATCCTACGGAAAGTACCGACAAAAGAACTGCTCATATGCACTGGGCCCATGTACTTCTGATCGTTCTATTCACCATCGTCATCACCATCGCTGGCACCTACTGGGTACTTAAGACCTATATTTTCGCTACAGGGTTTACGCCAGTAGTATTGAGTACCCAGGAAGAAAAAACCCTCGGGGCTAAACTGCATGCCCTCGGTTATGAAGCTGGATTTTCATCACGTACTACAAATACTACGAATCGAAAGGAAAACAGCGAAATCGACGAAAGCGGATTCCTAAAACCAGAACCCTACTCCGAAGAAAATGCCCCGCGTGCAATCAGTTTCACCGAACGTGAACTGAACGCGTTACTCGCTAAAAATACCGATCTCGCACAGAAACTGGCTATTGATCTTACTGATGATTTCGTGAGCGCAAAACTACTCATTCCACTTGAAGAAGATTTTCCGGTACTGGGTGGCAAAACACTCCGTTTCAATGCCGGCATCGGCATGGCCTATCAGCATGACAAACCCATCATTATCCTCAAAGGTGTCAGCATTATGGGTGTCCCCATCCCCAATGCTTGGCTGGGTGGAATAAAAAACATCGATCTTGTCAGTGAATTTGGTGTCGATCCAGGATTCTGGCAATCCTTTTCGGAAGGAATCGAGGACATTCATGTGACAGAAGGTCAAATCAATATCAAGCTCAAAGAATAGCCTGCTTTCTTGCAATAAAATTGCGGGGACCTCTATAAAACATTATCCTAAAAAACTACTTCTAGAGTTATTGAATTATTCTCACTTTACTTTTGAATGTGCTCATTGGCAATATCGGAAAATTGCCTTTATATTCTTGAATGCTATTTATTTCTTTTCCAAAAATTTAAGGATTACCCGCTATGCTCTGGATTAAATCATTACACATCATTTTTATGGTTACCTGGTTTGCCGGATTGTTTTATTTACCCCGGTTATTTGTTTATCATGCCATGTGCACCGATCAAGTGGGAATTGATCGCTTCAAAGTGATGGAGCGTAAACTTTACTACGGTATAATGACACCTGGAGCACTATTGACGCTGATATTTGGAAGTTGGTTATGGCTTGGCTATGGTTTTTCCGGAGCCTGGCTACACGCTAAATTAACTCTGGTCGTCCTGTTAATCGCCTATCATCTATACTGTGGTAAGTTATTAATCGATTTCAAGCACAATCGTAATCAACACGGCCATATTTATTATCGTTGGTTTAACGAAATTCCTGTTGTCATCCTATTTGCAGTAGTCATCCTCGTCGTGGTCAAACCTTGGTGATCGTGGGGTGATCTATTCATCCAAGACTTCTTGCCCGGGGAACAGTACATCGGTAAAACCAAACGTGCGGAAATCTGTGATCCGCATCGGATAAAGTATACCATGTAGATGATCACATTCATGTTGAACCACGCGCGCATGGAAGCCTTCTACACTTCGGTCAATTGCATTACTAAACTGATCGACCCCCTCATAACGAATCTGACTATAGCGCGGTACCATACCGCGCAGACCGGGAACACTTAAACACCCTTCCCAGTCTTCTTCCATTTTTTTCGATAATGGCGTCACAACAGGGTTAATCAAAATAGTGAAAGGAACTGCCTCTGCCTTTGGGTAGCGTGAATTATAGTCCACACCAAATATAACCACTTGTTGGTCGACACCAATTTGCGGAGCAGCTAATCCTGCACCATTGAGTGCCGCCATGGTATCCTTCATATCCTGAATGAGTGCATCAAGTTCAGGCGTGTTGAATTTACTCACTCTCTTCGCCTCTTGCAGCAGGAGTGGATCACCCATTTTTAAAACAGCTCTAATCGTCATTTATTTTCACCAAATGTTCCAATATATTTCGCACACTTACCATGGCTTCTTCCAAGACAGCGTAAACTTCCTCTAGCGGAATTGCGCGTACGCTTGTGCCACGTCCTGCTGCATGATTCGCAACAGCCGCAATCGCAGCATAAGGTAACCCTAATTCCTTGGCAAGCACCGCTTCCGGCATACCTGTCATGCCTATCATATCTGCCCCATCCCGCTCCAATCGATTCACTTCTGCAACTGTTTCAAGCCGCGGCCCTTGAGTCACCGCATAAACACCCCCATCGATAATTTTCTCGTTAGCCTGTTTCGCTGCTAACAGAAGATGGTGGCGTGTTTCCAGACAAAAAGGATGGGTAAAATCAGTATAAGTAATCGGCCTCTCGGTTTTATCAAAATAAGTGCATTTCCGACCATAGGTATAATCAATGATTTGATCCGGCACAATCATCCTGCCTGGGATCATATCTGCGCGTATACCCCCTACTGATACGACCGCGATAACTCTTTTTGGTTTAAATAAATTCAATGCCCAAAGATTGGCTTGGTAATTCACTGCATGCGGCGGAATAGTATGGCCATGACCATGCCGTGCCAGGAATACAATTTCTTGATTATCTATTTTGCCAAAGGTTAATGGACCAGATGGCTCACCATAAGGTGTTCTCACAATCTGTCGATGTGATATTTCGAGGCACGCAAGCTTGGTCATTCCGCTACCACCAATAATTGCAAGCATACTTTTTTCCACTTTACTCCTTAATAGCGAAAATTGCAGGTAAATTTCGCCATAAACCCCTTATATCCATACCATAACCAAATATATACCGGTCTGGCAGTGACATACCTATAAAATCAGCACAGATCGGCTTTGTCTTACCGATAGCTTTATCTGCGAGTACGGCACTATAAAAAGCTTTTGCACCACCCTCCATAATGCGCTGACGGATCGATGCAAGCGTGAATCCTTCGTCTAGAACATCATCTAACACAAGCACGACTCTTCCCTTTAAGTTATCCGGAGGCAATACTTTCCATTCAATAAGTCCGCCTTGAAGCGTATGATTATAGCGAGTCGGGTGTAAATAATCGAAATCCAGTGGAAAATGAAGTAACGGCAATAGTTGTCCAGTAAAAACCACGGCACCGCTCATCACACAAAGAACCAAAGGATATTGCCCTGCTAATTCCGTCGTTATCTCTTTAGCCATCTGTTCGACTGTTTCCGACAACCTATGAGCAGAAGCGATCAGTTCTGCATTCTTTAGAAGTTGTTTTGCTTCTTCATCGATTAGCACGGTCATATCAAGTGCTGGCTCCAGAATTGTCTTGCAGCAATTTCAGAAGTTCTGCTTCATCAAGTATCGCAACACGCAACTCGACCGCTTTGTCATATTTGCCACCCGCATCGACTCCCGCCACTACGTAATCGGTCTTTGAGGAAACACTGCTTGTGACTTTTCCACCCAAGTGTTCAATTTTTTCTGTCGCCATATCTCGTGTCATGCTGGGTAAAGTTCCTGTCAAAACAAAGGTCTTGCCATGAAGGGGACTACTAGCTTGCCTTACTTTCCCTGAACTCTCTTCCCATCTGACCCCACAGCTGCGTAACTGCTCGATCACCTCCCGATTGTGCTTCTCTGCAAAAAAATCGGCAATACTTAGCGCCACCACAGGACCGATATCCGGAACCTCCTGTAACTGCTCCACGTTCATAGCCATCAATCGGTCAAGCTGGCCCACATAATTCGCCAAATCCTTGGCAGTAGACTCACCTACATGACGAATACCCAGTGCGTAGACGAACCGAGCAAGTGTGGTCTGTTTACTTTTATCAATCGCTACCAGCAAGTTGTTAGCTGATTTCTCTGCTATACGCTCCAGATTAGCCAGCGCAGAAAGACCAAGTTTATAGAGATCAGCGGGAGTATGGATGATGGAATTTTCCACTAATTGATCTACCAGTTTTTCACCCAGCCCATCGATATCCATTGCACGGCGCGAGGCAAAATGAAGAATGGCCTGTTTGCGCTGCGCAGGACAAAATAGATCACCAGTACATCGCGTGGCCGTTTCCCCCGGTAAACGCACTGCTCGAGCACCACAGATTGGACAGTGATCAGGCATCAAGAAAGGTTTTGCATGAGATGGACGCTGCTCAGGAACAACAGCCATTATCTCTGGAATGACATCCCCAGCTCTGCGCACAATCACTTTATCACCAATCATAATCTGCTTGCGCTTGATCTCGTCTTCATTATGTAAGGTTGCATTGGTTACTGTCACGCCGCCAACAAAAACCGGTGCTAATCTTGCAACGGGCGTTAGCGCTCCTGTCCTGCCAACTTGAACATCAATGCCTATCAAGTCAGTCACAGCTTCTTGCGCAGGAAATTTATGGGCAATGGCAAAACGAGGTGCACGGGAAACGAAACCAAGTTTTTCCTGCTGCGCAAAATCGTTAACTTTATAAACGATACCGTCAATATCGTAAGGCAGCTTATCACGTGATGTAGTCATCTCGTGATAGTAAGCTAGTAATGCTTTTACACCGGTGACTACTTTATACCCGCTGGCTATTGGAAAATGCAGTGATTGCAAATACTCCATCACTTCACTTTGTCGAGTACAGGGAGGAGCTGCCCCTTCATGGACACCCACGCCGTAGGCAAAAAAAGCCAATCTGCGCTTCGCAGTAATAGTCGGATCAAGCTGCCTGAGCGAACCTGCTGCAGCATTGCGTGAATTAGCAAAGGTCTTTTTTCCTTTTTTCTGTTGCTCCAGATTGAGTTTCTCAAAATCTGCTTTCAATATTAGCACTTCACCCCGTACCTCTAACAAAGATGGCGGGTGTTCGAGAGACAATCGCAAAGGAATCGATTTAATGGTACGCAAATTGAGTGTAATATCTTCCCCTTTATAACCATTTCCACGCGTTGCACCACTTGTCAATACACCTTTTTCATAAGTTAAATTAACAGCTAATCCATCGTATTTAGGTTCTAGCGTATATTCGACATTATCAATTTTTAATTCTTCACGGATACGCCGATCAAATGCTTCCACTTCTCTGTCTTCAAATGCATTATTCAGTGAAAGCATGGGAGCGCGATGCGTTACCTGGATAAATTCTTTGAGCGGTGCAGCACCTACACGCTGAGTAGGAGAATCCGGGGTAATGAGCTGAGGATAATGCTGCTCAAGCTGCTGCAATTCGCGGAACAATCGATCGTACTCTGCATCAGGGATGGTCGGTGCATTCAAGGCGTAATAACGATAATTGTGCATATCAATCGCTTCACACAATGCCTGAATTTGCTGTCGAATTGTTTTGATGGAATCGTTCATATCAATTTTGAGATATCCACTTGTAATCATAATTTAGGGTGCAAGTCAAGTTATAAATAGTATTGCGAATTCTATTTATTCTAGATATTTTTCCATCAATAATGATCCTAGAATAGCGATTTTTTCTGAAATACCTAAACCTTAAACCTGAAAAATCCAAAGTTAGATGAGATGGAGCGTGTGACGATCCAGATGCGAGGCAAGGTTCGATGAGATCCCAGCGTCATCCCCCGCAACAAAGAGCAATGCCGTATTCGCGCTTGGAGCAACATATGATGCACCTCGTAACCGCATCACTATTCTGGTGAATGAGAAAATTTCAAAAATGCCTCTATATGTCACGAGCTTAACTCTCCAATCAAGCAGTCAATTACGGTCTTAAGTTAAATATTATTTCTTGAAGATTAACGCTTTTCCTATCGATTTTTATTTTCGAAATAAACCATTACTTGACAGCAATTTATTCAGAGGGCATTATTCAACAAAAATAATTTATTAAAAAAATAATGTAATTTCAATACCTTAATTTCAGATTGGGAAAAAGTTTATGAGTATGTCTTTGACGTTCAAAGAAACTATGTCGGGTTATTTTACCCTCGGAGTAACTGATCCGGCTGAAGGAGCTAATGCAGGAAAGCAAAACAACACTCAGCTCGCCATGCACGCCAAAGTTAGTTTAGATGACCTGGATCGCTTTTTAAGCGACCCGAATCACCTAGGATCGTTGACCGGCACCATAGATTTTCCACCCTTTGGAACTGGAATCGCGGCGAATTCTGGCGTTTTCAACTTGTTCAAACCTACCAATGACCCCGACATGACCTATATGGTCTATGAGTTAGCGTTTCAGCATCAAGGACAAGATTATTATTTAGCTGGTCACAAGAACGTCAAGGATGATCCCGGCTTTGATCTCTGGTCTGATACGACCACTTTGTATACCTGCATACATCAAGGTAAAGACAAGAGTGGCCCGATCGTTGGTGCGGGTATATTGACACTGGGTGTCAAACAACTGGCTGATCTGCTTTCAACCATCGAAGTGCCGGGAGCTACCAGTTTGGCTGAGAAAGCACGCGCTATTGAAAAATTTGGTGCGTTCTTTGCCGGAAAGCTATGGGATAGTTATATTATTCCTAAATTCGGTAAACAGTTACTCGATAAATCTCATGATGAGACACTACATTATGATGTCATTGTCATTGGCAGTGGCTTTGGTGGTGCTATAACTGGCTGTAGATTGGCAGAAAAGGGACTAAAAGTCTGTATTCTCGAACGAGGCCGCCGCTGGGAAGTCAAGGATTATCCGCGTGATCCAAAGGATGCTTGGTGGTGGTCCAATGAAAAACCTGCAGAATTGAATGGGTGGATTGATATCCGCACCTATCCTGACATGGCGGTTGCGCAGTGCAGTGGTGTGGGTGGCGGCTCACTCATTTATGCAAATGTTTTTGTCGAAGCGGAGCCATTTGTTTTTGATTTGGGCTGGCCTAAGGAAATTACTTACGAATCCTTAAAGCCCTATTATGAAAAAACCGGCAAGATGCTCAACGTCCAGGAAGTCCCCGATAATCAGTGGCCAGCCAAGATGAAGCTGATGAAAGAAGCCGCTGAGAAAAGTGGTTATGGTAACCGTTTTCGTAAAATGCCACTAGCCGTCACCTTTGACCCTGATTTTAGCTATGATCGTGTCGACGCCTTTGGCAATCAGCATACCAAATATCACATCAACGCGTTCGGTCAGGAACAAGGGACCTGTGTTCATTGCGGTAACTGTGACATTGGGTGTCCAGTCAAGGCCCGCAACACCCTGGATTTAAATTATATTCCTCTGGCTGAACAGCATGGCGCTGTGGTCAAACCACTGCATTTAGTGCAACGGATCACACCGCTACAGAGCGGTACAGGTTATCGTGTTGATTTCAATGTGATCGATATTGACAGACAAAAACTGACTCCCGGCTTTCTCAACGCAAAAAAAGTGATTGTTGCAGCCGGTATCATGGGGACTAACGAGTTGCTCCTGCGCTGCCGTGATCAATATGGTACCTTACCCAATCTTAGCCCTGCTCTCGGAACGGGGTGGAGTTCCAATGGTGATTTTCTGACGCCAGCTGTCTTTAATAATCGTGATATTTCACCGACCCATGGTCCCGACGATCACTAGTGCTATTGATTTTCTGGATGGTTCCTTTAAAGGGCAACGATTCTGGGTACAAGACGGTGGCTTCCCCAATCTGATAAAAGATGCAGTTACTGGTTTAAGTATGGATCATCACTATGGTCATTTTTTTAGTGTTCTGCAAACTCTGGTCAAAAACAATAGCCCTTTATCTTGTGTCATGCCGTGGTTTGGACAGGCAGTAGATGCTTCTGATGGCGTGCTTAAACTTTCACGCAGCTGGATACCGCCTTTTCGCCACAAGATGCAGCTGAATTGGAATATTAAAAACTCAGAAGGTGCTGTGCAAGCATTGATCGACATGCATAAAGAACTCTCAAAAGCTGCAGGAGGTTCTGCTGAAGTTCCTTTGACTTGGACTGTTCTGAAAAATTTGATTACCCCGCATCCGTTAGGGGGCTGTCGGATAGGTACTAGTAGTACAGATGGCGTTGTCGATCATAAGGGAGAAGTATTTGGTCACCCTGGTCTTTATATTGCTGATGGGTCCATTATCCCGAAAGCAGTTGGATTAAACCCTTCTCGCACGATCGCTGCCTTAGCAGAGCGTATTGCAGAACTTATCAAGCCTTGATTCTAGCTATAACAAATTATATTGAGAGAATAACATCATGAATCTGAGGGAGCGTATCGTTCCTTTCACGGCGGGCGACGGCATGGCGTTGAACTTGATCAATGTTCGCTCAGCCACTCAGCCGCCGACGCAAGGACCAATTATCCTGGTTCACGGCGCAGGAGTCCGGGCAAATATCTTTCGTGCACCCGAAAAAGAAACGATTGTCGAATGCACTTATCGAAGCTGGCTATGATGTCTGGCTGGAAAACTGGCGTGCCAGCATCGATTTTCCTGCAAATACCTGGACACTCGATCAAGCCGCACTTTACGATCATCCTTACGCAGTACGCAAAATATGCGAAGAAACAGGGCACAAAACCATGAAGGCGATTATTCATTGCCAAGGTTCTACCAGTTTTATGATGTCTACCATGGCCGGCCTTCTGCCTCAAGTGACGACCATCGTTGCCAACGCAGTAACCTTGCATCCAGTAGTCCCCGTCTGGTCAGCGTTTAAACTGAATTTTGTCGTACCGCTAGTAAATATGCTGACTCCGTATGTAAATCCTCATTGGGGTGTGGAGGCGCCTACTTGGATTGCCAAAGTAATGACGACTCTGGTCAAATTGACTCATCATGAATGTAATAACACAGTCTGCAAGCTGGTGAGCTTCACTTATGGCAGCGGCTTTCCAGCTTTATGGCGGCATGAAAATCTCAGCGAAAATACGCATGAATGGCTTAAGGAAGAATTCGGTAACGTGCCCTTGAGATTTTTCCAACAGATGGCTCGTTGCGTCCATAAAGGCAATCTGGTTTCGGTAGAAAGCTTTCCCGAATTACCAGCAGATTACGTTGCGACGCCACCCAAAACAGAAGCGCGTTTTTCATTTTTTTGTGGTGGAAAAAATCGCTGCTTTTTACCGGAAAGCCAAGAAAAATCATGGGCCTATTTTGACAAATTGCGGCCCAATTTCCATACATTTCATAGGCTTCCCGAATACAGTCACTTGGATATCTTCATGGGCAAGAATGCAGCCCGTGACGTATTTCCCATCATGATCGAAGAACTCGCTAAATAATGAGGAGATAACTAACTACATGGGCATTCCAAAGCGAATCAAAGTAATTTCTGGCCAACATTCCCTGGTCGACGGTATTCCTTTTCAATTACCTGTACAATGCGCGCCTTCCCCAGTTTTGATGGCAGCATTCCCCATCAATGCAGACAAGGCCAAAGCAGTATTGCCAGCAGAGGTCCATCCGCTGAGACTCCGTAATAACAAGGGATTGCTGGTGATAACCGTCATTAATTATTTAGGTACCAACATCGGTAAATATATCGAATATAGTATCGGTATCGCCTGTACTCACGGACTTAAACCTGCTCCAGCGTTGCTTCCCTTGTTACTGATGAATACTTTCGGCACAGGTCAATATGTGCTTGAATTACCAGTATCTACAAAGATTTCAGTAAAGGGTGGCAAGGGTATCTGGGGCATGCCCAAACATCAGGGTAATCTGAACTTTAATATCAGCGATAAAACAGTCAGCAGTCAATATGATCTGGATGGAAAACTGGTGACTTATATAGAAATTGCTCGCCCCTCATTCTCCTTCCTGCCATTGTTGAACATCCCTGCTGTCAATTACTGCGCTTTCCGCGGCATGCTACTCAAATCCAGCATTTATATTAAAGGTACAGCGGGCATGAAGCTGTTTAAGTTTGCCAATGCCAAGCTGGTGCTGGGTGATCATCCACGTGCTGATGTCTTGAAAACCCTGGAAATTGAGAATCAACCTTTGATGACTGCCTTCATACCGGATGTTATCGGTACCCTTGATGATCACATCGAATCCTGGTTCCTTCACCAGACCACTCCCCCATCAATCCCACCAGAAGGGTTTGAAAGCGTTATTGATTTGCCGCTGGATGAAACGTGGCCACCACCGCCGAGTGCACCGATTATCGGTGAAACGTTTGGTAACCTCAACCGTTAAAGATCACTAGCATGAATACAGACGCATCCATCTATCTGACAGCACCCCAAAAAACCGGTGAACCCAAGCGAGCCTTAGTATTGCCGGGTGGTGGTCTGCGCTTATCTTATCAAGCAGGCATGCTGGTTGCACTCGAGGAAGCAGGCATGGCCTTTCAGTTCATGGATGGTACCTCAGGTGGTAGTTTGAATTTATCCATGCTGTTATCAGGGATCTCGCCAGAAGAAATATCTCAGCGTTGGCGCACTCTGCGTATGATTGATACCATTTCATTTCTACCAATCGAGGATTATCTCAAAGCTGAGAATTTACAAGGTATTGGTGATGCAGATGGTTTCCGCAACAAAGTACTGCCACATTTTGGGATCGATTTTGCAACCATACATCAGGTGGATACGGTTAGTGCCAACTATAACGTCCTGGATTACACGAATAAAACTGTTAAAACCATTTCTCATCGGAATATTGATGAAGATATGGTCATTGCTGGCATGTCTTTACCGGGTGTCTTTCCACCAGTTTATAAGAATGATGGTATTTATCTGGATACCGGTTTTGTCCAGGATGCCAATCTCATCGAAGCGATCAAAAATGCTGCCGAGGAAATTTGGGTACTTTGGGGGCTGGGCAACACGGGAGTATACCGTGGCGGAGTATTACACCTTTACGTGCAAATGCTGGAAGTCAGCGCCAATACCGCTTTGAACAACCAACTGGAACTCATACGTGAACTCAATCACCGTATTGAGAAAGGCGACAGTCCTTATGGTCAGACTCGCCCAATTCAAGTTCACGTGATCCGGCCTGATTATCCTTTGCCATTGGACCCAGATTTGTACCTTGGCAAAATCAATCATGCCACCTTGATTGAAATGGGTTATGCTGATGGCAAGACTTATTTACAGAACCTTACCAAAGTACCAAATCAAACCACCCTTATCAATCCTTCCCGCATGAAGAATCCGGTGCCAGGAATTCGCTTTTCGCAACAGCTACAGGGCCGCCTAAATTTTCAGGAACAGACACCCCATACAAGTGAGGATTTGAAACTGAGTCTGACCGTTCACATTAATAACCTGAACGCTTTTATTGATGATTCATTACACAGCGCAAGAGTGACTGGTCATCTGGAAAGTCCCACTATCGGACCTTTCAGAATGCTCACTAATGGTGATTTTACTCTGGAAAATGTAACAAAAAAAATGCGGAAAATTACCTATGTATTTGGTGTTGAAAAAGATAATCAAAATTACAGTTTTCATCCTTGAACAAGTCCTACATGACGATCCTGGCCTCGACATGTGGCGTGATTTATCAAACATGAACCTAAAATTATTCAAAGGACGGGTACAGGATGGAAATCTTGTGGCTAGTGGCACGCTGCATCTGCCTTTGACAGGTATCAAAGACTTAATCAAGGGCTTTCATGCTACGGAAGCCAAATCGTTGACTGAAGAAATCGCAATCAAAGGGCGTTTTGCCCGCTTTTTCCTAGGTGAATTGTATGATGTTTATGGTTAATACTTGCGAGCGAAGATATTCCTTAATTTCATGAAGACGTATTTATGTCTACAGCACCCCTCCTTCCAGAAAATCTAGCCTTGCTGCATGATATATCTGATTTATCTGACCCCAATCGACCTAATCGTTTATGCGTGTGTATTAGTGACATGCATTTCACCGATGGCACAGTAGGAAACCAAAGTGCCGAACAAGCGGTATGGGATGCATTTTTTAAGGAAAGTGAAGCAACTTGCCTAGCGAGAAATATTGAGGAACTGACACTCGTTTTGGATGGTGACGTGATCGACATGATCCGGGCCAGCGCTTGGGCTCAGGCAGGCGTTTATCCGTGGCAGCGTGATCATCTAGATTCTCCGCTATCCTACGTGAAATCATTAACAAAATAGCCAGCATCCACGCGAAACCGTTAGACACACATCATGGCCAGGATGATCAAAATTCTCATTATAATTTCTTTTATCTTCTCAAGAATCTGCCAGATCGGTTAAAAAGTAAAGGACCTCAAGGAAAAGATATTCAAGTCCAAACATTAGCTCTGCCTGGCAATCATGATAAGGAAGTTCTTTTAGATCCCATCGCCCTGAAAACTTCTTACGAAGAATGTCTCGGTCAAAAAATAGAAGAACTTCCAGAAGATTATGGGCGATGGGTTGCTGTCAATACGGCGATGAAAACCTTTTGTCAATGACGGAGCAAAAAGGTACCAGCATAGCGCGCCAAAAGTGTACCAATCAGGTTAATAAAAAAGAGGATTTAACCTCTGGTTTTTTGCGTCTCTGATTTTCTTTGGGGAAACATGCAGAGCGTAGCTTACTCCCCTAACATCATTTATATCGTTCTGGTATCCTCCTTTTCCATAGGCTTAGTTTGTCCCCCCTGTCTCTGGGCGTTCTTTCTTGCTTGTAACTAAACGGTATGATTCTCCGTTCATTTCCGAGAATATGCACATGATGGGTCAAGCGATCGAGCAGTGCGCCAGTCAATCGTTCTGATCCCAGCACGCCAGTCCATTCATCAAACGGTAAATTCGACGTAACTAGAGTAGCGCCATGCTCATAGCGGCGGCTGAACACCTCGAACAGGAGTTCTGCGCCAACTGCGGTAAATGGCACATAACCCAATTCGTCGATGATCAGTAACTTGACGTTAACCAATTGCTTTTGTAACACACGTAACCGCTTTTCATCACGCGCCTCCATCAATTCATGGTCAGCGCTGCAGCCGTTGTGAAGGCTACACTCATCCCTTTCTGGCAAGCTGCCAATCCTAATGCCAGCGCTGGTATGAGTTTTACCGACGCCTGAAGGACCCAGCGGAATAACGTTCTCACGCTTATCAATCCATTCACAGCGCATCAACTCCAACACTAGCGATTTGTTCAATTCGGGAATCGCAGCAAAGTCGAAGGTATCCAGACTTTTAATGACCGGGAATTTTGCCAAACGTATGCGTCGTTCGGTATTGCGACGCTCGACGATCAGTCTTTCCAGTTCGCACAGTCGCAATAAATAACGTGCATAGTCAACATTTTCACGCGCACATTCGCTTCCCACCTTCTCATATTCACGCGCAAAGGTCGGTAACTTCAATGTCTGGAAGTGATTGATCAGTAAAATCTGTGGTGTAACTGTGGTAGAAATAGACGCATCAGTCATAGCGCACCTCCGGAAGGAGATTGATGGTTTGCCCTGGATATTTGGAGCAAGCTTAAGTACGCCCGTGGTTCGGTCGATTTCACGCTGGTAGTGGGCAGATACGGATAGATTGTCAAGTCGAGCTTGGCAGGTCGTCGTTCTATCGCGCACAGAATCAAATGTTTGATAGCATCAAAACCGATTGCTCCCAAGTGCAGTGCTTGCTTGATTGCATGCTCGACCTGCGCCTGGCTAAAATTCTCCAGTAACCGCAAGACCTGAATATATTCCTTGCGACCACGACGTTCCATGCGCTCTTCCATCATACGACGCAAGCGGTCAAATACTTCGGGTAGCACCCAATTCTGCAAGGGTGCCGCCTGGCCGAGCGCACGCGGTTTCT
>CAWFHT010000005.1:0-57736 GCA_963815685.1 uncultured beta proteobacterium
CGGGTGATCAAATCAAAACAATGATCAGCAGTATCCGTAAGGGTTTTGATTTCATTCTGGCAAATGCGCCTCAGTTGCCAAAAGTGGAGCGATGGCCTACCTTGGTACGCTATATCGTTAACAAAATTATCTCTGCCAGATCAGAAAATCCTCCAGCTCTCAATTCGCCAACCTTTCATTTGGCTTCCAATTCTGGTTAAAAGAGGAATTTAGGATTAATTATTGCAAATGAGATTTCAAAGTTCGACTACATTTGGGATTAATATTCCGCTGCTCGTTACTGATGCCCATGGTCACTTGATGCTTAGCCACGAACTCAACAATATCGTGCTTATCAACGATTTGCAGCAACTGCTTGATGATACAGATGGTGATATTGCACAGTCTTCGTTTACTGGTGGCAAAATTCTCCTGGGTGGCAGTTATTGTGACACTATAAAAGGTCGTGACAACAATGATGTTATCCACGGCGAAAAGTGGCTTAGCGTACGCTTGCCAGTAATTGATGCCAATAACAATGAGATCGCGATTGCTAATAGCATGACCGACTTGCAGGCGCAAATGTTTTGGGGTGCGATCAGTCCAAGTCGGATCAGAATTGTGTGTGAGAATTTGCCAACGACATCAGATGTCATTGATATTGATATTGTTGTGTTCTCGGGTATTTTGCTTAGGGTCTGTTGACGTTTTAAGATAAGTATTTCATAGATAGAAACAAACTCGTAATATTGGGGTTCCTATACACCAACAAAACGAGTTTGCGATGCCCCGATTGATGCTCAATGATGAGTTCTGGTCGAAGCTAGAGAAGATTCTGCTTCAAGAAGCGATTTATAACAAGCGCAATCTGCGCATGACGGTAGAAGGAATACTGTATCGAATGCGGGTTGGCTGTCCGTGGCGAGACCTGCCCAAGGTGTTCGGCTGCTGGAATTCCATCTATAAAAGATTCAATGCATGGTCATTGAGCAGGAAATGGCTCAATATTTTCAAAGCATTGGCTATTGATCCGGATTGGGAATGGGAATTTATTGATGGCAGCTATGTTAAAGCGCATCAGCATAGTGCGGGAGCAGCGAGTCAAGAATCGCAGGCTATTGGCAAAAGCCGTGCAGGCAATACCACAAAGATCCATTTAGCGGTCGATGGTTATGGCTTGCCGGTTGAGTTAGAAATCACCGGCGGAGAAGTCAATGACTGTTCTGCAGCACCTGATTTGATTGCCAGGTTGCCTGACGCAAAAGCGATTGTTGCGGACAAGGGCTATGACAGCGAATGTATACGGGAACAGATAACGCAGAAGGGAGCTCGGGCTGTGATACCGAGAAAGCGCAACTCGTTGAAGGGTAATGCAGATATGGATTGGGGTTTATATAGATACCGGCATTTGGTGGAGAATGCTTTTGCCCGGCTAAAGCAGTATCGGGCAATAGCGACACGATACGACAAATTGAAGCGAAATTACGAGAGTATGGTAGCCATGGCGTGTGGATATCTGTGGCTACCTATGTGAAATGTCAACAGACCCTAGCTCAATTTTGAGCGAGTTAAGTAACGCCTTAATAATGGTTGGACATACAGGTGGTACATAAATTGACAGTGCAGATATCTTGATGGGTGCCTAGCTTCTAATGTTTCTTAATCGGACCATTGATATTGTGCCATTACCGAGAAATTCGGCAGCTTCAGACACGATTGTAAATCAGGGATTGTTCGCAACACCAAATCTTACTGATCCTAACGGCGTTAATCAGGTAGCTGGTCTACACAGCTAAGGTCTGTTGACATTTCACATAGGTAGCCACAGATATCCACACGCGATAGCTACCATACTTTCGTAATTTCTTTTTAACGTGAAAGAACCCTTATTATGGGTGAGTGGGAATCTGGCTACTGAAAGCCATAAAATTAGAAATAGTTAGATCAGGCTGGTTTCGTAATGAAACCGAAACGAATCAATGCCTTGATCCAACGAGGGGCGTTGCGTTGAACCGAAAGTGCTTCATAGTCGGTGGCGGAATCCCGGTAATGTTTGCCACGTTCGAGCATGAAGTAGATGGTACGTAAAAGCTTATGCGCCAATGCGATGATGGCACGCTTGCAGCCACGGCGAATGCGCAATGACTGGAATTTTGATCGGAATACTGACTTGGTACGGCTGGCGGCATGCGCAAATTCGCAGAGCAAGCGACGGACATAAAGGTTGCCTTTGCGCACGCGTCCTGATTTATGCTTGCCAGCGGATTCGTTGTTGCCAGGGCAGATACCCACCCGGGATGCCAGCCGATCTGCATTGCCGAACACCGCCATATCACTGCCAATTTCCACCAGCAGCATGGCTGCGCCGATCAGATCGATGCCGGGCAAGGTTTGCAGCAAGATCAGCTTATTGTGCTCATCCTTCAGTTCATCAAGCAATTGAGCATCAAAGCGAGTGATGCGGGCTTCTATTTCCTCGATATGCTGCATGATCTCATCGAGAACGAAATAATGGCTTTTGGTCAGTTCAACCTTGCAGCGCATCGAATAGTTCTTCACGTGTGGCCTTGAGCCGATTGCTGGCAAATCCAGGTACCTCCCGGGGTTCACGACCGGCGATAATGGCCTTGACCATTGCGCGTGCCGACTGACCATGCAGATCGCTGACCACCACCCCGAGGCGGATACCGCTATCGGTTAGTAGTTTGTGCAAACGGTTTTTCTCGGCCGATAGCTGGCCGACCAGTTTTTGTCGCTGTCGTGAAATCAGACGCAATTCGCGCAACTTGGCAGGTGGCACAAACGAGCCACGCAGCAGTCCGGCGCGTGCCAACGTTGCCAGCCATTGCGCATCACCGATATCGGTCTTGCGACCGGGGACATGCTTGACGTGCCGTGCATTGACGACCAGTGAATGAATGCCGGCAGCTTCCAGTGCGGCATAAGGGCTTTTCCAATAAATACCCGTACTTTCCATGACGACTTGGTCGGGCTTGAGCGATGCCACCCACTCAGTCAGCGCGCGCCTGTCCCGCTTGAAAGCACCAAATTGCCGTTGTTCGGTACGGGTTGTACCGTCAGATTCCTCGACCATAGCACAGGCCGTAATTTGCGCTTGATGGATATCCAGGTCAATCACGCGCCGATGAATTGTTGTCAGTTCCATACCCGCTCCTTTTCAATTAGAATCAGAAACGGAAGGTGGCAGATGCCAGAACTGAATGTGCCTGAAGGCAAAATCGCCAACGGCCTATTTAACGTGCGCTCTCTTTGTGGAAGCAATCGGGGTTCGAGTCAGTTCGGCGGATTACGTTAGGTTGCGGGGTTAAACCACCAAAAATTTGAACAACCTCTATCGCCACCTTCCAATACGTAGTTTCTTTCATCATCAGGGGTGGCGGCAACTGCAATGACCATTAGTTTGTCGTATCGTGTTGCTATTGCCCGATACTGCTTTAATCGGGCAAAGGCGTTTTCCACCAAATGCCGATATTTATATAAACCCCAATCCATGTCTGCGCTGCCCTTAACCGAGTTACACTTTCTCGGTATTACAGCTCTAGCTCCCTTCTTCACTATTTGCTCCCGTATGCACTCGCTGTCATAACCCTTATCCGCCACAATTGCCTGCGCATCAGGTAATTTGGCAATCAACTCCGCTGCTACCGAGCAATCATTCACATCTCCACCGGTAATCTCAAACTCAACCGGCAAACCATAACCATCAACCACCAGATGAATCTTTGTAGTGTTGCCCGCACGGCTTTTTCCGATGGCCTGCGGTTTCTTGATCTACTGCTCCCGCACTATGCTGGTGTGCCTTAACATAGCTGCCATCAATAAATTTCCACTCCCAATCCGGATCAATGATCAACGCTTTGAAAATCCTGCTCCACTTGCTACTGGATGACCAGGCATTGAATCTTTGGTAGATGGAATTCCAACATCCAAAAATCTCGGGTAAGTCACGCCATGGGCAACCAACCCGCATTCGGTATAGCATACCTTCTACTGTCATGCGCAAATTGCGCTTGTTGTAAATAGCTTCCTGAAGCAGAATCTTCTCCAGCTTCGACCAGAACTCATCACTGAGCATTAACCGGGGCATCTCAAACTCGTTTTATTGGTGGTATAGGGACCCCAATAGTACGAGTTTGTTTCTACTTATTAAACACTTATCTTAAATTGTCAACAGACCTTAGTTAAGTCACAAAAATTATACAGTGGGGAATCATATCAAGGCTTCGCATCGTAATTGTGTAGAGAAAATTTTTACCATTGTGTTATGCCTTTAGAATGGGGAGAGGGTACTGTTACATGACTATTTTCATAGGGATAAACTGCGTACATTGCTGTGCTATCATCATTTTCTCAGATAGCATATCTGGGCGTTAGTAGGAAGATAGCTAAATTTAAAAGAATTTTCTTTTTTGAAGGAGAGATTACAACATGAATTTTGAAAGTGAAATGAAGGCAAGATTTGGAGGATTCTGGAATTCATTGGTGCTGTTACTTGTTGTTATAATTTGTTTGCGCTTCTCAGTTATCGCGTGGGCAACGGAAGACTTAGGAACAAGGTTGTTTCATTCATTTAAATTGTTTCTTTGGTGTGCATTATTTGGATTATTTTTAGCCATTTTAAGAATCATTTTTTCGGCTTCGAATCCACCTTATGCAAAATTACCCGCTTCAGCTAATTTTGCTTGGGGGCTGAAACGTGGCATCACGATAGGTGGTTTCCTCATTTTACTTGTAGGTATACTCCAATTGGACAACTTTATGGGTGTTTTTCAACCATTTATTGATAAATACTACCAAAAATTATTAGGTTTAATTTAAGTATTTTGACAGACATATTTAGCTGATGTCGTCTTTTTTAGCCTTAAAAATGATTGCACGAGTATCACAAATACTATGTGCAATCATACCTAGAAGAAATTAAAAGTACTTCCAGATTTTTTTAGGAATCAGAAGTCATAGAATCCATGATATTTAATAGGATTTATTTGGCTCCATAAGAGTTTGAAGAAATTGAAAGACAATTCTCCTGCATTCGTTTACTCCATCATTGGTTACGCCATGGTGGAGCTGATTTTCCATCTGTCATCCTCGTTTAAATCATAAACCATATAAAAGATCAGGCAATTTCTAATTACAATTTTTAATATAAAAAACAGTTGTATGAGATCGTAATATTCTGCAAATAAATAATTTTGATATAAGAATAATTTATTCTACTATTTTAGAATTACGCAAAGCAGAGGTATTCAACTTTTTGTCTGCTTTTTTAATAGTTTTATATCCTTTCGCTTATAAGTCGCTTGGTAGTGGTATTTCAGATACTATAGACTACACAATATATATGGAGAATGATGAATCGGCGGTTTTTTACTCATAAAGGAGCATTATCATGAAAACTGTAAAGCAACTACTCCACCAGAAAGGACATACAGTTACTACCATTGATCCAGACACATCAGTTTACGATGCTATGCAATTAATGGCGGATAATAATATTGGTGCACTAGTGGTTATGAGTGACGATAAGCTGGTTGGGATTCTGACAGAAAGAGATTTTTCGCGTAAATCCTATTTGTTGAATAAACCTGTGAAAGATATGCAGGTCAAGGAAATCATGACGCACCAAGTAGTCTATGTAAGTCTAGATAACACGAATGAAGATTGCATGTCACTAGTCACCGAGATGCGAGTACGCCATTTACCCGTCATAGATGCAGATAAGGTAATAGGGCTACTCTCTATTGGTGATTTGGTGAAAGACACAATTTCAGAAAATCAATTCGTCATCAAAGAGCTTGAGCGTTACATATATGATACACGGGTGCCTAGCCAAGGAATCCGAGCCTCTTAAAGGCTCGAATGTAATATATATGACACGTTTGGGGCTGTAATACATCTTTTCATTGGTCGCTAGCCGCTTGCTAGAAGTTGTGGTGGGTCAGAATGCTGTGAATTGGATTATGCTGTTAGTGTTATGAATGGTAAAAAAGTTTGTATAACCGACCAATTCATAAATTTTTGAAATAAGCTGGAACTATAAGAACAGGGATAAAGTGATCCATAGACTGCTTTCACATAGTCACTTTATTGCCTCCGTAAAGCCGGCAGTTATCCACAATCTAGTATCAGGCTGTTACCTAATACATGAGTGAGCGAAATGTGGGTGAGCGAAATATTTACAAAAGTGACAGCCTTGCCCACTTTTCTCACATCTGGATTACTATTTGTAAAAAATTATCATAAACAAAGATTATTTCTGTACAATACTACGCCGCTGAAATTATACCTATTAATCAGTGGGCAAGGATTTTAGTAATCTAGCAGGGCGGACTTGCTAGATTACTCTTTTTCTGTTATTCCTGTATGTTTGATTTGTGCTAGTAATTAATAATAAAATAATAAAAAAACGGGAGCATTCAGCATGCCACATGAACCAGTTGTTTCTTATAAACCAAAAAAAGGCGAACAATATATGAGTGCTGAGCAACTCACATATTTTCGCAATATTCTAGAGGGTCTCAGAATTGGGCTAGGACAGGAAATAGATCGGGCGGTTCACACGATGCAAGAAGAAGCAACAGTTTTTGCTGATCCTAATGATAGAGCTAGTCAAGAATCAGATATGACGCTTGAGTTACGCAATCGAGACCGAGAACGAAAACTCATCAAAAAAATTGATGAAACGCTCGCAAAAATTGATGCAGGTGAGTATGGCTATTGTGATAACTGCGGTGTCGAAATAGGATTGAAACGTCTTGAAGCACGTCCTACCGCCTCACTTTGTATTGATTGTAAAACGCTAGAAGAAATAAAAGAAAAGCAGTTAGCGAAATAATACTATTTGATGCTTATTACTTGTTTAGAATCAAAACTAGGTTCATGTCAAAGACTGGATTAGCATTTTAGCCAGTTAATAAAAGCTTGGATATCAGAATCAGAAGATCATCGTCTAGAGGACGATGATCTTTTTTTACGAACTAGATTCTTTTATTACGAAGCAATTCAACGAATTTTTCGCTAAATTGGTATTTGGCGAAATTACTTTTATTAGGTTCAGTTACGTTACTAACGAAGTCATAAGCTTCCAAAGTTTTTAGCTGATCTGGTAAGCTATCATGCTCCTCTATGAAATATGCTAGACAAGGTTTTTCAAGATTTAGACTAAAACGCTGATTTTTCTTGAGAACGTAAAATTCTCTCTGAAACTTATAATCGGGATTATCCATGTCCTGCTTCATCTCTTGTAAAAGTTTGGGATGTTGATGCCACAATCGATCAAATAGATTATTTATTTTTGTGATCGCCTGGTGAGCTACATGTGTGTTCCATGAATGCGCGATAATAACGCCTACAGCCGTACCGATTAAAAAGCTAAATACCATGTTTATAATATCCATTCATATCTCCAAGATCTAACAAATAAGCTTTTCAAGTGTGAAGTGATATATTACGTCAAAAGTAAGATCTCGTAGGGTAAAATTCAAACATACCGGTTTCGTAACTGTGATTTGTGGTTTTTTGAAATGAGATGGCGTAGTTATATATACAACATAACTTCTAAAGTATGCAAAGTCATATAAAGCTCCTAGCAGGCAGTTGAAAAATATATTCGAGGCATTCGATGATAGGCAAAAACAGGCAGAAAAAGCGGAATTTTTACCTGATAAATGAGTATCTTGAGCCTGGTTTTAACAACGAACACCGCAGCGACAACATAGATAATTTTTCAACAGCCTGCTAGTGGTTAACAGAGAAATATCACTGGCTTAGGGTAGTGTTAGTCGGTGGCGGGGTAAAGACTTCGTTCGCTTGACTGAATGAGCCACCAGGCGTAGGGCCACCGCTGATCACATATAGACGCTCATCGGCCACGGCGGAGCCGAGACCATGACGTGCAGTCGGCATTGGAGCCAGAGTATGCCACTGATCCTTCACTGGATCATATGCTTCATTAGTAGCAAAGGTACCCTCTCCAGATTCGCCACCAACCACGTAAATCCAGCCATTAATTACACCAGCGGTAATGCCGCTGCGGGCAGTAGGCAAATTAGCACGAGCGCGCCATTGATTAGTTTGTGGATCATATTCTTCAACTGTCCCCATATTGTGATGGTAGTCTAGATCAGGTCGGCCACCAATGGCATAGATTCGAGATCCAACCGCTGCTACCGCCAAATGGTCTCGGGGAGTAGGCATCATAGTACTGGATGACCAGCTATTGGTTTCTGGGTCAAAAATTTCCACTGCAGCAGAATTATGTTTTCCATCATATCCACCAATGGCATAGATGCGATTTTGATAAACTGTGACGCCTAAGGCGCCACGGGCTGTCGGCATGGGAGTTAATTCACGCCACTTTGCCGTTGAAGGGTTGTATTGATAGACTGTGGGAACTGCATGCCAGACGGACAAGAAGGATTTGGTGAATCCACCGATTACATACAACATGCCATTATGTGAGGCAATACCAGCATGGTGTCGTCCTTCTGGTAGAGGTGTGGTAATCGACCAGGAATCAGAAACGGGGTCATATACTTCCACATCGCTGCTAATGGCAAATTTCAGAACATTCTGAAGCTTTGGCTCACTAAACCCACCCACCACATATATCTTACCTTCGACCGCAGTCGCAACCACTTCGGTTCGTTTAGTAGGAGCGGGAGAAGCGGTTGTCCATGTGCCAACTTTGGATGTATCAGCGAAAATCAGACTCACTTTTATCAAACAAAGAAATAAAACGCCTGCCATGATGTAAAATTTCGAAGTAAACATGTAAAGTTCCTCCCGAGAGTTATCAACATCAATGAATTTACGTAGTTTATAAGTTCAGATTGAATACTAAAAGAATTGATAAGAACGTTGCACAATTGGATCATTAAGGTACTTTTTCCATTTATTAATGGACTATCATATCGCCATAGCGTTCATGAACAACACGCGCAGCCACGAGTGTAGAGTGTAATTGGCTAAAAGAAAAAGACCTCTCCTGTCGATAATGATACAGATAACTTAAGATTTTTCATTATTTCAAGAATCATCGCTATTTCTCAAATATCACCATTTATTTTGTGTGCACCCATCTAGTTTAGAAACATTAACTTTATCGATAACATTAATGTAGCTGGATAGTAATGAGATGACTCTTGAATCATATTATTTTGTTTCCAAGTGTAATTATGGCAAAAAGCGTAAAATAGTCTTGAAAAAGGCTTCACAACCCTCATCTATTTGATAATAAACTGATTTATCCATATTGATGAAATTTGATAAATTTAGAAACTGGTCAGAATATTGGAAACAACTTCAGTCAGTTCTACTCGAACCAAAAGTCGATGAAGCTGCGCTGGAGTCCTCCTTGCGTGAAGCACGGAAAAGTTTGCCGCTCCCAGTATTATGGCTACTGGGCAAAGCACAGGCAGGAAAAACTTCGATCATTCGAGCACTGACTGGTAACGAAGCAGCGGAGATAGGCAATGGATTCCAGCCATGTACGCGCCATTCCCGCTTTTATGATTGCCCTGAGGAAATGCCGCTAGTTCGGTTTCTTGATACGCGCGGTCTTGGGGAGATTGCCTATGATCCGACAGATGATATTCATTATTGTGAATCTCAGGCGCATCTGCTGCTCGCCGTGATGAAGGTGGCAGATTTGCATCAAGAACCTGTCTATCAAGTGCTACGGACAGTTCGTCAGCGTCATCCTGAGTGGCCCTTGGTGATCGTACAAACTGGCCTGCATGAACTCTATCCTGTAGATGGTAAGCATATCTGCCCCTGGCCCTATGGTGATGAACCCTTGCCGAATACGATTCCGATCGAGCTACAGCGTGCCTTGCTTGCTCAGCGTGCTGTGGCAGAAAAATTACCTGGGTACATTCCTGCGCGCTGGGTAGCTGTGGATCTCACCTTACCTGAAGATGGTTATGATCCAGCTGACTATGGTCTAGAAGCTTTGTGGCAGGCAATTGAGTCCCTCTTGCCGTTTGGCTTGCAGCACCAATTGACGAGTGAAAAAGAAGTGCGTGATCTTTATGGACGCACTGCCCATCAGCATATTGTTGGCTATTCGCTAACTGCGGCCGGGTTAGGCGCTCTGCCGGTGGTGGATTTGGTGGCAGTATCTACCGTTCAGGCAAAGCTATTGCATGGCCTCGCAGTCCTTTACGGGCAACGCTGGGATAAACGTACCATCACAGAGTTTCTTACGCTGCTGGGAGCGGGTATAGCATCCAGTTACCTAGCGCGTCTGGTGGGGCGTACGGTCACCAAAGTTATTCCTGTTTTAGGGCAGACAGCAGGAGCGGTGTGGGGTGCCAGCTCCAGCGGTGCAACGACTTATGCATTAGGCAAGGCTGCAGTTTATTTTTTTACTCGACGTAAGAATGGTCTCAATGTCGATCCTGAGACACTGCGGCGAATCTATATGGAGGCGCTGAAAAGTGGTGCTTCCTTGCTTAAGGAGCGATTACGCAGTAAATGAAGATATTTTTGCACAGAATTGATCCATTACGGGTATTTGCACTGATTTTATTAGGACTGCCAACATTCGCGGTATTTGGATTAGGGATGCTATGGCTGTGGCAGACAGGTAATCTGCTTTACTGGGCGATCGCTATGATGGTATTCAGTGCACTAAGCTATGGTTTGCTATATTGGCAAGCGAAACGTGATCGTCAAATGCTTGATGAAATTGCTACCGATCCTAATCCAGATTGGCCACCCAAGGCGGAGGCAGTGTGGCAGCAGGTCGAAAAGCTGGCAGATACGTGTGAGCCTGAAGACTGGCCAATCGAAGATTCATCCTGGATATTAGTATTAGGCAGGCGCACGCTGGATATAGTATCACACTACTATTACCCTCAAGCCGAGAAGCCTTTTCTGGAACTCACTGTGCCGCATACACTGTTAATTATCGAGCAGGCGAGCCGTGATTTACGTAAAGATGTAACTGAAAATATACCGTTTAGTGATCGCCTGACAATTGGTGATTTGCTTCGGTTACATCGCTGGAAAACCAAAGCAGAGCAAGCATACAACGTTTATCGGGCGGGCAGGGTACTGATCAATCCAATGAGTGCTCTGTTTGGTGAGATCTGGCGGCACCTCCAAGAGCGCAGTTTCGGACTCGCTCGCAGCGAGCTACATCGCTGGTTCTTGCGTGCTTATGTGCGCAAGGTGGGTTACTATGCGATCGATCTCTACAGTGGCCGCCAGCCATTAGCATTGGACGAAACCTCCAAACAGGCTGCGGAGAGAACACCTATTTCTCACGCTGATTTAAGTAAAATTGAACAAACTGCAGCCGTACCTGAAGAACCACTACGCATCCTTGTGCTGGGACGAACCAACGCTGGTAAATCGAGCCTGATCAATGCATTGTTCGGAAAGCTCACCACCGCAACTGATGTATTGCCGGATACCACTCAGACAATCACTCCTTTTGTGCTGCAACGCGAAGGATTAACCCAGGCGCTGATCTTTGATAGCCCAGGCTGTGACAGCACGCGTTTTAATGAGAAGCAAATACACACCGCTGCGCTGGACGCCGATCTTATTCTATGGGTCAGCCCGGCAAATCGTCCTGATCGACAAACTGAGCGTCATTGTCTGGATGCCTTACGCGTATTCCAGAGTACACAATTGAATCGCCGTCTACCCCCCATGCTGGTTGTCGTAAGCCATATCGATCTATTGCGACCTACAAGCGCATGGCAACCGCCTTATGACCTGAGCAATCAGCAGGACGTCAAGGCTATGAGCATTCGTGCAGCGGTTCAGGCAGTTGCGAATGATCTTGCAGTACCAATAGAACAAGTTATCCCAGTATGTCTCAAGGAAGGAAGGGTTTACAATGTAAATGATGCACTCTGGGCAGCCATACTGCACCATCAGGATGCTGCACTCCGAGTACGACTACTGCGCTGTCTGGATGCGAAAAAGCGTGCAGAAGACTGGACTATGCTACGCCGTCAACTGCTCAGTACCGGGCGGTTTCTATGGAATTTGCCTGACAAACTCGGTAAGCGTTCAGGGGAAGGGTAAGGGTTTTGCAATTTACCGCGACCGTGCTGGTTAAAAGCAGCGTCGCGGAAATTTTTCATGAATCTACTGTGCTATTTGAATCAGTTTAAAAAAACTTTCATAGACAAAAACTCCTGATTCTTATTAAAAGCATCATGCACACGAACAGCAAGATTAGTAATTTCTTCTGCTAGGGTCTGTTGACGTTTTAAGATAAGTATTTCATAGATAGAAACAAACTCGTAATATTGGGGTTCCTATACACCAACAAAACGAGTTTGCGATGCCCCGATTGATGCTCAATGATGAGTTCTGGTCGAAGCTAGAGAAGATTCTGCTTCAAGAAGCGATTTATAACAAGCGCAATCTGCGCATGACGGTAGAAGGAATACTGTATCGAATGCGGGTTGGCTGTCCGTGGCGAGACCTGCCCAAGGCGTTCGGCTGCTGGAATTCCATCTATAAAAGATTCAATGCATGGTCATTGAGCAGGAAATGGCTCAATATTTTCAAAGCATTGGCTATTGATCCGGATTGGGAATGGGAATTTATTGATGGCAGCTATGTTAAAGCGCATCAGCATAGTGCGGGAGCAGCGAGTCAAGAATCGCAGGCTATTGGCAAAAGCCGTGCAGGCAATACCACAAAGATCCATTTAGCGGTCGATGGTTATGGCTTGCCGGTTGAGTTAGAAATCACCGGCGGAGAAGTCAATGACTGTTCTGCAGCACCTGATTTGATTGCCAGGTTGCCTGACGCAAAAGCGATTGTTGCGGACAAGGGCTATGACAGCGAATGTATACGGGAACAGATAACGCAGAAGGGAGCTCGGGCTGTGATACCGAGAAAGCGCAACTCGTTGAAGGGTAATGCAGATATGGATTGGGGTTTATATAGATACCGGCATTTGGTGGAGAATGCTTTTGCCCGGCTAAAGCAGTATCGGGCAATAGCGACACGATACGACAAATTGAAGCGAAATTACGAGAGTATAGTAGCCATGGCGTGTGGATATCTGTGGCTACCTATGTGAAATGTCAACAGACCCTAGCTTTTTCTCTTTTATTGATATCCAGGGTGTTTCACTTGAATACCAGTTTCTATATGCCCTATCGAATTCTTTTTTATCTATCCAACTCCACCATGGCCACCAATCACTTGTACTACCCGAACCAAATTGAGTACTCATTACTTTGTTAATATTGCTCCAAATGATTTCATCTTTTTTTATAGAATTATTTTCACGCCTAATGCCCCATAAAAGGCTATCTAAACCTGAATAGTCAAATTCAAAGCGTAAATACAAATTTTGTTCCTTATTAAATTTCACACCAAAACCACTATACCTTTTCCACCCTTTTGTCATCGTATCATCCCATACGAGTTCGAAGCCTTCCGCTTTCAATTTTTCTCTCAGGTCGTCATGGAATTCCTTCAGTAATATTTCTTTAACACTTTTTATAGCTAAAGAAATATGAAAAGCTGATTCAATATGCTTAGATGAATCAAAAATGAGATTTTTGATTTCATTTTCTTCTGACATTTCCAGTTCTCTATTGACATTTCTTCGGATAAATTTGGCAAGTTCCTCGATAAACAAACGCACGATCAATGCTTTCGATTGACAGGCACAGTTTTCCAGCCATTCAATAACCTCTGAATAGCTGAGTTGAAGGAATTTTCCTTCGTTCTTCAGTGCTTCCTGTTTCTCTCTTATACCGCTATTGCCAGAAGGCTCATTGTTGCTCAGGTAAATAAGTAGCCATTTATTACCATTTGCTTCTTTTTCAAGAAAGGATGCGTAATCGCTCAATTGATTTTTTTGATCTCCTGCCCATGGCTTATTTTCGATGCCGATAATTTCACCATTCTTAAATCACAAATAAATATCAATACGCCTTTGCTCATTGGCTTGTTTTTCTAGCTCAACTGAGCAAGTTTTTGTATTTGCTGGCCAATCAATTTTTAAAAGTTTTAGAAATGCTTCTAAAAACACTTCATTTTGCCCATGCTTCCCGTTTGGATTTAGCATATCTGCGATGCAACGCGATAGGCCCATTTCATCAGTTCGCAAATAATCAAATATACTGAAGTCTGGTGCGAGTCTGTCAGCAAAACGGCTTCTAGCTTCTTTTAATGTCCCGATTTTGAATGTTATTTGCTCAATCAGTAAGTTTATTTGATGATGCACTATGTCCCCTTTGTTTCTATTGAACTATTATGCTTATTTCACGGCCTCATTTTATAATGACGGTTAGCTTTGATTTATAAAAAGAATTGTTTAATTCTTTAGTTTAATGAATTACTCCAGTATCTCGTTACACTGACGGATCGTTCCCCGCTCGCCCAGACGAATTATTTTATTGTTAAGATAAGCCGTAAATCCGAGATGCAAGATTACGTTGGGAAATACTGCAACCTTCTCATCCTTGATCGCAATTTGCTACTGGCGTTGTTTTGTGGATAAAAGTGACAAAGTCTCAGCAAATGACCAAGCGGCATCGCGTGCTTTTTCCATGCTGAAATTGATAATAGTTGTTATCATACTTCCCAGATAACGGTTCATTAATCCAAGTAATAACCATATCTCGGTCAGTTCATTCTGCACGCCCCCACCAAACTGACCAATACTTGGTTAATTTTGTCAAAATCGCTTTTCAGATTGGGTAATTCTCCTGGCGGCACCGTTTCTACCGTAGCAATACCAAGATCAAGGTTAATATGTGCATTCATGCCCATTAATAAATGTTGCAATACGATGGGCCACCAATGTTTGGTTTCATCAAAGGCACGTACCCAGGATTGGGCTGGCGTTTGTTTTGTCTGATACTGATAGCAAGCTTGAATATAATGATTGGCAAAAATCACACCAGACGTTCTATGCGTGGCCCATTATCAAAAAAGCCTTTCTCGATTCCTTTTTTAATCTGTTTTGTTTTTACTATTCAACAATTACTGTTAATTGCTGAATGACGCTTTCGATATTTTTTGCAGGTGTTGCGATTGCAGCAGGAAAGCTTGTATCAGACTATTTTCTCCTTTTACTCTTCTTCAGTATTGGTTTTAGAAATCGATGTGCTGTTGTGACCTGAGGGCAGCCATGTTCCATTTTCAAATCAAGTATGCGAGCCACAGGCAGTATAAATAGTACGGCAAGGAAAGCCGATAAATTCATTGATAACTTCTTCCAGCTTTGCAAGCGCTTTAGGTATCATTATGGTTGGCAGCATGGACCTTGACATAGCGTAACACGGAATAAATTGCCAAGAATATCTACCACGGTATGCGGTGTTTGTTGATATGAATCTGTGATCTGTACATGAACGAACAGGTATTCTCAGAGTCAATTGGGTGGGTAACCAATTAGGAGAACGCTATGCCACTGCAGATCATTTTGCTAAGAAGACCTTTTTATGTGCATTGGCTGGGGCTCGGCCTGATCCTGTTCGCTTTAGGTATAACAATTGCATTCAATCTGTATTTTGAGCATGATCGAGCTGCGACCCGTGAGCATGACAGATTGTCGACTCAAGCGCGGGTAATTGCTGCGAACATGGAATACTTGCTGACGAGTGCGAACCTTGCGCTGGATAACGTTCGAAGCAATCTGGCCTACTGGAAAGACGATGCGGGGCAGCAAGCGGTGATACGCCACCTCAAGGCGGCCAGCATCATACCGGGCATACTCACCATGAACATCGTGGATAATGAGGGCACCGTAACTGCCTCGACGCGTTCTGAATTGATCGGAAGGAATCTCGGTTCCAGCGATTATTTCCAGGAAGTCAAACGGCATCCCAACGCGGATATCCTTTACGTCTCACCTCCATTCGAAACCATACATGGTACATACGCAATTAACATTATCCGCATGATTCCGGGAGAGCAGGGCGAATTTGACGGTATCGTCTCTGCGACGCTTGATCCGGAATATCTCAAGACCCTCATGATGTCCGTGCAATATGCGTCGAGCATGTGGGTCGCTCTTGCACACAGTGATGGCCTGATTTTCCTCATGATGCCTGAAAGAGAAAATATAGAGGGAATGAATCTGAGACATCCTGATTCGTTCTTTACGCGACATCAGAGCAGCGGCAAGAAGGAGGAGGTATTCACGGGTACCGTGTATGCCACCAAGGAGCAAGGGATGATCGCTTTACGTACCATTTATCCGGCAGATCTCAAGATGGACAAGTCCTTGGTAGTGGCTGTCAATCGCGCTCTCGATTCAATCTTCCTGTCTTGGCGACAAAACGTTTTAGCTCAAGGAATACTTTTCGGGGTGATTGTACTTGCTTCCACCATGGGACTATTTCTCCACCAACGCCGACAACGTAAGCTTGAGAAAGAAGCAGCGCAAGCGCGTGCACTAGTTAACCGGCTTAGTTTTGCACTGGATCATATCCCCACATATATCTTTATGAAGGATCAACAGCGACGTTATATCTATGCCAACCGGTCGACCCTGGAATTGTTCAAGTGTTCGGCAGAGGAGCTTTCTGGCAGTTCCGATTCACGTTTTTTTCCACCCGAGACAGTGGCCCAGATGCATGACATAGATACGCGTGTGCTCATAAATGGCGAAGATACTGCGGAGAAAGTTATCTGCAAGAGTGAGGACGGCAGCATTCGCATCTACTGGGAGATCAAGACTCCGATTTACGAAGACGTAAAGAAGGCCACAATCTGTGGATTGTGTGGTATTTCTACGGATATTACAGAGCAAGAGCTATTGAAAGAAAAGCTTGAGCAGCAGGCACGCCAGGACTATCTGACCGGACTCTTCAATCGCCGCTTCTTCATGGAACAGGGCCACGCCGAGCTTATTCGCGCACAGCGATATGGCCACGCTCTTTCCATGCTCATGCTCGACGTCGACTACTTCAAGAAGATCAACGACAGACATGGGCACCAGGCGGGTGACACTGTTCTCAAACGGCTCGCCGATGTCATGCGTAAAGTACTGCGTACGGTCGATATCATCGGACGCATGGGCGGAGAAGAGTTTGCCGTGTTGTTGCCTGAGACCGATCTGCAAAGAGCGACCGAAGTTGCAGAGCGCTTGCGTGAGGAAGCTGCTTGCGCCGCAGTGACGTTGGTGACGGGCATGCAGCTCTATTTCAAAGTATCGATAGGCGTAGCTAGTCTCAAAGGGAGAGATGTTGATCTAAACACTCTGATCAATAAGGCCGACAGGGCGCTGTATCAGGCGAAAGAGAGTGGACGTAATAGAGTGTGCCTTGCATAACCGTTTTCATTTTCAAACCAAATCTCGCTTTGTTAGTTTCTCATTACCGTAATATTTATACTGTCTGTGGCTCGCTTTCACGTCATATTTAATTGGAAAATGGAATTACAATGACTTTGCGTACTGTATTCAATCAAACTGAAAGTTATAGTACAGGTCTATTGCATTATCTTCACCCGCACGGCTCACGATAGTGATATTCCGTGTCAAGCTGTAAGTGAGTTTGGTAATGCCCGCTGCTGCACTGGTAAGGCCTCGTTCATAACTCAGATAGGCACGTGAAGAGAGGCGTTTGCCGATGACGCCAATTTGGCTGCTTAATGCACCACCACTTTTACTGTCGGTTGTTTGCTGCTGCCTAATCGAAAATTCATCCACACCCAGTGTCTTAGCAACACCGCCCCGCTTGTTCTCCCAGAATTGAGCTTGCGGCAGTAAGCAGTAGCGACGTATCCGTACCACTCGCATCAGGCGGTCGTCCCAGCATGATCCATGATAATTTTTCTGAATCTGGAACGTTAGGTGTGGATACCAACTTAATGATCGGTTTACGTACGGTACCGGTCACTTGGACACCGGCCTCCACGGGTAAATTCGTGCGGACGGCGAGTACGTTCAGAGCTGGATCGTCAAGCGGACCATCAAAGCTGACGATACCACGCTGAACGCTCAAGCGCTGACCATAGGCATCGAATAGTGTATCAACTGCAGTAATTGTTCCAATTGCATGGAGCGGTTTCCCGGGTTTACTACTTAAACGCAATTGCCCGGCTAGCCGGCCTTCCAGTCCTGAAGCCCGCAAGTAAAAATATTCACCTAGATCCAATGTGGCATCCACGTTTACCAATAATTTCTGCGAATCGTCTGGAGGAGGGGATTGCTCCTCAATAATAACCACATCATCAGGCAGATGTGGTTGTCCCGCTTTGGGCTGCTTTATAAAACCGGCATCTGTCGTCAATTTGCCATTAATCGTAAGGTGTTGCTTGTCTAAGCTTACTTGACCGTTTCCAGAAGCAATGATCCATCGATCAGACTGCTGCGCCACAGGTAGGTGATCTATTTCGATATTCAAATGACTGCGTTGGTCTTGATAATCGATGGCGCCAGTTACTGTGAGACGACCTTCATCTTTGGGTAATTTGATTTTGTATAAGATAGGGTCCTTGGGTGGATGTTGGTGCGGCGAAATGAAAGTGAGGGTATTGATTCGCAAAGAGGTTTGATCAAAATGAGCTTTGAGGCTTCCTTGCTGCAAATCAATGCCTTCATCCAGCAGAGCGATCGCCAGCTCTTCTCCCTTGATAGTTCCGTCCAGGCGAGGTTGATTAAACGTGCCTGCTACATTGGCTTTAAGGGAGAGCTGGCCATTGCTTTTCAGGCTGCTATTTACTGTCGGCCCAATCCAGGATAAATCTGCAATGTTGACATTCATTTTTCCATTCAGCGGCCGGTCTTTGGCTATTTGCCAGGCACCCTCTTTGGAAGCCAAAGGGAGTGTCGCGCTTGCTACCGTTTCTCCAATTTTCTCACCACGAATGACCAGATCTGCCATCAAATTACCTGCTTGCGTACGCGCATTGAATTGCATTTGCTGCAAACCCAGCTGTACGGGAGAATCTTCGAGCAGTAATGCCCAATCTCCTTTCTCGCGACTGATACGAATATGACCACTTAGCTGTTTGCTGGCAGTGATGTCCCATTCTCCTCCCATTTGCAGTGCTTCGACGTTTTGAAGCTGTGCGTTTTCTGGTTTTAAGCTGATACCCTTCAGTATTCCGCGACTAGACCACTGTTGTGGCGTCCAATGTGCATCGAGTATGTTGATTTCACCATCAGCAACAGAAACTCTGGTCGGTTCCAAGGCAATTCGTTTCTGGCTGATGGTAAGGGCAGGTTGGTTTAATAAGTGAAAAGGGAGAAAACCGGTAGCGACTAATTTTTCTAGTTCACCGCTCCATTGAAAATTATGAATATTTCCCGCAGGAAGGAGGAGTTTTCCTGTGGTATGGAATGTGAAATGGGAATCATGCGGTAAATCCGTTTCTATCCTGAGTTTATGCCGGGTTTGATTACCGGTTAACGTAATCGCAAAGTTTTTCAGATAATCTTCAGTATCCAAGCGATAATTAGCCATTTTGATAGCAAGATCTACTGCTGATTTTTGCAGATTTCCTGTGACTGTGAACTCCGATAATTGGTTATCGCTAATATTTAAGCGTTTCGCGCTGCTTTCGATAAGTAGCTTAGGAGAATCTAGAGTATCGGCTAATGTTATCTTTGCGTTGAGGTCACCTGTCGTTCCTAATCCCAGTTGTGCCAGGGTGGGGGTTGCGATATTCAGCAGTAATCGATCACCCTTTTTGCCAAAAGCGCCTTTAGCACTGAGTTGATTAGTGCCAATTTGTAAATTGAAATCACTTTTGATTCGCTTGGCATCCTCAAGCGCAATCCGGCCTTTACCCACGACAGGTTGTTTGTTAAATTGACTTTTTGTTATATTGATATCAACGACGCCACTGACTTGTGGCGCAAGTTTTCCTGACAATTTAAGCGTTGCGTTCAAATTTGAGCGAGGCGCTTGCATGAAGAAAGCAAGATCAAACTGGCTGACTTTACTTTCAAAATGAAAGGATTGTGGTTCCTTCAAATCTAGCTCACCTTGCCCAGTGAGCATGGAGTTGTGATGGCGCAGCGTGAATTTTTCTACACTAATGGCAGTTTCTGTGCGAACCAAATTCGTTTCAAGTGATAAGGCTTTGGTTTTGTCATTAAGAGAAATTAAACCTTGCTGTGACGCGGTATCACCTGTGAGTTTGAGATAGCCATTGATTTTTGCAGCTTGCAAACGTGTATCCAATGCCGCCGGATTAAGCTGATTTACCTTGAGATCAGCAGTTCCCATTGCTTGTGCTATTTGCCAATTGAAATGACCACTAATGCTTGCGCTACCAGCTAATTTCAGAAGAATGTCGTCAAGCTGGATTTCATCCATTGAAATCGAGGGCTGCGTTCTTATTTCAATTATCGGCAATCCATTCTGATCAAGCGGGAGGGGGAGGCCATTTTTAATGATGATATTTCCTTGCAACTTGCCGACAGAATCCTCAAGTAAATCTGTATAAATGGAGAGATTGGCTTTGGGCATATCCGCTAAGAAAGTTGAGGGGTTCAGCTTGTCAATGGATAGATGAAGCGCAGCAAGCGGCATTGCCGCAAAAGGATGCAATACAAAATCTCCCTTACCTTGAGCGTCTTTGCTCATCCCGGTTAGGGTTCCCTTGATTTCTTCCAGATTGCCAGTCAGATTGATGGAAATGTCGGCTTCCGTAGGGGCTGTTTCGGTCAATGGCAGCGAACCGAGCAAAGTAGCTTGCACATCGAGGTCAAAAGGCTTATCAGAATTTATCTGAATCGATCCATGCAATTTTCCAAACTCTGACTCAAGTGAGATTTCTCGCAAGCTATGATGCTCAGCATCACTTTCGATGCTGGCTGTTATGTTTGTGATCATAAGATCAGGTGTTTCCTTGCCGATTGTCAGCATTTGCAACACACCTATTTCCAGCTTTTGCAGGATTATCGAGATGGGTAGTCGCAAGTTATCCGGTAGAGCGAATGGTTCCTTACCGGATTCTGGAGAAGGCGAAGACTGTATCTCGATTGCTTTTGCTGCCAAGATATCGATTGCTAATTGGCGGGAGAATAACATTCGAGGTTGCCACTGTAACTCAATTTCGTCGATGGTGGCGTGCAACTCATCACTGCTATAGTTAATTTTCTTTATGCTCAAAGCGCGTAAGGTGCCATTAACATCCTCAAAAATAACACGCTCACCACTAATGCGAGACACTGAAGATAACAAGAAGCGCAGACCAGAGGTTGTACTGACTAGCCAAATGCTGCTTGCACTTACGACAACCGCCAGCAACAGGAAGAAAATGAGAAACCATGGCTTTTCCCTCTTTTCCTTTTGTTTTGGATTGGCTTCAGTATTTTCCATTTTTTAACCTAAAAATCACTATTGGATAGGGTGGAGTGTATGGTGACCCAGGTGCGAGGCAAGGCGCAATGAGGCGGCAGGACACCCCCTTGCAACGAAGAGTAACACTGCATTCGCGCCTGGAGCAATATACGATGCACCTCGTAGCAGCCCTAACATTTTGGTGAATAGGAAAATATTAAAAATACATCTATATATCATTGGCTTAGATCTCCAATCAAGCGGTCAACGGCGGTTTTTAGATTTAATTAACTAGAAAGCCGCCGTAATCGAGAAATGGACATGCAGCGACCCGTTATCATGTCGTCGGGCTAAATCGAGCCCCAGTGGACCAGCCGGACTACGCCAACGGATACCACTACCATAAGCAAGTGATGGATTGAAAGACTTCCAGGAATCTGCAGCATCACCAATATCCGTAAATATGGCGCCCCCCCAGCTCTCAGTAAACCAGTGCACATATTCGAGTGTGCCCGTGGCGAGTGTGCGCCCACCCACAATGGCATCGCCTTCACTTACGCCCAAGCTTAAAAAATTATGCCCACGTACAGAATTTATGCCACCTGCACGAAATAAGTATTCCTGAGGAATACCTAAACGTGATGATGCTATGGTATAGCCCACTTCAGCACGTAGGTACAGCACATCGCGCTCTCCAATTGGCCACCAGTGTTGATGCCGCGCGTACATACGCACAAAATCCCGTTTTGAAAGTACATAATGAGTGCCACCGCCAAGGCGAATTTCTGATATATAGCCACGTCTGGCAAACAGGGGATTGTCAACATTACGGTAACGCCACCAACTATCCAGCGCGAGTGCTTCACTGATTGTATCTGGTGCACCTACCGGGCTTCTTTCTTCCCTTTGCCAAGTGAGGCCATATTGCGACTGTATTGTTTCCGTAGACCGCTCTCGGTTAAAACTGACTCTTTGACTGAATGTTTTCAAATCCTCGATATCGGTCCGTTCTACTTTTGCGCCCAGGCTAAACAGATAATGGTTTCTATCCGGGAGTGTCTCAAGTCTTGCTGATAAGGTCTGCCGCTTTTGCTCATAACGTAGCAAACTGCTGAAGTTTAATGGTTCGTTACGAAAATTAATAAAATTAGAGTGACGATAATTGATCTCTCCACGGGCACCCGTGTTAGTGCTATAGCCAGCGCCCACCCCGATCCGCTGAGCGCGCGCCTCGATCAGGTTGACGCTAATTGGGATGGCTTGGTGATAGGCAATATCTGGATCGATACTGACAGAGACCGAGCTAAATTGAGGTAAATTCTGTAAAACAGTTTGAAATGCTAGTATTTGATCTCGGCGATAGACTTCACCCTTTTGAAATGGAGCGTAGTTGGTAACCAGGCTTTGACTGTATCGCTTCAGTCCGGAAATCTGTAGGTCTCCAAAGTAGAAGACAGGTCCTGAGTCGATAACTATCTTTAATTTTGCTGTTGCAGCAGTAGGATCAATTTCAGCTTCGCTGCTGACAATCTGTGCGGCTGCATATTCGCTTTCCGCTACACTTGATAACAAGGAGGTTTTGGCTTCTTCCCAGACAGAGCTTCGAAAGAATTTGCGTGGTATGAGTGGCCACTTGGCGCGCAACTGCTCCATTCGTTCTTGGTGTTCCGATGTGTCAGTTGCTAGATCACCCTGAAATTCGATCGTTATTTCAACCACCCGTGTCCGCTTTCCCGGAATGACTTTCAGGACCGGCTTCTCTTCAGCTAAATGATCTTCGAGTATAATTGTAGGCGTAAAATAGCCTTCAGTGGTTAGGAGATCTTTGATTTCCTGCTTTGTTTTACGGACAAAAACGGCCCGGGCAGTATCATTTTCAAAGGGTTCTTCGGGAAATGCGATATATTTCGTTATGAGTTTTTTGACAGATTTGGGTGCTGAGAGTTTGATTACAGCATCCGATTCTGACTCTTTGTTGAGGATTTGACTGAATGGGGCTGCACAAACGTCAATGATAGCAACAGGACTAAACGCACATAAAACAATAAGCAGCGTAATGAATAACCCTCGCGCGCTATAAAAGTGAATCGGAGAGTTAATGAAAGATTGAATTGGATAATCGATCGCCATAAATAAGAGATAACAATTTTATATCGATCGAACTTAGCCTCCGCTTACTTATATTAATCCATTGATGTTTCAGTTTTTTAAATCGTTTCAGTTTCAGACTCGTTCGATATAATCGCCTGTATCAGTATTGACTTTAATCTTTTCACCTTTTAAAACAAAGACAGGCACCATGACAACCAATCCAGTTTCTAGGGTTGCAGGTTTATAGGAGCTGGTGGCAGTTGCACCTTTGAGAACCGGCTCGGTATCCACGACAGTGAGTATGACAGTCGGAGGAAGTTGTACCCCAATAGGTCGATCGTGATGGAAGTTAACCAGCACATCTATGTTGGGAAGCAAATATTCGCTTTGTCCCTCAAGGAAATCCTGCGATAAATTCAATTGTTCGTAGGTTTTCTTATCCATAAAAATATAATCATTCCCTTCCTGGTAGAGAAAAGTCATTTCTCGCGGCTCGACAACCGTACGTTCGACTTTTTCTTCAGTACGAATACGCTGATTGGTTTTAGTGCCGGATTCGATATCCTTCATCTCCACCTGCATGAATGCACCACCACGACCACCCACATGAACATGGTAACATTTCAGTACACGCCAGATCCGTTTGTCCCATTCGATCAAATTGCCAACACGAATCTCAGTTGCGAGAACTTTTGCCATTGCATATTTATCTTAAAAATAATGACCATTCTACATCAAAAAGCCCATAATCCTACTTCAAGCTCCTTTCTTGAAAAGTGTCGGAAGTGTGCTCGTTTGGCTGAATTTCTGGATACTGTCAGAATCCAATATCCGGAATACCATGCCAAACCAGTATCTGCATTTGGTGATTTATCCGCTAAGCTGCTGATCATCGGCCTTGCGCCCGGTATGCATGGTGCAAACCGGACGGGTAGACCCTTTACCGGTGATTTTGCTGGTATTTTACTGTACCAGACGCTCTACAAGTTTAGTCTGGCCAATCACAGCGAGTCCATTTCGGTCGAGGATGATTTACGCCTGTTCAAATGCCGCATTACCAATGCTGTGAAATGCCTTCCACCTGCCAACAAGCCGCAACCAAGCGAAATAAAGCAATGTAATGCCTATTTAGCAGCCGAAATAGCAGATTTTACTGCGCATGGCGGACAAGGCATACTGGCGCTGGGTAATGTGGCTCATCAAGCTGGATTGATGGCTCTAGGGCTTAAAATGAAAAGCTTTCCTTTTAAACATGCAGCTATCTATAACTTACCCAATGGATTGAGACTTTATGACAGTTATCACTGTAGTCGTTACAATACGCAAACCAAACGCTTGACACAGGAAATGTTCGAGCAAATCATTGCTAGAATTTGTGCAGATCTGGCATTAATAACATGATCAATTTTTGGGAGAGAATAAGATGCCTTATGTGAATATCCGTATTGCTGGCACGTTGAGCCGTGAACAGAAGAAACAGATTGCCGAGGAAATTACCGATACCTTGGAACGAGTAGGAAACAAACCCAAATCCTATACCTATATTTCTTTTGATGAAATTCCACACGAAAACTGGGCAATTGGCGGGACATTGCTCGGTGACAAGAAATAAAAAGGAATAATCATTTTGTCAGCAGCAGCATTTGACGGCAAAGTTCTTTCTTCAAACTTGCCCACTCTGCCCGGTGTGTATCGCATGCTGAATGCAGCAGGGGAAGTCATTTATGTCGGCAAAGCAATTGATCTCAAGAAGCGGGTGTCATCTTATTTCCAGAAATCAAACCTGAGTCCGCGTATACAGCTCATGGTATCGCAGATTGTAGGGATTGAAACGACGATTACGCGCTCCGAGGCTGAAGCGCTGCTGCTCGAGAATAACCTCATCAAGAGCCTTGCACCTCGCTACAACATATTATTCAGAGATGACAAGTCCTATCCGTATTTAATGTTAAGTCAGCATGCTTATCCACGCTTAGCCTTTTATCGGGGTGCGCTGGACAATCAGCATCAGTATTTCGGTCCTTTTCCCAATGCGGGTGTTGTCAGAGAGAGCATTCATCTTTTGCAAAAAGTATTTCGTTTGCGTACCTGTGAAGATAGTGTCTTCAATCATCGTACTCGACCTTGTTTACTTTATCAGATCAAGCGTTGTAGCGGGCCTTGCGTTAATCTCATTTCACCAGAGGAGTATCATGAAGATGTCAAAAGTGCCTCACTTTTTTTACAAGGCAAACAAAGTGAGGTATTGAAAGATATCGCTGAAAAAATGCAGACAGCTTCTGATCGAAGGGAATATGAGCAGGCTGCGATTTTTCGTGATCAAATGCAGGCACTGCGGAAAATACAGGAAAAACAGTTTGTTGATAGTGGTAAAGCGCTGGATGCGGATGTCATTGCTTGCGCTTCCCTGCATGATGGTATTGAAAGAGTCTGCGTCAATCTGGTCATGATCAGAGGCGGGCGGCACTTGGGTGATAAGAGTTTTTTTCCACAAAATGTGCAAGGATATGAGATTGCTGATGTGTTAGAGGCATTTATAGCGCAACATTATCTAAGTCGGCATGTTCCACCTTTGATTATTATCGGTGAAAAAATTCGACTGGATATTCTGCAACCTTTATTGAGCGAGCAGGCGAGCCATAAGATAGCGATCGTTCTTAATCCAGTCGGTGAACGGCGTGTATGGTTGAATATGGCGGCTGAAAATGCACGGCTAGCATTAAAGCAAATGCTGCTAAGGCAGGCTAGCCAGGAAGAGCGGTTACAGGCCTTACAGCAGGCTCTGAATTTGCCTAGTCTTGGTCGTATCGAATGTTTCGATATCAGCCATACGATGGGTGAAGCAACGGTGGCATCATGTGTGGTTTATGACAATTTCTCTCTACGCAACAATGAATATCGTCGCTACAATATTACTGACATTATGCCTGGTGATGATTATGGAGCAATGCGCCAAGTACTTTTGAGACGCTATAGCAAAATAGCTGAAGAGGATGGCAAGTTGCCCGATCTGATTCTGATTGATGGCGGAAAAGGGCAAGTCAGTGCAGCTCAGGAAATATTGATTGAGCTGGGCCTTAATGATATTCCCTTTCTTGGGGTGGCTAAAGGGGAAGGGCGTAAACCCGGGCTGGAGCAATTGATTTTCCCATCAACTGAAAAGCCGTTAAAATTGCCAGCAGATCATGCTGGTTTGCATCTTATCCAACAGATTCGTGATGAAGCACATCGTTTTGCCATTCAGGGACATCGCGCCAGACGTAATAAATCACGTACTCTCTCTAGTCTTGAGCAGATTGCTGGTGTAGGTGCCAAACGACGTCAAAGCTTGTTAGGACGATTTGGCGGGTTGAAGGGTGTACTGAGCGCAAGTATTGAAGAATTGCAGCAGGCGGAGGGGATCAGCCGAGCAATGGCAGAGAGAATTTACCGGGAACTGCATTGAACCTACTTAAAAATTAAATGGCAACGACGGGATTGCCGTGCTGCATTAATAACAAAATCAACACTTAAATACTATAATGCCAATGAATCTTCCTAATCTGCTGACATGGCTACGGATACTCGCCATTCCTTTATTTGTCGGGATTTTTTACTTACCTCCGAGCTGGTTATCACCATTCGGACAGAATCTGATCGCCACCCTCATTTTTAGCGGGGCGGCGATTACTGATTGGCTGGATGGTTATTTGGCTCGTACCCTTAATCAAACCTCAGCTTTTGGCGCTTTTCTTGATCCTGTCGCAGATAAATTGATGGTAGCGGCAGCTTTGATTGTGTTGGTGCATTTGGAAAGACTGGATGCGCCAATAGCACTGGTTATCATTGGTCGTGAAATTACCGTTTCAGCACTACGTGAATGGATGGCGCAAATTGGTAAAGCCAAGAGTGTAGCTGTGTCTTTTTTGGGAAAAATAAAAACTGCTTCACAAATGATGGCTATTCCATTATTGCTTTATCATGAAACAATAGAAGATTATTTTAATCCTCAGATAGTGGGAACCTGGCTTATTTATCTGGCTGCAATCTTGACGTTATGGTCAATGATTTATTATTTAAAAGCAGCCATTCCACAAGCGCTTCAGCAATCATAGTTCTGTCGCATAAAATAGATTGATATGCTTTATGCGATCAGCTCGACTCTGCCTGTACTCAGATGATATAACCCACCGACAATACGGATTTTCTTTTGATCGTGAAAGTAATCCAGAACGGGTGTTTTAGTTCTCAGTCTTTCAACAGTCATGATGACATTGGCTTTGATCACATTGATCAGTCGGCTGCTCGAGGTATCGGACACCGCTCTGACGGCAGGTGCAATCGCGCTTGCCAGAAGCTGGATGTGACCAGGAAAATCCTGGTAATGATCGACCGCATCGATCGCCGCTTTGACTGCGCCACAACTTTCGTGACCGAGCACCATGATCAAAGGGGTTTTCAGCACCGCTACAGAATACTCCAATGTGGCCAGATTATCGTGCGTCAGGTAGTTGCCTGCAACACGTGCGACAAAGAGGTCGCCGAGCGCCTCATCGAAACAGTGCTCGGGACTGACTCTGGAATCGGAGCAACCTAAAATGGTGGCATAAGGGTTTTGTCCTTTAGTAAGCGAGGTTTCCACATCATGAAAATCCAATGGCTCCGATTTGCCCGACACAAAGCGTTCATTCCCAGCCATCAGTCGTTCCAATGCCTGATCGGGCATCAGGACGTTTTCAGGTTTGGGGGCCTTTGATTTATGAACATCGTTTGTCTTTTTTTCTGCCGCATTGGCAATTCCTGCCCTGCTAAAACCTGTACTAATTGCAGAAGCAACTGCCAGTTTCAGGAATGAACGTTTACTCGAATCTTTCTGTTCATGATAAACATTATCATGGTGGTTTTTATTGGGATGAATATGCGTATTTTCAGAGTTACACTGTTCACACATGCTGAAAATCCTTTTAGTTCGAATCAGAAAGTCGGTCATTTTATCCAATTTCTGCCAATTGCCGCAGCCTGAAGATTTTTTTGCGAAATATAAAAACGATTGATAATCAAATATTCACAATTCTTAAATGCAAAATACCGAAGATATTCTCCAAGCAGGCAGTAGTTCTGATCTTGTTGAGTGCGGGGTTATCCCGCATCAGGTTCCTTTACGGGAACGACCTATTCTTACTGTGCTGGCCAGCGTGCATTTCATCCATATCATGGATTTCATGATGATGTTGCCTTTGGGTCCACAATTCATGAAGTTGTTTGATGTTACGCCGCAACAATTCGGTATGCTCATTTCGGCCTATGCATTCAGTGCTAGTGTGTGCAGCTTCTTGGCCTCATTTTTCATTGATCGGTTTGATCGTAAGCACGTATTGATTTTTCTTTGTGCAGGTATGGGGATCGCCACGCTGATCTGTGCGCTGACAACAGATTATACAATACTCCTACTAGGACGTATTGTGGCAGGTGGTTTTAGTGGGATGCTGAGTGCCATTATCTTTGCGATTGTGGCCGATATCATTCCGGAGCATCGGCGGGGGATAGCGACAGGTACTGTCATGTCTGCTTTCTCAATGGTGGCAGTGGTGGGCATGCCGATAGGGATGCTGCTTGTCAATCTAGTCGATTGGCGTGCACCGTTTTATCTCCTCACTGCCGTTAGCAGTTTGATGATTATCGTGGCGCTCCGTGTGCTTCCGTCATTGTGTGATCATCTGACCCATCATCAGGAACGCCACCCTTTTCGGCAGTTACGCGCAATCTTTTGGGTACGAAATCATCTCTATGCCTTTGCTTTAATTGCAATGTTGATGTTTGCCGGGTTTTCTGTAAGCCCTTTCATCAGCACGTATATGGTAATCAATGTGGGAATGGCAGAAATTGATTTGCCTTATCTTTATTTTTTTGGCGGACTGGCAACATTTTTTGCTGCACGCATTCTTGGGAAGCTTGCTGACCTTCACGGCAAAAGAAAAACATTTGGTGTGACTGCCGCACTCTCTGTCTTCCCAATTCTGATGCTGACACATTTATCGCCGGTTCCGACAATCTTTGCTGTAGGGATTACAACATTATTCATGATGCTGGTTTCTGGTCGGTTTGTTCCCGCCATGGCGCTGGTGACGGCAAGTGTGACACCTCGTTTGCGGGGTAGTTTTTTGAGTTTCAATATATCAGTTCAACAGTTGTCAGCTGGCTTAGCCTCGTTATTGGCAGGTTCTATTATGGGAATTTCGGCAAATGGTGCGTTGACACATTATGATTCAGTGGGAATCATTGCGTCCATTGCGACCATATTGAGTATTTTGCTGGCAGTTAAAGTTGATAGTTATCAGGAATGAATGCGCGTTCTTCTTCAGATGAGTGGTTATCAGGTTGTTTACAATCTTCACTGATGTTTGAGCCGTTGCGTGAAGCAGGAAAATCATTCGATAATTTTAATCATTGGCCTGAGATCGAGAATCTGAATCAATTGAATACCGATCCAATTGGAAAAATTGTAACTAAATCAGGTAAAAGCATACGTTTTGTTTCTCAAGCAAAAGTGACTCGCGAATTCGTGCAACAATATGAACCTAGGATCTATCTAACAGGAGAAATACAAACTCGCGCGCATAATTGGCATGATCTATTCAATGCACTTGTTTGGGCAACTTATCCCCGCTCTAAAGCAACCTTGAATCAGTTACATTACCATGCTTTGTTAGAGGAAAGGGAGCATAATCAGGCAGGGCGTAGTCCGTTGCGTGATGCTGCCACCCTCATTGATGAATCTGGGGTAATCGTCGTCAGTAGTAACGATTATTTAATTGAACTATTGAAAAATTTTGCTTGGAAAACTTTATTCTGGCAACAGCGCACTGCAGTGCTGACGCAAATGAAATTTTTTCTGTTTGGTCATGGGTTGTATGAAAAAGTACTGCACCCTTATCTCGGAATGACAGGAAAAGGTATCCTCTTTCATGTGAGTGAAATTTTCTTTAATCAGCGTCTGGTTGATCAGATTGCCATGATTGATATTTGGCTGGAAGATTATTTAGCACAGGGATATTTGACATCGGCTGATTTAATGCCCGTACCTGTGTTAGGGTATCCAGGCTGGTCACCAGATAATATCAATTCATCTTACTATGATAACCAGAGTTACTTTCGTCAACGAAAGATGAAAAAAACATCATGATCGAGCGATTTTTCTTGAATATGCATTGTAATGATTCTTCTTGAGAACTTATAAAGGAGGTTGTAATGACAGATATTGCCGGATTATTGGGAGATGAAGCAGACAAACTTCTCAATCACGTATGTCAGGGTATTCCTAAGGCAGGATTACATGTTCCTGGGCCCGATTTTGTCGATCGAGTGGTAGCAGGTAGCGATCGCAAACCTGGTGTGTTACGGAATCTTCAGGCTTTATACAATCATGGTCGCCTGGCTGGGACGGGTTATTTATCGCTTTTACCTGTCGATCAGGGTGTGGAGCATTCAGGAGGGGCTTCATTTGCGCCCAATCCTATATTCTTCGATCCGGAAAATATCGTCAGACTAGCGATTGAAGGAGGATGCAATGGCGTTGCTTCCACGCTGGGAGTATTGGGAATGGTGGCACGTCGCTATGCGCATAAAATTCCTTTCATTCTTAAAATCAATCACAACGAATTACTGACTTACCCGAATAAGTATGATCAAACTTTATTTGCCAGTGTAGATCAAGCATTCGACATGGGAGCATGTGCAGTTGGGGCGACAGTATTCTTTGGCTCAGAGGAATCGCGTCGACAGATACAGGAAATTTCCGAGGCATTCGCCCATGCACATGATCTTGGGATGGTGACGATCCTCTGGGCTTATACGCGCAATGCTGCTTTCAAGACTGCAGAAAAGGATTATCACGTTAGTGCTGATCTGACAGGTCAAGCTAATCATCTTGCCGTAACGATCGAAGCAGATATCGTAAAGCAGAAAATGGCAGAAAATAATGGTGGTTTCACAGCACTTAAGTTTGGTAAAACAAATGCCAAGGTATATAGCGAGCTGACCAGTGATCATCCCATCGATCTGGTGCGTTATCAGGCAGCAAACTGCTATATGGGACGTGTCGGGCTGATTAATTCAGGTGGAGAATCAGGAAAGGATGATTTGCATCAGGCAGTACGTACCGCGGTAATAAATAAACGAGCGGGCGGGATGGGACTCATTTCTGGGCGTAAGGCTTTCCAGAAGCCTTTTGATGAAGGTGTCAAATTATTGAATGCTATCCAGGATGTGTATCTCTCCAAAGAAGTGACTGTTGCCTGAGAGATTTTAAGGAATAAGACATGCCCACTAACAATATTCATGATCGTGCGATGGGGGCCATCATGGGTGCATTCATTGGTGATGCGCTAGGTCTGGGTCCCCATTGGTACTATGATCTCAACGAACTTCGTCACGATTATGGTGACTGGATTGGCGACTATACTGACCCCAAACCTAATCGGTATCATGCTGGATGTAAAGCCGGTCAGTTATCCCAAGCTGGATTTATTCTTACGCTTACCCTTCGTTCGCTTGTTGAATGTGGTGATTATAATCAAGACGACTTCTGTCGGCGGATAGATGAAGAGCTTTTTCCGCTGCTCGATGGCACACCCGTGAGCGGGCCAGGGGCTACACCAGCCAGTCGATTCGTGAAGCATGGAGACGTCGCGTGCAGCAGAAACTACCGTGGGGACAAACCGGCAGTCATGCAGATACGACCGAGGCGATTGAGCGTACACTTGCGATAGCAGTTCGTTACGCGTTCCAGCCAACTCAGCTTGCAGCAACCATCATCAACAACACGATGTTGACCCAGATTGACCATACTGTTGTTTCGATGACGGTGGCCTATGGTGCAGTACTGGCTCTTTTAGTTCAAGGGCATACTCTTGATGCCAAATTATCAGGGAAGCTCATGGAATTGGTAAAAGATGGCAAATTACCTTTTCATGCGGTGACGCGTGGTGATTTGCGGCCCCCACGCCTTGGTGACCCCGATCCCCCTCGTGTCGGTCGCTTTGCTTCCCCAGATGCATTACTCACACCTTCTTATATGGCGGCAGCTGTATCAGATTCAGAAATTCGGATAGAGCCGGCGTGGAAAGTATCCATTGTCTACGGTATGCCGTGTGCTATCTATCATCAGTTACCGGCTGCTTACTACTTGGCAGCCCGGTTTCACAATGATTTTGAATCAGCTGTGCTCCATGCGATTAATGGTGGAGGACAAAATCAAGCGCGCGCGATTCTCACTGGCGCACTCACTGGTGCACAAACCGGTTTATCTGGAATTCCCCAGCACTTTTTTGATGGACTTGAAGGGGGTGCTGATCTTATAAAGTTGGCTGAAGATCTGGCTTCAAAAGTAGGAGAGCTCTGAAATATGTAACGATAATTACTGCTTGACCATTTAATACAGAAACATAAGTCGGCCAATTATTGCAGCTATGAACTCTCTGCAATATTTCTGTGTGGTTTCGTTATAATATCGCTTTGCAAAGGATCGTTAACATGCGACTGATTCAGAAAGCTCTTACCTTTGATGATGTTTTACTCATTCCTGCTCATTCAGCAGTTCTACCCAGAAATGTAGATTTAACTACAAGCCTCACCCGCAATATTACGCTCAAGATTCCACTAGTGTCAGCAGCAATGGATACTGTTACCGAAGCGAGATTAGCTATTGCCATTGCTCAGGAAGGTGGCATTGGCTTTATTCATAAGAATATGTCGATAAAATTACAAGCTGAACAGGTTTCTAAAGTCAAACGCTTTGAAAGTGGTGTGGTGACAGATCCTATTACAATCCCTCCCAATATGACTGTGCGAGGAGTGCTTGAGTTAATTCAGCAACACAAGATATCTGGATTGCCTGTCGTTGAAGGTTCCAAAGTCGTGGGTATTGTGACTAACCGTGATCTCCGATTTGAAACCAATCTGGATCAGCCGATCAAAAATATTATGACACCGAAGAAACGCTTAGTAACGGTAAAAGAAGGCGTTTCCCGTGAAGAAGTCTTGGCTTTACTGCACAAACATCGGTTGGAAAGAGTTTTGGTGATTAACGATGAGTTTGAATTACGTGGACTGATTACCGTCAAAGACATTACTAAAACAACAGAGCATCCTAATGCCAGTAAAGATGACCAGGAACGGTTGCGGGTAGGGGCAGCAATAGGAGTAGGTGAGGGAAGTTACGAACGGGCAGAGGCACTTATAGAAGCTGGAGTGGATGTTTTAGTGGTCGATACAGCACATGGGCATTCGCAGAGTGTGCTCGATCATGTTCGGTGGGTTAAGGACCATTTTCCAAAAATCCAGGTTGTCGGCGGTAATATTGCTACTGCGGCAGCAGCCAAAGCGCTGGTTGATAGCGGAGCAGATGCAGTGAAAATTGGCATTGGTCCTGGCTCGATCTGTACCACTAGAATTGTTGCAGGAGTGGGCGTGCCACAAATCACAGCCATCGAGAACGTGACTAGAGCATTGGAAGGAACAGGCGTACCTGCAATAGCAGATGGCGGTATTCGTTATTCAGGTGATATTGCCAAAGCGATTGCAGCGGGAGCAAGCACTGTTATGTTAGGTGGATTATTCGCTGGCACGGAAGAAGCGCCCGGCGAAATTGAATTATTTCAAGGAAGATCATATAAGAGCTACCGGGGTATGGGTTCACTTTCTGCAATGCAGCAAGGATCGAGTGATCGTTATTTTCAGGATAGTAAGTTTCAAGAAGCCAATAAGTTGGTGCCAGAAGGAGTGGAGGGCAGGGTACCTTATAAAGGATCGATCATCTCTGTCATTCAGCAGTTAGTAGGGGGAGTGCGCTCGAGCATGGGCTATCTGGGTTGTAGCACGATTGAAGAAATCCATGCTAAAGCTGAGTTTATTGAAATTACCTCTGCGGGTATACGTGAATCTCACGTACATGATGTGCAGATTACCAAAGAAGCACCTAATTACCACGTCGAATAAAAGCAAATTTTCTTATGCACCAAAAAATCCTTATTCTGGATTTTGGCTCCCAATATACTCAGTTAATTGCTCGTCGCATTCGAGAAACTAATGTTTATTGTGAGCTACATCCATATGATGTCACCCCTCAGTTTATTAAAGATTTTTCCCCTATAGGCATTATTCTATCAGGCGGGCCTGCTTCTGCCTTTATTGAAGATACGCCGCGTGCGCCACAAATCGTTTTTGAGCTGGGTGTTCCGGTGTTAGGTATTTGCTATGGGATGCAGGTAATGGCTGCTCAGTTGGGCGGAAGTGTAGAAAGCGCTAAGAAGCGTGAATTTGGCTATGCCGAATTATGTCTGCAGAATTGTAAACTCTTTGATGAAATGCGTGATCGCACAAGTCAAGAAGGGCAAGCACTACTCGATGTATGGATGAGTCATGGCGATAACGTAGTTGGATTGCCTCCTGGCTTTAAAGTCATTGCGAATAATGCTGCAACACCGATCGCAGGAATGGCCAATGAGGTGCAGCAGTTTTATGGCCTGCAATTTCATCCGGAAGTAACACATACCTTGCAAGGTAAGGTTATTATTGAGCACTTCGTTCATAACATTTGCGCAGCTGGCTATGATTGGAATATGCCCGATTATGTCGAAGAATCGATTAGCAGAATTCAAGCTAAGGTTGGCAAGGACAAAGTAATCCTGGGTTTATCAGGCGGTGTTGATTCTTCTGTTGCGGCTGTACTTATCCATCGTGCAATTGGTGATCAACTTATCTGTGTATTTGTGGATAACGGTTTATTACGTCAGCATGAAGCTGAGCAGGTTATGGAAGTATTCACCAAGAATCTCGATGTGAAAGTAATTCACATTGATGCCAACAGGCAATTCTTGGAGCAATTACAGGGTATTACTGATCCTGAGCAAAAGCGCCGTATTATAGGCCGGGAATTTGTCGAGGTATTCCAGCGTGAATCAGCAAAAATTACCGATGCCAAATGGTTAGCGCAAGGTACTATTTACCCGGATGTGATTGAATCTGCGGGTAGTAAAACCACGAAAGCCCATACGATCAAGTCTCATCATAATGTCGGCGGTCTTCCTGACACGCTGCACCTTAAATTACTCGAGCCCTTACGCGAGCTATTTAAGGATGAGGTTCGTGAGCTAGGTTTGGTCTTGGGACTTACCCCATGATATGGTCTTTCGTCATCCCTTTCCTGGACCTGGGTTGGGGGTCAGAATTTTGGGTGAAGTAAAACATGAATATGCAGATCTTTTACGCCAGGCAGATGCGATTTTTATAGAGGAACTCAAAGCTTCTGGTTGGTATGAACGAACCTCTCAGGCCTTTGCTGTATTTTTACCGATAAAATCGGTAGGAGTAATGGGTGATGGTCGGAGCTATGAATATGTCATCGCATTACGTGCCATCCAAACTCAGGATTTCATGACCGCTCACTGGGCAGAATTACCTTATACATTGCTAGGCAAGGTTTCTAACCGAATTATTAATGAAGTGCGTGGCATCAATCGGGTTGTATATGATATCTCTGGCAAACCACCTGCAACGATTGAATGGGAATAGGGTGGGAATAAGAAAAAAATAACAATATTATTTATAGAATAGATATTACCTGATTTTATTTTCTAATCTTTTCATTTAAACGCTTTCTTCTATTTTCTTTCGGATCGAGCAGAAGAGGGCGATAGATTTCTACTCGGTCACCATTTTGTAAAATAGTTCCTCGTTTGGTGAGTATGCTGAAAATACCTATTTTTTGCTTCTCTAAATCAATTTCAGTGAATATATCCTGTATTCCAGATAAGGTAATGGCCCGTTCGATCGTTGTGCCCATGGGCACATAAAAACGTTTAAGAAACTGACGTTGAGGAAGTGCGTATGCCACTTCAACTTCGATTTGATCAATCGCGGGGTCCATAAATTGCCTCAGCACGTTCTATGAAAGCTTCTACAAAGCTATTGGCAATGGCATAAAACACGGGTCCCACTATTTTCTCTAACAACTTATGAGAGAACGTATAATGCAGGTGAAATTCTATTTTGCAAGCGTTTTCCGATAAAGGGATAAAACGCCATAGGCCATCTAGATGCTCAAACGGTCCATCTAATAAATTCATTTCGATCTGTCCAGGAGTCATGTCAGTTAGCCCGGGTGGTTGACGTTTATTTTCTGTGGTAAAGCCATGCTTGATGTGATGATAATTGATATGGATAGTTGCATGCGCAATTTCGTCACTTTGAAGCTTAACGGACGTGCCATCACACCAAGGCAGGAATTGTGGATAATTTTCAACGGTGTCGACCAAGTTAAACATCTGGCTCGCTGAGTAGCCAACTAATACTGATTTTTCTATTTCTGCCATAAGATTATTAACCTTTCGTTTTCATCTGAGCCGAAGCTGGAAAAACTGATAAACTAATATAAAAATTTTAGAGTTATTGTCTTTATTCCTGTCATATTCCCAGATGAGTATTGCTCAAAATAAAAAAGCGTTCCATGATTATTTTATCGAGGAAAAATACGAAGCAGGTATTGTTCTGGAAGGTTGGGAAGTCAAAGCGATTCGTGCGGGACGAGCTCAATTAAAAGAAGCCTATGTTATCATTCGCAATAGTGAATTATATCTCATTGGTAGTCACGTGAGTCCTTTGCCTACAGCTTCCACCCACATCAATCCGGATCCAGTACGTACGCGCAAACTCTTGCTGCATGCAGAAGAGATAAAGCGACTAATAGGTAAAGTTGAGCGTACTGGATATACACTGGTACCTCTCGATATGCATTATAAAGCAGCTAGAATTAAAGTTGAAATAGGTCTTGCCAAAGGCAAAAAACAATACGATAAACGGGAAACCGAAAAACGTAAAGAATGGGAGCGTGACAAACAACGTTTGCTACGTGCCCGCTAATATTTTCTCTGTTCTAGCACTCACTGAATTTAAACAATTTTTGATTTAGTCATTATGCAAAAACCCATTGCGATTTGGTTATTTATTTGTTGCGCTTTCGTATTTGCCATGGTAGTTGTTGGAGGTGTGACTCGCCTTACTGGTTCCGGATTGTCTATTGTCGAGTGGCAACCTCTCATTGGCGCGATTCCACCACTCAACCAAGAGGACTGGACAGCACTTTTTGAAAAATATCGCCTAATTCCGCAATACGAAGAAGTTAATAAGGGGATGACTTTGGAAGAATTTAAGAGAATCTTCTGGTGGGAATATTTTCATCGCTTATTAGGGCGTGCTATAGGGATAGTGTATTTTGTTCCTTTCATTTATTTTGTTATCCGTAAGCAAGTTGATCGTATACTCGGTCTCAAATTACTGGGTATTTTTGTATTAGGTGGCCTGCAAGGCCTAATGGGCTGGTATATGGTGATGAGCGGTTTGGTGGACAATGTTTATGTCAGTCAATATCGCCTAACTGCTCATTTGGGGCTTGCATTTATTATTTATGCAGCCATGTTCTGGGTAGCAACAGGGTTATTGTCATCTGAGAATAGTCTTCAGCAAGAAAGAGCAAGCCTACAGGGTTTGCGTCGATTTTCTTTTTTGATTACAACGCTTATATTTATTATGGTATTGTCAGGTGGTCTCGTAGCTGGGATTCATGCTGGTTTAGCTTACAATACCTTTCCTCTAATGAACGGTTATTTAATTCCACCAGACTTATTCGTACTGGAACCATGGTATCGTAATTTCTTTGAGAACATGACAACTGTTCAGTTTGATCATCGCATGATCGCATGGTTATTGGCATTTCTTGTCCCTCTTCTGTGGTTCAAAGCAAAAAAATACTCGCTATCCTGTTCTGAACAATTGGCATGCCATCTTCTCTTGGTGATGTTGGTAATACAAATCAGCTTAGGAATTACCACCTTATTATTAGTCGTACCATTACCTCTAGCCGCAGCCCATCAGGCAGGTGCTATGTTATTGTTCACTGCTGCGCTCTGGGTTAATCGTAAATTGTCTTAGATCTTTTGAATCTAGCGATTTTATTTCGAGGCAACAAGTAGAGTGAATATATTAAAAAATCTGATAATAAAAAATAAATCCAGGAGAACTGTGAAGCTATTGTGATGATTTCAAATATAATTGCTGGTGGTCGATGCTGCAAAAATATTTTTTATCTGCAGTAATACTTTCACTTCTTGGAATATGTAAACCACAATGTGCACAACAAACCATATCTTCAATTTCCTTTTTTGATTTCGTAGATTGTTTTTTTGCTTGTTGAAGATTTCTAAGGCTCCAATAAATTAGAAACACAATAATAATTAATATTATCCATTTAGCTATCACAATCTTCAATCCTTGCTTATAAAAATGCGTTAATTTCAACCGTCGCAATTTCTGGTTTATATATTAAATTAAATTTGAAGCTTTATGCCGAGCAGACTGCAGAATGTAAAATTAATTTGCTTACTTATTATGTAAAAAAGATGGGTTCAGAATCAATTTGACGATTTGAGAGCTATTAGTAACTCATCAATTTTTGGGAATTTTGGAGAGGAGGAAGTAATAAACCCAGATTTTCCATGAGTGGGCTAATTATTTGATTCTTAAGAGTATACTCAAATAGGAATATTAAGATAAATTATTGATTTTATTAGAATTTTAGGTCTTCATGGAAAATATGAGATAAAACAAAAATTGCGAGGAGGTATTAAAAATTAGCGGGGTAATTGCAATCTGCAAATTGAATTGCTTGCGTAAGATTTACTCAACGCTAAGTATAACTGAGCGCTCTTATTTGTTGTGATTTTCTATTCCTTTATAGCCGATATCAAGCCTCATCTGACATCCTTTAAAATGAATTTTGCTTGCGATGTCGTAAGCACGGTGATGAGCCAGTTTAATATTTTCACCTAATGCAGTTACGCACAGTACACGTCCTCCAGCTGTTAAGATTTCATTCTTACCTTGATTACCAAACACAGTACCTGAATGAAATATATGAAATTCATCTGTAGACGTTTGATTGGTCATTATTTCTGTTAAACCGGTGATCACATCATTTTTTTGCGGTATACCTGGATACCCTTCGGCAGCCATAACAACGCCCAATGCTGCACGTCGGTCCCATTCAATTTCAACCTTATCTAATGTTCTATTAATTGCGTGCTCCAGTAATATTGTGAGATCACTTTTCACTCGCAGCATAATAGGTTGCGTTTCTGGATCACCTAAACGGCAGTTAAATTCCAACACCTTAACATCTCCACTTGGAGTAATCATTAATCCAGCATAAAGAAATCCGGTGTAGAGCTCGCCATCACGTGCCATACCTTGTATGGTCGGTGTGATAATTTCGCGCATAATCTTAGCATGTAGTGTAGGTGATATTATTTGAGCAGGTGAATAAGCACCCATGCCGCCTGTATTCGGTCCTTTATTGTTATCTAACAAACGTTTGTGATCCTGACTAGTAGCTAGAGGTAATCCATTTCGACCATCAGACATAACAATAAAGCTGGCTTCTTCCCCTTCAAGATAATCTTCAATTAGAATTTGAGCGCCTGCTTCACCCAATTTATTTTCTATCAACATAGTATCAATTGCTTCATGGGCTTCTGCGAGTGTCATTGCAATAACAACACCTTTTCCTGCTGCCAGACCATTCGCTTTGATTACAATCGGAGCTTCTTTCTGTTCAATATAATGATGAGCTTCAGATGGATTGTCAAAGCTTGCAAATGCAGCGGTTGGAATCCCATGGCGCTGCATGAACGCTTTGGCAAAAGTCTTTGATGCTTCAAGTTGCGCAGCCTTTTTAGTTGGCCCAAAGATCTTAAGACCTGCAGCATTGAAAACATCGACAATACCATCAGCTAAAGGGGATTCTGGACCAACGATGGTTAATGCAATTTTTTCTTTCTGTGCAAATACCACAAGATCGGATATTGCAGTGAAAGGGATATTCTCTAATCCTGGTTCGAGTGCGGTGCCTGCGTTGCCTGGTGCAACATAAACTTTGCTGGCACGTGGAGATTGACTCAATTTCCAGGCCAACGCATGCTCTCTACCGCCGCTTCCGATCACGAGTAACTTCATAATCAAAGAAATAACAACTTAACGAATATTATAAAATTGGCAAAAGGTAAGAAGTGTTTGGATATAATCTTATGGATAATCCCATTTAGTGCCTAAAATGCCGCACGCCAGTAAAGATCATCACGATACCGTGTTCATCAGCTGCTTTAATTACTTCTTCATCTCGAATACTGCCTCCTGGTTGAATAACAACTCTAGCACCTGCTTGAACGACAATATCTAGCCCATCGCGGAATGGAAAAAAGGCATCTGAGGCAACAGCAGAATCCATTAAACTTAGTCCTGCTTGACTAGCTTTAATTGAAGCGATGCGGGCGCTATCTATTCGACTCATTTGGCCTGCACCAATTCCAAGTGTTTGTCCTTGTGCACAAAATACGATGGCATTAGATTTGACAAATTTTGCGACACGCCAGGCAAATAAACAATCTTCAATTTGTTGTCGTGTCGGTTGGGCTTTGGAGACTACTTTTAACTGATTTTCTGTGATATTAAGGCTATCCGGTGTCTGCACCAATAATCCTCCGCCTACTCGTTTTAATTCATAGCGGTTAGGCTGCATCTGTAATGGTACCGTTAGTACACGTATATTAGGCTTCTGATTTAGGATACCGCTAGCTTCAAGTGAAATTTCAGGTGCGATAATGACTTCTACAAACTGCTTCGAAATTGCCTCGGCTAATTCGGCATCGACGGAGCGGTTAAAGGCAATAATACCTCCAAATGCAGAAGTTGGATCAGTTGCAAAGGCTAGCTTATAAGCGGCGAGAGGGGTATCAGCAATAGCAACTCCACATGGATTGGCATGTTTGACAATGACACAAGCAGGGCGATTAAAGGTTTTTACACATTCCCAAGCTGCATCTGTATCCGCAATATTGTTATAAGATAATTCCTTACCTTGTAACTGTGTATAGTTTGCCAGGCTTCCAGGTAGAGATTTATTGCATCACGATAAAAAGCAGCTTGCTGGTGCGGGTTTTCACCATAGCGCAAAGATTGAATGATATTGAAATTGAGATTGAGACAATCTGGAAATAATTGTTGTTGTTTGTTTGAATCAATTGCTGTTAAGTAATTACTGATAGCGCTATCATAACGAGCAGTATGCGAAAAGGCCTTTTGTGCAAACTGAAAGCGACGTGTTAATGCTACTGCGCCATTGCCTGATTCCATTTCAGTCAATAAAATTGGGTAATCCTCTGGATCAGTAATGACTGTAACATGCTGATAATTTTTTGCAGCTGCCCGAATTAAAGTAGGTCCACCGATATCAATATTTTCAATTGCTTCCTCAAGCGTACAGTCAGCTCGCGCGATAGTTTCAACAAACGGGTATAAATTAACAATAACTAAATCAATAGGGGGTATTCCAGCATTTTGTATGGCTTGCTGATGCTCAGGCAGATCTATTCTAGCCAAGATACCAGCGTGAATTTTAGGGTGGAGTGTTTTTACTCTCCCATCAAGCATTTCAGGAAAATTTGTATATTCACTAACTTCTGTCACAGCTATACCTGCTTCTTGTAATAACTTAGCAGTGCCTCCAGAAGAAATGATATTGATTCCAAACTGATGTAGTTTTTTGGCCAGATCAACAATGCCTGTTTTATCTGAAACGCTGATTAATGCTTGTTTTATTATCATTTCACAAAATTTATTTGATCCGGTGTTTAGCTAATTTATTACGCAGTGTATTTCGATTGATGCCAAGGAGTTCCGCTGCCTTTGTTTGATTTCCTTCAGCATAATCCATAGCCAATTCAAATAATGGCTTCTCCACGCTCCGGATGACCATTTCATAGATTGAACAAGGTCTCTCCCCATCCAAATCCTTGAGATAGGTTTCAATCGATTTACGTATATAGCAGGCAATTTCATTTTCATTAAAGGTATTCATACACCCGTTATTACCTCATCTTCGATATAAGTGAGTCTTTGTCCATAATTAGCAAGTTGATTGAAAAAAGTATTAGTTGCTGCTAATTGCTCATCCGCTGTTTGTAACTGATTCATGGTGTGACGAAAGGCAGCAGAACCGATAAGTCCTTTGGTATACCAGGATATATGTTTGCGGGCGATACGTACACCCGAATATTCTCCATAAAAAATGTAAAGATCATGGAGATGACTAATCAGCACCTGGTGAATTTCGGCAACTTCTGGCGGTGACAGGTATTTACCCGTCTTGAAATAATAATCGATTTCTCGAAAAATCCATGGCCTTCCTTGCGCAGCACGACCGATCATGACAGCGTCTGCACGTGTATATTCAATCACTTGTTTAGCTTTCTCTGGCGTCGTAATATCACCATTGGCAATGATCGGTATCTTCTTAGTAGAAGCTTTAACTTCTGCTATGGTGTCATATTCAGCTTCACCACGATAAGCACAAGCACGTGTACGTCCATGAATAGCCAATGCTTGTATTCCAGCATTTTCGGCAATACGCGCTACGGTCACTGCGTTTTTATGTTGTGTGTCCCAGCCAGTACGTATTTTTAAGGTTACTGGAATATCAACAGCATGGGTAATCGCATCAAGAATTTTTCCAACCAATGATTCATTCTGCAACAATGCAGAGCCTGCCATGACATTACAAATTTTTTTGGCAGGGCAACCCATGTTGATATCGATGATCTGCGCGCCTTGGTCAACATTGTAGCGCGCTGCATCAGCCATCATTTTTGGGTCAGCTCCAGCAATCTGTACGGAAATAGGTGCAACTTCTCCCTCATGGCTCGCACGTCGGCGAGTTTTTTCTGATCCCCATAATAGAGAATTGCTTGATACCATTTCTGAAACCGCCATGCCAGCACCCATGCGCTTACAAAGCTGGCGAAAAGGACGATCGGTCACGCCAGCCATTGGAGCAACAATCAGCTTGTTCTTGAGAGTATAAGGACCAATCTGCATGGTGTGACTCAAATTCGATACAGGAATGATGAGAAATTAATACTAATTTTGCCAGCTTTTTAAAAAGCAAAAGATTGAAAAGCAGCAGGTCATAATATTATCCGACAAATTAGCCTCTTGCGCCAAATATCATGCGCCGTGCGACAAAACGTTTAATTGGTGGTAAACAATCCAATACACTCAGCCCCACACCGCAGAATGTCTGTAGAAGAGGGAGATCGCTTATAAATATTCTTGCTAGAGAATGGGTAAATAATTTTCCTGCATCTCTATCTATCTGTCGTTTATTAGCATACGTTCTCAACATTCGGGATAATCCTATTTCAGAAGTTAAAGCTGAAGACTGAACGATTTCACGAGACAGTTCCCAAGCATCACGCAACCCCAGATTAAAGCCTTGCCCAGCAACTGGATGCAAAGTTTGAGCAGCATTACCCACAAGGACTGTTCTACAAGCTATGGTAGGTGAAGCATACTTGAGCGCGAGAGGAAATCCTGAACGTTTTCCAGTACTAATAAATTCTCCTAATCGATTGCCAAAATGGTGATGAAGCTGAGCAAGGAAAGTGTTGTCATCTAAACTTAGTATCGCCTCAGCGGAGGAAAATGGAACAGTCCATACCAGTGCAAAACCGTCTCCCGATGGAAGTAACGCTATTGGTCCCTCAGAGGTGAAGCGCTCATACGCTATTCCATTTTGAGGAACAGATGTTTTGATATTAGCAACGATCGCCCACTGGTGATATTTATGTGTGTAGTAATTAATACCTTCAATTTGTGTAGCCAGATGCCCCCCATCGGCTAATACGAGTAGTTTTGCAATGGCTTGCTTATTTTCTCCAGCTTGTTGATATTCGATCTGCGCTTGCTTGGGAGCTATTTTTATTGTTGTTACCGTTGCACCAACCCGATAATTTGCGCTGTGAATTTGCAGCTGTTGATGCATAGATCGATACAAATCATGGTAATTTACCACATATCCTAATGTCGGTACGCTCGCATCTTTTGAAGTCAATACTGAACGGCCAAAATGACCACGATTGGAAATATGTATCATCATGATGGGAGTTATTTGCGGTAATGTGGACCAGACACCCAATCTTTGCAAAATTAAATAACTTCCATGGGAAAGCGCTAATGGACGAGGATCTTTAGCTTGCTCAGGTACTCCCTGAGCTTCCAGGAGAAAACTTGATATCCCTCTTTCACGCAGGCTAATGGCTAACGCCATGCCAACCGGTCCACCACCCACGATGATAACGTCAAAGTGATCAACAACCATGAATATAGCAAATTAGGACAGATTTCATAAATAACGTATTTTGAGATAGCGCTTGCAACACAATTTAATGCTTTATTTATAATTTAATTTTACGTTAGCGAGGATAGCACAGGTAATAAATAGAGAGAAATAACATGTATTGAGTGATTGAAATAAACCAATTGGTAGTTGTAGTTTTTTTATATTGTATGTCACCAATTTTGGTAACAAATTAAAAAAAATGATTTCCTGGAAATAGCAAAATTATTTACTCTCCTGAATAATTTTTAGACCTGCTTCTGCACAGGCTTCGTCAGGATGTGTTCCTGGTGCACCGCCCACCCCAATTCCTCCAACCACTTCACCGTTGATTTTGATAGGTAAGCCACCTCCCAAGAGAAGAATATTATTGGCCATATGATGCAAGCCTTGTAATTCAGGATCCTTGGCAGCAATCTGTGCTAATTTTAATGTTGGTAATTTCAGACTAGCAGAGGTATAAGCCTTGCGAAAACTGCTTTCGATAGTATGCGCACCGGCACCATCCATTCTTACTTGTGCTCGTATTACACCACTTTTATCAACAACTGCTACGGATACTTGAAAACCATCTCGCTCACATTGTTGCATCGCTGCTGCTACTATCTTATTTGCTATTGATAAGGATAAGGAAGGTTTTTGTTCTTGGGTGGCATGAGTAGTAATAGAAAATCCGCTGAGCAGCAATAAAAATAATAATGTTAAGTTTATTTTATACATAATATTTCCAAGAGGATTTTTATTTAATTGTAAACATCCTAAAGTTTAAATTTATAAGTACTAAAAATTTATTTATATGTTAACAAAAGGCATTATCAAATCGATATTATCGGTATTGATGGCATTGTATCATTGAGTATTAAGAAAATTTATCCGAGGGATCAAGAAAGATAACTTTATTTCCAGAGTAATCTCGTAAAGTTATATCTCGGATTAGTATAATTTTTAAATTATTTTTATCGTTTTGTATTCTTTTTGCTTGGGAGATGATTATGCAAAAACTGCTGTTTTACCTGATAATGCTCTATATGCTGACTCTAAGTGGCTGTGGATACAATACATTGCAATCTACGGATGAACAGGTTAAAGCAAGTTGGTCTGAGGTAATCAATCAATATCAGCGGCGGGCAGATCTGATCCCAAATTTGGTTAATGCGGTAAAAGGGTTTGCTGCCCAGGAAAAAGAGATATTGCTGGAAGTGACTAACGCTCGCTCGAAAGTGAGTAGTATTCAAGCTACACCGGAATTGATCGAGGATCCGGAAGCCTTTGCAAAATTTCAGAGTGCTCAGGCAGAATTATCGAGCACACTCGCACGTTTACTGGTTGTGGTAGAGAACTATCCACAACTCAAATCTGATGCTAATTTCCGTGACTTGCAGGCACAATTGGAAGGTACAGAGAATCGCATAACTGTAGCTCGTAATCGTTATATTAAGGCGGTTCAGGAATATAATGTGACCGTGCGTTCGTTTCCGAGCAACCTTACAGCAATGCTATTTAGTTTCCAGGTAAAACCCAATTTTACGGTTGAAAATGAAAAAGAAATCTCCATTGCACCAAAGGTTGATTTCAATGTACCAGTGCAAGCCAAGTAGTAAGAGCGTTATTAGGTTCTTTTAAATTATAACATAATAACATGATATTTCCAGGAATGATCGGAGTCAGTGCCAAATCATTGATGATGGTCGTATTATATATTTTCGCTACATTTTCTTGGGCCGAAGCCGAAGTAGCGATTCCCCCACTTAAAACTCACGTAACTGATTTAACCCATACGCTATCAAAGAGTGAAATTGCTCAACTGGAGCAAAAGTTAGCAGATTATGAAATTAAAAAAGGGGGTCAAGTGGCTATTTTGTTCGTGTCAACGACACAACCCGAAACTATCGAACAATACTCGATGCGTGTAGCTGAAGCCTGGAAGCTTGGGCGGAAAGGAGTGGATGATGCTGTCCTTCTTCTCGTTGCCAAAAATGATAGAGCGCTACGCATCGAAGTAGGCTATGGACTGGAAGGTGCGCTTCCAGATGCTGTAGCAAAGCGGATTATCGATGAGATCATCGTGCCGAAGTTTAGGGAAGAAGATTTTGCAGGTGGGATCCAGGCAGGTATTGATCATATTTTAAAAATCATCGAAGGTGAACCGCTGCCTCCACCTTCTATCAGGCGTGACACAGACATATCAAATGGACCAAGTATTATTCTGAATAACATTATTCCTATTTTGCTGCTATTTCTCGTGCTTGGCAAAATACTGCAAGCTATGTTTGGACGCCTGATTGGTGCCTCCGTTACAGGAACTATTGCTGGCTCAATCGTATGGTTTATTTTCTCCTCCTTGGCAATCGCTATTTTTATTGCAATAGTCATTTTTATTATCAGTTTATTTGAGAACACAAATCAGGGGATTTATCGAGGTGGGCGCAGTAGCTGGCCCGGTGGAGGCAGTTTTGGAGGAGGCGGATTCCGTGGGGGAGGGGGTAATTTTGGTGGTGGCGGTGCTTCGGGGAGATGGTAAATGAATTTTCTGCGGATAATCAGACATCTTTTTGTAGGTCAAATAGCAATAAAGCGCGCACTTCCTACTGCTTCATTAGCAAGAATTGAACAGGCTATCAAACAGTCTGAGATAAATCATGATGGTGAAATATTGTTTGCATTAGAAATTTCACTAAATTTAGTATCTCTACTGAAAAAACAATCTGCACGAGAGAGAGCAATTGATGTTTTTTCATTGTTACGAGTATGGGATACGCCACATAACAATGGTGTGTTAATTTATTTGTTGCTTGCTGATCATGACGTGGAGATTGTAGCTGATCGTGGGATAGATGCTAAAGTGGATCATAGAGAGTGGGAAATGATTTGCCAGGAAATGGAAGCAGCTTTTCAAAAAGGACAATTTGAAGAAGGTATATTGGCTGCCATCAGTACAATTGATAATCAATTGAAAAAATATTTCCCCGTAACATCAAAAGGAAGAGAAAAAGTACTTCCAGACAAGCCAGTTGTTTTATAGTAATAGTGCTGTTCTCACTAAGCAATCAAGCAAATAACATTTTTCTGAATATAAATAAAATAACACTAAAGGGATACTGCGAGATGGGGTGTTCTCATTATCCATTCCAGATTTTGCTAAACCTGTTTTATATGCCCAGATAAGAGCAATTTAGCTGAAGAGAAAATGCTATCTGTTCTGATAGTAGTGCGATATTGGCTGTCATAGTTAATTTTGGCTATGTCGTAATTAATTGTTGAAATTGTCTTATTTTCCCAAGAGACAATAGAAAACAAAGGGTTGGTGTAATGTTTTGACCGAGGCGATCAATCATTCTATGCCATCCCAGATAATTCCCGAGATAACGTGTAGCTACGCCATGAAACTTCATCATCCATTGCTTTAGCCGGCTGTCATAAGCATTGACGTTCTGAATATGGTAGATGTTGTTTATAACTCGCAGACCTGCGGCAACATTGACTGGGTAATGAACAATTCCTGCATGCCTGGTAATCTGTTTGTATGCAGGCATACTATCAGTACATAAAATGACGTCCTTATTTAACAAAGGCGTAAGCGCTGATCCGATTTGTTCCGCACTTGTGCTTTGCAGGATACAGCCAGCAGTTTCACCATGACGGTCACGTACCACTAGCACGGGTATCTGTTCTTTTGATGTGCCTCTCATAGCGGCTTTACCACCCCGTTTGCGCGAGGGTCTGGGTAAATGGCGTTGTCCTTTAAAAGATTCCAGGAAATATGTTTCGTCAGCTTCAACAATGCCATTCATTTTGTTAGATTGGCGTGTTGCCGGTATTCGCAAAAAACGATGCCGCCACTTAAAGCTGGTGTTTTTGGCTATCCCGCAGCTATTCGCGGATTTGCGTAGACTTAATCCCTGAATCAGGGTTTGCTCATAATGAAGCCATTTGTCTTTCTGGCGCAACCGTGCCAATGGCGTATTGGTAAGCGCATTAAACGTGCGTTTGCATTGACGACATCGATAGCGTTGTAACTCGCAAACTTTACCCCAGCGATACAATTGCGTGTCCATACAGTATGGGCACGCAGGTTCATCATTCAGGCTTTGTTCAATCAACGTAACGACTGTATCAACGCTTACTTTTCCTTCTAATCTCTTTCGAAGCTTGTCTCGCTGGCTACGACTCATGCGATCAATTGATTTCATCCAAACTTTGAATTCCATTGTTTTCATGGTGTACTCCTCTTTTTACTTCCTGATACAGATTAGACACTCATTCAACACTTAATTGTGACATAGCCTTAATTTTGTTGTTGAATTATTATGTACAATGGGCTTTTCCTGCCATCGGCAATATTGATTCAGCAAGATTGGAACCCAATAACCTATCATGCATATCTAGGACTTTATATCATTGGATACTTGGCAGATGATTTATTCATGGCAGGAGCTAGAGTGATTGTGTTAAGTAGCCATAACTTACGGTGCACGCTGGACGATTACTCAAGCTAATTAGTTGTCCCTGAAAAACCCGGTTTTTTCAATCACCGAGTGGTAGGGTAGACCTATTGCCAATCAATAACTGATTAAGATTGATACCGAAATGAGCACATAAAAGCGCCAACTGGCAGCAGAATCTTGCGCAAGTTATAGCCAGTACCGCACAGTAAGGCATTCATGGCATCGCCTGCGGCACCTTTGAGAAAGTTTCTCCCCAGACGCCCATCGTTTTTCATGTGCCCGATCACCGGCTCCACCGCACTGCGCCGCTTGAGCTTCTTTTTGATCGCTACTGTCACTCCCTGCTTGGCTCCTGTCATCCATACTTTGACCGTATCCGTTACCCCACGTCCTCGAGAGCCCCGATCCACAGAGGCTTCCTTTGGCGCAATACCCGTCAGTTTGTGAACTTGTTCCAGGGATGCTGTCAGTGTATGCCCATCGTACGGATTGCCTGGAAACGATTTCATTCCCACGACAAAGCTCTCCTTGCTAGTACTCACCACCCCTACCTTGACTCCAAACTCATAAGGTTTGTGCACCTTGCCCTTGGCAATACATTCAACTTCCGGTGCATGTACGCGGTACACCTTGTTTTTGTCATGTCGTTGCTGCGCATGAATTCTTTTGGCAATCTCTAGCAACCGCTTAAGCGCTGGTATCTTCCGCTGTTGTTGGCTGATGCCCAAGCTTGCGCTCAATATCGCGAATTACCCGACCGAGGCAAGTGCTGAGCCGCTTTTGTTCACGTTTGGCACGCTGCATCTGCCTAGCATGGGCATAGCGCCCATTCATCATGAGCGCGCGTTTGGATAAACGCTCGTAGCTTTGTCGCAAGGCAATCCCCATTCGCTTGGCTAGCCTCACCAGCGCACCTCTGGCCTTGTGATACCTGAGCATCGGAGGGACTAACTGATTGCTTTTTAACTGCACCGTGCTATCCACGTTTACCGCTGTGAGCGATGTCTGTGATACGGTCTGCGTGGCAATTCCTGCTACTATCGTTAGGCTTAGCATGAATTCGCAGCCTGCTTCACCAATGCGGTTACGAAATCTCGTCATCTGGCTGGGATCAATTGGTAACTCGTGGCGAAAATATTCTTCGCCGCAGAAGTATTGCCAATAGGGATTCTCTACCCAGCGTGCTACCACCGTTTCATCCGATTCATTGAAAGTGTGCTTCAGGTAGTGCAGCCCTACCATCAAGCGGATCGCAATGGCTGGGCTACCTTCTTCGGAATACAGCTGGTCAAACCGCTCTTCTACCGCTGACCAGTCAATTTTCCCTGCCAGTCGGTACAGCTCATGGCGTTGGTGCAGTATCTGCTCCAGTCTCATGCGAAAAAGATCGTCACAAGGGGTGTGTGCTTGCTTCTTTGGTTTCATCAATTCACCAGAAATATGGGGTTAACTAGGGTTCAGACTCTTTAATTACGAATAATTTCAGGATTCCCATGGAGAGACAAGCATAATTCATTGCTCTGAGGAGGGGATTAGGTCATGGACGGATTATTCTGGTTTACGTATGAGCAGTGGGCGCGGATCAAACCGCTATTGTCGCAGAACACACGAGGTCTGAAGCGCGTTGACGACCGACGGGTTTTAAGCGGGATTGTGCATATTCTGAAGAGCGGTGGCCGATGGGCGGACGCCCCGCGGGAATACGGTCCGAAGAAAACACTCTACCATCGTTTCGTCCGGTGGGCAGAGCGCGGCGTGTGGGAAAAGATATTTTCTGCACTGGCTGGAGCGGAAGGGCAGCCGGACCGACGGATGATCGACAGCACTTATATCAAGAACCACCGTTGTTCCGGTGGCGGAAAAGGGGGCCTTCGTACATGCTATTGGTCGCAAAGGTGGACGAACAACAAAAATCCATTTCGTGACCGACGGCAAGGGGCGTCCATGCGTGATGTTTCTCACCCGGCCAGGTCAGCGACCACAAGGCTGCCCAAGCCTGTCTTGCTGCCATGCCGCCGTCGAAGGAGTTGCTGGCTGACAAAGGATATGACAGCAAGGCATTACGAGCGTGGCTTACGCAAAGGGGAACAACGCCTAGCATCCCGCCACGCAGAAACAGGAAAGTCCGGTACGAATACGACACAAGGCCATCTATAAACAGCGCAATGTCATTGAGCGCACGTTTGGCAGAATGAAAGACCTCCGCCGCTTCGCCATCCGTTTCGATCGCAATGTCAAAAACTTCCCTGCCGCTTGCTGTATCGCGGCATCCGTCATATGGTGGATTTAAAGAGTCTGGACCCTAATTCAATTCTAGCAAATTCCATGCCTTTTGAGTATCCCTCAATGCCAATATTTATGCTAATTTCTGAAGTATTTCGGGGCGACTAATTAGTGGATTATTGATGCTGAGATTCGTATACATATTAATTCTGCGTCCAGAATGGCTGATATAATTTTCTGAAACATTAGAATTAATCAGTTTTTAGATATTAATTGTTAGATTCTGACTGATTTCCAATATGTTGATTTCCAATAACGATCATCTAATTTGGATATCGTTACCCCTCTAAATCTAGAAGCATGAATAAATTTTTTATTTTCAAGATAAATACCTACATGATTTGATCTTTTATTAGTTCTAAAGAAAATTAAATCACCTGGTTTAAGATCATTTTTACTTATTATTTTCCCTAGTCTCGATTGTTGGGATGCTGTTCTTGGTAATTCTTTACCTAATCCTTTTTTATAAACAATATGAACGAATCCTGAGCAATCGATTCCGTCTTGACTTAAACCCCCGAGCTGGTAGCGCACCCCCTGCCATTTTTTATAATTTTCATACAAAATATTTTTTACAGAGTGTGAATTTATTTTGTCATCATTTTGGATGCTAGATGATTGTCCATTAAAGTTTGCATCCTTTTTTCCTATTGATCCACAACCAGTTACTAAACATGCGTAAATAAATAAAATGACAATGTTCTTGGCAGACATGCTTTTAATTTATGCTTACATGATATATTAATATAAAGTATATCAAGGAATAATATAAATGGAAAGCATTGTATATATTAAAATTTTACGAAGCTTTTCTTATCCGAAAATTTTTATGGATAGGTTAGTTCTAGAGATTAAATGTTCTTTTGCATAATGATAGGTAGTAAAAAAAGCAGCAGCCAGACGTTTCATCTTATTTTCCTCATTTGAATCTATAAAAACAGCCACAAACATAGTATTGTAAAAATCTCTTAGAAGCTGTCTGGCAAAATGATTTCCATTAAAATCAAGGATTTTTTATAACAAGTTAAGAAATGTCATACAAAACGGATATCAATGATGTGGAATGGAACTTGATAAAAAAGAGTTTGATCCTATCAGTAAACGCGGCAATAGCCACAAACATAGCAAAAAAACCATTGTGAATGCCATTCTATACGTTGTCAAAGGCGGTATTCAGTGCCGGCTGATGCCGAACGATTTTCCTCCTTGGCAAACTGTTTACGATCACTTTAACCGATGGAACAAGCGAGGTGTCTGGGAGAAATGCCTGGCTAAGTTGACGGTTCTTCGTCGCCAAAAAACTGGACGCTGTGCCGTACCCGGTTATGGCATCATTGATGCGCAAAGCGTAAAAACCCGGTATGCCAGCGAAGAACGAGGAATTGATGGTGGCAAAAAAGTTAAAGGTCACAAACGGCATATCGTAGTAGACATTCCTGGCAATTTACTCCCTGTCAAAGTTCATGCTGCCAATATGAGCGCTACCAAAAGCGCTGGTATGGTGTTGGCAGGCGTTATCGATAAATACCCTTCACTCAAAGCATTCTCAGGGGATGCCGGCTATCGGGGTACAGCAGTTGATTTCGTAGGTAATGGACCAGGTCTGAGTTTGCACATTTCAGAAAAAATCGAAGGTAAATGGGCTGTTTTGCCAAAGCGATGGGTAGTCGAACGTACGTTTTCCTGGCCAGGTAACTTCCGCCGTTTAGCCAAGGATTTCGAAATCTTGACCGGTACTGCTGAAAATATGATGCGTATCGCCATGATGAAAATAACACTTGCAAAGTGTGTCTAATGTTTTACCAGACAGCTTCTTATGGTTGAATGAAAAAGTCATTCAATAGATGAATTGGATTTTATGCAGAATTTGAGCAAAAATTACTGATAAATGTGGTAGATGCTGCTGTTCAGGAGATAGCGCAATTTGAGGAGGAACTGCGTTTGTCCATCTTTGGTGGCCGATTTCACGTACGCTGCGATGAGGGCGGAAGTGCTACAGCCTTGGGTCCAGTCTGTGTAAAACATGACTTTTAGTAAAATGTGCTTACTGCAATCAGCCTGGAGTATAGATAAATCGCTTCATTCAATGTACAGACCGAACCTAGGTAACCCTGTTTCTTTTGCAACTGGAAAATTATGTTGCTGATGACAACCCTGTTCGAGTCGTTGATGTATTTGTAGAACAGCTTGATTTGGGTAATTAGGATTCACTGGGATTACGCACATGAAAACCGAACGACCCGCCGATCACCCCCCCCGCGGCACTTCTCAAACTTTACATCTATGGTTATCTTAACCACATCCAGTCCAGCTGCCGATTGGAGCGCGAAAGCCAGTGCAATCTGGATCTCATCTGGTTATTGGAGCGCTGCAATCTTTTAGCACAGGCAAAAATGGCGCTTATTTATAATTGGTGAAGCTTGTATGTTCATCTGACACACTCAAAAGCATGTCTAGGAGCAATTATGAGTCGCCTTATGCTGCTATCGGTGTTGCTCGCCTGACTCGGCATGCAGAGGTCCACCTCGACTATTGCTTACATTAACGTGAGTTCGACATAAGAATCATCACATCACGATTGGAAGAGCTTGAGGGAGTCTGATATTAAGCGAGGGTTTCTTCTCGCGAAAGGTGTAAGCCACCAGTCCGGCTATCAGATTAACAAAAAAGTTAAATGAGCTGCGATGGCGGGAATGCTCGATTTGCGAGATATTCTTCAATTGGTCATTGACGGTCTCAATAATGGAGCGTTTACGTAACAGCAGCTTGTCAAACAGCGGCAACAGCTTGTTTTTCATGTTCTTGCGTACCTTGGTAACGAGCTGCACACCTTGCTCCCGGAGTTGCTCAAAGAGTGGCTGCGAGATATAGCCCCGATCACCAAAGAGTTTTCCAAACAAGGAACGAGCCAGTTCCGGTACGGCATCACGGTCATCCACATTGCCCGCCGTGATTTTGACTCCCGGCAATTCTCCTTGGTCATTGATGACCAGGTGCAACTTGAACCCATAAAACCAGTCCACACTGGTCTTTCCCCGGGCAGCAAACTCTGCCATTACTTTATGCGACCCAATGCGGCGATTGTGGCACACACTGATCTTAGTCGAATCAATGAAGCTGATCCCACTGCATTGCCCAAAGCGGCTGGTCAGAAAACAGCACAAAGGCACCAGGCTATCTTGCAGCAACTCCACAAAGCGGTTGTAGCTCACCAACCCTGGAAAATAATACCGCTGATACCTCAACACGTAATTCAGGTAATAGTGCTTAAATGTCCGATAGCCGGATAGATGAAACCCCACCATGATGGTCATGACTTCGCTTAGACACAATGCTCCTTGCCGCCGACGCCGTTTCAGCGACGACTCTAATAAGCGCTTCTCCCAACGCGGCTCAAACTCTTTACAAAAGTCGTCATTCGCACAAAAAATCGTTATAGTATCCATTGGAATCTGACTCCTCTCATGATGAAATTCTTTTCCAAAACTACTTCATCATAAGGAATTCAGGTTCCTTTTACAGCTTTTCTTATGTCGAACTCACGTTACATTAGCTCACGAATGATCGACCGTGAAATCCATCTTGATTCTTCCGACTTGACTGAGAACTAGGTGAATCAATCTAGCTTCCTCAGCTGGGCAGAATGGAGTGTTTTATTTTGCAAGTGCAGAACAAAGTGCAACTCCTTGGAATGGTTGTTCCATTCCAAGGAGTTGCAACGCATTAATGTTGCTTGCAAAATGACGCAATATGTACCGGAGCAAGAATACCCAGAAGGGGGAATGAATTTTGTAGGAAAGGTTTTTATATTTATAACGTTAAAACTAGAATGAGCGATTGGCTGAGGAATTTAACGTGAAAGAACCCTTATTATGGGTGAGTGGGAATCTGGCTACTGAAAGCCATAAAATCAGAAATAGTTAGATCAGGCTGGTTTCGTAATGAAACCGAAACGAATCAATGCCTTGATCCAACGAGGGGCGTTGCGTTGAACCGAAAGTGCTTCATAGTCGGTGGCGGAATCCCGGTAATGTTTGCCACGTTCGAGCATGAAGTAGATGGTACGTAAAAGCTTATGCGCCAATGCGATGATGGCGCGCTTGCAGCCACGGCGAATGCGCAATGACTGGAATTTTGAGCGGAATACTGACTTGGTACGGCTGGCGGCATGCGCAAATTCGCAGAGCAAGCGACGGACATAAAGGTTGCCTTTGCGCACGCGTCCTGATTTATGCTTGCCAGCGGATTCGTTGTTGCCGGGGCAGATACCCACCCGGGATGCCAGCCGATCTGCGTTGCCGAACACCGCCATATCACTGCCAATTTCCACCCGCAGCATGGCTGCGCCGATCAGATCGATGCCGGGCAAGGTTTGCAGCAAGATCAGCTTATTGTGCTCATCCTTCAGTTCATCAAGCAATTGAGCATCAAAGCGAGTGATGCGGGCTTCTATTTCCTCGATATGCTGCATGATCTCATCGAGAACGAAATAATGGCTTTTGGTCAGTTCACCTTGCAGATCGCTGACCACCACCCCGAGGCGGATACCGCTATCGGTTAGTAGTTTGTGCAAACGGTTTTTCTCGGCTGATAGCTGGCCGACCAGTTTTTGTCGCTGTCGTGAAATCAGACGCAATTCGCGCAACTTGGCAGGTGGCACAAACGAGCCACGCAGCAGTCCGGCGCGTGCCAACGTTGCCAGCCATTGCGCATCACCGATATCGGTCTTGCGACCGGGGACATGCTTGACGTGCCGTGCATTGACGACCAGTGAATGAATGCCGGCAGCTTCCAGTGCGGCATAAGGGCTTTTCCAATAAATACCCGTACTTTCCATGACGACTTGGTCGGGCTTGAGCGATGCCACCCACTCAGTCAGCGCGCGCCTGTCCCGCTTGAAAGCACCAAATTGCCGTTGTTCGGTACGGGTTGTACCGTCAGATTCTCCTCGACCATAGCACAGGCCGTAATTTGCGCTTGATGGATATCCAGGCCAATCACGCGCCGATGAATTGTTGTCAGTTCCATACCCACTCCTTTTCAATTAGAATCAGAAACGGAAGGTGGCAGATGCCAGAACTGAATGTGCCTGAAGGCAAAATCGCCAACGGCCTATTTAACGTGCGCTCTCTTTGTGGAAGCAATCCGGGGTTCGAGTCAGTTCGGCGGATTACGTTAGGTTGCGGGGTTAAACCACCAAAAATTTGAACAACCTCTATCGCCACCTTCCAATACGTAGTTTCTTTCATCATCAGGGGTGGCGGCAACTGCAATGACCATTAGGATCAAATAAGAAAATACTAGAATTTGACGCAGAAAACACGATAATTCTATGTTGTGTTTATCGGTAGCGGAGGAGAGAGAATATAATTTTTAGGGAAATTGTTTGGGTGTTTTGTAAGATGTTATATTGGTGATTGCACAGAAAAGCAATCATTGATCGCATAAAATAAAAAAGATAGTAATTTCTGGAATCTTTTGAGGATTAGTAAACAACAATCTTCTCTTTTACGGGGGTTAATTTTTTTCATCTTGTTATAGCTGGATCGTTTCAATCTCATGGTTTAGCTGTTGAAGTATTAAGAGAGGGTCGGTAGATTGTGTAATTGGTCTACCAATTACCAAATAATCAGCGCCATTTTGTATGGCTTCTTGAGGTGTTGCTACGCGTACCTGATCATTTCTATTACAATTCAGAGGGCGGATTCCTGGCGTTACTAAGCAAAAATCTTTTGAAATGATTTTCCTAAGCTGCGGTGCTTCCATGGCTGAGCAAACTACACCATCAAGACCACAATCGCTGGCAAGTAAAGCAAGGCGTTGCACAATATCGATTGGCTCTTCATTCAAGCCTGTTTCATAGAGATCACTCTTATTTAAATTGGTAAGTAGAGTTACCGCGATGAGCTTTGTTTTTTTTGTGGAAAGTGCTTCTTGAGCGGCAATAAGCATTTTTCTCCCTCCCAACGCGTGAACATTAACCATCCACACGCCCAGATTCGACGAGCTCTACAAGCATTAGCTACAGTATTCGGAATATCATGATATTTTAAATCAAGAAAAATATCAAAACCGTAACTCATCAATTGTTCTATTAATTGAGGACCACCAGTGGTAAAAAGTTCTTTACCAATTTTTATTCTGCATAAATTCTTATCCAATTTGGATGCAAATTCAAGCGCCTGTTTTTTATTAGAAAAATCAAGCGCAACAATAATACGTGGATTATTCATGTAGTAACATTAGGAGCATTATAATTTTTTTCTTAATCTCTTGATAAAACAAAAGAAATATCCAAAAATAATACCTAATGCAAAAAATGCTAATAAAATTACTATTACTGGAGCTTGCCATTCAAAATCAAAATAATAATTAACAGTTATTATTTCAGTATTTTTTGCAGCAAAGCTAAGTAGGAATAAAAA
>CAWFHT010000006.1:0-108774 GCA_963815685.1 uncultured beta proteobacterium
AATATCTCCTTTCACGCTTATTTGTGTAATACAAACATGAACTATGCTTTGTTCTTTTTGGGTCGTTTCCAACCATTAATACTCACTTGCCTTGCACGGGCCAACGTTAATTGATCTTCAGGGGTATCTCGGGTAATTGTAGAACCTGCACCGATAGTAGAACCTCGCGCTATTTTTACTGGCGCTACCAGTTGCGTATCTGAACCGACGAAGACATCATCCTCAATAATAGTCTGATGCTTAAAAGCACCATCATAATTACAGGTTATTGTTCCAGCCCCAATATTCACCTTTGTACCAATTACTGCATCACCTATGTAACTGAGGTGATTTGCTTTGCTACCCATGCCAATTTGGCTGTTTTTTATCTCGACAAAATTACCAACATGTGCTTCATCATAGAGCCTAGTCCCGGGACGGATGCGCGAGTATGGCCCTACATGACAGCTTTTTTCCTATCTCTGCGTTTTCTATCAAACTAAACGGAAAAATTGTTGTTCCTGAAGAGACAGTGACATTTCGTAAAATGCAATGTGCACCAATTTTGACGTCATCACCAAGCTGCACACTCCCCTCAAAAATACAATTGATATCAATTTCAACGTTACGGCCACAAACCAACTGCCCACGTACATCAATGCGGGAAGGATCCGTGATCATAACGCCTTGTTCCAAGAAATTTTTTGCATTATCACGCTGATAAATGCGTTCAAGCTCGGCTAAATGCGATTTACTGTTAACTCCCAATACCTCCCAGCCATGAGCTGGATGAGCAGCATCCACCCTCACGCCTGCTTTTACAGCCATCTCAATCACATCGGTAAGATAGTATTCACCTTGCGAATTTTTGTTTTGCAGCTTAGGCAAAAACTCATGTAAATATGAATTAGGCAATACCATAATACCTGTATTGACTTCCCGGATTTGAAGCTGAGATTCACTGGCATCCTTTTCCTCGACAATGGCTTGAATCGTACCTGTTGCTTGATTCTTGACGATTCTGCCATAACCAAATGGGGCATCCAGCTCTGTTGTCAACAGAACAAAGTTGTTTTCTGTAGCCTTTGAGATCAGCCTGTCCAATGTATCGACTTTTATTAAAGGTACATCACCCAGCAATACCAGTGTTACCCCCTCATCATCAAGGTAAGGCAGAGCCTGTAACAAAGCATGACCAGTTCCTAGCTGAACTTCCTGTTGCACCCAAATAATTTCATTATCGTTGATCGCCCTCTGCACCATCTCACCGCCATGCCCATAAACAACGCAGATTTTTTTGGGTGAAAGAGCTCTGGCAGCGTCAAGCACATGTCCTAATAAGGGCTTCCCAGCCAGCAAATGTAATACTTTAGGCTGAGATGATTGCATTCTTTTACCAATTCCAGCGGCCAAGATAACTATATTTAGATCAGTCACGACTGTATGTTCCTCTTAATGATTTGAATACATTTTCTGCAAATTCACTTGGGTTGATTTAACTTTTTCAGCACTACTGCCCGTATAGCTCTTAAATCGCCCCGGCTTTACCGGGGCTATAGCGGCTCATCGAACAAAAAGTGATTATTCAGCCTCCTTATCAAAATAAGCAGCCGCATCAAGAAGCGGTTGGGCATTGCCGCCTTGTTGGGCAACAATGGCTGCCGACTCTCTAAGTCGCTCTGCCAGCGATTTTGCTTGCTGAGGGTACGACAAATTTTCCTGTCCCTGTTCCTGGCCCTCTTCCTTTCCCTTTCCTTTTTTTAACCTCTGCTCTTCATCTTTCCGTATTTTATTTCTCTGCTCCTCATCCTCATCCTTATTATGGCCCGGTGCTGCATCAGATTTCCCGGGATTATCGGTTTTTTGTCCTGCAGCGGCATGTGCCGAGATTGGCATCCCTGTGCTTATCGTCATAGCTATGGCGACAATCAGCAGAGCAAGGACGGTCCTCAATGAGTGAATGTAGTGTTCCATTTGATTATCCTCTTAATTGTTAAGCCTTTTCTATAAAATTACCGAACTAGCGGTTACTTACTGCGTCAGCCCCTTGTTGACCGTGAACACTGCTGGTGTCGTGGTGACGTTAACTGCGCGCACAAACTGACCGCCATATGTGCCTCCACCGGTAATCCCCGTGACCTCTAGACTCACGGCTTTGTTTGCTGATAAAGTGACTTGATTAGTAGTTCGATCCCACTTCGCTTGAATAACCGCACTCTTAGCATCGAGCCTGTTCTTTGTCTTATCGCCAATTTGCCAATACGGCAAATTCAAGACCGGTAATTTAAACAACCGCTCGTATGCTGCGAAAACAGCGTTTAACCAGTCAAATATCAGCGTATTGCCGTTTGCATAATTGGCCGCATTCGATTGATGAAAAAAATGAGGCCATTTATTAAAGCTCAGCATATGGCGTACCGCGTTGTCGGCTTCAGCAGCGAGAATTTCTGCATAGTTCCGGGGGGTGCAGATAGCCCCGGCTATTGAACAGGGATCCTGGCCGGCATTGACAAATCGATCGTGAAACATATAGTTGTACTCATCAACCAGCTGATCCGGATTAATGACATTAACGAACACATTGGTTGGCCAGCGCGGCAGCATAATACGATCCGTCGGTTTGCCATCATCGTACTGAGTGATATATTGCTCAATGTTTTGTGCGCGCTGCGATGAGTCGGAAGCGACATATTGCACATTTACATTGGCAGCGGCTCGTAGGAACAGCGGATTGGCGCCGCCTTGATCAAACCCTACATCGTCATCCTGCACATTGGCCATATTTGTGTGCAGCAAAGGATCATCGGTGCATTTGCGATCTTTCAAGCCAGCGTGATTGCCAGTTAGCAGGACTTTGTTGTTGTTCGTTTGATCAGGCAGTCCCAAAAGTCCCCACACCGTCCGGTTCTTGGTAATTTCTGCCTGGATAGGGGCCGTGGTAGTGAAAGTTTCATAATCACAGGGGGCATTCGCCGGAACGGGCGGTTTATCCATGTCTGCATGCGTAAAAGTGTGGTTGATGTAACGGAACGCATTTTTGTTGGCGATCACTGCAGCCACCAAATCTTCCGTCAGGTTTGCAACCGGTGTCGCTGCTTCCGGATCAACCACAGCCCCGGATCCATTGAATGGAAAATCCAGTTGGAAAGCGCCAGCCGTTGGATGTGCAGCCCGAAAAGCAGTTTGCTTACTCACGGCATTGCTGATATCGCCGCTGTTCAAGCGATAGGTTTGTAACGGATTATCTGCCTTAAGGCTGGGATCATATAGCGTATTGGCTAAGAATAAATCGTCCAAATGGGCAGCCATATGAACGCGACGCGCCCCCACGAACACCCCTTGCGTCGCCCAGCTGATAAACTCGTAGGCCAGTACCTTTGAATGAATGAGGAACGAAGCATGGGTAATGGTCGAGATCATCACCTCGCGCAACGGCGTTGTCTGATTGGGTAGCTTGTATTGTACGATCGATACCAGCGCCTCTCCATTCGTGGTTTTCAGCAGTGGGGTAACACTCGGTACAGTGCCATCGCGTGGACCAACGGCATCATTTCGAGGGTTGGCTGCGAAGGCAAAGTCGGTAATCGGCAGCGGATTCGCCAGATTTACAGATTCCAATACTTCTTTTTGATAGGTAGCAGGCACTGACCACTGCGTATTATAACTGGCCCCACTGGATGAAAAAACCAGACCATAATCCAGGTAGATCCCGAATGGCGCATTGGGATCAGAGTAGGTGGCCGGCCATCCTGACAAGACCGCTTCGCGGACCTTAAAATCCTTTTCGTAATTGTGCAGAATGTCCCACTCTGCCGGCGTGAAGTTTGGAGTCAAGTCGGAGATGGTCAGAATAATGCCATTGTAACTACCCACACAACCAGCATCCAGGGAATTGCAGGCTACGCTATTCAAAGAGGCGAGCATGTCTGCAGTTAAATCCTGTGTGGTAGCATTTAATACATCATAGGGTACACCCACTTCATCAAGAACAGGCTTGATGTAGCTGAGCCCCAGATCTTGGGTTTCATCTCCTGTCGAAATGACCAATACTCTTAATTTGACAGCATTATCGGCAAATGCAGGCAGTGCCACAATGAATGCTAGCCACATTGCCATTGTGACAAGCAGACCACCTGTTATTCTCCAATTCTTATTCATAAATACGCTCCTCTCAGCTCACATAAATATTTCATCAAGTTAAACCACCTAGTTTCTGTAATTTCTTGTCACCTTCATCACCTTCGAAGATCACAAGAGCATAAACCGTATTAAATACAAAGCATGATTCATGCCATTCCACATATTTCATGAATAATCATGATGTTACAAATAAAGAAAAGCATAACATTGAATTGAAGTGTAAAATCCTGCGACATAATTTTGCCGTGCTCAGAAAGAAAATTACATTATCAGATTTGGCACAAAAAGATCGAGTTTTGGATAGCAAGTTAGTCCGGATTGGTGAGGTAAAGAAGAGCAAGGAATCAAGTATTGATGCATTGGCGTGAGCAGCGAAAGCGGCTTGTGCGAATGTTACCGTAATAGGACGAGCATAATGCGAGCGATCGAGTTGAGCAGATTAAGCTAGTCGGCCGGACAGTGAATAGAAATGCCCGTACTCACTAGCAAGCTGTTGAAAAAACTATCTACGTTGCCGCTGAGGTGTTATTCCATTTCTATTTCATAAGTGAATTGATAATCCAGGGCCATGCAACAATGGATTGGACACATTCACGATCCTTTTCCATGTCACGCAGCGCTGCCTCCAGGTTATTTTCAAGTGCGTCCAGGCTATCGAATACACGGTTATGAAATGATTTCTCCCGTAACTCATCCCAAAGATGCTCAACAGGATTGAGCTCAGGTGAGTAGGGCGGCAGCATGAGTAAGCGCAGATTAGGTGGAAGCTTAAGGGGGTGACTGCGATGCCATCCTGCACCATCGAGCACCAGGATAATCCGGTCATTGGGATGACGCGACGCTACTTCATTCAGGAATATCTGCATGCAATGGCTATTAACCTGAGGCAGGATAAGTGTATCCAGTTCGCCATCAGCGACAGAGACAGCAGCATAAGCATAGACATATTGCTGGGTAATCATTGCTTGGCATAGCGGGCGTATAGGCTTGGGGCACCCACATCGGCGTGTATCAGAAACACGCCCAAAGCGGGCTTCATCCTGAAACATCAGACGCAGTTGCCCTTCTGCTTGCCACTCCCGGTCAATTTCTGCGAGGGTATGTCGAAGTTTTTTTTCCACTCGTCCTGAGCGAGCACGTCTGCTTTGGGATGGCGCTTGTCAGGAACCAGCTTGCGCCAGCCATGGCGATGCAGTAGGTTGTAAGTGGCTGAAAGCCGATGTCTTGCGCTTTAAGCGCGCATCAAGTGCTTGCTTGATTTCGCTCACAATCAGAATACCTCCTGCCGATGCTTTTTCTATAAAGGGCGCTAGAAAAGCAACTTCTTCTTCGCGTGAAAGATTCTCGCGCCGCCGCCCACCACGGCTAGACTTCCCTGTCTCACCCATGCCGCCATTGCGGATGAAACGCATTCGAAGTTGGCATACCCAGCCTACTGAAACACCTGTTGCGGTAGCTGTCTGCTTCATTGATAAGCCAAATTCCAGAGGTAGCACCACAGCCTGCGCCTGTCTTAATTCTGCTACCGTTCTTGCATTAATCAGCAAATCCTTTGCTTGTTCCAACACCTCTTTGCCACTCGCTACTCGTGCCATCACCATACTTCCTTTCATAAGTTACCTCTATTATTTCACTTATGAAATTGAAATAGAATTAAAAACAGGCTCACAATGCTCATTTATCAGGCATAAACCCCGCTTTTTTCGCCTGTTTTTGCCTATCATCGACTGCCTCGAATACGTTTTTCAACAGCCTGCTAAAGCTAAACTGAAAACAGCAGCCACTAAGCATATGCATTCACCGACACAATCACGCGAATAGTTGAAAAATTTCATGATTCCATGATTCTTGTGCTGCCTGAAAATTCCAAAATTAGGCTGAGTTGCTCAATAATGTCGAAAGTTGAAAATAGAACGGAGAAAAAACGCTAGAGAATTGAAAATATCGATTTGTTGAATATACTGCTTAATCAAAATGTAAAATTTTTCGACAGAATTTTATTCAAAATTCAAATAAATTATTCAATTTCCGTGCATTATCACTTTATATATATACGAATAATATCTATAAAACAAAGTCTTAATTAATTTACAACTTTTCTGTCGCTAAACAGAGACGCTTAAATATTTACAAAAAAATAAAAATTGTTGATTTTTAAAATACACCTAGCCAAAAAAGTAAAAAATTCACTCCAACTGCTATTGGTCCCGACGCTGCTCATACCAACTGTTAATTTTGCCGAGCCCATTTTCCCATCTCGCTCAATAAATAAAATAGGTTCAATCTTTTTACAATCCCTCAATGTTCTTGCTGCTCCAGATCAACAAGGCTCAGACGATAAGTTGAATAGCTATGTAGAATTTAAACCCGGTGACAAGGGGTATCTAGGAATCTTTAAATTCAACGCACCCTCCATTCCAAATACTACAATTCTGGAATTAAAATTCCACCCGAATTATCGTGGTCCAGAAAAATCCATAGAGCATTGGAAATTTCAATTACTTAATAATTCCGGGAAATGGATTTCTATTGCAGACAATCTTAATGTTCAAAACTGGTTGAGGAGCGATGATATCAATTCATCAATAAAAGATGCTGGTCAATTTATAGATAGCAATCATTGGGTAACTTTACGCTATAAAACAAAAAGCAGCGTAGATAAAAATCAGCCTGATTATTTTGCTTTCGAAATAAATAGCTCAAGATCAAATTCTACCACGGACACATCAGGATCAACTGGTGGCACGATGGTTACGCCAGGGAAATCTGCTGGAAGCAACAGAGGTCGTTGGCAACCAGCTCCTGGATTAAAGTGGCAAATTCAATACACGGGTACACTTGATACCTCCTTGAATGTCGATGTTTATAATATTGACCTATTTGATACCAGTACAACGGTCATCTCAGAATTACAATCAAAAGGTAAGCATGTTATTTGTTATTTTAGTGCAGGAAGCCATGAAAACTGGCGTCCCGATGCTAGAGTATTTCCCGCATCGGTTCTCGGTCGAAATCTTGATGGCTGGGCGGGTGAGAAATGGTTGGATATCCGGCAGTTAGATATCCTGATTCCCATCATGCAAGCACGCATGAAGGTGGCTGCCGACAAAGGCTGTAACGCTGTTGATCCTGACAATGTTGACGGCTACAGCAATAGTACGGGATTCCCTCTTAGTTATAACGATCAGCTGGCTTACAACATTGCCATTGCTAATGCAGCTCATAATCTTGGATTAGCTGTAAGTTTGAAAAATGATGTTGATCAAATCAAGGATCTTGTAAATCATTTTGACTTTGCTGTAAATGAAAAATGCTTTCAATATGGCGAATGCAATACGCTCATACCATTCATCACTGCGGGGAAAGCAGTTTTTGGTATTGAATACAATCTTTCAGATTCAAGTTTCTGTTCGCAAGCAAATGCAATGAATTTTGATTTTCTAAAGAAGAAATTGTCTCTGGATGCCTGGAGGAAATCCTGCAGATAGTTGAAGCAGAGGATCTGCAGAATCAATTGTAAAAGAAGATCTGTATCAAATAGACTGGCTTGATAAAATTCAAAGATCTTGGTAAGCACGTTTTGAATCAATTCGACCAGAAAAACAGGTGCTATTTGATCCTTCCTGGTCGAATTAATTAACGTGAGTTCGACATAAGAATCACAATACCACGGCTGGAAGAGCCTGAGAGAGCCTAATATTAAGAGAGAGTTTCTTCTCGCGGAAGGTGTAAGCCACCAGACCAGCTATCAAATTAACAAAGAAGTTAAATGGATTGCGATGGCGGGAATGCTCGATTTGTGAGATGTTTTTCAATTGATCGTTGACGGTTTCAATAATCGAGCGTTTACGCAACAAGAGCTTATCAAACAGCGGCAACAACTTGTTTTTCATGTTGTTACGCACTTTGGTGACGAGCTGCACGCCCTGTTCCCAGAGTTGCTCAAAGAGCGCCTGGGAGAGGTAACCCCGGTCACCAAAGAGTTTCCTAAACAAGGGGCGTACCAGCATCTGGCACCGCATCACGGTCATCAACATTGCCTGCTGTTATTTTCACTCCCAGCAGTTCTCCCTGGTCATTGATGACCAGGTGCAGCTTGAACCCATAAAACCAATCCACGCTGGTCTTTCCCCGGGCAGCAAACTCTGCCATCACTTTATGCGACCAGATGCGGCGCTTGTGACACACACTGATTTTGGTCGAGTCAATGAAGCTGATCCCGCTGCAACGCCCAAAGCGGCTGGCCAGAAAACAGCACAAGGGTATCAGGCTACCTTGCAGCAATGCAACAAAGCGGTGGTAGCTCACTAAGCCTGGAAAATAGGACCACTGATACCTCAATATCTGACCCAGATAATAATGCTTTAAACGTCCGATAACCAGACAGATGAAACCCTACCACGCTCGTCATGACTTCACTTAGACACAACTCCCCTCGCCGTTGACGCTGTTTCAGCGATAATTCCAACAGGCGCTGCTCCCACCGCGGTTCAAACCCTTTACAAAAGTCGTCAATCGCACAAAAGATCGCTATAGTATCCAGCGGAAGCTGGCTCCTCTAGTGATGAAACTCTTTTCCAAAATCGCTTGATCATAAGGAATTCAAGTTCCTTTTACAGCTTTTCTTAGGTCGAACTCACGTTAGTTATTCACTCTCATTTCATATTTTATTATCAGTATATTAAATGATTATTCAGGAGTAAAAATTTAAGCTGCTCATCGAACAAAAAGCGATTATTCAGCCTCCTTGTCGAAATAAGCAGCCGCATCAAGAAGTGGTTGGGCATTGCCACCTTGCTGGGCGACAATGGCTGCCGACTCTCTAAGTCGCTCTGCCAGCGATTTTGCTTGCTGAGAGTACGACAAATTTTCCTGTCCCTGTTCCTGCCCCTCTTCCTTTCCCTTTCCTTTTTTTAACCTCCGCTCTTCATCTTTCCGTATTTTATTTCTCTGCTCCTCATCCTCATCCTTATTATGTCCCGCTGCTGCATCAGAATTCCCGGGATTATCGGGTTGTTGTCCTGCAGCGGCATATGCCGAGATTGGTATCCCTGTGCCTATCATCATAGCCATCGCGACAATCAGCAAAGCAAGGACAGTTTTCAATGAGTGAATGTAGTGTTCCATTTGATTATCCTCTTAATTGTTAACCCTTTTCTATAAAATTACCGAAGTAGCGGTTGCTTACTGCGTCAGCGCCCGATCTACCGTGAACACTGCTGGTGTCGTGCTTGCGTCAACTGCATGGATAAACTGACCACCATATAAATCTCCACCGGCAATCCCCGTCACCTCTAGATTCACCGCTTTGTCTGCCGATAAAGTGACTTGATTAGCAGTCCGATCCCATTTCGCTTGAATAACCGCAGTCTTAGCGTCGAGCCTATTTTTTGTCTTATCGCCAATTTGCCAATATGGCAAATTCAAGACTGGTAAATTAAACAATCGCTCGTATACTGCGAAGACAGTGTTTAACCAGTCAAATATCAGCGTATTGCCGTTTGCATCATAGTTAGCTGCATTCGTTTGATGGAAAAAATGAGGCCATTTATTAAAGCTCAGCATATGGCGTACCGCGTTGTCGGCTTCAGCTGCGAGAATTTCTACGTAGTTCCGAGGGGTGCAAATCGCCCCGGGTATTGTGCAGGGATCTTGACCGGCATTGACAAATCGATCGTGAAACACATAGTTGTATTCATCAACCAAATGATCCGGATTAATGACATTAACGAACACATTGGTTGGCCAGCGCGGCAGCATAATGCGATCAGTGGCATTGCCATCATCATACTGAGTAATATACTGCTCAACGTTTTGTGCGCGCTGCGATGAGTCGGAAGCGACATATTGCACTTCTACATTGGCAGCAGCTTGTAGGAACAGCGAATTGGCACCGCCTTGATCAAACGCCACATCGTCATCCTGCACATTAGCCATTTCCGGGTGCAGCAAAGGATCACCGGTACATCTGCGATCTTTCAAGCCAGCGTGATTACCAGTTAGCAGGACCCGGTTGTTTTCAGCTTGCTCAGGGAGTCCCAAAAGTTCCCATACCGTCCGGTTCTTGGTAATTTCTGCCTCGATAGATGCTGCGCTAGTGAAAGTTTCATAATCACACGGGGCATCCGCCGGAACTGGCGGAGTATCCATGTCTGCATGCGTAAAAGTGTGGTTGATATAGCGGAACTCATTTTTGTTGGCAATCACTGCCGCCACCAAATCTTCCGTCAGGTTTGCAGCCGGTGTCGCTGCTGCCGGATCAACCACCGCCCCGGCTCCATTGAATGGAAAATCCAGCTTGAGAATGCTAGCCGTCGGATGTGCAGTCCGAAAAGCAGCCTGCTGGCTTATGGCATTAATAATATCGCTGCTGGTCAAGCGATAGGTTTGCAACGGATTAGACGCCTTGAGGCCGGGATCCCATAGCTCATTCGGTAGGAACAAATCGTCCAAATGCGCAGCCATATAAACGCGACGCGCCCCCACGAATACCCCTTGTGTCGCCCAGTTGATAAACTCGTAAGCCAGTACTTTTGAATGAATGAGGAATGAAGCATGGGCAATGGTTGAGATCATCACCTCGCGCACCGGTGTTGTCTGGTTGGGCATCAGGTATTGTACGATCGATACCAGCGCTTCTCCATTGGTAGTTTTCAGAAGCGGCATAACACTCGGTACAGTACCGTCGCGTGGACCAAAGGCATCATTTCGAGGATTGGCTGCGAAGGCAAAGTCGGTAATCGGCAGCGTATTTGCCTGATTTACAGATTCCAATACTTCTTTTTGGTAGATAGCAGGCACTGACCACTGCGTATTATAGCTGGCTGCACTGGATGAAAAAACCAGACCATAATCCAGGTAGATGCCGAATGGTTCATTGGGATCAGAGTAGGTGGCCGGCCAACCCGACAAGACTGCTTCACGGACCTTAAAGTCCTTTTCGTAATTGTGCAGAATGTCCCACTCTGCCGGCGTGAAGTTTGGCGTCAAATCGGAGATGGTCAGAATAATGCCATTGTAGCTACCCACACAACCAGCATCCAGGGAATTGCAGGCTACGCTATTCAAAGAGGCGAGCATGTCTGCAGTTAAATCCTGTGTGGTAGCATTTAATACGTCATAGGGCACACCCACTTCATCAAGAACAGGCTTGATGTAGCTGAGCCCCAGATCTTGGGTTTCATCTCCTGTCGAAATGACCAATACCTTCAGATTGACAGCATTATCGGCAAATGCAGGCGGTGCCATAATTATTGCTAGCCACATTGTCACCGAGACAAGCAGATTAATTCCTTTTCCATAGTTCTTTTTCATAAGCATTCTCCTCGCGCTCTCAACTTTGCTTACATAAAAAAAAATCTCATGAAGTTTTACAAGTTATATAGTCTCTATAATTTTTTATCATCTTCAAAGATCATAAAAGCATAAAACTATAGTAAACATTGAGCATGATTCATGCCATATTATAGAATCAATGAATAATCATGATGTTACAAATAAAAGAAAGCATAGGAAAACATAACGCCGGCTTGAAGTGTAAAATTCTTCGACAGAATTTTGTAAGTATTCTTCTCTCACTCACAATTCAGCCTGCATAAAGATCTCATGATGTTTTTAAAATTAATCTAGTGTTTATTGTTTTTTATCATCTCCAAAAATCACAAAGGCATAAATAGTACTAGATACAATGCAGAATTCATGCCAAATTATAAAATTCATGAATAGTCATAATGTTACAAATGAAGCAAGCATGCTACCGAGTTAAAGTGTAAAATTCTTCGACATATGTTTGTCGTGCTCAAGAAAGAAAATTACATTATCGATTCAGTACAAAAAAGATCGCATTTTGGATACCAAGTTAGTCTGGATTGGCAAGGTAAAGAAGCGAAGCGCAAGGAATCAAATATTGATACATTAGCGTAAGCAGCGAAAGCGCCTTGTGCTCTTGTGTAAATGATACTGTAATAGGATGATCATAATGCGAGCAATCAGTTGAGCAGGCTAAGCCAGTCGATCGGACAGTACATAAAAATGCTACACTCACTAAAGCCAAACTGAAAATAGAATGCAGAAAAGGTGCTAGAAAATTGAAAATTTCGATTTGTTGAATATACTGCTTAATCAAAATGTAAAATTATTCAATTTTTACGCAATATCACCTTATATATACGAGAATAATATCGATAAAACAAAGCATTAATTAGGTTTACTATTTTTATGTAGATAAAAATCAACTCCACTATCTTGCTTTCGAAATAAATAGAATTTACTCAAGGTATGGATCGGCAATTGATGTTATTAACTCGAAAGAAAACCACCTTTCGATACCACAAGAACGGTTGTTGAGAGCTTGGTTATTACTGGTGTTTTTAAGATCCGCTCTTAGCTGCAACTGGTTGAGTCCATTGAATACAACTTACTTTACCAGTGGTTTGTTGAACTGGACATAGACGAATCGGTTTGGGATCATAACATCTTTACGCAGAATTGCGATCATCTGTTGAGCAACGAACTGGCATCATGCTCGAAAGTGAGCAATGACAAGCATTTCAGCCTGGATAGCACACTACTGGATGCAAGGGCATCGCACAAAAAAGCTTCGTGCACAAAGATGGTAACAACAATCTACCGGATGATAACGCTCATAAAGAGTATATATCCAAAAACCCGCCGGAAGTGTGAGGATAAAGTTTAAAAAAGTTAGTAATTACAATAACTTGAATAAAAATTGCTCAAAAATGAGCAACTTTAACTTTTAAAAAAAATAGCTAAGAAAAAAACTAAATATATACAGTCGCTTAAAAAAGGTTCGAGACTGAAAGTACCAAATTTTTCAAAGGTCTGTTAGCGCAATATAAATTCCTGATGTGCTCACTAAGTATTGATCTTTTGAATCCAATCAACATTGCTCCATCAACTTGCATTAATTAGAACAAGATAAAACTTTGTATTTGTCATTGATCCAGCTAGCAGAAATATTTGCAAGATCTCATATTTAAGTTTTTTATTTAAAGATACTTCTTCTCGTTGCCTAGGGTCTGTTGACGTTTTAAGATAAGTATTTCATAGATAGAAACAAACTCGTAATATTGGGGTTCCTATACACCAACAAAACGAGTTTGCGATGCCCCGATTGATGCTCAATGATGAGTTCTGGTCGAAGCTAGAGAAGATTCTGCTTCAAGAAGCGATTTATAACAAGCGCAATCTGCGCATGACGGTAGAAGGAATACTGTATCGAATGCGGGTTGGCTGTCCGTGGCGAGACCTGCCCAAGGCGTTCGGCTGCTGGAATTCCATCTATAAAAGATTCAATGCATGGTCATTGAGCAGGAAATGGCTCAATATTTTCAAAGCATTGGCTATTGATCCGGATTGGGAATGGGAATTTATTGATGGCAGCTATGTTAAAGCGCATCAGCATAGTGCGGGAGCAGCGAATCAAGAATCGCAGGCTATTGGCAAAAGCCGTGCAGGCAATACCACAAAGATCCATTTAGCGGTCGATGGTTATGGCTTGCCAGTTGAGTTAGAAATTACCGGCGGAGAAGTCAATGACTGTTCTGCAGCACCTGATTTGATTGCCAGGTTGCCTGACGCAAAAGCGATTGTTGCGGATAAGGGCTATGACAGCGAATGTATACGGGAACAGATAACGCAGAAGGGAGCTCGGGCTGTGATACCGAGAAAGCGTAACTCGTTGAAGGGTAATGCAGATTTGGATTGGGGTTTATATAGATACCGGCATTTGGTGGAGAATGCTTTTGCCCGACTAAAGCAGTATCGGGCAATAGCGACACGATACGACAAATTGAAGCGAAATTACGAGAGTATGGTAGCCATGGCGTGTGGATATCTGTGGCTACCTATGTGAAATGTCAACAGACCCTAACACATCGAAAAAAATCTTTTAATGGCAAACGAGCGAGGCATTCTCAAGCTTGGCTATAGGAAAAATAAATTTCCAGCTTCGGTTCTGTTGCTGCCCATCTAGCTTCCCATCTGTCCAGTTAATATAGCATTTACGTTTTGAAGACGCTATGACTAACTCTAATGGCGTATGAGCATGTACTTGTAAATTAGCTCCGTCCGCAGTCTTTTGCCACTTTCCGATCTCTCCATTGCTATGTAATAGATAGGTGGAAGCAGGAAGCTCAGAGGTTGTATTCAATAGAGCTTGCCCATGATTAGGTAAAAGATGCACATACCGTCCCTGCTTAATGTCACGCACACCAATTACTCCTTCAGACTTTTCCAAATCTGGCCATCCTAGTGACACTGGCAGACGTAAGGTACGTAAGGTATTCAGTCCTCTGACATCCCACGCGCCATCTATTCTGCGAGACAGAGTAATATTCTGAAATTCATTAACCTTCTGAGCATACTCACTCACCCAAATAGCTCTTGATTCCTGTTTAATGCTCCAGTCATAAACGGATTGAAGCGCATTGATGGAAGCTATTTTACTCCCCGAATAAAAGTGATAATGAATATGCAATGGTTTCAGGCGCAGCGGGCTATCGGTAAGCTGCATCGTTTCAATGACCCGATTAAATCCGGAAAAAGGGCCCTGCCAGCTGTTTGTAAAAACATGATCACTTGCAATTGGAGCATATACCTGAAATTGATCGCTAATTGCATAGCCAAGAGGGGGCACACGTGTAATGGTTTTTTCATCTTTGCTTATAGTCGCACCACCCCCATTCATATTCTCCAATCCAAGCGAATGCGCCAGAGTTAAAGCTTCTTTATTCGCCAGCGCATCACCAGTCCAGAAAAAAACACGAACTTGCTTTTTCTCAGGCGCTAACCTTTTATTAATATAATTTACCGATCCAGCAATTTCCCGTTCCAAGCTAAACTTATAACCAGGAATGGAAAAGTCAAAATCATCACCTTTCGCATCAATATTGTTCTTTTGAAACCATGCTGAAGGATGACTATAAGAATGGCTAGCGAGCTCAACATTATTCAGTTCAAAAATATTTCGCGCCACTTTCTCGATTTCAGTAAGCCTATCTGTAGAGCTACCATTTGCTGCTTCTCCTTCAATTATGGAAACAGTTGACGGCAGTTTATATTTTTTCAAGAAATAATCCTGAATCACTTTTATTGTTAATGGTGTTCCGGGTATCTCCGCTTTATTGCTGGATCCATCGCCATCAATCTGCACCAGTAATAAGCGTCGGCCATTCTCAGTGGTGACATCAGGCACAGGTATTTCTGGTAGGTCGAGAGCCTTGGTTAAAAATTTAAATGGATCGATAACCCACCGTTGACGTCCCTCATAGCCAGTCTCAATTACATAAGGATGGAAGGCAACTCCACCCCACTGCCCAGTAAATACACCAACCCAAGACTGCTTATTTTGATCTATCAAGCTTAGATGTATTTCGATATTCCCTGAAGCTTGCCAGTTAGTAAACCCGCGCGTTTTCGGCTGAGGTTTCACTTCATAGCCAATAATTTTATCGCTCCGTTCAATTTTGAGCGGCTCCTTTATTGCTGACTGACTTAATTTGACCTGCAAATGCTGCAAAAAAGTATCATTAGCTTTAAAACCCAGATTACCCAGAATAGCAACCTTTATGCCAGAATCTATTTGTCCCAATAGCCAATCTCTATAATCTATTGGTCCTCGTAAGGTATCGTTGTTGAACCAGGTGACGATCCCGGCATATTGTCCTGTCAGTGATTGAGCTGGTAATCCACTATTTACATCTAAATAATCGACGGTATAACCCATGTGCTCCAATGGCATGGCAAGTAATTTATGCACATCAGTCCGCTGTAGTCCTTCTGGATATTCTTGTCCATCATAAAGCGCTAAAATTCGTCTGGGAAAAATTTCCGACAATCCGACACCCAGAATATCTAATCCAGGATTTGCCACCCATGGCGTAAAACCCAAGTCAGATATACGTTTAGCAGTTTTTCGCGCCAGCTCCCTCTGCTTTGGATCAACATAATCGATAACAATTATTTGTAATCCATATTGATCTCGTGTCTGTCTTAACTTCTCCAATAACCAGTTACGATCTGCTTCTTTAACTTCGGTATAACCTTGTTTAGCAGGGTCCCAACCTTCGAATAGTGATTCCGCTGCCAGCCCGACAGCATATCGACCCACTTCCGGCAAAACCTCAAACCCACGGTTAAAAATAAGTTTAACCCCTGGAAAATGTTGATGAATACGGGTAATGAGGCTTGCTAATGCTTTTTCCTGAAGCAATCGACCATCAGAGTCATGGACAGCGCTTTGATAACTATCCATTGTATCCAAAAAAAAGCCGCGATATCCTTCTTTCCACAGCTTACTCAAATATTTATTAATGAGATAGTCATGCCACCCTTGTTGGGTTAAGTCAATAATACGACTCCCCCATTTTTCATTACTGCCCAGAATCCAGGATTTGGGAATTTCTGAATACCAAGAGCGCGTCGTATGGATTTCTCCAATACTTATATAGGCAAATACGTTTGTTCCCTTAGCATGGAGATAATCCAGATTATCCATATTCTCTGGTTCCACGACCACTTGCTTATAATGAGAAAGTAAATTCACCGGAACAGGCCGACCATAGAAAAATGCGATACTCTGGTTTGCATATAAGGGCAAGCAGATACTCAATAAAATTATGCTATGAATAAGCAGTACAACCGCTCGATAGTTCAAGAAGATTAATTTCATATTTTCCTCTTTCCATGAGATAAGCACTAAGCCAACTACCTTCAGCAAAACCGATAAATTTACCTCTTAGAGGTGTTTAATTAATTTTTAATTTCCGGTTTTATAATGTACTGGGGAAAATTTCTGATAATCCGACACCCAGAATATCTAATCCAGGATTTGTTACCCAGGGTGTAAAACCCAAGTAAGATATTCGTTTAGCAGTCTTTCGCGCCAACTCTCTCTGCTTTGGGTCAACATAATCGATAACAATTATTTGTAATCCATATTGATCTCGTGTCTGCCTTAGCTTTTCCAACAACCAGTTACGATCCGCTTCTTTAACTTCGGTATAATCCTGTTTAGCTTGGTCCCAACCTTCGAATAGCGATTCCGCAGCCAGCGCGACAGCATATCGACCCACTTCCGGTAAAACCTCAAACCCGCGGTTAAAAATAAGTTTAACCCCTGGAAAATGTTGATGAATACGGCTAATGAGGCTTGCTAATGCTTTTTTCTGAAGCAATCGACCATGTGAGTCATGGACAGCATTTTGATAACTATCCATTGTATCCAAAAAAAAGCCGCGATACCCTTCTTTCCACAGCTTACTCAAATATTTATTAATGAGATAGTCATGCCACCCTTGTTGGGTTAAGCTAATAATACGACTCCCCCATTTTTCATTACTGCCCAGAATCCAAGATTTGGGAATTTCTGAATACCAAGAGCGTGTGGGATGGATTTCTCCAATACTTATATAGGCAAATACGTTTGTTCCCTTAGCATGGAGATAATCCAGATTATCCATATTCTCTGGCTCCACTACCACTTGCTTATAATGAGAAAGTAAATTCACCGGAACAGGCCGACCATAGAAAAATGCGATACTCTGGCTTGAATATAGGGGCGAGCAGATACTCAATAAAATCATGCTTGAATAAGCAGTACTACCGCTCGATAGTGATAGTTTAAGAAGATTAATTTCATATTTTCCTCTTTCCATGAGATAAGCATTAAACCGGCTACTTTCAGCAAAACCGAGAAACTTACCTTTTAGAGGTATTTATAATTAATTTTAATCCCCGGTTTTATAATGTAGCATGAATGTCTCATAAACCAATAGGTTAAGTCTTTTTGAGACGATGATCATTCCAACTACCGTAGTTAATGCAACTGACAAGGCAAAACCATAACCATAAAATACAGGCCCCAGAAATTGACTCAGAAACGTAAATATAATATTTGAGGCGAGAAATAAAAAACAGAGATACAGTGCGTCTTTACGATAATCAAAATAAAACAATAAATTGAGAACGGCCAGCAGTAATACCTGTATTCCCACCGCAATCAAATCAATATTTAACAGTACCTTATAAAAAGGTGATATCCCCACCCATGTCAGTAATTTATCTCCTAATGCCAACAGGATAACGATAGTCATTCCCTGCACTTTAATGATTTCGAAAAATCCTCTTCGAATTGTTGCAATCATTTCCTCATAGATTTCTAAAATAAGCTTTAAGGAACCACCACCATTAATAGCGCCATAAAATTTTGTATACTTTTCTACAAAATCTGTTTCTATTCGCAATAAAAATACTGCCATCCCGGGTATGATTGATAAATATGCAAGAAATATCGGAAGATCATAAAGTTCCGATCCTCTTAAAGGGAAAATGATCGAAGCGCTTGTTTGAGGATTAAACCAGAAAATAAATTTATCAGCCCAAATAGCTAAGTTATAAAGGAAGCCAGTAATTGCTAAGCTTGGAAATATCTGGTTTCGTCGCAAAAAGTCAAAAGCAATCAATTTATTACTTGAATAGGAGTTAAAAACTACAATCATAAGCATAAATAATAAGATGCCATGTCCTACAACAAACCCAGAAAGCAAGCCTTCCAATCCAAACTTACCCAATTCTTTAGAAGCCCATACCGTTATCCCATAACCTAACAGAAATGCTAACAAAATTTCACGATATGCCTTGAGTCCCGATAAAATGATCACTACTATCCAGATAGTAGATAGAATAATCAAACCACTTAACATTAATAAGCGATACAATACAGAACCAGCAAAGAAGTAAATTAAACAGAAACTTGCAAGTGTTCCGATTACAGCGATTACAAGACATATTGCACCCATCAGGTTTGGCAGAACTAACTCCTCATGCTTTTCATATAACCTGTCAGCAATAAAACGTGTGATTATTAACTGTAAAGGACCAGTCAGAATTAAAGAAATCGCCATCAGATAAGTTACAGATATCTGGAACTGTCCTACAAAAAAAGGTACAGAAGAGTCTTCTGTGCTGATGAAGCCAATTAACAATATACCGACGATCGATAACACCCATGGGCCAGAACCAATAATTCCGGCAAAACCATACGCTAACAGTACTCCAGAAAGAGTATCTGCCTTCATCAGTTCACGTAGTCTGAACCCAATGCCCGCCATTATTGTGTCAATGCCTGATCATAAATTGTTTTGTAGCCGTCTAGCATTCTAGACTGCGTATAATAGCTCTCAACTCGTTGAATGCCAGCTTTTTGTGCTAAATGCCACCGATTATTGTCGGTCAGCAGTGTAATAACTGCTTCTGCAATGGCTTCTGGATTGGCGATGGGAACTACTATTCCAGCGCATCCCAAAGCACGGTCTTCGTCGCTACTGCCTTCGATGATTTCCCGACAGCAACCTACATCAGTTGTCACAACAGGTAAACCGCTTGCATAGGCTTCAAGTATTACGAGTGGAAAAGCTTCACTGATTGATGACAATACCAGCAATCCTAGGCGAGGAAGCACATCACTTATTTTTTGGAACCCTAAGAAATGTACGTTTTTTTCCAACTCTAGCTCCAGCACTAAATCTCTACATTCTTGCGCGTACTCTTTATCTTCATCATCTGGCCCAACCAGCCAACCTTCAGCTTCAGGTAATTGAGTAACAACCGTACGCATGGCCCGAATAAAAGTTTTAATATCCTTTATCGGTACTATCCTTCCAAGCAATCCAATCACGAGGGGAATTTTTTCTGGTCGTTGTGCGCGTAGAGTAAGAAATCGCTCGATTTCCATTCCGTTTGGTATAACCTTTGTACGGTCGCGATCTGCACCATCAGTAATCTGCCGCTCTCTGTTTTTCTCATAAAGACTAATAATAGGGTTCGATGCTTTATAAATAAGCCGCCCCAATGATTCAAAATATCTTAGCCATAATAGTTCCTGGTATTGCATTCCCATATGATGGGCATCACTTAATAAATCACGATGCTCCTTGATAAAAAGAGACTGCAAATCTATTTTTCTTTCTTTTGTGTAAATACCATGTTCCGTTAGTATTAACGGTCGGCTGGTTAAATAATGCAATAACACTCCTAGCAAACCTGCAAAGCCTGTAGACACAGTATGAAATGTTCCTGTACTAAGAGCAAATTGGTGAGCAATATTGGCAATCCTAAATAATGGAGCATGCATGGATTTAATTGCCCATATGTAATCTATGAATGAATTGTCTGCATTATTTTCATTATATTGCTTACAGATCTGCTCCCATGCCGCTACACTATAAAAAAATTCCTCCACAGTAAAGCCAGACGGTTGTCCCAAAGAAACCAAAATTTTACTTACTAATGCTTCGTCGAAGCTTGAACAAGGATTGCGAAACCAATCGTGAAGCTTGCTTGAGTTCAGAATATACTCATAATTACCGTCACAGGCTTTTGGCTTAGAGAATGAAAAAGGATCCCACAAGTAATGGCATTCCAGATGAACTACATTATTAGGCACGAGATATTTCGGCTCGGTATAATCCTTCTCCTTAGAGCCCAGAAAAACCAGTGCAAATGTGTACTGAGGAAGTCCTTCTATTAGCTGGTGTACCCAGCCTGAAACTCCTCCCCTAATAAAAGGATAAGTACCCTCTAACAAGAGGGTAATATCTGCATGCTTTTGCTTTTGTTGTATTAATTTTTTTTCTGCCAAAATTGTACTACCGATGTTAATTGAGGATAAGCCGCTGGATAATCTATCTCTGCCATTAATTGCTTTACCTTGTGATATTGATGTCTATGAAAAGCAATTTCTGCAAAGTAAATCAGTAACTTTTTATGCTCCATTCCCAGACTCTCAGCTTTTTTAAATTGTTCATATGCACCCTCAAAATTTCCCAGCTTCAGCAAAATTTGTGCATACTGGTAGCATAATCCCACATCTTGGGGGTAATATTTAAGACCCAGTTCAATATATTTGCAGGCCATATTAAGCACATGATTTCGTGCCTCCCCTTGAGTTAGACCAAGATTTGCTAATTCCCAATAATCATTTGCAATCTGACGATACAAGTGCTTATTTCTTGAGTGTTCTATTTTTTCAAGTTTTTGCTTAGAATGCTTAATTCGTTCGCTGAGACTATGCTCTTTCCTGTCCAATAAAGCGTAAGCAAGCAATCTGATATCATCAACTGGATCACTAAGTGCCATACGCAAAAGTGGAATTGCATCTTGATCCTTTATTTTTAATGAACCATATATGGCCTGCAGTCTTTTATCAGGATTTCTGGATCGATACAAACTATGTAAGTCTGCAAAATTGTCATCTATAGTCTGAGCCGGTATATCAGGAAGATTCCTAATTTTACTTAAGCTCACAGCAAAATTGGTTTTTTTTAGTTTGGGAGAATGACGAATTATGAAGGGTGTCGCCAAGGTTAACCCGACTAATCCCAGCACCGGTAAATAAAGAATAACCACAAAGAAGAAAATATAAATCTTCAACTGAGGCTGTTTTCGATTAGATGCTATTATTGTAGGAAAAATACAGGCAGCAATGACACTAACAATAAAATGAAGAAAAAGAGCTGTTATTAAAATCTGTTCAGATACAGATTCATTTAGAATTAACTTAAAACTGTATATTTCTAACCCTAATGCTAGAACAAGTAAAATTAAATTACACAGAATTAGAAATAATCGCATTCTTATTTTTTATCTTTGAATATCAAAATAAGCCGTTCTTATAAAATTGATAAATTTCTGATACTAATTTTTTTAGTGAAGTTTTATTATTTAAGCTCCATATATTGAAACTAACTTCATTGTCATGATAGCTAAAGACCTTAGTATCGGACTCATTGCATACTTTTTTAGCTAATAATTCCGATAATCCAATGCGGTTTAAAAACTCATTAGCACCATTTTCATCCGTATAAGGCAACAGGATCAGATAAGTTTTATGATTTTGCTCTTCATTGAAAACCCAAATTTTATCAACTCCTCGCAAATTAGCTTGAAATCTAGCGAGATATTTATTCTGCAATTCTTCAGAATTGATAATTGCGCCAATCAACATAGCAGATGTCTTTAAAAGTTTAATTTCATTTAAAACCCGTCGCAATTTAAGTTCAACATCTTTTCCTTTATCATCTATATAACTATAGGTCTCGGCTCGTCGCTTCACTAGATCACCAATACTTCCCCCCAGTACAGCAAATAAATCCATGGTACTTTCCTGCAATGCAAATAATGGCATCTCATTTACAACAACTAATCCCCAAATTTTCTGATAAACGTCAATTAAAGGAATAACGACAAGTGTTCCTGGAGTATCTATCGCATTGTCATTTTCTAATTTAATGCTTGCAACAAGCCCTGTTTTTAGGGCTTCTTTTACTAAGGGATCTGAAATTAATAAAGGTGGTGCATGCCCTAAATAAGCCACAGGCTGAGGATTAATTTCTTTTCGCTCATCATCTGTTATCGCGTAAATTGCAGCTATCTGCACACTTGCAAAGTCACTAAAAAGTTTAAGAATACTTGCACCGATACCCCTTAGAGGCTCGCCTTCATTTTTCTCTAAAGATAAAATGTGCCGCTCTAAATCATGCAAAAAAGAACGTAAACTTTTTGCCTGGCTTGCTACATGTAACTCCAACTGACGATGTGAACCTTTGAGAAGGTGATATTCGCGAGTAAATTTATCCATTCTCGCGTTAATATGATTATATTTGCCCTCTAAAAATTTTATTTTACGAATCCAAGTTTCATGAAATTCAGCTGAAATTATTGTGACCAGCAATAAACCAACTATCATTTCTTTTGGAAAAAAAGGAACCTCTCGCCAATCAAATAAAAAGCCGGTCGTAACTATTCCTACAAGCACTATAGCAGCCACTATCCCATAAGCAAGCCCGTGTCGAAGGGCGATTAATAAAGGAGCAAGAATCAACCAGGGAAAATGATAATTTACAAAAAAAGGATCCAATGAATCAATAGCATAGCCGACTACCGGAAGTAATATCGTAATAATAATGGATTCTATCCATTTAGTTATTTCTCCTTTTCCTGGTGGTATCGACTTATTCAATTTTTGAATATAAAAATTATTAATTAAATTTAAAAATTTAGATTTGATATAAAACGCTTTTGCTTAATGCTATTAGATCTCCAAGAAATCTGTCATACTTTTAAAGCATGACACCAGCAGAGGATACATTTGACACATTTAGCATATCTTTAGCATATCTCTTCAAGAATTTAGCTCATCGTATTCGTCAATCGAGCTGACTCAATTTTTCAATTTCTACAACACTACAAAATCTCCCAAATCTTCAAACAAAGTTTCGGGATTCGAAGAATTAAGTAACACATTAATAATAAGCAGCCATGAGCTCTACCCAGACATAGTATTGGTTAACTTGACGATTCTAACTAGTAAAGCGCCGATGTATCTTGCCACAAAGAACACAGAACTGCCAACCCTAACCCAAATTCTGTGATTTAAATTTCAACTATCCATCTATAAAGAATGTAACGAGTGCCTATAGCCAGATGGTCGAATATGCGCAGATTTGATCAAACATCTCTTTTGCTAATGAGAACAAGAGTGCACGACTTCATACTGCCTGTAGAGCATGTGTCTCATGTCAAAGTCTATTTTAAGGTTCTTACCAGAATTTTCTGAACAATAGTCACACTGATTTCTCAATGACCTTGAGGATAAGCACATTAACTCGACCAGCTATGACAAAATTTTGTCAATGGTAATAATCAGTCAAAAAAAGAATTCATAAATCGTTAAAGGTGGCCCCATGGATCAGCCTGCGTGAGTTTAACCATGGTCTCACATTAACAAGCCACCAAAAATCGACTCTATGCAAAAGCTCGAACAATGCCTCTAACTCATCAACAGATAACGCTACACAGAACTGACCAATTATGTCATCTCCATACTCTAATATATGCAGAGCGAAGAAGATGACTTCACGAACATAAGAGTCGAGTTCCTCACCACAAACTACGTGCATCATACAAGCATACAGCCTTCAATTACACTGCATCAATAATCAATACTATTATGATGAAATATCTAGTTTAAAACAGTAATTATCAAATCCCTTAAGAAATATTCTAAAAAAATGTAATTGCACACGAAAATTCTTACAATTAAGTAATTCTAAGGTCAGAAATCAAATTCTTGATTAATTTTTGTGCAGTACCACTTAGTGATTCTGTACTCCAGCCAGATCGCGCTCCGCTTGCAGACCAAATAATTTTGCCGGAAGAGAGCTCTATAATTCTGATGGTCAGGCCAACAACTGGTTCACTGCCAACACCAAGCTTGTATTGCCATTCATCAACGCTTCCTGTAACTGCATAAGACACATTCTCTTTGATCGCAAGTGACATGGCATTTTCCTGACGTTTGCGGTCATTAAATTCGGCCCAATCATTCTTGTTATCATCTAGTTGATACATTTCTATATTAGGAATCCCTCGAATTCTAAGCAAAGTAGATAATATTTCTTCAACTTGTTCACCTGCGCGTGGTGTCTGTGAATAATTCTGAAAAGGTAAAATTAACCAACGTTCAGAAGAAGAAAGTGGAGCACCTTTTTGTACATCGATTACCGAACATGCTATTAGCAAATTGAGCAAAACAATAAAAAAGAAAAATCTAAATTTTAGATGAGCAAATCGTAGGATTTTTTCGCTGCCAATCAACATAAACTTCTCCTTTTTCGGTTGATTAATTTAATAGTCTCTTCACTACTGTCCGGCTGACCGTAAATCCTTAAGAAATAGGATTTGGAAGGCTTGAAAATTGAGTAAAAATAGTCTGATCGAAATAAATTTTCAAACTCAAGATTTCAAGTTTGCAATATATTAGCATTGTATAGCACCAGTTGCTCAAACACATCTCTCGCCAATGTATTAATTGCATAGATAGTAAACACTATCGTTACTAATCAATCTAGAAATTAAAACAGTACTAGACAAAAGAAATAATAAAATAAATGTAAATGAGCAATTTAAACAAAATCTGCCTAATGGTACTTCATTAAGTGTTTTATTGGAGTATTATTTATGCTATATCCCTTGTTTCGCAAACAACATTAATTCTTTTGTAAGCACTAAATTTTCAGGAAAAAATTTATTCTAAAAACCAGATAAAAACTATGAATGAAATTTAGTTAATTTTGGATAGTAAATTGGCTAAGATAATACTAAGTACTAAGTTGCAGTTTTAAATAACTAACCTAGTTCTTATCATTAACAAGGTGAATTCCACTTTCTAAGAAGGCAAGGCCCGACTGGGGTTTCATAGCAGTGAACTACTAGCTGAGGAGCTAAAAATGCATTTACACCTGCACCCTCTTTACCGTGATCGCAATGGCCAGAAACAATCCCATAGCGTTTCTATTATCACCCATATTTGCCATTTGCGCGTTCAGGTCGCAATAAAATCAGTATACGGATTCCTTAAATATTCCACAATATATGATCATCCTCAATTGCTGATTAAGCTCCCACTGCACAAACTAGGTTACGATCCGGAAAGGAACAAATACAGCTTGGAATCGTGAGCACCGCATGCGAAACTTTTTTCACGATAATGGATCAATAAAATGCAAAGTGCATATTTTATTAATTAATAATAATTTCCAAAATTTTCGGTAGCTAGTTACGGCTGGCTAATTATATTAATGACAGCAAATTGTGTAATGTTTGTTGATATTACTTGTTAAGTTATTGAGGTACATAATTTTAAAAGAAATCTAAAATTCTAAAAATTGCAATTAAATACTTGATTGAGAAGTCAAACTTATGACATATAGAGACATTTTCGAAATTTTTTCGTTAATCCAAATTATGATGCCGTTATATGATATGTCGTTTGTCAACCCCAGCACGAATGCAATATTACTCATCGTTGTAGGAGTTATCTCAACAGCATCAATGTACCCGATTTTATCTCCGATTCTCTATTTGCTATATCTTGTCCAATTGCGGTTCTTTAGATTATGAATCAAAAATTGCCGGATAATACTAAAAGAGCGATAGTTATATTTACAATCACATTAGCTATTATTTTCACTCTTTTCTTTTATATTTATAAAGAGGAACGGTTAAAAGAATTTCTGCAATTAGTCAAACCCGACAGTATTTCAGTACAATATTTAAAGCTTCTTTTGAACATCAATCCTGATAACGCTGGTCTCCGTCTTGAACTTGCCCGCCATTATATTAATCTAGGAGAAGATGATAAGGCTCGCTTAGAGTTAGAGCCATTAATAGTAGAAGGTAGCTCTGTAGCTTTAGAAACTAAACTCCTGATACTAGAAATTGATTTAAGAAAATATTTCTCATTGGCGGAAGAAGACCCAAATCGGGAAACAGAGTTAACTAAATTACAAAATATTATCAGTGATATTAGTAAAAATCCGATTCCAGTAACTTTAATTTCTAAAGTTATTAAGCTTAGCCTGGAGCTTAATCAACCAGTTATTGCTGCAAATCTGTATGATCAATGGTCCACCATGATTCTCAATCCTACCGAACGAATTGAGAAATTAAAGGAATCAGCGCGATGGTATACCGCATCTGGATTACACTATAAGGTAGCAGAAGCATATCATAAGTGCTATGAATTATCGGAGGATATAGTCGAGGCCAGGAAATTTGCATTCCTAGCGCTTCAAGCACTACGAGCAGTTAGTGATACTAACCTGGCTACGGAATATTTTCGCAATTATCAGCAGAAGTTCCCGAAAGACCCAGCACTTCTTGATGAAATGATCACTCTTTATATGGCTAATAAGAATCCAAGAAATGCCTATGAATTGGGCATCTTGCGTTTAACATTGGACCCTGACGATCCAGAGCAGATTAAAAAGCAAATTGATCGCGCTCTTGCAGTTGGAGAAACTCAATCAGCTTTGGTCTTAGCTCAGCAGTTAGTAGAAATTAATCCAGATGATGATGAAGCTCATGAAAGTTTAGCTCGTATTGCAGAATGGGCTGATAAACCGGGGTTAGCATTAAAAGCATGGTTATGGTTAGCCAGAAACAGACAAGATGATGTAGCCATTATCAATACAATTAATCTTTCAAAAGCGCTATATTTTTTCAATATCACCATAGAAATGCTGGAACAACTAGCAAGCATGCGTGAACTAACCGATGAAGAAATGGAAAGCTTATTGTTTGCTTTTAATGAGGCAGGCAATATATCTGATCAAATTAATTTCTTGAAATCCTATTTAAAGCGTTATCCGGAAAATATGCAGTTATGGGAAGCATTGGCTAAAGCACAAGAAAATGCGGGACAAATAGGCGAGGCCATAGCAACTTGGCAATATATTGGAGCACAATTCAATCGTCTACCAGATGCTGTGGCCCATCAAGCTAAATTATTGTGGAAAAATGGCCAATCTGAGAAGGCATTTTCAATATTGTTATCAAATCAAGATAACGCGTCAGCAAAAGATTCTTATTACTGGCAGATTTTTGGCGAACTTTCCTGGGAGTTAGAACGGCCTGAGCATTCATTTTCAGCTTATAGCATTCTCTGGAAATCGAAAAAAGCTAATACACTTGTTGCAGAACGATTAATTCAAATGTTACGAGATACAGATAAAGCAGAAGAAGCTATTGCAGTTGGTGAAGAAGCCTATGATCGTTTTAATGAACCTCGCTGGCTACTGCTTTCTATGGATATTGCTAATGAGGCCGGTTTGTCAGCTCAACTGAAGCAACTCTTACAAATAGCAATAAGTAATGAATCGAAATTCCAGGATTCAGAAATGTATTGGCTATTGCGTGCTCAGTTAGATATTCACGAGAACAATCCAAAAATAGCTATAAAGCATTATCAACAAGCATTAACAATTAATCCCGCGTCAGTTGTTGCCAAAGAAGGAATTTTATGGAGTCTTATTGAGCAGAATGACAGAAGATTACTAAAATCTTACCTTAAAAGTTGGCAATCAGAAGCATTGGAAAATCCGTTGTTATGGGGCATTTATGGTGTAGCTTTAGCTAAGGTTGGTCAGCACAAAAAAGCTTTGTCTTGGCTTGAGCGCAAGTCACAAATCAGTCCTGATGATTATCTTTGGCAGCTTACCTATGCAGATGTCTTGAGCCAGGCTGGGTATGCAGATAAAGCCTGGCACCTGCGAAAACATGTTTTGTTTAACTTAAGATCTCGTTTTAACAAAATTGATAATGAACCAAGCAAAAGAATTAAGGATATCTTGCGTGCTGAATATTTAGCTTTAGTTCGGAATATGGAAGGCGCAAATGCTGAAGTGTCTGTTTTGAAAAAATTTCTTGAAAAAGGATACGATGATCCCTTTGTTCAAGAGCTGCTTGTTGCTGCATATTTGTCTCAGAAGAATTATTCCGCTGCTCGGCATTGGCTACTGCAAGAACATATCGCCAGGCAAGAAACGCCAAGCTGGCAGCGCCTTACTTTAGCTTTGGCGGAAAATAATCTCGCTGCTGCTGAGCATATTCTTGAAAAAGATGGCGATAAGCTTACGAAGATCAACAAAATGGAAGTGCTTAAACGTTTAGACAGAAATGAAGAGGCCTTAGCAATAACTTATGATCTTCTTGATGAAAATAAAGACCAATCACCTGGCTTGCAATCGTACCTTTTTCATACCAGAGATGACTTGGCAGTGAAATCAAGCAAGCAAATAATAGGCGGTGTTGATTATAAAAGTCTTGGCGCTATAGATTTTATCGAAGGTCGGGCACGTTTTACTACTCCCCTATTACGAGGGGTACTTGGAATGGAACTGAAGAATACGTATTTGAATTCTACTGATCCCAACATTAGGCTACCTGCAGATACCGAAGTTGATCTCGGTACAGAATATAAACATCCTTTTAAAGAAGGGATGCTCCAGCTAAATTTGGGTGGCAATCTCAGAGAAGATACGTCTCTGGTTTATGGCGCGGCTAAAGTCAGCAAAGATATAACCAATAAAGTAAAAACAAGCTTGCGTGTAGGCGTGAATGAAATTGCTTTTGAAACCGGGGCATTACGGGCGCTGGGAGCAAAAGATATAATTTTACTCAATGTTTCCACGCAATTAACATCAAAAACACTCATGAGTTTGGATGTTGATGGGCATCGTTATTTGACGAGAGAAGGGAGTACTCTGGGTAAAGGCTATAAACTGCAAGGGATTCTGGGACAATCTCTACTTACAGGTATTCAAGATTGGCAAATCAGATTACAGGGTACATGGGAAAGCAATGATTTAGAAGGAACACTTCCTTCAGAATTGAATGGGGTATTTGGAGCCTCTGTAGCGAATGTGGAAACGCTAATCACACAAAAATTCGGTACGATGGGTGCAGGCACATCTTTGCGTTATGGAGGTTCCGATCAAGGCGTGCTGAGACGCCCCTTTATTCTTGCAGATGCTTGGGCAGGATGGGTATGGCCCAATGATGTTTTCGGGTATAACGGCCGGCTAGCTATGGGAGTTTCATTATTTGGCCGGGATACACTGAGCGTCGGAGCATTTTATAGTAATATCCAAGGTGGCAAGACTGATCAAGCTTTTAAAGGGGTGGGCCTTCAATACTCTATCCGCTTCTAAGCTTTGGAGAACTTGATCCAGAAATTGGATTGATTCTTTACTCAAATCAAGGCTGCTTACTACGAAATATCTGACCTGCTGAACCCACTTTGTAAGTTTGACAATGTTCTGATATAGGAAATATTCAAAAAGATAGGATATGTTCGAAAATTTAAAACACGATAGTGATCCATACAATTCGATAGTATAGCTTTATAGAATTATCCCTTATATCCGTTAGGGTTTGCACTTTGCCAGCGCCATGAATCTGCGCAGGCATCTTTAAGAGTTTTTTGTGCTTGCCAGCCTAAGAGAGAGTGCGCTAGGCTGGGATCAGCATAACATGCTGCGATATCACCGGGCCGTCGATCAGTAATTTTGTAGGGTATTTTTACACCACTCGCATGTTCGAATGCATTGACAAGCTCAAGCACGCTTGTACCTTTGCCTGTACCAACATTTATTGCACGATACTCGTTCGGTGTAGCAGGTATGTTTAGAGCTGCTACGTGTGCTTTCGCAAGATCGGTTACATGAATATAGTCACGTACGCCTGTACCATCAGGTGTAGGATAGTCATTGCCAAATACAGAGAGTTCCTTGAGTTTGCCGACTGCAACCTGACTGACATAGGGCATAAGGTTATTTGGTATGTCGCTTGGATCTTCGCCGATAGTTCCAGACTCGTGCGCACCTATTGGATTAAAATAGCGCAGTGCAGTTATTTGCCAATTGTTATTAGTTAATGCGAGATCCATGAGCATAGTCTCGATAATAAGCTTTGTTTGACCATACGGGTTAGTCACTTTAGCGGGTAGTGTGGCAGATTCTTTGATTGGAACGGTTACTGGATCACCATAAACGGTGGCTGATGAACTGAAAACCAATTGCTTGACCTCATGAGATTCCATAACCTCTAATAATGAGATTGTGGAAATAAGGTTATTATTGTAATACTTGAGTGGCATTTTAACCGACTCACCAACCGCTTTAAGACCAGCAAAATGAATAACGCCGTCTATTGGATGGTTTGAAAATACTTCTTCAAGTGCTTGCTTGTTTCGGACATCTTTTTCGTAAAATACCAGTTTTTTCCCAACGATTTTTTCGGTTCGAGCAATCGCCACCTTACTACTGTTTAATAGATTATCGATGATAATGACATCGTGCTTATTGTTAAGCAGCTCTATTATAGTGTGACTACCAATATAGCCAGCACCACCCGTTACGAGAATATTCATTTTGTATGCCTCAAAGTTATTTTCAATTGAATCTCATACTTGCCGAGAACAAATTATAGTGTCGGATAATCATGAATAACAAGACATCTGTAAACACAGATTTATTCTTCCAAAACGAGAATATCTAACATGATGCTCATGCCCCCGTGTTCAGTTAAATAACTCAAATTTTTGCTTACAATCGACTTCAAGTATTTTACAAAAAAGATGAGGATGTGTGAAAGTCGCTTCTAATCACAAATATTACTAAGCATTGACGCTCCTATGTCAAGTAATTGCAGCCGCATCAGACAAATCTGCGAGAATAAGCGGATACAGTTCACGAACAATGTAACGCTTCAGGCAACGCTGTATTTCTTTGTTTGCCATCCCTTGAGCAGCGCGTCGTGCCACATAGCTTTGGGTTCTTGGTTCGCTGCGCATACGTACCATCGCGATTGTCCATAGCACGTTGTTTGCAGACCGATCGCCTCCTCGATTTAATCGGTGGCGGATAGTTTTTCCAGAGGAAGCCTGCGGTGGACTTGCTCCACATAACGCAGCTAACGCCGCTTCATTCCTTAAACGTGCTGGATTATCTCCTGCTACAGCAATAAGTATCGCCGCCGTTTGTGGCCCGACTCCAAACTGATTCCGAAGACGATTAGCTGATTGGCTTGTCAAACGATCAAGCGCCGCCTCGAGCTCTTTAGTTCTGCTGATAGCATTAACCAGCGCTTAGCCAGCAAACGAAGCGTTGCAGTTAATGTTTTAAGCAAAACATTGCCTTCTATATTCCGAAGTCGTGCACAACCTACTACGCATTGTTCCGCTTTGGTTCTCCAGAGTCGGTCACGCAGATCGTCCGGTGCACTGATTAATAACGATCTCAGTTGATTGATTGTTTGTGTCCTTGTCTTAACTGCACTACGTCTGGCAACCGATAACATACGCAGTGCTTCAGTCACACCTAATTGTAATTTTGGCGTTGGCGTTGCCGTTGCGTTACCGGAAAGTACTGTGCGTGCTGTACTCTCAGCATCTTTTGTGTTGGATCTGATTTTCCTTGAAGTCGGCGCTTGGCACGATCAGGACGATTTATTTCCCATACTTCAATGCCTTGCTCATGCAATAATCGGGCAAGACCCGCGCCATATGTTCCTGTTCCTTCAACGCCAGCACGCAGCACGTTTCCGAGAGACCGTGCCCATGTCAGTAATTTCAGATAACCTGCTTCATTAGTGGGTATGGAAGTAAGTGTCCCTATCACTTTACCTTGGAGGTTAATGACTACGCCAACATGCGTATCTAAATGGGTATCGGCGCCGAGAATAACTTCATTTTGAATCGATGTGCCGTCCATATTTATATTCCTCAAGCAAGATTGGCGCATTACCAATCCCACTTACCGGACAGGACACTCATGGTGCAATACAAAGCTCCTATTAGGTCACAAATATTGGGCCCAGTAACGCTCGGGGAATGCCTGGGCCAGATCGACAGGTCAACGCAAAGGCAGTTCGCCAATCCCAGCACGGGTCAGATCAAAGCCATGCACTCCATGACATAATACAGCACCCCGCAGCAAGCTGCCGGGCATTAACTGTGCGCTCTTCAATCTGCTGGTTTTCAACCAGCTTTCACCCCAAGGGGCGGAGAATTGAACCCGCAGAGATTAAACTAAGTAGCTAAAGGTCTGTTGACGTTTTGAGATAAGTATTTCATAAATAAAAGCAAACTCGTAATATTGAGGTTCTCACACCAAATAAGACGAGTTTGCGATGCCCCGATTGATGCTCAAAGATGAGTTCTGGCCGAAGCTGGAGAAGATTCTGCTTCAAGAAGCGATTTATAACAAGCGCAATCTGCGCATGACGGTAGAAGGCGTGCTATACCGAATGCGAGTTGGTTGTCCGTGGCGAGACTTAGCCTGAAGTGTTTGGATGCTGGAATTCCATCTACCAAAGATTCAATGCCTGGTCATCCAGTAACAAGTGGAGCAGGATTTTCAAGGCACTGATGATTGATCCGGATTGGGAGTGGGGATTTATTGATGGCAGCTATGTTAAAGCACATCAGCATAGTGCAGGAGCGGTAGGTCAAGAAGCCCAAGCCATCGGGAAAAGCCGTGCGGGCAACACGACGAAGATCCATCTGGCGGTTGATAGTTGTGGTTTGCCGGTTGAGTTTGAGATTACCGGTGGAGAAGTGAATGATTGCTCTGTAGCACCGGAGCTGATTGCCAAATTACCTGATGCGCAAGCGATGGTAGCGGATAAGGGCTATGACAGTGAGTGTATACGTGAGCAGATAGTAAAGAAGGGAGCCAAGGCTGTGATCCCAAGAAAGCGCAATTCGTTGAAGGGTAACGCAGATATGGATTGGGGCTTGTATAAATATCGGCATTTGGTGGAAAACACCTTTGCCCGCCTAAAGCAGTATCGGGCAGTAGCCACGCGATATGACAAACTAAAAAGAAATTACGAAAGTATGGTAGCCATCGCGTGTGGATATCTCTGGCTACCTATGTGAAATGTCAACAGACCCTAGGCAGTAAGAAAGAATTATTGCAGATTGGGCTGATCATGTTCGATCTGAAAATGCTACAGGTATAAAAGGGAATGCAGTGCCTGTAGTTGATTTAAAATGTTTTTCTAAAAGGCTTAAAATCTGATTGGCAGACACTCACATCATTTTTGCGGTATATATATGTCACCGTACAGCTTATTTTTTAGAAAGGGAAAATAAACAAGGAAAACCATTGCAGATTTAAGTACCGAATGCGACATTAAGCGCGTTTTGATATACCAACTGTAATTTCTTTACTCCCCCTTTTTTGAAAGAAGGGGAGTAAAGGTAGCACCATACGCAGAAGTTAAAAGAAAGCCTAGCCTCCTTTGTTTACGCTACCTACGATGGGCGTTTCAAGATGTTTCTATTTTCTAATGGCTACGATTTCTGAGTTTTTGAATAGCAGTAAGTTGAGCTGCAGCTTCAATTAATTCAGCTTGTGCACGCGCATATTCAATCTCAGATATTTTATTTTTCATAGCTTCTTCAGCTCTTCTCTTTACTTCTAAAGCTTTAGCCTCATCAAGATCGTTACCGCGTATGGCAGTATCAGCTAGTATTGTTACCATGTCTGGTTGTACTTCTAACATACCGCCTGATACATAAACGGCTTCTTCGTCTTTTAAGGGAGCCTTAATTCTCACCATACCTGATCGAATACGAGTAAGCATTGGTGTGTGATTAGGGAAAATGCCCACTTCGCCCATAAGTGCAGGTGCCGCAATAAACTCTGCAGGTCCAGAATATATTGATTCTTCAGCACTTACAATATCCAGATGAAATATTGTGCCCATTTGGTTTATATATTATATTTGCTTTATTTATTGAATCGTTTTGGCTTTCTCAATCACTTCTTCGATTCTACCAACCATATAAAAAGCTTGCTCTGGCACATCATCATATTCACCATTAACAATTCCTTTAAACCCTTTGATCGTTTCTTTCAATGGCACATATTTGCCGGGTGAGCCAGTGAATACTTCTGCAACAAAGAATGGCTGAGATAAGAATCTCTGAATTTTCCTTGCTCTACTAACAAGCAACTTATCCTCAGGTGAAAGCTCATCCATACCAAGAATTGCGATAATATCGCGCAACTCTTTATATCGCTGCAATGTTTGTTGCACTGCACGGGCGGTATTATAGTGATCTTCCCCTACAATCATCGGATCTAATTGTCGCGATGTAGAATCAAGCGGATCAACTGCAGGATAAATTCCCAACGATGCGATATCACGCGACAATACTACTGTGGCATCAAGATGTCCAAATGTTGTTGCTGGAGAAGGATCCGTTAAATCGTCTGCTGGTACATAAACAGCCTGTATGGACGTAATAGAGCCTGCTTTGGAAGATGTAATACGTTCTTGTAAACGTCCCATTTCTTCAGCAAGGGTTGGTTGATAACCCACAGCAGAAGGCATCCGTCCAAGCAACGCAGATACTTCTGTTCCAGCAAGTGTGTAGCGGTAGATATTATCTACAAAAAATAAAACGTCACGGCCCTCATCACGAAAAGACTCTGCCATGGTTAAACCAGTTAATGCCACACGCAAGCGATTACCAGGTGGTTCATTCATCTGACCATAAACCAGAGCAACCTTATCTAATACTTTGGATTCCTTCATCTCATGGTAAAAATCATTGCCTTCCCGAGTTCTTTCTCCAACACCTGCGAATACAGAGTAGCCACTGTGCTCAGTCGCAATATTACGGATCAACTCCATCATATTCACAGTTTTGCCCACACCAGCCCCGCCAAACAAACCAATTTTCCCACCTTTAGCGAACGGACAGATTAAATCAATGACTTTAATACCCGTTTCTAGCAGCTCCGTTGAGGCCGAAAGTTCATCAAATGCAGGCGCAGCACGATGAATGGGCATGCTTTTATCAGCACCTATATCCCCCATCTCATCAATAGGTCTACCCAACACATCCATAATACGTCCAAGTGTTTTCGTACCTACAGGCACTGTAATTTGTTTTTTCGTATTAACAACTGTCATTCCTCGGCGCAATCCTTCCGACGAACCGAGTGCAATCGTTCTTACGATCCCATCACCCAGCTGTTGCTGTACTTCAAGTGTTAACTCTGTACCCTCCATTATCAGTGCATCATAAACATGAGGGACACTCTCCCTTTGAAATTCGACGTCAATTACTGCACCGATACATTGAACAATTTTACCCTGGCTCATTATTGTTCCCTAAAAACTATAATATTGATTAAACAGCGGCTGCACCGCCAACAATTTCTGACAATTCTTTAGTAATTGCGGCCTGACGAGATTTGTTATAAATCAAGGTCAACTCATGAATTAAATCACCTGCATTATCTGAAGCAGCCTTCATAGCAACCATTCTAGCAGATTGCTCCGATGCCATATTTTCTGTAACGGCCTGATAGATTAATGCTTCAACATATCTAATCATAATATCATCTATTATTGGCTTCGCTTCAGGCTCGTATAAATAATCCCATAATTTCCTTTGGTGGGTATCCTGCTTCCCTGCACGTATGCGCTCATCGGATAATGGCAACAACTGCTCCATCGTGGGCTCTTGTTTCATCGTATTCACAAAGCGATTGTAGAAAAGATAAACCCTGTCAAAACGATCCGCTGTATAACCATCAAGCATTATCTTGATAGTACCTATCAATTTCTCGATATTTGGTGTATCACCAAGACCTGTTATCTGCGAAATGATATTTGCTCCAATACGACTCATAAAACCCAGGCCTTTATTACCAATACAACATACTTCGATTTGCTCACCTTCTACTTCCCACGTGCGCATCTGATTTACAGCTTTACGCAAAACATTAGTATTAAGTCCGCCGCACAAGCCTTTATCTGAAGTCACTACAATAATACCAATACGTTTTACCGTATCACGTTCTATCAAAAAAGGATGGCGATATTCCGTACTCGCACGACTCATATGAGCAGCAACATTGCGGATTTTCTCACCATATGGTCGAGCTTTTCTCATGCGTTCCTGAGCTTTTCGCATTTTTGAAGCAGCAACCATTTCCATAGCACGAGTAATCTTCTGCGTATTCTTTACGCTTCGGATTTTATTGCGTATCTCCCTGCTTCCAGCCATCGGTTAATATGTCCCAGTTTTTTTAAATTCATCAATTGCTGCCGATAATGCTTGCTCAGTCGCATCATCAAGATTTTTGGCTGTTTCAATCTTATCCATGATTCCAGCATGTTGATTACGCATATAACTTCTCAAAGCAGCTTCAAATGCCAAACCTCGCTTGACTTCGACATCATCAAGATATCCCTTATTCAACGCAAAAAGCGTCAATGCCATTTCAGAAACACTCAATGTAGCAAATTGTGACTGTTTCATCAGCTCGGTTGCCATCTTTCCTCGCTCAAGTTGCTTACGCGTTGCTTCGTCTAAATCCGATGCAAACTGTGCAAAAGCAGCAAGTTCACGGTACTGTGCTAATGCTAATCGTATACCGCCACCTAGTTTTTTAATTACTTTTGTTTGTGCTGCCCCACCAACGCGCGATACAGAAATACCTGCATTGATAGCAGGACGGATTCCAGCATTAAATAGATCCGTTTCTAGAAATATCTGTCCATCAGTAATGGAGATAACATTAGTGGGTACAAATGCAGTTACGTCACCTGCTTGCGTTTCAATTATTGGTAATGCTGTTAACGAACCTGTTTTTCCCTTAACCGCTCCCTTTGTATTTTTTTCGACATAATCTGCACTTACCCTTGCTGCACGTTCCAATAAGCGAGAATGTAGATAAAACACGTCCCCTGGATAAGCTTCCCGGCCGGGAGGTCGGCGGAGCAATAACGATATTTGACGATACGCCCAAGCCTGTTTAGTCAAATCATCATATACGATGAGCGCATCTTGTCCTTTATCTCTAAAATATTCACCCATCGTGCAACCTGAATAGGGTGCTATATATTGCATCGCGGCGGACTCAGAGGCTGATGCCACAACGACAATGGTGTACTCCATTGCGCCATGCTCCTCAAGTTTACGCACGACGTTTGCGATTGATGAAGCTTTTTGCCCAATTGCCACATAGATACAGATCATATTCTCACCTTTCTGATTAATGATTGCATCTATCGCTACAGCTGTTTTCCCGGTCTGACGATCTCCAATGATCAATTCGCGCTGACCTCGACCAACTGGCACCATGGAATCAATAGCCTTAAGTCCTGTTTGAACTGGTTGATCAACAGATTTTCGCCAAATGACGCCTGGAGCAATTTTTTCTATAGGCTCTGTTCTCTGAGCGGCGATAGGTCCTTTTCCATCTATGGGTTGTCCTAATGTGTTAACTACCCGCCCTAACAAACCTTCACCAACAGGCACCTCCAATATCCGTCCAGTGCATTTGACGGTATCGCCTTCAGTGAGGTGTTCATAAGCACCCAGAATAACCGCACCGACTGAATCTCTTTCTAAATTCAATGCCAAACCAAAGGTATTGCCTGGAAACTCAAGCATTTCACCTTGCATAACATCTGAAAGTCCGTGAATTCGGACAATGCCATCGGTTATCGATACGATGGTGCCTTGAGTACGAACCTCAGTCGATATAGAAAGTCCTTCAATCCTATTTTTAATCAGCTCACTGATTTCTGATGGATTTAACTGCATTTTAATAACTCCTAGCTTTTGAGGGCAACAGACATGGACTCGAGTTTACCGCGTACGGAGCTATCAATAACTTCATCACCAATTACTATCTTTACTCCGCCTATTAACTCTGGATCTATGTTTACTTTTGATTTGATTTTACATTTGAATTTTTTTTCAAGCGCCGATACTAATTTTTCTAGCTGACTATCTGAAATAGCATATGCAGAAATAATATTTGCCTCCAGTATTTCTTCATATTGCGCTTTTAGTTGTTCATACAGAGTACTCAATTGAGGAAGCACATCTAATCGATTATTTTCAATCAGCAAAGTAACTAAATTTCTTCCTTCATTATCGAGCTTATTTTCACAAACTTCAAAAATTATTTCAGCTAATTTATTGGTTGGTACGCCTGGATCTGACACAAGTGTTCGTATTTGCTCTATTGATGTTGTCTCTGTAAGAGCATTTAGCATATCCGACCAAGACGATAATGCATTCTTTTCCTTTGCTAACTTAAATACTGCCTCAGCATAAGGTCTAGCAATTGTTATTTCCTCAGCCATTACTTCAACTCTTCTTGAATAGATGCAAGTAGATCAGCATGGACTTTGGCATTCACCTCACGTCGCAATATTTTCGTTGCTCCTGCTAATGCCAAATTGGCAATTTGCTGACGTAAAGCTTCTTTTGCTCCAAATATTTCATGCTCAATTTCAGCTTTAGCGGCTGTCAATATTCGCTCTCCTTCGATCTTTGCATTTTCCTTGGATTCTTCAACAATCTCCGCTGCTCGCTTCTCAGCTTGTGTAATAATTTCTGTGGCACGTTGCTTAGCATCTTTTAACGCTTCTGAAGATCTTTGGCTTGCAAGCTCTAACTCTTTTTTACCACGCTCGCCAGCAGCTAATCCATCGGCAATTTGCTTTTGGCGCTCTTCAATTGCACGCAACAGAGGTGGCCATACAAATTTTACCGTAAACCATACAAATATCGAAAAGGCTACTGCTTGAGATATGAGAGTGAAATTAATATTCATAGCCAGCTTCGTGTTAGTTTTATTAATTGCAAATAAATATTATTGAATTACTGCTAATAAGGGATTACCGAAAGCAAATAGCATAGCCAAGCCAACGGCAATAATGAATGATGCATCAGTCAATCCTAATAATAAGAAAACTTTACCTTGTAATGTTGGAATCATTTCTGGTTGGCGCGCAGCACCCTCAAGAAAGCGACTACACATAACACCCACACCTATACATGCTCCTGCTGCACCCAATCCAATCATCAAACCAATTCCTATACCTGTATAAGCCTGTATCATTGCGAGAAATTGCAAATTTTCCATCGTTTTTTCCTTCCTTTAAAAATTTATGTTAAAAAACTTATATCTATTTAATGTGACTCATGCGCCATTGATAAATAAACCACTGCGAGCATCATAAAAATAAATGCTTGCAGTGTTACTATCAGAATATGAAAAATTAACCATCCTGCGCCCAGAATCACGCTAAAAAAGGAGCCTGTAACGCCAGTAGCAGCCCACATCCCTAAAAGGAGGAAAATGATCTCTCCTGCGTAGATATTCCCAAAAAGCCGCAGAGAATGAGACAGTGGCTTTGATACATACTCAATAATGTTAAACAGTAAATTCAGCGGCCAAAGTATCGGATTTTTACCAAATGGCGTACAAAACAGCTCATGAGTCCACCCTCCTAATCCCTTTACTTTAACGTTAAAGAATATCATTAAGAACCATATGGAGAGCGCTAATGCAAAAGTGGTGTTCACATCTGTAGTTGGAACAGAGCGCCAATTATGCAGTCCAAATACATGCTCATAAATCCATGCCATAATATCAATTGGCAACAAATCCATTGTATTAAGCAGCAATACCCATACGAAAATGGTTAAGGCTGCCGGCGCGACAAATGCGTGCCTATCACCATGAAATGTATTTTTTACTTGTGTATCGACAAATTCCACGAGTAGTTCTACAAAAGCCTGTCGTTTAGTAGGTATACCAGGTGTAGCTCTACGTACGATTAGCCATAAAACACCCATTCCCAGGATGCCGAGAATGATAGACATCAGCAATGTGTCTACATGCAATGTCCAAAACGGATCTTCTCCCAGCGATGTAGTGAAGTTAGTAAGATGATGGTTTATATATGAGGTTGGAGTAAGTTCAAGATCTGATGCCATTATTAAATTATCTGCTATTTAATTTTGTTATTTAATATCTTTAGAATTATTAGGCACAAATAGAGCCATACTAAAGATGATTACTGTTATGATAAATACCCCGATAAACGCACTAGCATTAACTTCTTTATACACTGTAAATACTGTCCAAAGCAAAGCTATTATAACGACTATTTTTACTGCTTCTGCTCTGAGAGCCGTACGTATTGCACCACCAGCTGTATAACCCTTATGATGAGAAATTATGAGCGCATAAACTGTAGAAGAAATTACACTGACCATTCCACCAAGAAATCCTGAAATAGCCCCATGTAACCCCAATACTCCCCAAAATACTAGCGCTATAAATGCTGTAAATAATACTTGCCAGCGTATCACCACGTGCATTGGTTTATTCCGTATCCAAGGCATAATTGTTCTCGCTTAGAACCGAAAATTTTACAGCTACACGCACATATAAAAGAACCAGATTCTAACCCGCTTAGGCTTATCAGTCAACGCAGGCTGATTCAAAAAATATAAAAAATGCAAATATCATGGGATAATTTCAAATTGATTTGTTAAATAGATCAAGTATTTTGTGTCATAGAGAATGAAGAAGTATGCTTTGAGAATAAAGTTCCTCTATATATCAAGATTGCTTACTCGCAATGCATTTTTTTCAATGAATTCTCTGCGAGGCTCTACTACATCTCCCATGAGAGTTGTAAAAATTTCATCTGTAAGAATGCTGTCTTCAATTTGTGCACGTAACAAACTACGGTTAGTAGGATCCATGGTGGTTTCCCATAATTGCTCCGGATTCATTTCTCCTAATCCTTTATAACGCTGAATATTTACTCCTTTTTTTGCTTCTTCCAATAACCAATCGAGCACTTCCTTAAATTCTTTGACAGACTGCTTTTCCTCTCCACGCTTGATTACTGCATTTTCTCCTATTAAACCATCAAGGACTTGTGCAGTTTTTTGAATTTGTGAGAAATCAGAGCTTTGTACAAAATCATGATCCAGATAACTAATCTGAACATTACCGTGATATACATGAATTATCTTAAGACGGAAATGCTCAAATACATCATTGAATTCTGCTACGATTTCAATATTATGAAGTAATGAAGTTAGGCTAGCTGCACTATTCAATGCCGCTATCTCATTACTTAAATCGATATTAGGTTGCTTTAGCAAAGCGTACAAGACATCACTATCAATATGCCTACTCATACGCTCGATAACCGCTTCTGCCAACAAATATTCACGAGCAATATTTGCCAGAGTTTCACCGGTAAGAGGTGGTTTATTTTCATGAGCATACAGCTCAGCTCTGGTCAAAGCTAAACCAAGCATATATTGTTTTAGTTCATAATCATCCTTGACATAACGCTCCTCTTTACCATTTTTAATTTTGTAAAGTGGTGGCTGAGCGATGTAAATGTGTCCACGCTCGATCAATTCAGGCATTTGTCGATAAAAGAATGTCAGCAAAAGCGTGCGAATATGTGAACCATCGACATCTGCATCAGTCATGATGATGATTCGATGATAGCGTAGTTTGTCAGGATTAAACTCATCTTTACCAATGCCTGTTCCGAGCGCAGTTATGAGTGAAATAATTTCCTGGGAAGAAATCAATTTATCAAAGCGAGATTTTTCCACATTCAGTATTTTTCCCTTAAGTGGCATGATCGCTTGAAATTTTCGATCCCGCCCCTGTTTAGCGGATCCTCCAGCTGAATCACCTTCTACCAGATAAAGTCTCACATAATGCTGGATCTTTTTCTTGGCAATCAGCAAGCTTTCCTGGCAGCCCCATACTGTCCAATACGCCTTTGCGACGAGTTAATTCACGTGCTTTTCTAGCTGCTTCACGTGCTCTAGCTGCATCGATGATTTTGTTGCAGATCATTTTTGCATCACTTGGATGCTCTAGTAAAAATTCTGAAAGTTTTTGTGTCACGATTTCTTCCACTACAGGACGCACTTCGGATGACACAAGCTTTTCTTTTGTTTGTGATGAAAATTTAGGTTCAAACAGCTTAATCGACAGAACACAGGTCAATCCCTCACGCATATCATCACCTGTTGTATCAACCTTAGCCTTTTTGGCTAATTCATTTTTTTCGATATAGCTATTAAGCGTGCGTGTCATCGCAGCTCGCAATCCAGTCAAGTGGGTGCCTCCATCTTTTTGGGGAATGTTATTTGTAAAACACAAAACTTGTTCTGTGTAACTATCATTCCACTGCATCGAGACTTCTACCGCTATATTATCTTTCATGCCATTAGCGTAAAAGATAACAGGATGCAACACTGTCTTTGTTCGATTGATATATTCAACAAAATTACGAATACCCCCTGCGAAAGCAAATACTTCTTCCTTGTCATTACGCTGATCAATCAGCTTAATTTTGATGCCATTATTCAGAAAAGAAAGCTCACGTAATCGCTTTGCGAAGATGTCATAGTGAAAAGTTATATCACCGAAAATTTCCTTACTTGCCAAAAAGTGTACTTCGGTTCCATGCTTTTCAGTTTCCCCTGTCACACTCAACGGTGAAAGCGGCGCACCTTTATGAAATTCAATATGATGAATTTTCCCTTCACGTCGAATTGTTAAGTGCAACCACTCTGACAGAGCATTTACTACGGACACGCCGACTCCATGCAATCCTCCAGATACTTTGTAGGAATTATCATCAAACTTTCCACCTGCATGTAATTCGGTCATAACGATTTCAGCAGCTGATCGTTTCAACTCATCATCCTGCTTTATTCCAGTGGGAATGCCACGGCCATTGTCGTGTACACTAATAGAGTTGTCAGGGTGGATGATCACGGAAATTTCGTCACAGTAACCAGCCAAGGCCTCGTCAATAGCATTATCGACTACTTCAAATACCATATGGTGTAGCCCGGTGCCATCACTGGTATCGCCGATATACATACCAGGACGTTTACGAACAGCATCAAGTCCCTTTAGAATTTTGATGCTATCTGAATTATATTCACGAGATTTACTGATTTTTTTTTCGTTCATCATGCTTGCACTTTTAGTAATACTTGTTGAAAAAATATTTTGCCTACCAAAGTAATTTTTGGGTTTTTTTCTTTTTTTACAGTCGCATCGGCATCACAACATATTTAAAATGATCATTCTCTGGAATGGTTATCAAAGTACTACTATTAGCATTTTCAAAAGCACATTGAACGCTATCGCTATTGAGATTATTTAATACATCCAATAAATAAGTAATATTAAAGCTGATATCGATAGTATCCTGGTTATAGTCAATTTCGAGATCATCTTGAGCTTCTTCTTGCTCACTATTTTTACAAACGATACTTAACATGCCACTTGAAATAACTAGTCTTACTCCGCGAAATTTCTCATTCGCATTGGATAGAATGGCAACTCGCTGCAACCCTTGCAGAAAACTTTGGCGGTTTATACTGAATTGCTTGGTATTATTCACGGGAATCGCACGATTGAAGTCTGGAAATTTTCCTTCGATGACTTTGGAAGTCAATACAATATCAGAAAAAGCAAAGCGTATCTTTTTTGGAAAGACTTCGATAACAACAGGCTCTTCAGTTTCATTAAGTAATTTTGAAAGTTCCTGCACAGTTTTCCGGGGGATAATTGTTTCTTTTCTTTCCCATTCATCTTCCAATTCAATTGAAGTATAGCTAAGACGATGACTATCAGTAGCTATAACCTTAAGATATTTGCCTTCGATTAAAAGCAATAATCCATTCAGATAATAGCGAATGTCCTGCTGTGCCACAGCATATTGTACTAAGTGAAGAAGATTTTTAAAATTTTGTTGCGAGAGTGTAAGCGTGATTTCTGGCATCTCTTCCATTGTCATTCTCGGAAAATCATCTGCAGGAAGTATTTGCAAGCTGAAACGGCTTTTAACGGCGTTAACCTGTAGTCGATTATCAAGTTTTGCTAGGGTAACTTCTGTATTGGAAGAAAAAGTACGCAATATCTCTAGCATCTTTTTTGATGAAACGGTAACAGCAGAGAATTCCTGTGAGATTACTGTTTCAGAGGCTTGTAAATACGTTTCAATTTCTATTTCGAGATCAGTAGTCACAAAAATAATCTTTCCGTTCTCTTGCTTGATCAATACGTTGGAAAGTATTGGTAGAGTATGACGTCGCTCGACAATGCCAGTGACAATTTGCAAAGGCTTAAGCAAAAAATCCCGGCTAGCTTTTATTAAATTCATATTATTTAAACTTTAATAATAGTATATAAATATAATTCAATTCCGGTATATCTATGAAAATATAATAAATATCAATAACTTAAATAAAATTTCAGGCTTGTATAAAATAAGAATTTTAATTGAATAGTTTGTGGATAAATTTAAAGAAAATTAATTTTCTTTCAAATTTATCCACAAACTATTCAGATTTTATATACAAATTATCTGCATCAACCCCGCAGAATATGTAATAAAGCATTATAATCCCGGCTTACGATGGGATCAGATGAGCGTAATTCTATGATTTTCCGGTGGGCATGTAAGACAGTTGTGTGATCTCGTCCTCCAAATGCTTCCCCAATATCAGGTAAGCTTAATTGCGTGAGTTCTTTGGCAATTGCCATAGCAACCTGCCTGGGTCTTGCCACGATGCGCGTACGTTTTTTAGAGTACATCTCAGCTACTTTGATTTTGTAGTAATCAGCCACAGTTTTTTGAATATTTTCGATGGAGATTTGTCGATTCTGGACAGCTAATAAATCTTTCAATGCTTCTTTTGCTAACTCCAAGGAGAGGGGATGGCCTGTAAAACGAGAATAAGCCAGTATTCGCTTTAATGCGCCTTCCAATTCACGAACGTTGGAGCGGATATGCTTGGCAACAAAAAAAGCAACATTTTCATCTAGAACGATTTTTTCTATCAATGCCTTTTTCAATAGAATAGCGACCCGCATTTCTAGCTCTGGTGGCTCAACCGCAACTGTTAAACCCCAGCCAAATCTTGATACAAGACGCTCTTCTAAGCCCGATATTTCTTTTGGATAACTATCGCAAGTGAGAATGACTTGTTTATGAGCTTCAACTAGTGTATTGAAAGCATAAAAAAATTCTTCTTGAGTACGATTCTTGCCACCAAAAAACTGAACATCATCGACAAGCAAAACGTCTAGCGAGTGATAATACAATTTGAATTTATCAAATGACTTGTGTTGGTAGGCACTGACCACATCTGAAACATATTTTTCAGCATGTACGTAGCGTATTTTCGCTTCATGATCGTTTTCAAAAACATAATTACCAATAGCTTGAATTAAATGCGTTTTGCCTAAACCAACTCCACCATAAATGAATAAAGGGTTGTAAGCGATTCCGGGACGTTCGGCAACTTGAATTGCACCAGCCCGAGCGAGTTGATTGGCTTTTCCAGTAACAAAGCTATCAAAAGTAAAATTGGGATTAAGATGACTAGCGTTTCTTTTTTTGGATACAGGTTTAGTAATTAATGATTGAACAGAAGAATCATTATTTACATTGCGTAAGCTTTCATCTTTAGAGATTTTTGCATCAACTGTATTTCCAAGTATTAATTGAAAGTGAATTTTCTTAGAAAAATGTTGTTGAGCCATTACCTCAATATGAGGTATAAAATTGTCTTTAACCCATTGTAAGACGAATCGATTCGGTGCAATCAATATTGGTTGATCGTTACAACTTTCGGAAGTATCTAATTGTAATGGTTTAATCCAGGTATTAAATTGTTGGGCATTTAGCTCTTTCTTGAAATGCTTAAGACAAGAGTACCAGAAAGTTTCTATTGCCTGCATAAGTGGAGATTCTAGTTAATCTGAAATTTATCTTAAACTGCTATTTTTACATAGTGTATTCTACACTGATGTTTGAATATGCGTGGAAATCTCATTTTCAAAAATCCTAAAAGTGCTTGATCATTAGAACAAAGTTTGCACTTTTAAAGAGGAGAATTGATACCAAATTTTTGAGAGGTCGTCGTTTTGTAGTCAACAATAGTATAATAAATAGCACTCGATTTAGTATTTTTTCTTGAGGAAATAAGTTTGCTTTTTCTATGTTCTATGTTGGCGCCGTGTTTATCAAACTGAAACTACTTCTCAATCCTTGCTGCCAGTGTTTATAGCGGATGCACAAAATTCTGAATAAAAAAAACATATAAGGAATTGTGGATGAATTTGGATCTCAGCCAAATATCAGCGTCCCTACAGCCCGCCGTCTATGCATATGATCTTGGTAAATGTTATCAGCTTTACGCACAACCTAAAGATCGTCTAAAGCAGTTTTTATGGCGTGGTAGACGCCGATATTACCGGGAGTTATGGGCCTTACAGGGAATCAATCTAGAAATAATGCCTGGTGAAGTAATAGGAATTATTGGGCGCAATGGCTCAGGTAAGTCAACCTTATTACAACTCATTTGTGGCACATTAACACCAACCCGTGGCAAAGTGGAGGTAAATGGCCACTTGGCAGCCTTACTGGAGTTAGGAGCTGGATTTAATCCAGATTTTACTGGGCGTGAAAATATTTGGTTAAATGCTGCCATTCTAGGCTTAACTCAAGAAGAAATCGCAGATCGAATTGAGCATATTATTGATTTTTCAGAAATTCGGGATTTTATTGATCAACCAGTCAAAACTTATTCGAGTGGGATGTATGTACGGCTGGCGTTTTCGGTAGCAGTGAGCATTGATCCTGATATTCTGATCATTGATGAAGCATTATCAGTTGGCGATGGTTCATTTGCCCGAAAATCCTTTAATCGCATCATGCAATTAAAGGAAAGCGGCAAGACTATCTTATTTTGTTCCCATTCTCTTTTCCAAATCGAGTCAATGTGTTCGCGCGCGCTTTGGATCAATCAAGGCAAGCTGATGGCAGAAGGGGATGTAAAGCACGTTGTATCTGCTTATCAGACATTTTTAGATAGAAGTGTCCTAGCTACCACTGAGCAATCTACTGCACCTTGTGAGGAAGTTGTGCCGACTAATACGCCTCCTGCTAGTGGGTATGTGAGTGGACATGCGCGTTTAGATAAAGTAGATGTGGATATCGAGGGAAAAAGCCCTCGTGATGCTATTGTTGAAAGTTGTCAATCCACGGTTAGAGTGAAAGTATCGTTTGTTTCTGATCCTGCGATTCCCTGTCCGACGGTTGCGGTTACATTGCATGCCATGGATGGACGTATGCTCACGAGTGCAGCTACCTGGGAAGATCATGTTACATTGGAGCGTACTCTCAATGGAACCGGACAGATTAGTGCTGTTTTTGAACGCATGCCCTTACTCAAAGGGGAGTATTTGATCAGTGTCTATCTACTTTGTGAACAAGGTATACACCTTTATGATTCAGCCAGCGGGGTAGCTACGTTGTGCGTACAGCAGGAAGGAAGATTGCAAGGTTATTTTACTGTACCGCATATCTGGAGAGTCGATGATGGAAAATAAGGAACTCCAGCTTGATCAATTATCCCGGTTAGATCCAAACAGAGTATCTTCCAAAAACAAAGCCCTTCCTTTCTCTTACCATGGTAATGATGTCTGTATAAACTCTGATACTGCTTCTCCCTATAAGGATTTAGCTTTTCCACTTAATGTTTATGCGCATGTTTTGTTGCTTCAAGAAGGTCGAACGGATTATTTGCATTATGGATTGTTCCAGGAAAATCAAACCGATTTTTGCGCAGCACAGCAATATTCAACAGATTTACTTTTGAATCGCTTACCTTTTGCGCCTTGTCGCATCCTGGAAGTGGGAATAGGTCTGGGAACAACATTTTCTCTACTTACCCAGAAAGGGTATCAGGTCTACGGCATCACACCGGATGCTCAACAAATCGCATTGATACATAAACACTTGGGCACACAAACACAGGTAGCATGCCAGCGTTTGGAGGATTTTGAAGCAGCGCAAGATAGTTTTGATGTTCTTTTATTTCAGGAGTCTGCTCAATATATCGAGCCATTAGTCATTTTTAATAAAGGACTGGATTTGCTGCCTGAAGGCGGTAGCTTGCTCATAATTGATGAATTTGCCTTGCGTCGAGTCGAAGCAGGTATGGAAGGATTGCATTTGCTAAGTGATATGCTGGCATTAGCTAATCGTTTGGGATTTGAATTAGTTGAACAGCTGGATTTATCTAGAATGGCTGCACCGACATTGGATTATTTGCTTTGTGTGATGGCGCTCCAGCGGCAACGATTGATGAATGATCTTTTCTTGAATGCTGAGTGTCTTGAGCAACTGGACGAATCCAACCGTCTACATCAAGAAAAATATGCGTGCGGACGATTTGGATATGCATTACTGCATTTCAGGAAAAAACAGCAGCCGCGGTGGCGTTTGCGCTCGCTCGAAAAAAATCAGATACCTGATATGCTAGCTTTATTTGAGCGAACTTTTGGTCACAGCATGACCCCTGCCATGTGGCAGTGGAAATATGGTGCAGGGCGAGGCCGTGCAATCGGGGTATGGCATGAGAATCAATTAATTGCTCATTATGGTGGTATGGTTCGGAAAATTTTTTATTTTGGTCAACCGCAAGCAGCGGTCCAGATTGGTGACGTTATGGTCGATTCAGCTGAACGCGGTGTTTTGACAAAAAAAGGCCCTTTTTTCCTGATGGCGGCTACTTTTCTGGAAAGCTATATAGGCTATGGTAAGCCTTGTTTGCTAGGATTTGGATTTCCCAACGAACGGGCCATGAAAGTAGCTGAGCGGCAGGGATTGTATGCTGAAACGGGCCATATGAGCGAGATAGAGTGGCAGCCCTTAGCCAAAACACCGCAATGGTTAACGCGATTACATGTTGTGGATAGCTCCAATGTTAATGAGGCTTGGATTGCTACGGCAATCGCTCAATGCTGGCAAGGTATGGCTGCGGATTTGCAGGAGGCGTTAGTTGGTGTGCGCGATTGGACATACTTGCGCGATCGTTATCTCGCTCATCCTCACCAGCATTACCAAGTTGTATTGGTAATTAATCGGTTTGGTAGGAAAGTACGCGGAGTGTTAGTGCTGCGACATAATCCAGAAGGTTGTGAAATCACCGATCTCGTTTCGCCATTAAAGGAAATTCCGTTACTAATCATACATGCAAGAAGGATAGCGAGTATGAATGGTCATCATCGGCTAAGTTGTCAAATTACCGAAAATTTTGCTTCCTATTTTGTTGCGACAGGCGGCATTCAGCAAGCGTTACCTATTCGTATTCCAGCCAATGCCTGGAGTGCCGGCCCAGCGCTAGAGACGCTACGTAATCGCTGGTGGCTGATGAGCGGAGATATGGATTTCAGGTGAAAACAGCTTGACTGTTTTATCATCGTTTTGAGTGTTTATTCTTATTCATTGAGCGAGAGAAGCTATTGGAAAATTTGCTTATTCCCTATCAAGCGACGTCATTCATTCCCAGTAAAAAAGTATTAGTGATGGCACCGCATCCAGATGATGAGGTATTTGGATGTGGAGGGGCCATCATGCGCCATGTTGAACAAGGTACTCCAGTTCATGTCGTTGTGGTTTCGGATGGTGGTTACGGTGTTCTTGCAGAAGAACGTGCAAATTATACGTTTCAACGTCAGCGTGAATGTGAAGCGGCTGCCAAAGTATTGGGGTATGGTAGTCTGGTTTTCTGGTCATATCGAGATCGAGAGGTCTATTATAGCGAGAAACTGGTTCAGGAAATTTTGACTGCTATCAATGATACAAAGGTTGATCTGATTTATGCCCCTTCTGTTTGGGAGATGCATCCAGACCATCGTGCAGTAGGGATGGCAGCAGTTGAAGCTGTACGGAGAAAAGAGAAAGCGATTCGGTTAGCGTTATACGAAGTGGGGATGCCGTTACGTCCGAACTATTTGCTGGATATCAGCGATCTTGTTGAACGCAAGATGATGGCGATGCAATGTTTTGTTTCGCAGAATGAAAAGCAGCGCTACGATCTGGATATTGCTGCGCTTAATCGTTATCGGACTTATACGCTACCTGCTGAAGTGACTGCTGCCGAGGCTTATTTTCTGATTGCTGCCGAAGAGTTGGCCAATGATCCGCTCAAACTTTATCAATCTGAACACATGCGTCAGAAAGAATTAGGATTGGTACTGGATAGCCGAGATAGGCCTTTGGTCAGTGTCATCATTCGTAGCATGGATCGCCCTACTTTGCTGAAAGCTTTGGATTCAATAGCATTGCAAACTTATTCGAATATCGAAGTTGTTGTGGTTAATGCCAAAGGTATTGACCATCATAAAATGGATGAATGGTGCGGACGTTTTCCTCTAAGCTTGATCAGCAACGCTGAGTCGCTGGCCCGCAGCCGAGCAGCTAATGTGGGTCTTGAAGCCGCCAAAGGAAAATATCTGATTTTTCTGGATGATGACGATTGGCTGCATCCGCAGCACATTGCACGTTTGGTTGATAAGCTCCAGGAGCACCCTGAGGCAATTTTAGCTTATGCAGGAGTTGAATGCTTGCGCGGTGAACCTGCACAGCGTACCCATGTATTTGATGCGGCGTTCTCGCGAGCGCGGTTATTCACGGAAAATTACATTCCCATTCACGCTGCTTTATTTGCTTACCGAGCTTGGGAGCAGGGTTGTCGCTTTGATGAAAGCTTTGATTTACACGAAGATTGGGATTTCTGGTTGCAGCTCCTGCAATTGGGCGAGTTTGTGCACTGCCCTGGCGTCAGTGCGAGTTACCGCATAGATGATATGGGTTCAGGCATTTGGAAAAATCAGCAACGTATTCAAGCGAGCGTACAGCGAATCCTAGAAAAATGGTGGCATTGCTTGGACGCACAGGTAGTATTAGCTAATTTGCAAAGTCTTCGGGAAGACTTGCACCACAGTCGGGTAGAACTCGATAACTTTCATCAGCGGGCAGCTACCCAAGAGGAAGCGCTGAGCCATTCACTTAGCGAATCAAAGCGCTATACAGATGCATTACGCGAGCAGCTTAATAGTAAAGAGTTTGAACTTAAGGCTGCTCATGAGCACCTTCATGGTAAAGAAGTGGAGCTTAAGGCTGCGCATGAGCACCTTCATGGTAAAGAGCTGGAGCTTAAATCTGCTCATGAGCACCTTCATAGTAAAGAGTTGGAACTTAAGGCTGCTCATGTCGAATTGGCCCTTCTTCAGCGTTTTACGTTACGTCATATCATGCGTCGTATGCTTGGACGCCATTGAATCTTACCTTAGCCGACGCGAGTAATAATGAATCCTTCCACTTGTTTATTTACCATAGTTTCGCGCAATTACCTGCACTTTGCTTGTACTTTAATGGAAAGTGTAGCCGAATATGCCCCATGGATGGAACGAGTAGTCTGTCTATGTGATAGCGCTGAAGAAATCGATCCGCAGGACTATAACTTCCGCTTGATGACATTGCGCGATTTACCAATACCAGAGATCGATGCTTTTATTTTTCAGTACACCATATTAGAGCTGAATACCGCAATCAAACCATTTGTGTTCGAGTATTTGGCTCAGTGTGAACACTATCAGCAGATTTTCTATTTCGATCCTGATATTCGTGTGTATAGTTCACTACAGCCAATGAGCGATATTTTACAAAATTGCCAGATTTTGCTGACACCTCACCTCAGTGACTGGTTAGACGATGGCAAACATCCTAAAGAGCTATCAATTTTGCAAAGTGGTAGCTATAACCTCGGCTACATCGGTGTGCGCAATACACCCGAAGCACTAAAGCTGATGACGTGGTGGCAGTCGAAAATGTTGCGCGAATGCGTGGTAGATATTCCGCGCGGTCTTTTCGTCGATCAGAAGTGGATGGATATGGTGCCGGGTATGTATGACGGAGTACACATTGAACGCCATCCGGGTTGGAATACTGCTTATTGGAATATCAATCACCGTACTGTATTACACGAGCAAAATGGTTACACCGTCAATGCACAGCCACTGGTATTCTTCCATTTTTCTGGCGTGAGTCTAGATGGTAAAACCTTCAGCAAGCACCAAGATCGCTACACTTTGCAAAATCTCACACCAGCAGTACGCGAATTGATGGAGGACTATGTGGAAGCACTACGAAGGCATGAGGGGGCGCGCTACAGCAAGATTCCCTATGCGTTTGCCAAGTTCAGAGATGATACGCCAATTCCTGATTCTGCCCGGATGATTTTCCGCGAGCAACGTGATTATCTGAGTTTTAATCTGGCACAGACTGAAGGCGAGCAAGCATTTATTGAATACCTCAATCAGCCCGCGGTGGAAATTGGCCGCAGTCACCCACTGATTACTCGACTCGCGTATAAGCTTTATCAGCAACGTTCCGACTTGAAGCTCGCTTTTCCCGATGTGTTAGGTGTCGATGCATTGCGCTATGCCAATTGGTTTGTGAGCAATGCTACCGAGCAGGCTAAAATTGCTGAGCGTTTTGTCGAACCCATCCGCCATCGAATGCAAGAACAAACGGTTAATTCAATATCCAACGACGGTATTGCAATGGCGCTTCCGACTTCTGCAGCAACGCCTAGTCCAACTTTGCTACCACGACTAAATGCAGCACTGTGGCGAAATTTGTATCGTGTGGCATGGCGTGGACGTGGTCTAGTCCGTCATTTTGTCGGATATAACATCCGACATAAATTGCATGCTTGGCTATTACGGTCTGCTTTTGAAATCAAGATTCCTCCAGCACCAGTCGCAACTTCTCCTCATCCTGTGCGCCCAGAAGATCACCATGGTGGCTTAAATGTAGTTGGTTATTTGTTTGCTGAAAGCGGCATTGGGCAATCCGCTCGTTGTACGCTCACTGCTACCCAAGCTGCCAATGTAGAGATTGCAGCATTGGATTTTCGTGTTGGGAATGTCTCCCGCATGAATGCTGAGATTAAAGTATCCCTAGCAGAGCGACCGCGCTTTGCAGTTAACCTCCTGCATATCAATGCTGATCAAATCCCGTTAGCATATGAGCAGTTGGGATCAGAATTTTTCCGTGGACGCTACAATATTGGATATTGGGCATGGGAGCTGCCAGAGTTTCCTGAAACATGGGCTCAAGCTGCACAACCACTTAATGAAGTGTGGGTACCGTCGTTTTTCTGCCAAGAGGCAATCTCAGCCAAAATTGATCGGCCGGTGCTGCGTATGCCACATTGTATAGATGTACAGCCATTGAGCAGGTTTAGGCGGGCTGATTTAGGCTTGCCAGAGCAAGGCTTTTTATTCGGCTTCATGTTCGATGTGCTTAGCGTGGCTGAACGTAAAAACCCGCTGGCAATATTAGATAGTTTCCGCCGTGCTTTTGGCCGCAATCGACAAGACGTGCGCTTAGTGCTTAAGCTAATGAATACTGACCATAATCCCGAGTTTACGCGAGTACTGCAAGAGCGTATTGATGGTGATAACTCAGTAGTTGTGTTAGAAACCTACTTTAACCGCGAGCAAATCAATGGTTTGCTGCAAAATCTCGATTGTTACGTTTCGCTGCACCGCTCAGAAGGTTTTGGTTTGACTTTGGCCGAATCAATGCTACTGGGTAAGCCGGTAATTGCTACCGGCTGGTCGGGTAATATGGATTTCATGACTCCATGGAATTCACTGCCCGTTCGTTACGAATTGGTTGAATTGCAACAAGACTATGGTCCTTATAAACACGGTTGCCACTGGGCAGAGCCGTCGTCAGAACATGCGGCGGAATGCATGCAAGCACTGTTTAACGATCCACAGCTCTGTGCCCGGATCGGCACAGAGGCACGCCGGACCATTGAGCTGGATTTTTCACCGTCAACTGTGGGGGAGCGAATCCGCGCCCGATTAGCTAGACTGGAATCAGGTTATTAACGCATGGCACAATTATTGATCCTTCTGGCGAGCTATCAGGGGGCAGCGTTTCTTGATCAGCAGCTCCACAGCATTCGCTGCCAAACCTATCGCGATTGGCGGTTATTAGTGCATAACGATGGTCCCGACGCTGCTGCTGCTGACTTAGTCGCTCGACATGCGACGCAAGATTCGCGAATTGAATGGCTCGCTCCCACGTCTAAGCAGCGCCTCGGCGTGTGTAATAATTTTGGATTCTTGTTAACTTACGCTCAGCAGCACGGCTGTCGCTATTTTGCGTTGGCAGATCAAGATGACGTGTGGTTTGAAGATAAATTAGAGTGCCAAATGATGATGCTGCAACAAGCCGAGCAGCGCTTGGGATCATCTGTTCCTTTGCTGGTGCATAGCGACTTACGGTTAGTAGATGCTCAACTTCAACCACTGGCTGTATCATTTATGCAGCAACGTGGCTTAAATCCGCAACCCAATTTAGCTACACTGCTAGCACAAAATAGTGTCACGGGTTGCACCTGTATTGGCAATCAAGCATTACTTCGGTTGGCTTTGCCGCTGCCAGAGTGCATTGCAATGCATGACTGGTGGTTGGCTTTGTGTGCTCAGGCAGGTGGCGAGTTATTGTATCTAGCCAAACCAACCGTTTATTATCGTCAACACCAAAAAAATACTGTAGGAGCAGGGTTAATACCAACCCACCTTGGTAGTATTATTTGCCGTACCCAGCAGGCATTTCGCGCTAGCTTTGCGCAAGCAGCGGCACTACAAGCGCGACTGACAGCAGACAAACCCGCGATGAGCATACTTCAGCAGTACGCAGCATTGCCGCAAAGCTCATACTTGCAACGAGGTAGTCAGTTTCGGCGTTTGGCAATAAAACGGGCAGGCCTAATGGCTGATTGGTTTTATCGTTTGCAACTACTATTGCTTTAGCTCGTGGTCCGTTCTATAAAAATACTGATAAATAAATCGCAAGCTGGCCGAATCGCGTATTAAATTCAACCTAAATAGAAAGTTGAAAGAAACATAGATTAACTGCAGAAATTAAATATTTTTAATAATCGAGCAATAAGCAATTATCTACATAATTGCATCATAATATGAAAGTTACTGGATCCATGAATATAATCACAGCATCCTATGCTAGAACAGAAATTTAGCCAAAACCTCTGGGTAAATAATTTAAACCCATGCGTTTCTGTAGTGATTATAAATTATAACGCAGGATTGTTGCTTATAGATTGTGTTGATGCAGCTTTAGAGCAAACCAGACAGGTGATCGTCGTCGATAATGCTTCCTCTGATTCAAGTTTGTCTGAGCTAGTAAGAAAGTTTCCATTAGAGCATCGTTTGCAAATTATTCGTCTTGACAAGAATGTGGGGTTTGCTGCAGGGTGTAATATTGGTCTTAAAGCAGCCGCGGCATCTTTTATTTTGTTTTTGAATCCAGATTGTATGTTAGCGCCGGGTGCCATTGAACGATTGTTGCAAGTAATGAAGCAAGATAACCATATAGGTATGGTCGGTGGTCGATTACTTAATTCAGATGGAAGTGAACAAGGCGGCAGTCGGCGCGCGATCCCGACACCCTGGCGTTCACTGGTGCGGGCATTGGGGCTGTATCGCTTAGCTAAATATTGGCCACGCCTTTTTTTTGATTTTCATTTACATCAGCAACCTTTACCAGAGAAACCGATTGAGGTCGAGGCGATCTCAGGCGCGATGATGCTGGTTCGTCGAGAAGCGATCGAAAAGGTTGGTGTCTGGGATGAAGGCTATTTTCTTCATTGTGAAGATCTGGACTGGTGCATGCGGTTTCGACAAAGAGGTTGGAAAATTATTTTTGTTCCTGATGTACAGATTTTGCACCACAAAGGCGTATGTAGTCAGACCCGCCCAATTTTTGTAGCGTGGCATAAACATCGAGGGATGATACGCTTTTACAAGAAATTTTTTCATGATCAATATCCGAATATTTTGATGTGGATGGTTTTTGCAGGTATATGGATGCGTTTTGCAGCAGTCGTGACCTTTCACATGATCAGCTATCTTGGTAGTTTAGCGGGATTACGCCGTGGCTGATCAATGCATGGGCGTATTTGGCGCGACCAGCTCTGTTGGGAAGTGCGTATTATCGTTGTTAGAGCAGTATGGCTGGCAGACGGTGGCATTTTCCCGTCAGCGGATTGAAAATAAAATTGTGCAAAGGAATCTGTCAGTGACTTGGCGCCAGCTAGAGCCTGAGTTTTTGCTAGCAAGAATGGAAAAATTTGGGTCAGGTGACCAAAAAATAACTTCATGGTTGTATTTGGCACCGATCTGGACCTTGCCGGCTTACTTCAATTTTCTGATAGCATATGGGGCACAAAGAATTGTGGTATTGTCTTCAACAAGTATCTTTACCAAAGATGATTCTTCTGATAAAAGAGAAAAGGAAATAGCACAACATCTCGCTGAAGGAGAAGCAAATTTACGTGCATGGGCTGAAAAGTATGGGATAGAATGGATTATTCTGCGTCCGACACTTATTTACGGACAAGGTCGCGATAAAAATATCTCCGAATTAGCCCGATTTATTCGCCGCTTTAAATTCTTCCCGTTACTTGGCGATGCACATGGTTTGCGCCAACCGGTTCATGTAGAGGATGTTGCTGCTGCCTGCTTTGCTGCATTTTTAGCAAGTAAAGTGGTCAATCAGGCCTATAATATCAGCGGGGGAGAGAAACTTACTTATCGTGAAATGATCAAACGAGTTTTCAAAGCATTGGACCAGCCTCCTTATTTGCTAACGATACCTCACTGGATTTTTCGATTAGCAGTAAATATCTTGCAAAAATTACCGCGTTATCGTCATTGGACAGTAGCGATGGCTGAACGAATGAATCGTGATTTGGTTTTTGAGTGCGCGGAAGCAGCGCGTGATTTTGGCTATACTCCTCGGCCGTTCGTGCTGGTGAAAGAGGATTTACCTTAATGGCTGATATAAAAAACATTCTTTCACGAGAGAGAAATATCGCAGATTACCCTATCACTGCTCTGCTAAAAAGTAATAGTAAATTTGCTTTTTAGTCAAGCTAAGAAATATTCCAAAATGAATTCCTTTTTTCATAACAGAGCAGCTGATTTTTCTGGCATATTGTTTGTCCTGGAAATTTTGGCACTCATTGACATATTTTAGATGAAAGCAAAAAATACGCCTCATAACGAACTTGCCGAGATATTAATCAGTTTTAAGCGCGCATTTCGTACCGTTGGTGTTTTCAGTGCAGTTATTAATTTGCTGATGCTGATGCAACCTTTATATATGCTGCAACTTTATGACAGCGTGTTGACAAGCCGCAACGAAATGACATTGTTGATGCTAACATTGATCATGCTGGGCGCTTTTATATTCATGGGCGCTTTGGAGTATATTCGCAGCTTGGTTCTGATACGAGTAGGTGCACAGTTTGATATGAAATTGAACAAACGTGTCTATACCGCAGCTTTCGAGCAAAGTTTACGCCAAGGGAATAGTAATGCGGGCCAGGCTTTACAAGATTTAACCAATTTACGCCAATTTTTAACTGGCCATGCCTTATTTGCTTTTTTTGATGCGCCCTGGTTCCCGATCTACTTGCTGGTCATTTTTCTGTTTAACCCCTGGTTGGGTGTGCTTGCTCTGTTCGGCACGGCTGTCTTAGTGTTACTTGCCTATATTAACGAAAAAGTATCACATAAACCCCTTGCGAAGGCCAGTGCCATGGCAGTAGCATCGACATCATTGGCAACCAATAATTTGCGCAATGCAGAGGTAATTGAAGCAATGGGCATGCTGCCCAACTTGCAGGCGCGCTGGTACAAACTCCATGGTAAGTTTTTGAATTTACAGGCAGAAGCAAGTGAAAGATCAGGTATAGTCAGCGCCTTAAGCAAAACGGCTTCGATTACATTACAATCACTGATGCTGGGAGCAGGTGCGCTGTTGGTCCTGGATAACAGTATTTCTCCCGGCATGATGATTGCTGGTTCAATTTTAATGGGCAAGGCAATTGCTCCGGTACAGGTGCTGATCAATGTCTGGCGACAATTTGGGAATACTCGTAATGCCTATGAACGGCTGACAAAATTACTCGAAGAGAATCCTCACCGTCAGCCTGGTATGTCATTGCCCAAACCAAATGGTGTAGTTTCAGTTGAAAATGTCATGGCGGCTCCGCCAGGATCGAAAGTGCCAGTTATCAAGGGATTAGCATTTGCTATTGCGGCTGGAGAAGTATTGGGTGTTATTGGGCCAAGCGGCTCAGGTAAATCAACTCTTGCGCGATTGCTGGTGGGGGTATGGCCTGCTACAGCAGGTAAGGTACGGCTCGATGGCGCAGATGTATATCAGTGGAATAAGGATGAACTGGGACCCCATATTGGTTATTTGCCGCAGGATATAGAGTTGTTTGCTGGCACCATCAGTGAAAATATTGCGCGTTTCGGTGAGATCGACTCTGAAAAAGTGATCCTGGCAGCTAAGCGAGCAGGGGTCCATGAAATGATCCTGAGCATGCCTAAAGGCTATGATACCTTGCTGGGCGATGGTGGAGGTGGCCTTTCCGGTGGACAGAAGCAGCGTATTGGTTTGGCGCGGTCTATGTATGGTGATCCATCACTGATTGTGCTGGATGAACCCAATTCAAATCTGGATGATGTCGGTGAGCAAGCATTATTGGCAGCGATTGTCGATTTGCGTAAACGTGGTAAAACAATCATTGTGATCACTCATCGGACGAGTATTATTGCTGCCACTACCAAGCTACTGTTATTACGCGATGGTGTGCGTCAGATGTTTGGGCCAACTGACCAAATTCTAGCTGAATTGAGCAAACAGCAGCAGGCACAAAAAGCGCTGTTAGCGCAACGACAGGCTAAGGAGCAGAGTACTCAAAGTGCTCAGACTGCTTGATAAAGAGCAAATCCATGAGCGATGAGGCTGGTTTTGGTTTGATCTAATGACACATGACTGGCAAACAGAGAGATAATAAACCCTCACGAAAGTTTGAAAACTTTCTCAAATTGCGTGACTGTGCAGGAAATAGAGAGATATGAAGCTCATTAGTCAAAAAGATAAAACAGTGACTGATTCTGCGGTAATAGATATCGCAAGTCCAGTCAAGACGGATGAAACAAGCCATGCTCGTCTTGGTTGGTGGATCGTGCTGGTTGGTGTGGGCGGCTTTTTACTTTGGGCAACATTTGCACCTTTAGATAAAGGGGTGCCGCTATCCGGCTCGGTGATGGTAGCAACGAATCGTAAAGCAGTTCAACATCAGACTGGCGGCATCGTGGATGATATTCTGGTAAAAGAAGGGGATGTGGTCAAGGCTGGGCAGGTGCTCGTGAAAATGAATGATGTGCAGGTTAAAGCACAGGCAGAAATAACACGTGCTCAACTCATCTCCGCCAGAGCAGTCGAAGCGCGGCTGATTGCCGAGCGGGATAATAAAGCTGAAATCGATTTTCCATCCTTTCTGCTTTCTGCAATAGATGATCCTCGTGTAATCAGTAATATCGCCCTGCAGAAACAGTTGTTTATTTCACGGCAATCTGCACTGAAGCACGAATTGGCCGCGCTGGATGAAAATATCGCGGGCTTGAGTGTCCAGTTGCGCAATTTGGAATCTTCGCGCGCAAGTAAACAACAGCAGCTGCAGTTTCTGAAAGAGCAGCTCGAGAATATGCGGGAATTAGCGCAAGATGGCTATGTCCCACGCAATCGTGTGCTTGAACTAGAGGGTACACACGCGCAATTAACTGGTGATATTTTTGCCGATACCGGTAATATCGGTCGCACTCAGCGCCAAATTTCAGAACTCAATCTCCGCCGAATCCAGCGTCTGGAGGAGTATCAAAAAGAAGTTCGGCAGCAATTGACGGATATTCAACGAGAGGCTGAATCGCTGGATAGCCGACTCTTGGCGCAAGATTTTGAATTGGCTAACGTGTTAGTGAAAGCACCGGTGGATGGTGTTGTTGTGGGAATCAATATCTTCACACGTGGAGGAGTTATCGGTCCAGGGTTTAATATGATGGATATTGTTCCGACAGAAGATTTGCTAGTCATCGAAGGGCAAGTACCGGTTCATCTTATTGACAAAGTGCATGCAGGTCTTGACGTGGATTTCATATTTACTGCCTTTAATCAAAATAAAATTCCGCGCATACCTGGGTTTGTGACGCATGTATCGGCAGACCGTTTGACCGAAGAAAAAACGGGTAATCCTTATTATCAATTAAAAGCCAAGGTCAAGCCGGAAGGAATGAAACTGCTCGCTGAATTTCAAATACGGGCAGGGATGCCTGTAGAAATTTTTGTAAAAACCGGGGAACGTTCGCTGATGAATTACCTGTTGAAACCCTTTCTCGATCGAGTTCATAAAACGCTTGTGGAAGATTAGCCGTGCCGCTGCGCGTGTTTAAGCCATCCTTATTGTCTATTTTTGCGCTCACCTTATCGTGGCAGGTGGGGAGCGTTCAGGCAATGGGTTTATTAGAGGCTTATGAAGCAGCATTGATGAATGATCCGACATTTCGTTCAGCAATCCACGAAAATGAAGCTGGTCAGCAATCAATTGCGCTTGGACGGTCTGGGCTGTTGCCGACTTTGTCTATTTCTCATTTACAGTCATGGAGTCGGGGAACGCAAAGCACAGGTAATGCTCCTTCATCTTCTCTGAATTTTGATAGTCAGGTGACTACGCTAACATTGCGGCAACCGCTTTTTAATATGGAAGCAGTTGCTGGTTACGATCAAGGTTATGCGCGCGCAAATTCAAGCCAGGCTAAATTAATCAGTCAGAGTCATCAACTTATCGTACGATTGGTGGAAGTCTATGCCAATGCACTGCTTGCTCAAGATCGCCTGAATCTAGCCAAAGCAGAGCATCATGCGTTAGAAGAATTAAAACATGTCAATGAAAATATGTTGAGGCGAGGCGAAGGTACTCAGACAGATTTGATTGAGACGAAATCCAGACACGCTTTATCACAAGCCAAAATGATTGAAGCACAAGATGAACTGGAAGTTGCGCGACTGGCTTTGGAAGCAATAATAGGCAAACAAGCGGCGCAGCTTGATTCATTAGCAGGGGATTTTGAAGTACAGCCAATTTATCCAGCTGATTTTGAGAGTTGGCGTGAGATAGCCATGGAGCGGAATGCTGAGTTAGTTAGCCAGCGACATCTCGTGACATCCAATCAGCTTGAGGTAAAAAAAAGTCGTGCTGGTCATGCACCCCGCGTTGACTTGGTAGCAAGCCTGAACAGACAGAATGCTGCATCGTTTCTTTTCCCTAATCGCGATGCAGAATTTGGGACTGTAGGTGTGGAAGTCAATTTACCGTTGTATGCAGGTGGACGAGTGGTTGCGACCACTAATCAGGCACAAGCAAACAAAGCGCGTGCAGAGGCTGATCTGGATGCATTGAGTGATAGGGTTCTTGTGGAATTGCGTAAGCAATATCAATTACTGCAAAGTAGTATTAGGCGAATAGAATCATTGGATTTAGCAGTTGATTCAGCGCTTTTACTGGTACAAGCCACCGAGAAAAGCATCAAGGGAGGAGTACGCATCAATCTTGATTTGTTGAATGCGCAAAGCCAGCTTTTTTCCGCGCAGATCAGATTTGGCAGAAGCACGGTATAATTATCTGCTTGCCTATCTAAGATTGCGGCTAGCGGCAGGTACGCTGATACTTGAAGATCTAGAAAAGGTTGCTACCTATTTTGTTGCAAGAAATTGATCATCATAATTTTTTGCTTGCCTCGGTAATTTAGGATTAGCTGTTTATCAAGTGTTAATAATTGTCAGTAGCGCCACTTCGTAACCGATTAGCGTGATGTAACCAAACAATATCAAGTAGAGCAAATGCCTGACTTGTAGTTTCGTAATCAGCTGGAGGTTATGATGAATAACAAGGAAAATCAGCGCCAATGAAGTAAGTGCGAGCTTGAAGTGAACAAACTTTTCTGTGTTGTCTTCAATCAATATTGCCATGAAGGTATTAAGCTCTGTCCCTCCCCTAGCTAGAATATCAAGCGTCAATAAGGCATCCATCGCACTTAGCAAAATAATTGCAATTGTGCATAACACGAGATGGGGCGCATATGAATCAATATAAGCGGTCCCTGCACCTGAGCGTCGTTTGTTAATACGCCTTCCTTTCTTGATTCCCAAATGATAAAGGCAAAAAAAGGGTATGCTAGCTCGACGATCCCAAGATCGTTGATCAATTATTATCTTCATGTTAATCATAAAGTATGCACTCTCAACAGTGAGCACAAAACTACGCTCATTGCCTCTAATGGTTAAAATTGTAACGAAATGATCATGAATGGAGATTATTTGTGTAATGTTTAGCTAGTTCAAGTGTACTGATGTACAGGTATTGCAATAAGTGGGCGTTATCAGCCAAGTTTATATGGTTTCTATCATGAAAATAAAGTTGACATCGATGCCCATAACAGGTTGTAATATGCGGTTCTATTGAGTAAGTAATTATCCAATTAATAAATAATCTATAAAATAAAATGAAACGTACATACCAACCATCTGTTATTCGCAGGAAACGTACACACGGTTTCCTTGTACGCATGAGAACCCGCGGTGGCGCAGCGGTCATTCGTGCGCGCAGAGCCAAAGGCCGAGCTCGTTTGAGTGTCTAGAAGACAATTCATAAAAAGATGCGCACCCTTATCGAAGGGTTAGGTGAGGAATTATTCACTCTCTAAGCAATGTCGGTTGCATAAAGCGACAGAGTTTCAGGCTGTTATTCGTTTTAGGTGCACGGTTAGTGGCGAATTTCTCCAGTTCTGTGTAAAACCGAACAATTTGGATCATCCACGGTTAGGATTGATCGTTGCAAAGAAGCTGGAGCGACATGCAGTAGGGCGAAATCGTTTAAAACGATTGCTGCGAGAAGTATTTCGTAGACACCAGCATGAACTGGACAAAATGGATTGTGTTTTTCGGCTACAGCGCTCATTAACTCAGATTGACTCTGTTCGCATCTGGCAGGAAGCCGAAATGCTAATACATAAACTTAGGATGAAACAATGTTGCGATTGATGATAGGTCTTATCAAGCTATATCAATACTGCATTAGTCCTTTTTTTCCACCTTCCTGTCGTTTTAGCCCAACTTGTTCAAATTATGCAAGCGAGGCACTGACAAAATATGGGCTTATCAAAGGAATGATATTAATCATAGGCCGTATTTTACGTTGTCATCCGTGGAATCGTGGTGGATATGATCCTGTTCCCTAAAAACTTTAAAAAAAGATTATCGCTATAACTAGTTTAACTAGATCAAGATGGAAACAAAAAAAATTGTATTGATCATCATTTTTAGCACATCGTTGCTATTTCTTTGGGATGCATGGATAAAGGAGCGGGAGAGACTAGATAAATTGGCAACTGGCCCAGCAGCGGTCAGTACTGAGAATGCACAGTCTCAGCAGAGCCATGATGCGCTCCCAATTCCGGGCGATACGCTAACTTCTTCTCAATCAGATACTGCTCAGGTACCCGGAACTGAAGGGGCACCATCAATTGTGACACCACGTTTGCTGGCAACAGGTGAGCAAGTTAAAGTCGTTACTGATATGGTGGTAGCAGAGATTGACACCGTCGGAGGAGATCTTCGCCGCCTGGAATTACTCAAGCATCTATCCCGTGAAAATAAAGAAATTCCTTATGCATTACTGCAGAGTCAGGGCTCCCGCATTAGCGTGGCACAATCAGGGCTGATTGGAGATGGTCTGCCCAATCATAAGACGGAATACAAACTAGATTCCGATACGCATAATTACAGCTTGGCGGCTGATCAAGACAAGGTTGTCGTTCGTCTTATCGCTCCAGAAGCAAACGGCATACAAGTTGCTAAAGTCTATACTTTCCATCGTGGCAGCTATGTCATCGACGTTCAATTTGAGGTAAAAAATCTGGGAGAAGCAACAATCCGACCATTTGCTTATTTCCAGATATTGCGGGATAACGTTCCACCCCCAGGCGAGACAATGATGATTCCTACCTATCTGGGTGCTGCTATTTATACCGAGGATGGGAAGTTTCAGAAAATTCAGTTTTCTGATTTAGATAAAAATAAAGGAGATTACCCACAAAATGCAGATAATGGCTGGATCGCCATGCTGGAGCATTATTTCGTTTCAGCCTGGCTGCCAGAGCAAAAAACACCTCGAGAGTATTTTGCAAAACGGATAAGTGATAATTTATACACGACTGGTGTGATCGCGCCGGTTGGTGCAATTGCACCCGGTCAAACAGCGAGCGTAACGATGCCGCTCTATGAGGGACCGCAGGAGCAGGATAAACTGGCAGAATTGGCACCAGGTCTGGAGCTGACAGTCGATTATGGTTGGCTAACGGTGATTGCTGTTCCATTATTCTGGCTACTTTCGTTTTATCATGAGTGGGTTGGTAACTGGGGGATTGCCATCATCCTTCTGACAATGACGGTCAAGATTTTATTTTTCCCGTTGTCAGCGGCAGGTTATCGATCCATGGCTAAATTGCGTTTAGTGACACCGAAGCTGCAGCGTATCCAGGAACAATACAAAGGCGATCGCCAACAAATGCACCAGGCAATGATGCAGCTTTACAAAGAAGAAAAAATCAATCCGATGGGCGGGTGTCTTCCTATTCTGGTGCAAATTCCAGTGTTTATTGCCCTGTTCTGGACGTTGCTTGCCGCTGTTGAGCTACGCTATGCACCGTTCGCATTGTGGATTACGGATTTGTCTTCACCTGACCCTTACTATCTGTTGCCGGTTTTGATGGGGATTTCAATGTTCGTTCAATCTAAATTGAACCCCAAGCCGACTGATCCAATACAAGCCAAAGTTATGCAGATCATGCCGCTCATGTTCAGTGTATTTTTCTTCTTCTTCCCGGCTGGTCTCGTATTGTATTCATTAGTGAACAATGTGCTATCGATTGCGCAGCAGTGGCAGATAACACGATTGTATGGACAACCTGCTGCAGAAACAGCAGATAAAAAGAAAATAAAAGAAAAAAGAAAATCTTAAAATGTTGTTCTATAGAGGTGAGCGTATTATGATTCAAAAGCGCTCACTCTTTTTAGAGAAGCTTCGTTATTACAAACATTAAGTATCAAGTCACATTTATTTCCTTAAACAGTAAGGTTTAAAGCTTTACGCGCAAGAATCATATGCATAGCAATGACATCATTGCTGCTATTGCCACCCCCCCAGGAAGAGGGGGCATTGGTGTTATACGTGTTTCCGGTAGAAATTTGCAATCTATCGCTAAAGCCATTCTCGGTTCAATTCCTCATCCCCGTAATGCGCATTTGAGTCATTTTTTTGATGAGAATGGCCATTCGATCGACCGAGGTATCGCCATTTATTATCCATCTCCGCATTCTTACACCGGCGAAGATGTACTTGAATTGCAAGGTCATGGCGGTCCTGCTGTTATCAACTTACTCTTGTCGCGTTGCCTTCAATTGGGCGCCAGATTGGCTGAACCGGGCGAATTTACTCTGCGCGCCTTTCTTAACAATAAGCTTGATCTAGTCCAGGCTGAAAGCGTGGTGGATCTCATCGACGCGACTACGGCAGATGCCGCACGCTGCGCCATGCGCTCCTTGCAAGGGGAGTTTTCTGCAACTATTCAGGCATTGGTGCGAGCATTGATCGATTTGCGCATGCTGGTCGAAGCAACTCTCGATTTTCCAGAAGAAGAAATCGATTTTCTGGAATCGGCGCGTGCGGCAACGCGATTGCAGGATATTCGTGAAAAACTGGAGCGCGTTTTAATCTCATCCCGTCAAGGCAGTCTGTTACAAGAAGGAGTAAAAGTCGTACTGGTTGGGCAGCCTAATGTCGGTAAATCTAGTTTGATGAATCGATTGTCTGGGGATGAAGTGGCAATTGTGACAGAAATACCTGGCACAACGCGCGATACCATTCAGCAATTGATTCAGATTAAAGGCATACCGGTGCACATTATCGATACCGCTGGTTTGAGAGAAACCACGGATATTGTTGAGAAAAGTGGCATTGCTCGCACTCACGCTGCGATCAAAAAAGCAGACCTGGCACTGTTGCTGATCGATAGCCGCTATGGTCTGACAGATGCGGATCAGCAGATATTGCAAAGGTTGCCGGCTGAGCTGCCGCTACTCACGGTCTTTAACAAAATCGATTTATTGAGTGAAAGTACTCGAATCGAGGAGGAATCAGGCAAACCTATTGTTCATCTTTCTACTAAAACAGGCGCTGGCCTAGAATCATTACGCATGAAAATGCTTGAGATGATCGGTTGGCAATCCAATATCGCAGGTGAAGGCATGTTCATGGCGCGACAACGACATCTGCAAGCGCTGAGCAAGGCCACAACACATCTTGATAATGCAATCCCATGGGTGGAAAACGGAAGACAATTAGAGTTGTTGGCGGAAGAATTACGGCTGGCACAGATCGCATTGTCTTCGATTACAGGAGAATTTACCGCTGATGATTTATTGGGTGAGATTTTTTCACGGTTTTGCATTGGAAAATAATACTAATTTTCATACTGTCCAACAAGGTTTAATTAATTACCTAAAACCAGCGTGATAGATGGTTTTTTATTTCCCAAGTTGTTCCATTAAATTCATTAGAAGCCAACATTATTCTTGTCCAAGTTTATGTCCATGCATATAATTGGACAATCATAGAGCGGTCTACTTGGACAATATGAGGAATATATGGCGCTGACAGATACAGCATTGAAGGCACTCAAGCCTAAAGAAAAAACATACATCGTGACGGATGAGCGAGGCTTGTATATTGAAGTCTTCCCTACAGGCGGCATGGCGTGGCGTTGCCGCTATCAATTGAATGGAAATACCGAAAAATTAACGCTAGGCAAGTACCCTGCACTAACGCTCAAGAATGCCCGTATTAAGCGGGATGAGGTGTTATCTGCTGCTGCACTTGGACAGTCGCCAGCAAAGCAAAAGCAATTGCAGAAAGTAGCTGCTGCTGAAGCAACGACTGTGGAAGAATTTACTGTGAAGTTCTTTAAGGATGTGCAGGAAAAAGACAGGAAGGACAACAAACAGATTCATCGGTATTTCGATAATGACATACTCCCCTTCATTGGCAAAAAGCCTATGAAGGATGTCACCACAGAAGATGTACGCTCAATCATCTGGCAGAAGAAAGATCAAGGCTTTGATGCAGCGGCGGGACAATTGCGCGGTCTGCTAAAAAAGCTATGCGACTATGCTGTGACATGTGGCTTGCTGAATTTTAATCCTGTACTTGCAATGCCAATGCGTCATGTCCATAAAGCAAAAAGCCGTGATCGAGCACTGGAACCTTCAGAGATTCGATTGTTCATCAATGCCGTTTATGCGTCTAATATCCGACGGCAATTCAAAGTAGGTTTGCATTTGATCCTATTAACGATGGTGCGTAAGTCTGAGCTGTTGCTGGCTTGTTGGAAAGATGTTCATCTTGAGAATGCCGAGTGGCATATTCCGGCAGAAAATTCTAAAACTGGAAAATCGCATATTGTGTACTTGTCCAAACAAGCAATAGCTTTATTTAAGGAACTTCAAGTGCTCGCTGGCGGTAGTAAGCTTGTAATGCCAGGGCGTGGTAGCCTGACCAAGCCATTTGCCCATAACGCCATCAACACAGCGTTAAAAGTTGCGCTGCAAGGACAAAATATACCGGCCTTTACAATTCATGATCTACGTCGTACGGCATCAACTCTCTTGCATGAAAATGGATGGGCTTCTGATGTGGTAGAGAAAGCGTTGAATCACGTTATAAGCGGAGTACGTGGCGTATATAATCGAGCGGAATATTCAACCCAGCGTATCGAGATGCTTCAATTTTGGGCAGACTTCATTGAAAAGTTGATAAGTGACAAGAATGTGATCCTTGGTCGCTTTAACAAGACAGCATAAAGTTTTTGCTACGCCTAGCCCGACGGGGCGAAAACCGGAAATCCTTAACCGGTTGGCGTGGCATCCTTCTACAAGGAAATCGTGAAAGGACGCGATGTGATCGAACTACCTGAATACACCACTACTGATTCATGGGGATTGTTGAATGATAGTGAATGGGAAGTAATTCGTTGCTTAGTTTCATTGACACCTGAATATTTTGCCTCAATTTCAATGGGGTTGCGTGAGGGTATTATCGGATTAAGTGATGGAACTTATATTTGTCTTAAAAGACGAGCCGCTGTACTAAAAAATAATGCTGACAATGGGAAGTTTGATACGCCTATCATTAATGAATTTGGTCATCGAGAATATCTCATCCAGAAATATATTAAATTTGCTCAAGAAGCTGTTTGGGAAATGCCAGATCAATTGATAATGATTAGTACACAAGATAAAAAAAATAACATTCATTATATAGATTCAGCAGACCCATATATGAGCGATCATCTTTATTATCTTAACGTGAGTTCGACATAAGAATCATCACATCACGATTGGAAGAGCTTGAGGGAGTCTGATATTAAGCGAGGGTTTCTTCTCGCGAAAGGTGTAAGCCACCAGTCCGGCTATCAGATTAACAAAAAAGTTAAATGAGCTGCGATGGCGGGAATGCTCGATTTGCGAGATATTCTTCAATTGGTCATTGACGGTCTCAATAATGGAGCGTTTACGTAACAGCAGCTTGTCAAACAGCGGCAACAGCTTGTTTTTCATGTTCTTGCGTACCTTGGTAACGAGCTGCACACCTTGCTCCCAGAGTTGCTCAAAGAGTGGCTGCGAGATATAGCCCCGATCACCAAAGAGTTTTCCAAACAAGGAACGAGCCAGTTCCGGTACGGCATCACGGTCATCCACATTGCCCGCCGTGATTTTGACTCCCAGCAATTCTCCTTGGTCATTGATGACCAGGTGCAACTTGAACCCATAAAACCAGTCCACACTGGTCTTTCCCCGAGCAGCAAACTCTGCCATTACTTTATGCGACCCAATGCGGCGATTGTGGCACACACTGATCTTAGTCGAATCAATGAAGCTGATCCCACTGCATTGCCCAAAGCGGCTGGTCAGAAAACAGCACAAAGGCACCAGGCTATCTTGCAGCAACTCCACAAAGCGGTTGTAGCTCACCAACCCTGGAAAATAATACCGCTGATACCTCAACACGTAATTCAGGTAATAGTGCTTAAATGTCCGATAACCGGATAGATGAAACCCCACCATGATGGTCATGACTTCGCTTAGACACAATGCTCCTTGCCGCCGACGCCGTTTCAGCGACGACTCTAATAAGCGCTTCTCCCAACGCGGCTCAAACTCTTTACAAAAGTCGTCATTCGCACAAAAAATCGTTATAGTATCCATTGGAATCTGACTCCTCTCATGATGAAATTCTTTTCCAAAACTACTTCATCATAAGGAATTCAGGTTCCTTTTACAGCTTTTCTTATGTCGAACTCACGTTATCTTAATATGGCGAAAGAAATATTTTGGGATAAAGCCGACCGTGATAATCGCAGGACACACCCTACTAACAGCAAAGTAGAGAGCTGGCTCATAGAAAAAGGTTTTTCAGATAGAAATGCAAAAGCAGGCGCAACTATAATTCGCCCTATATGGGCAGTTAAAGGAGGGCGCAAGCCGAAGGAATAGCGTCACCATCTGAAGCAAGCAAGTACGCTGCTTTCCATAAGGGTGACACCTAAAATGGTGAAACCCTTTCAGTTTTTTTCTTGTTTTAAAAGAATCACCATATGTGCATGTTAAACAAAACCCAAGAGGTATTAAAACATGTCACAAAGAATTATCCTTCGATTAAATTCCGTAGTGCAACAAACCGGAAGATCAAGGTCGAGCACTTACAGGGATATTGATCTTGGATTAATGACACCGCCAGTCGATATTGGTGCTCGCTCAGTTGGTTGGCCTTCAGATGAGATTGAGGCGATCAACAACGCGCGTGTAGCTGGATGGAGTGGCGATCAGATCAAGAAGTTGGTTCAGCAACTAATTTCCAAACGTACTCAAAGTGAGGTGACGCTATGATGCGAACTACCTCTACCACAGAAGCAGCCCGCCAAGAAGAACAATCAGATTTTATTTTTAATTCTCTGGCATCGCAACGGGAACGCCTTCTGACGCATCTTCGTGCTCATGGTTCAATCAGCACAATTGAAGCGAGAGAAAGGCCTGATTGCCTACATCCAGCAGGAAGGATCGCGGAATTGCGCGACGCTGGACATGACATCCTGTTGAAATGGGATTACGAGTCAACCTATGCGGCAGAACCCATGGAGTCGGGCGCTATTATCTGATCAAGGAGGCTGTCAAAGTATGACACTTTTAGAACAAAACCCACGCGCGGGCAAAGCAACGTGGGCTGAGATTGATGCTATCAACACAACTATTATAGCTGATTCCCCAATGTTTTGCAGCGGATTTGGGCAATACCATACTGATAAAAACGGTAATGATTTTGTAACTATCACTCTTGATGAAATCCGCAATCTTGTAGATAACCCACAGCAAGTAGATAAAACACAAGCACAATGGCTTATCCCTTCTACCTTGATGAGTCGTGTATTTAAAGAACAAGAGGATAAAGGAAAATATTGGCTACTATGGGCTGATATCGATGAAAACCCCAAGCCAATAAATGAGCTTGCCTTGGTTGTTGGGAAGTTGAACTGTGATTTTGAAATTTACAATTCTAGTTCTGCAACAGAATCTAATCAAAAAGCGCGTGTTTTAATTCCGACAAATAAACCATTGTGTTTTATTGATTGGCACTTTTGCCAGGAAATCCTGAATGATTTACTTGAATCCGAAGGAATCAAACCAGATCGCGCAAGCGAGCGTGCAGCGCAACTTTGTTATTTACCAAATCGTGGTGAGTTTTATCAATCATTAAGCAAGCGCCATGGTAATTTTTTTGATCCTCTTGCTTGCTGGTCTGAACAGATCAAATCAAAGCAAGAAGAGATCAAGCGCCAAGAAAATGAATTAAAGAAGACCGCAGAAGCCGCTAAAACGCGCGGAGAGGCGTTAAAAGCTCATACTGACATTAATTCATTGCCTGACTTGATTAGCGTGTTTAACGAAGCGTACAGCGTGCCCGATATATTGTTAAATGCAGGTTACAAACAACGAGGTAATACTTTTTGTCACCCCCGCTCAGAGAGTGGGAGTTACTCTGCTTCTATCAAAGATGGGCGGGTTTATTCCCTATCAACAGCTGATCCTCTCTATTCAGATGGGGCAGGTGCACACGATGCCTTCTCGGCGTTCTGCGTATTGTTTCACAATGGTGACCAAAATGCAGCGCTAAAAGATGCTGGCGATAATTTAATGATCAATGGCGAATCGTGGAATAAAGTTCAACGTCGGGAATGGGCGGAAAAGGACGATAAACCCTTTTCCCTTGCGCAATTCTCACTCAATGGCAAATCAAAAGATATGGAACAGAAAATGTTAGAAGATAAATTTGTTCTTGGTAGATTGGCTATTCTTGGGCAGGCTACCGTATTTTACGCGCAACCGAACACGGGCAAAACACTATTGACCATTTGGTTATTAATACAAGCGATCAAGTTAGGGGAAATAAAAGGCGAGAATGTCTTTTATATCAACGCTGACGATAATCACAAGGGATTAGTGGAAAAAATCAAGCTCGCTGAAAAATATCATTTTCACATGCTGGCACCTGACCACAATGACTTTGAATCAAAGAAATTTTTGCAGTACATTGACACCATGATTAAAGAAAACACCGCTTCAGGTGTGGTGATCATTTTGGACACGCTCAAAAAATTTACTGATTTAATGGACAAAAAACTATCGAGTGAGTTTATGCGAGTTGCTCGCGCATTTGTCAGTAAGGGTGGGACACTCATCATGCTGGCGCACACCAATAAAAGGCGCGATGAAAATAAAAGGGTAATTTATGGCGGAACAAGCGACATTGTAGATGATTCGGATTGTGCTTATACGCTGGATGAGCTCTCATCTGACCCGCTAAACCGTGTCAAGAAGGTTAAGTTTGAAAATATCAAAAGCCGTGGAGATGTTGAGCATGAGGCTGTTTATTGCTACTCGACAGTAAAGGGAAATGATTCTTATGAAGCCCTTTTGGAGTCAATCCAGAAACAGGGTGAAGAAGAGATGAAAGCAGCACTCGAACTGAAAAAAATCCAGGACAAACTCGAAAAGAATGAATTGGGAATTGAAGCAATTACCGAAGCAATACATAGTGGAGTTACTCAAAAAACCGAACTAATAGAAAAGGCACGCAAAGAGTCTGGGTTAAGTGAGGTGAAAATAAGAAATATCCTTAAAGAACACGAAGGCGAGAATTATCTTGAAGGGCATCGCTGGTATTTAGAAACGGGTGATCGCAATGTGAAGAATTACAAATTACTTTGCGAATGGACTTATCCTAAAAATTAAAAAATTACCCCCTCTGTAAAAAATACAGGAAATTGCGGAAATTGAGAAATTGGAAATATAGGTTGTTAATTAATTATTTAGCCATTGTGTATGTGTTGTGTATTTTTTCACGTGAAAACCCACGCTATAGCGTAATTTACTTAATTTCTTTAAATTTCTTAATTTTTTTAACTTTCTTATATTTTTATAGGGGGGGTGTTATTTCTCAATTCTTAGATGAGCAACGACAGCACAACAATGGCTAGCTGTACTAATCAATAAAATGGAATAAGTAAACTTGATACAAATCATTAATAGCTTGGCGGAATTTAAGCGTTTTCTTGAGCGGGCAGGAGTGACGTTCCAACGGTGGCAAAAACGATTGACTATAGGAGGTTAAACGAATGGCTTTATCTGGTGCGGAAAGACAAAAACGTCATCGTGAAAAATTTGCTGAAACTAGCTATAGATTTCAGTTGTGGCTTGATGAGCGAACAGCAAGAAATCTTTATAAATTATCTAAGAGATCAGGAAAAACTTTGCGATTCGTTACCGAAACGGCAATAAATCGACTAGCAAAGGCTTATGGCTGTAACGATTAGTTTCCTGCTAACAGGCTGAAAGCAGGCAAATAGCAGATAAATATAACGTCTAGGAGTGAGTATTTTATTAAGATAGAGCATCCCCATTGATTTTTTAATTTAAAAAGGTGGCAAATATATAAGCATCATCTAAGAGATTACCGGAATAAGGGGGTGGTGAGTACCCGTCGCGGGTAAAATCGCGATGCCACCAATATCAAACCGTACTTAACTTCAATTTATACTGCATAACTTGTCTTTTTCTCAGATTTTTTTCTGAGATCAAGTTTTGACACCAAATATTTCCTGAATGAGTTTTGTTAAAAGTTAGTTTATGATGATACTAATGACAAATAATTATTGAGGAAAACATGCAGGTGATTTATTCGCTTGGTGAAGCTCGTGCTGAACGCGATCACGTTATGCTTGATAAGGCATTCTATGAATCTCAAAATTATAGGGTTTTATTTGAGAATCAGGATCGCTTCATTGTCGTTGGTAGGAGAGGAACTGGTAAAAGCGCATTAGTATACCGGTTATCTAAAGATTGGAAAGACCGTAAATTTTTTACATTTATTATTGCACCGGCCGAAGAAGAGGTTATTGGACTTAGACCAGTAGCTGAATTATTTGGAAACTCAGTAAGTAGAATTCGTGCTGGAATAAAACTTGCCTGGAGATATGCATTATTTCTTGAGTTAGCTCTTTACTGCAAAAATAGCTATAAGACGGCGAATGAAGTTGAAAAGCATGTGACTCTTTTTGAACATTTAGAGAAATGGAAAAAGCGCGGTGATAATTCATTCGTGAGAATGCGATCAATGCTTCGCGAAAGCTTACTTGGAATCGATAATCCAGATGACAGAATTGCTGAAATTTCTTCTATCCTACAAATTAACACCATTGAAAAAGAAACCTTAGTACTCATTGAATCATTAAATCACGGCCTTGTTGTGTTTATTGACAAATTGGATGAAGGTTATGAACCTGACAACGTGGGTATTGGAATTGTAGATGGAATTATCTATGGAACGGATGAGGTTAGGTATGCGATAGGTGAAAAATTAAAAACTCTTGTGTTTCTTAGAGATAACATTTTCAGAGCTATTCAGTCTGCAGACCCTGATTTCTCTAGAAACTTAGAAGGTCAAATATTACGCTTGCACTGGGATTCAGAAGAACTTTTTTATATGGCTTGTAAGCGTATCCGCGCAACATTTTCCTTGAATCAAGAAAGTGATATAAAAACTTGGAATGCTATTACAGAAAATGAATTACATGGACGAGAAGGGTTTAAAAAGTGCCTACGACTTACTCTCTATAGACCGCGAGATGTTATTGCTCTATTAAATACAGCAGTAATTCATGCAAAAAACAACTATAGAAAAATATTAATTAATGATGATTTTGAAGCGTCATCTAAGCAAATATCGATAATCCGGTTCGATGATCTTAATAAAGAATATTCTAGTGTTTTCCCGGGTATCGATATTCTTACTAAGGCATTTTCACATGGTACGGCCTCATTTTTTGTATCTAATGCAATCAAGACTATTAAGAGTGTAATTGAAAATCCTGAAATAGATGCTGCGGCTCTTCAGCATCTAACAATTCTTGGTTCTGAAATTGAAATTCTAAAATCCCTATATGGTGTTGGCTTCTTCGGGGTATTTGATCAACAGAGTAATACATGGATATATTCTCACGATGGCAGGCAGTCAGATAGAGCTATAACAGAAAATGATTCTTTAATGATTCATCCATGCTACTGGAGCGCCCTTAATTTACAACGGGAAGGAATTGAGCAAAATGTAGCAGAGCAGATTTACGATGAATACGAAATTACAATCGATTCACTGAGCACAAAAGAACGAGCTAGAAAGATAGGCCAAATTATTTCGGAATATCCAAATATACCTACTGGAGCAGAAAGTGCTTTATTATTTGAGGAATGGTGTAAGCGGATAATTGAGATTGCATTTGCAAAAGAGTTAATAAATATCCAACTACACCCAAATAACTCTGCAGTACAACGAAGAGACATCGTTGCTACGAATCAAGGAACACGGGGATTTTGGAAGCGTATTCTGAATGATTATCAAACACGCCAAGTTATATTTGAAGTAAAAAACTTTGAAGAAATTGGTATTGAAGAATATCGTCAAATGAACGGATATTTAACTAGAGAGTATGGCAAGTTAGGATTCATTATTTGCAGAGACAAACAACCTGGCTTAATAAAAGGTAGAGAGCTTGAAGCATTTAAGGAATTTTATATTCAAGGTAAATTAATTATTAAGATTAATGCCCCAACATTAATAAGTATCCTATCAAAACTACGAAGTCCTTCAAAAATTGATGCAGGTGATTTGGCTCTGAGTAATCAACTTGATGAACATATACGTTTATATTCAACTGGTCAGAATAAAAAAACTCCTAAAAAGAAATCAAGTAAAAAAAACATATCTGTTCAGCAATCTCACTAACTACCTTAAAGTAGAAATAACTAATAAAAAACTTTTTCTGCGACATCATCCCCAAGCGACTCTCAAGTATAACTTGCCGTCTGTAGAAACCTGCCTCAATTTCTAAGGCTTCAATTTCTTGGTTACGTTGTTCAATCTGTTTTTCTAAAAGTTAGATCTGAATTTCAATACTTTCAACAATCTGGCATTTCGAGAACATCACCCTTATATCATTAGGCGTAAAATCGCGTCACTTCCAATCAATAAGTTTTCAGGTTGATTTCTAAAGTAGATATGCCACTCAGAGTGTGATTCTGTTAGAACAGAAAAAGAGAGTGCAAATAAAAACTTTGTGTATTACATAATAATAATGGTTCATCCGGTAAATGCGTACTATGAATTCAACCGCCGACCAAAACATAATTGGTTTCATGCAACGCCATAATTTTTAGTTTAAAGAATTCGACATCTCTAAAGCCATAAGCCATTTTGTGTAACGTTTTGATCTTGTTGTTGATGCCTTCCAATGGTCCAGTTGATAAGCCATTGAAGTCGAAATAGGCAAGGATGCCTGAACGATGAGCAACAATGGTTTTAGAGAATTGCTTGAGCATGTTGATATCAGAAGCAGCTGCCTTTTTTACCCACTCGTCAAGCGCATTTTGCGCTGAGTTTTTATTCGGTTGATGCCAGATATTGCGTAATTCTTCTTTCATGTAATAAGCTGTTGCCAAGGGTTCATTGAGCTTAAGTGCTTGCTCCAGACGTTGACGCTCATTGCGCGTGTCATCCAGATTATCAGGATTCTTGAGCAGCAACCAACGAATGCCTTTCAAAACAGGTTTACCCAGCCCATCTTCTACCTGTCGTTGCAGATCGCGGCGCAGTTTGGTCAGTTTTTCATTGAACAACTTGATGATATGAAAGTGGTCGAATACCAGCGTGGCCTCTGGGATATTACTCTGTACTGCACTGATATAAGCTGGACCCATATCGGTTGCGACCGCCTCAATCCGTGCGCCCGATCGTTTCAAACGCTTCCAGAATGGAATCAACGCATCTGCGCCTTTCCCATTGCCAACAAAAACTACCGCACCACGTTGAAGGTCCAGAACAATGGTTAAATAGCCCAGCTTCTTGCCTTGATATATCTCATCAATCGCTATACGTCTAACTTTTGCTAATTTCGGGAATCGATAATGTTTCTGCAGACTACGCTTTTGGATTTCCTTAACCAGATCCCAACTCACTTCAAGGTAATGTGCTATCCCACGGATGGTCATATATCGGGAAAGTTCCAGTACCAATCTTTCAAACGCACGGGTATAACCTTTACGTTCATCGGCAAACCGCACCTTTACCTGGCGTACTGCCTGGCACTTGGTGCATTCTACTCGCTGGACTGGAAGATCAATATAAACAGCCTTTTGACCTATCGGTATCGTTCGAAAGCGACGAATCACTTTTCCTCGACAGAATACGTTTCGACTTCGGCAAACGGGGCATCTTAGATGCCACTGATCCTCTTTTATCGCAACTACAATGGCGTTCGCAATATAACGGGTACTTTGATAAAAATAACCAATTATGCCAAAAGCGTGATAGAGCAAACTCGTCGACATTTTGATATAACCCCATGATTAGAAAATAGTGGTTATTTCAATCTATCTTTCCCTACTTTTCTATCATCTCTTTAAGCTGCTACGTACGCAATTCCCGGATGAACCATAATAATGTTTATCATCTAGTGACTTGGCATTTATGTATGTTGCATTAATTTAGAATGTCTTTTTTGATGAGAATGTAAAAAAATTTGGCTTGGGTATGAAGATTAATTAAGGCATAAAGATGAATTGGCAAAAGGCTATTTTAATTATTGCAGTACTTATAATTGCTCTTGTTACATGGATGGGGCGTTATGACATGACAGAGTCAGGAGAACATAATGTATATCGTCTTGATCGATGGACTGGTGAGCTTAAATATATTTCTGCCGCTAAATCATTTAATGTTGATAATCAGATTGGCATGTCGACAGAAGAAATAACAGCACTTATTAGCAGGAAGCAACCAGAAAGTAAGCCGATACTGGAACAGCAGGGTTTTCCAGGCGGGGCAAGATTACTAGACCAAATACGAGCAAAAAATCCACGTTATAAAGATTTAAGTGATAAAGCATTTGTTGGATTAATCTCCAACAAAACAGGGGTTGCATTTGATGAGGTTGCCGCTAATTTAGGCTATAAAGAACCCGAGCCTTCGATATTGGATCAATTGCGTGCTGGCAATCCAGCCTATGACGCTTACTCAGATAAAGACTTTATCCGCGCGATTGCAAATAAGATTGGTATATCGCCAGAAGAACTAGAGGAGCGTATAGGTTATAAATGATTCGCTTAATGTGGCTTTTCGATACAACCTTGACTTGGGTGTGGAGCAAATGATCTGATGGCAGATGTATGCTGTAAGCTGACATAAAAGACAATGTTTAGCAAGTAAGCGCCAAATCGTTGATGATTGATGTTGCGTTTTCCTTATGATTCTGAAGGAATGAAAGAGTAAACAAGCTTTTCAATCAGGATAAGATCATGAAAACATTATTTATTTATACTGCGTTTTTCTTTGTTTTACCTGCATTTGCTGATACGCCGTTTTTGATTGATGGTAGAACGGGAAAATACCTTGGGAATTTATCTACTAATAAATATGACCCTAATTCAGTATCAAACCCGTACGGGAGATATGGAAGCGAATATTCACCAGATTCAATCAATAATCCATATGGACGCTATGGCAGCCAATACTCCAATGATTCAGTAAATAATCCCTATGCCACTAATCCGCCAAGGATAATACAGGATGAAAGTCGAAGCATTGATGGAGGTGGTTATTATGATTACTCTCCAAGATATTAAACGCTTTTGACATAAGCAAGGCATTATTATGGTTACACTGTAACTTGGTACGCAAGTTGGTTACACCTAAAACCTTGCTTTAAAATTTGGTAACCAAGAAGGTTTCCAAGAAATTACATAATTCTCAAGTCGGTTCGCACTAAAAGCCTTGATTCAGAATTTGGTTAACTAGAAGTTACCACCGAATCAAGGTTTTTTTACGTCAATAAGAAGATTGCAAGCAAATGTTCAAAATAATATCAGGTGGCCAGATTGGTGTAGATCGCTATGCTTTAGATTGGGAAATAAAGAACAATGTGCCACATGGCGGCTGATATTCGAAAGATAGACGCGCCGAAGATGGTGTGATTTCATCTCTTTCTATAACTTGCAAGAAACAACTTCACGAAACTATAAAATCAGGACAAGAAAGAACATTAGTGATTCTGATAGTACGTTGATACTAATCATCTAAGAAAATACATTGCGGTAATCTCTGTAATTTGATAGCAAGCTAAAAATAAATTGCCAAGCTTCAAAAGCTACAGGATAACGTTAGAGTAATTATTCATTAACAGTAATGGTTTTTTATATATTTAGCTGATAAATCTCTAAAGATTTAGAAATAAGAGCCGTTATAAGTAATACATGACACTCTTGTGTCATGTATCTCTCATATAATGTCAACTTGATTCCCCACCGGCTGATTCCCTGGTGGGGTTTTTTTATTTGCTAATCCTTTTTGCTCTTTCTGCCAGTTCTGACAATTTTTGCACATCCTCCTAAGTTGTTAGCGCCACAACTAACCTTGCTTCCGTTTTCTTCAGCACATACTTCAAGGAAGACTATGAAATCTGTAAAAGAAGGTTTTTTTGACACGAATGAATATATTAAATTTTCAATTAAGCCATTGCTTCGTCAGAGCTGCGGTCAGATAAATTTTATTTTGTCAGGTAGATACGCTCCTGGATTGGATGGACTGTTCAACCTTGGCTAAGCGTTTGAGGCCGTATTAGATTGTTTTAAAACGTTAATTGGTACTGCACCAGCAATAAGCTCTTTAAGTTTTGACCGTTTGAAGATCAAACAATTTCTTAGGGCGATAAATTAGTTATTATCAATATCTGTATATTAAATATTAGTAATGATAATAATTGGAAGTCAATTTCTGTATAGTTATATGAATGTATTAAATATCAGTAACATGATTAAAATTTTCTATCTGTATAAAGTGAGAATTTTAATTGGATAATTTGTGGATAAAATTAACAGATTAACTTTTTTCCTCGTTATCCAAAAACTATACAGATTTTATTCACAGAGTTTCAGCATTAAGCATTAACCACCACGAGAAGAATTAATTATTGTCGTTTTTTCCTACATTTACCGATGCCAAAGTCAACGGCTCAACAATAGGTAGACGCGAAGATTTTTCTTGCCCTTTATTTTGTTCTGTAAATTAAGGAATAGTTTTGTTAGCGTTGCTAAGATGAAACGACTGGTAACGCCAATTTCATTAAGCCAGTATTCGTTTGCATTATTTTTTCACGTGGTAGGTAGAGATAGGTTGGTTGTTGTTCAGCAAGGGCAATTAAAATATCACTGTCGTTTACTTTTTCTCTTGTGATAGCGAGATGAAATCTAAATCTTTTGGTATGTTGCTATGATATTTCCAGTAATTGTTTCTCTTTTTAAAATTAGGTTGCCCAGTCATTTACTGCTGGATGAATTTAATATGTTTGGAGGGGGTCACTTACTTTTCTATTGTCCAAGTTTTTGTCCAAGTTAAATAAATAATAAATTCAAAGTGTTATCTGTATTGCATTTCAGGCTGATTTTTATATTTTGCATTGCCACATTTTTATCGCGAATCAGCAGGAAGAAATATTCATAGACTAAATTTCTTTGGAGATGAATCATGTTACTCACAACTACACCCAATATCGATGGTAAGCGTATTACGAAATATTTCGGTATCGTTGCCGGTGAAGCGGTGTTGGGGGCCAATGCTTTGAAGGATCTTTTTGCGGGCGTCCGAGATTTTATCGGCGGGCGCTCTGGAACCTACGAGAAAGAGCTTCAGCGCGCTCGCGATATTGCCTTAGAAGAACTGCAGGAACGCGCTCAGGAGCTCGGTGCCAACGCCGTGATTGGAATCGACATCGATTATGAGGTACTCGGTAAGGAAAATGGCATGCTAATGGTGTCAGCGAGTGGCACTGCTGTTTACTTTGAGTAAATATGATCGGGCATGAGTAAAAGATACTCCTCTGCTTTCTGCTTTTCCAGTTATGCTTTTTACTCATGACGTGTACTAAGCCAGAAGGCATTGAGTCTATCGATAATTTTCAGATCGACCGGTTACCAGGGCAGATGGTACTAAATTGCCCGGTTTGTTCATTCCTTCGGGCGTGGCTTGAGTGATATACCTGCTTATTACTGCCTGCTGCTGGATGACAATGTGAGGTTATTAATTGCATTTCCAAATCAAAAATGACACGTAGGCGAGCCGCAGACAGGATAAATAATACGGCAAGGAGAAGCCGACAATGTCAGGTTTGATTTAGTGAGTCGCCCCGGGTTTTCCGGAGACTCGGTAGTTTGAGTCAAGTTGTGATGCCTGACACTTTTTGTTGCCAATAATACGCTTTTTCCATCTCTGCCGGCGGGATATTACCAATCGGCTCCAGCAACCGGTGGTGGTTGAACCAGTTGACCTATTCCAAGGTGGCATATTCAACGCTATCGATCTGTCGCCATGGACCCCGATGCCGAATTACTTCCGTTTTGTATAGCCCGATGATGGTCTCTGCTAAGGCATTATCATAAGAATCTCCCGTAGAGCCCACAGATGACTCTATGCCGGCTGCCACCAAACGCTCCGCATAACGAATCGATAGATATTGGCATCTGCGGTCACTGTGATGAACTACCCCTTTAGTATTACTCCTTGCCCACAACGCCTGCGCCAAGGCATCCAGGACCAAGTTCGTGGACATTGACTTCGATACTCGCCAGCCAATGATGCGACGGGAAAACACATCAATCACACAAGCGACATAGACCAAGCCGCTCCAAGTAGCTAACTAGGTGAAATCTGCTACCCACAGCTGGTTGGGTCGCGCTGCAGCAAAATGGCGATTAACCTGATCGGCTGGAAACTGTGAAACCGGGTTACTTCGTGTGGTTCGCCGGACACCACCACGAATGCACCCCTTGCAAGCCTTCTTGGAGCATCAGGCGCTCCACTGTGCAACGTGCAACAGGGATCTGCTCTCGATTTAATTGGCGCCAGACTTTTCGCGCTCCATAGACCTGATAGTTGTCTTCCCAAACTCTGTGGATAGCAATAAGCAATGATTGATCATGCTGATGGCGTATAGCTTGTTTCATAGCTTCTGCCTGACGGGCTTTATGGGCAAGGTAGGTAGAGGGGGCAATCGGCAGTTGCTGGCAGATCGACTCGACCCCGTGTTCTCGGCGGTGTTGATCAATGAAAGTAACCATCACTTCGGTCGGCGGTCGAGTTCCGCCTGGGCGAAAAAAGCCGCTGCTTTGCGAAGTATCTTATTAGCCCGTTTCAGCTCCCGATCCGAGGTGCTCTCACCTAAGCGAGTACCCTGATCACATTCTTTCTGGCGCACCCATGCACGGAGCGTCTCGGCAGTGCAACCGACCTTGCTGGCAATAGATTTGATAGCCGCCCACTGGGATTCATAATCGGCTTGGTGATCCAGGACCATGCGAACAGCTCGTTCGCGAACTTCAGGTGAGTATCTTATTGATTTATTCATAGCTCCATTCTCTCAAGAAATGGAGTCTCCGATAAACCTGGGGCGGTTCAGTTTTTATTTTTCCTATCTTTCTTTCATTTGCCGAAGGCCAGTGTAGAAACTCAGTCTATTGCGCTCTCTTTCATAGGAGATCTTCGACATGAGTACAAAACACTTTTTCCTGTTTCCTGCAGTTTATTTATCAGTAGCATTCGGCACGCTCGTTCACGCTACAAGTCTCTTTGTTCCAGCATATTTCCATCTATCAAATCGCCCAACTTGGAGTGACTTGGGTGCGGCAGCTCAGACAGTGCCTACTACCGTAATTCTTAACCCAAATATCGGGTTCGGAGCAAGTGTTGACCCCAACTGTGTTAATGCCATTGGTCAGATTTTGGTAACGGGGGACCCTGGAGTGGTACCTGACGAAGTTTATTTAAGCAAACCGGTCGTTGATAATTTAGTGGTATTTGAAGGGAGCATAAGAAGTTACGTGCACTTTCAGCCAGAAGAGTGGCAACATAATTACCCGATGGACAGATTTACCCACATTGTATACGACGCAAACTCGCGCCAAATGAAACAGTTGTTCAGCGAGACCGATAAGAACCACATTGGAAATCTGTACATAACCAATGACAAGCTTCCCAATCCTTATGACAGTCTTTCGCAGTATGGAGGAATGGAGCTCGAGATGGCAGCCGTAACGCCTTAGTACTGGCTGATTTAAAACAAGTGATGTAGCAGCTAATCAAACCTTGCCTTGCAAGCTCACCAGCTGCTCACGCAAATTTCTGCATAGCTTCAAGCGTGGGCTAAAACCGTTGCGGAGCAGTTGAAAACAGACATCTTTTAGCGAGCTTCCCAAACACGCACTTACAAGTTTCGGTCCACTCCGAGTTAAGCTTTTGATTAGCAAAATGCTGGTCAATTACAGTTTTCAGGATTATGTGTTGCCCTCCCTGATGTCATAGCTGTTCGATGATTTTTTATCAACTTCTACCAGAACTAAAAAATCAAATAGCGAACTAAGATTATATGCAAATGAGTTATTGCTAGCCTTCATCATACAATAAGGATATGCTCATTTGAGCGCAGAGGTGCTTATTTCTCCTATCCCTCTTTCTTTTGCCGAAGGCCAGCATAGAAACTCAGATTATTGCGCCCTCTTATTGATAGGAGATATTGACATGAGCATAAAATACTTTATTTTGCTTCCTGCATTTTATTGGTCTGTGGCATTTGGCACGTTCGTTCACGCTACTAATCTTTTTGTTCCAGCATATTTCGATCCATCCAGTCCCCCGGCTCCGGCTTACTGGAGTGGCTTGGCTGTGGCAGCTCAAACAGTACCTACTACCGTAATTCTTAACCCAAATAGTGGGTTTGGAATAAGCGTTGACCCCAGCTATGCTACGGCCATTGGCCAGGTTCGTGATTCTGGAGGAAAGGTAATTGCTTACGTATACACCAATTATGGTGATCGCCCGCTGATTGATATTGCTAGCGAAATTGATAACTACATAGCCTTCTATGCGATTGATGGTTTTTTTATCGATCAGATGACCGCAGATGGAATCGATGAAAACGTCATGTATTACGAGCAAATATATAACTACATCAAGAATAAAAGCAGTCATTATTCGGTAACGGGGGATCCCGGCGTAGTACCTGACGAAATTTATTTAAGCAAACCAGTCGCTGATAATTTAGTGGTATTTCAAGGTAGCGTAAGAAGTTACGTACACTTTCAGCCAGAAGAGTGGCAATATAAGTATCAGAAGGACAGGTTTATCCACATTGTATATAACGCAAACTCGCGCCAAATGAAACAGGCGTTCAGTGAGACTGACAAAAAACACGTTGGAAATCTGTACATTACAGATGACAGGCTTCCCAATCCTTATGACAGTCTTCCGCAGTATGGGGGATTGGAGCTCGAGATGGCAGCTGGAACGCCTTAGATGTTTAGTCCCACGGTGTGCTGGAATGGATTAACATTAAAACGTTCTGGCTCTTTTGTCCATATTTTGCAGATGTATTCATAGGGCGTAAGCCCCTTCAAAATCTTAAGCCGCTTTGCGAAGTTATAGGCCATCAGGAAGCTGTGCATATGGGTTTTCAGCAGGCTATGGGAGACGTAGTAGTATCGTTTCACTGTAGCTTCCTTGATGGGTTCTGTTCATGCGCTCGACCTGTCCATTGGTCCGAGGATAGTTGACTTTCGTCAATCGATGTTCGATACCATTCTCACTGCAGACGCGATCAAAAATAGGCATGAAGGCGTATTTATCGCAGGCGCGGTTGGTGAACTGGATACCGTTGTCGGTCAAGACAGTATGGATTCTGTAAGGGACGGCTTTAAGCAGGTTGCGTAAAAAATCCGCCGCGATCATCTTTGTGGAACGCTCATGCAGCTCGGTGTAAGCGTACTTTGCTGTGCGGTCAATGGCAACGAACAGATACAGCCTGCCTTCCTCCGTTTGAACTTCCGCAATATCGATATGAAAGTAGCCGATAGGATATTTTTTAAACGTCTTCTTCGCGGGTTTATCGCCTTCAATCTCCGGCAAGCGGGATATGCCGTAGCGTTGGAGGCAGCGATGCAGGTTTGACCGGGTCAGGCCGGGAATGGTCGGCTGCAAGGCATAAAGGCAATCATCCAAAGACAGAAGCGTATATCGGCGCAAGGCGACAACGGCGGCTTCCTCTTCCTTCGTCAGGACTGTCGAGGCCGGCTCCTTTGGTCCCATCGCCGCATCGTGGACAGATGACTGCTTCTTCCACTTCGCCACGGTCTTCTCGTTAATTCCGTGGCGTTTTGCCAATGCTTTCAGGCTCTCTTGACTATGTTGTATCGCTCGACGCACCGCCTCTGTCGTACGGGCGCTTCCATGCAGTACCTGTCCCATAATTCGTCCCTCGATAATTGACTATATGTTACTCCAGCACACCGTGGGACTAAACATGCATATTTCAAGAAGGCAAAAACAGCTACCTTTTGGCATAACGTATTATGAGCATCTTAAACACACACTATTCAACGTCTACCTGAACTGAAGAACCAAATAGCGAATAAAAATTGTATACATTTGCATTATTGCTAGCCTATAAGTTATACCTTAGCATCGGCACATAACAAGAAACGCTCATTTGAGCGGATGGGTACTTATTTTTTTTATTTTTCCTATCCCTCTTTCAATATAGTCTATTACCCTCTTTACAGGAGATATGCGACATGAGCATAAAACACTTTATTTTGCTTTCAACAGTCTATTTGTCAATAGCATTCAGTACACTCGTTCACGCGACCAGTCTTTTTATCCCAGCATATTTCCATCCATCAGATCCCCTGACTTCGAATCACTGGATTGGCTTGGCTGCAGCAGCCCAAATAGTACCTACTACCGTAATTCTTAACCCAAACAACGGGCCTGGATCAAGCGTTGACCCTAGCTATGTTACGGCTATTGATCAAGTTCGTGGCTCTGGAGGAAAGGTAATTGCTTACATACACACCAATCATGGTGATCGCCCGCTGATTGATGTTGCAAGCGATATTGATAATTACCTTGCCTTCTATACGATTGATGGCTTTTATATCGATCAGATGACCGCAGACGGCACAGATGAAGATATCAGGTACTATGAGACAATATATAACTACATCAAGAATAAAAGCAGCCACTATTCGGTAACAGGGAACCCCGGCGTGGTGCCTGATGAAGTTTATTTAAGCAAACCAGTCGTTGATAATTTAGTAGTATTTGAAGGTAACATAAGAAGTTACGTAAACTTTCAACCCGAAGCATGGCAACATAATTACCCGAAGGACTGGTTTATCCACATTGTATTTAACGCAACCCGGCTCCAAATGAAACAGGCGTTCAGTGAGACTGAGAAAAACCTCGTTGGAAATCTGTATATAACTGATGACAAGCTTCCCAATCCTTATGACAGTCTCCCGCCGTATGGGGATTTAGAGGTTGAGATGGCAGCCGTAACGCAATAATCCTGGTTAATAAAACGGGAAACGTGGCGGCGAATCCAACTTTGCCTCGCCCGCAAGCGCGCTGCATCTCTTATTAGGCACATGCATATAAAGTTCGGCTTCTGTCAATAACCCAAATAGCTCATTGCTACTTATCAGCATAAAAATTTTCACCGATTATTGTCACGAACCTCGCGTCTATTAAGTCGTTGCCTTTGGCTCGGCAAATTCAGCAAAAAAACGACAATAACTAAAAGACCTCTACATAACTGTGTTTTTTAGAGTTTTTCTGGGTATGTGTAACTCATAAAATCAATCACTTAAAAATTCTAAATTATACAAAAAGCCAGTTATGTAGCGATCTCACTAACTCTTCTTTGTGATTAATGCTGAAACTTTGTGAATAAAATCTGTATAGTTTTTGGATAACGAGGAAAAAAATTAATCTTTTAATTTTATCCACAAATTATCCAATTAAAATTCTTACTTTATACAGATAGAAAATTTTAATCATGTTACTGATATTTAATACATTCTTATAATTATACAGAAATTGTTTTCTAATTATTATCATTACTAATCTCTAATTTAATATAGTAACTAATTTATAGTCATAAGAAATTGTTTGATCAAGAGAAAAATCTCGTAATTTTGCGGGGATTGTTCTAAGCTATATTTCCCACCCAACCTATTAATCAAAAATGAATGGGAATAGTCACGAACTAGAAATCTAAACTTACTAACAAGAGCGTAGATTTAAGGAAAAAGGTAACATTCCTCTTTTAGCTCGAGTTAGAGGAATTTTAGTCCTGGCTATGAAGATTTTATTGATAATGTAGCGTCCCAAGGTAGGTCATTGCTCCACTTTTGACAGCTAGAGCGCATTTGCCAGAATTGAGTCAGAGACCCAGAGACCCTTACGGATTTTGGAGATTATTACTTAGATCTGGAACCGCGGCCTCGTGAGTCAATGTAATTAATAGTCGAAATTGATCCGCAGGCCGAGTCAGGCAGGCAATACCGCTAAATAGCATAATAGATCCTTTGTGTCCAAGATCTATTATGTAGGTCATATTGTTAGCGGCAATGTAACAATGTAAAAATGACCTATAACTGCAGCTGAAAACTAACCCACTTTTCACTAACTTCTGTTCGGTACAACTTTCAGAGGAACTGAGATGCTCACATACGAAGGTCTTATGGAGCTTAGAATATTACATCGGCAAGGTTTAGCGATTAGAACCATTGTTAGAAAATTGACCATATCAGCAATATTATGTGTGAGTATCTGAGCAATAGAAAAACGAAGCCTATTTATGATAAATGATCTAGTCGAGGATCAAAACTTGACCGTACAAGCCCCACATTCAGGAAAGGCTGACTGCTGCCCATCATCACTGGGTATTAGCGCTAGTGATTGATCGTGAAATTAGGTAATAAGGCTACCAAGGCAGCATTCGTTTATTGCGCTACCATATGGCAGCACTCAGGCCTCCCACCAACCTGATCCAATGGTACGTTATGAGATTGAGCCCGGTCAGCAAATGCAAGTGAACTGGGGTATTTTTCACCGGGACAAAAATTCGCTATCCGCATTTGTAGCTACACTGGGCTGGAGTCGCTATACCTACGTCGAGTTTGTGACCAATGAGCGCTTTATTTGCTAGTTGCGGTGCAGTTTTTATATTCCACTGGTTGCCCAACTTAAATAGGCAGGGTTAATACTGGATGCGGAAATAGCCAATATCGAAGTACTCAAGTGGCTCAAAGATGTGGCTAATATCCGCAATCACCAGAGCATTCAGGAACAACCAGTCATTCGTTGGCAGCAGGAAATTCATGTCCTGCAACCGTGTAGACCCAGTAAGAACGACATGATTGAACTACCACCCACTGGTAATACCTTGTAACCGTGCCACTTTGAACCTATGAATCTGCTATGCGGCTTATCTGTGTTTGAGTCCCTTTTATAAGAAGTGTAATGAATGAATCTGCAAACACAACGTATTCATGAACTGTGTGAGGGATTGGGTCTGCCTAGCCTTGAAGCTGATTATGAAGTACTAGCGCAAAGCGCTGCAAAGCAGGAAAGCAGCTATCCCGATTAGTTGGAGCATTGCTTAAAGACTGATCAGCAATTCCGGCTACAACGCACAAGCAGTACTTGTTAAAGATGGCAGGCTTTCCAGCGGTCAAGCGGCTAGATGATAACGATTTTAGATTTGCCGTTGGTACACCCCAAAAATTTAATGGATTTATTATCTCTACTAACCCCTTGATTTTATTTGCGCCCTAGAGACGAATCGAACGCATGACCTCCCTCATGGGAGATGCCTTTCCTTGCAGGAAATCCGTCAGTAACATATTAAAAGATAACATGTTTTTTTATGGATCACTCTATCTTTTTTATAAAAAGTACTTCTAACTGTACCGAAATTGTATCGATAAAATTTAAATGGAATAAGGTAAAGGAATAGAAACGGTATGGCTTTAAAGCTGAGTAGTAAAAGATGTATTAAACAGACTTCTTTGATTCTTTATAAAAAGAAGCTAGCTATAAAAAACTCAAAGTGTTAGATAAATCTCTAGAAGTACTGTTACGTATCATTACTCATGCATAATTGAGCAAACTAAAACGACGCTTGCCTTTATCCTAGTATTATCAATAAGAAAATTACAAGCGTCCTTGTTCAGGCTAAAGTGAAGTGTAGAGCCAGTTAGACCTTAATAAACAGCTGAACATCCATGCTTTGTGAATGCTCAACGGCTACATACTACTATGACTTGCTAGTCAACGCATTTCTCACTCGATGGATATTCTCTTACACGACGGTTTATTCTATTAGCCTCTAGTAAATCAAACATGCACAACATTGTAAGGATAATTAAAATAATATAATAAGTCGTTGTTAGTTTCATAAAGTTCACCTTGATATATGTGAGTAAAAACCATATTAGTTATATGGATTTGTTCCATAATATTCACAAAAAATTCACAAATCAAGTGCTTTATAAGAACATATTTGTAGAATTATATGAAACAATAAAACTTTTTTTATATTGATTAATTTATTTCAATTAGATTTTTCATAATTTGGGTTTGGCAGCGAAAGTGCTTGCCAGGAGCATTGATAAGATTTCACTGTAGCATTATCCCAAATTGGCTTTACTTGAATTATTTTGACTAATCTTTTGTAAATCAAGACAATTTTGTTGTGATATGTGATTCCTACATGGTTAGTAGCAAATCAAAGCATGACCGAATACCTGACCATTTAGAAGTTTGGCTTACAGGGAAGAGGGGCATGCCCTGCCTTACCTCTTCTATAATTGATATTGAGTCTTTCTCCAAAAAAATCTGAATACTAGAGCTATTTCCGCGTCTATTTAATTTAGCCTAAAAACCTTGTTTGCTAATATAAAAATGAATTAATCCAAAAAAGCTAACGTCAGCAGATCATTTCAGCCTTAATAGCTTTGGAATTATCAGTAAGATGCCTTAACAATTGTTTTAAGAATTGCTGAATTAAATGATTGATACAGGCTGAGATAATGTTTAACTAGAACTCATTTCATAAATGCCGCTGTTCACAATGACGGAAGAATGTTAATTTCCGGTGGATGAGCAGATACGAACGACTGACAGACGAACAATGGACCATTCTTCCACCGCTGATTGCGCCATTACCGGTTCGTGCCGACGGGAGAGGAAGGCCGGAAGTCCACCACGACCGAGCGGTGATGGATGGCGTACTTTGGGTATTGCGCACAGGCGCCTCGTGGGCCGATCTTCCCGGCCGATTCCCTTCTTCCATGACCTGCTTCCGACGGTTCAGCCGCTGGGTGAAGGCGGATATACTGCGCAAGATACTGGAAGCGCTGGCAAGAGATCTGGAGGAGCGAGGCGGAATCGATCTCACGGAATGCTTCATCGACGGCACCTTCACGGTGGCGAAAAAAGGGGCGCCAAAGTTGGAAAGACCAAGCGGGGCAAAGGTACGAAGCTCATGGTTATTGCAGACGCTACTGGTCTTCCACTCGCCGTGCACACGGCTTCTGCTTCGCCACATGAAGTCACCCTTGTCGAGGCGACGCTCGCTGACACCGTCACCATGGGACGACCCCGACGAATTGTGGGGGATCGTGCCTACGACAGTGATCCGCTCGATCAGCAGCTGGCAGCCCAAGGAATCGAGCTGATTGCGCCGCACCGAAAGAACCGTGTCTGTCCGGCAACTCAGGATGGCCGCCCACTCAGGCGCTACCGGCGTCGATGGAAAATCGAGCGTTTGTTTGCATGGATGAACAAGTACAAACGAACCCTGATCCGTTGGGATCGCTGTCATGAGCATTTCACAGTTTTCGTTCATCTCGCCTTCTCCATAATCCTGATCCGCAGACTGCAGCGATTTATGAAATGAGTTCTAGCAACTTGAACAAATTCGGCGGCCATATTCAGGCAATGGAGTTGCTCCAGCGGATGACCTTCAAAATATGGTTTACTATTGAATTTATGAATAATTATACCGAGTAAATTCAGGTAATCTTTAACCACAATCACCGATTCCTCGATTGGCTCAAAATTCTGGCTATCTGCTTTGTTGTAATGCGCCAACGCAAGGTTCATTTGCTTTTTGATGCCGATATAATCCACCACCAGGCCTTTTTCCTTGTCCTCAAACTTTCGGTTAATGCGGGGAATGGTCTGGATCAGATTATGGCGCTGCACAGGTTTGTCGATGTAAATGGTGTCCAGAAACGTCACTGTAACGTCTCGTAACGTGAGTGACGTTACACAAAAACCCGCATTAATATTAGATGTAACGCTTGCAATGTCTGTAACGTCACAAATAACAAATTGCTAGTTTAAAATAATCAAAAGTTGGTTATTTAAGATTAGCGAACCAGAAGAAGATCATTACTTGATGATTGATAAATGCAGGAATGATCCCTTGGCGCTTGAGTACCTCTTACGACATGCACGGAGTGAGTTTGAATCTGGTTATACTGTAACCTATGAATAGCGGATAGATGATCGTGTGAAGTGTAATTATCTGTCAGTAACCAAGAAAGCGGTAACTCAGTGGGAGTTTTCACACACAAATATACCTATTTTATAAAAATAATTAAGTAGTTATTTTCAATAAATCATCTTATACTTTTACTACTTAAAAAATTCCGCACCAGTAGCAGCAAGAAATTTTTCAAGTTGGATTTCAGCGATTTCTTGAATATGTGCTGCATCACACAGACTCCATGGCTATGTATGAGCTAAATTAGTTCTAGCGCAGCGATTTATTTCATTGTGCAACCAAGATTTCTGGCTACTTATAAAGGAAAAGACATGCATAATACTAGAAATGACTCTTCCGTCTCCATCTGGCAAGCCACAACAACCCTTCCTGCTTTTCCACCTCTTGAGAGCGATGTTGAAACTGACGTATGCGTAATAGGTGCCGGTATTGCTGGTCTTACCACAGCATATCTTCTAACCGAACAAAATCAAAAAGTAGTACTAATAGATGCTCATTCAATTGGTACTGGTGAAACCGGGCGTACCACAGCACATTTTTTTCCTCCAGACGAGTGGTATCACAACATTGAAGACCGTTTTGGAGTCGAGCATGCCGCCTTAGTAGCCAATAGCTTTTCTAAAGCACTCGATTTAGTTGAATCTATTATCAGAAAAGAACAAATTGATTGTTCATTCGAGCGCTTGGATGGATATTTATATGCCTTCTCTGAGAAAGATTTTAAAAATATCGAAAAGGAATTCAATGCCGCACGCAAAGCGGGCGTCGCCGTCCAGAAACTGGAGCAAGTTCCTGGAATAAGTTTTACTACTGGCCCTTGCATACAATATCCTAACCAAGCCCAGTTCCATCCACTTAGATATTTGAAGGGATTAACAAAGGCTTTTGTGCGTAATACCGGTATCGTCCATTGCGGTACTCGTGCACTAAAGATCGAAGGCGACAAATTAATGCAGATAGTGAGTACGGATGGCGGAAAAATTAAAGCCAGATCTGTAGTCGTCGCAACGAATACTCCCTTCAATAATAAAGTGGTCATACACACCAAGCAAGCCGCGTACAGAACATACGTTATCGGCGTACGTGTTCCTAAGAAAAGCGTGCCGCGCATTCTAATGTGGGATACTGGCGATCCCTATTACTATGTGCGCCTTGAAACGCCAGATTCCGAAAGCGACTCTGAAATACTTATTGTAGGTGGGAGGGATCATAAGGTAGGACAAGATGCTCATCCTGAACATCGTTATGACGAAATAGAACAGTGGATCCGTGAACGCTTTCCAATGGCTCAATCGGTTGAATATCGGTGGTCAGGCGAAATCATGGAACCCGCGGATGGCTTAGCATTTCTTGGACACAATCCCATGGATGACAAGAATGTATATGTGATCACAGGTGATTCAGGTAATGGGATGACACACGGTACTCTCGGTGGAATGATTATCACTGATTTGATTATTGGAAGGCATAACCCCTGGATTTCTCTCTACAATCCAGCACGCCAAGCTATTCATGGAATTTCTGAGTTTGTTACTGAACAAGCTAATACGCAGGTTCAGTATGGCGACTGGCTAAAAGGAGGCGAGGTGGCCTCTGTCCAAGAAATCTTGCCAGGGCAAGGTGCAATTGTTCGGGATGGTCTCCACAAATGGGCAGTTTATAGGGATGACCAAGGTGAATTGCATGCGGTATCGGCTAAGTGTACCCATTTAGGATGCGTTGTTCACTTTAATTCCGCAGAACGTTCATGGGATTGCCCTTGCCATGGGTCACGCTTTGATACGAATGGTGAAGTATTACATGGCCCTGCTTCAACTTCTCTTGCCACCGTAAATCTCAAACTCAATAAAACTTAGGAATACAAAATGGATGACAAAAAACGAATTCCGTCATAAATAATAAGAATAAGCATTTGCTTAGTAATATTTTTCTTAGATGTTTAGTCCCACGGTGTGCTGGAATGGATTAACATTAAAACGTTCTGGCTCTTTTGTCCATATTTTGCAGATGTATTCATAGGGCGTAAGCCCCTTTAAAATCTTAAGCCGCTTTGCCGAAGTTATAGGCCATCAGGAAGCTGTGCATATGGGTTTTCAGCTGGCTATGGGAGACGTAGCAGTATCGTTTCACTGTAGCTTCCTTGATGGTTCTGTTCATGCGCTCGACCTGTCCATTGGTCCGAGGATGATTGACTTTCGTCAATCGATGTTCGATACCATTCTCACTGCAGACGCGATCAAAAATAGGCATGAAGGCGTATTTATCGCAGGCGCGGTTGGTGAACTGGATACCGTTGTCGGTCAAGACAGTATGGATTCTGTAAGGGACGGCTTTAAGCAGGTTGCGTAAAAAATCCGCCGCGATCATCTTTGTGGAACGCTCATGCAGCTCGGTGTAAGCGTACTTTGCTGTGCGGTCAATGGCAACGAACAGATACAGCCTGCCTTCCTCCGTTTGAACTTCCGCAATATCGATATGAAAGTAGCCGATAGGATATTTTTTAAACGTCTTCTTCGCGGGTTTATCGCCTTCAATCTCCGGCAAGCGGGATATGCCGTGGCGTTGGAGACAGCGATGCAGGTTTGACCGGGTCAGGCCGGGAATGGTCGGCTGCAAAGCATAAAGGCAATCATCCAAAGACAGAAGCGTATATCGGCGCAAGGCGACAACGGCGGCTTCCTCTTCCTTCGTCAGGACTGTCGAGGCCGGCTCCTTTGGTCCCATCGCCGCATCGTGGACAGATGACCGCTTCTTCCACTTCGCCACGGTCTTCTCGTTAATTCCGTGGCGTTTTGCCAATGCTTTCAGGCTCTCTTGACTATGTTGTATCGCTCGACGCACCGCCTCTGTCGTACGGGCGCTTCCATGCAGTACCTGTCCCATAATTCGTCCCTCGATAATTGACTATATGTTACTCCAGCACACCGTGGGACTAAACATCTAAGACCCAAAACAAATAGATAAAACGTAATATTATTTTTTAGTAGCATCTCTGACTCTATCTGCATCCTCTTCCATTTTATCAGCTGTATCTTCTGCTGATTTTCTTATTTGTTTTGCTTCCTCTTCCTTTCTATCAGCTTTTGCTTCACCAGCTTTTTCAGTTGCTTTACGGATTTCTTTGTCGTCCTTGCGAATTTGATCTGCTCTGTCTTCTAATCGATCAGCTTCCCTCTCCGCCGCCCTGTCGCTAGCAGAACAACCAATAGAGGTTAAAATTAATAAAGTAGTGCTGATTAACAGAGTTAATTTATTTGATTTATTCATTTCTATGATCTCCAATTATTAAGTTAATGATTTTTATCATTCATAATTCCACTGCTTCAGTAGATTATCTAATATGGTGATTAATTCAATACGTGCAAACACGTAGGTTTGTTGACATTTCACAGAGGCAATCACAGATATCCATAAGGCATGGCAATCATGCTTTCGTAATTTCTCTTCAGCTTGTCATATCGTGTTATTCCATTTCTATTTCATAATTGAATTTATAATCCAAGGCCATGCCACGATGGATTGAACACATGCGCGATCTTTTTCCATATTCCGCAGCGCTGCTTCCAGGTGATTTTCAAGTGTGTCCAAGTTGTCGAATACACGGTTATAGAATGATTTCTCCCGGAGCTCATCCCAAAGATGCTCAACGGGATTGAGCTCCGGTGAGTAGGGCGGCAGCATGAGTAAGCGCAGATTAGGTGGGAGCTTACGGGTGTGACTGCGATGCCATCCTGGCCCATTGAGCACCAGGATAATCCGATCATTTGGATGACGCGACGCTACCTTATTCAGAAATAGCTGCATGCAATGGCTATTAACCTGAGGCAGGATAAGCGTATCCAGCTCTCCATGAGCGACAGAGACAGCGGCATAAGCATAGACATATTGCTGGGTGATCATTGCCTGGCATAGCGGGCGTATAGGTTTGGGGTACCCACATCGGCGTGTATCAGAAACACGCCCAAAGCGGGCTTCATCCTGAAACATCAGACGCAGTTGCCCTTCTACTTGCCACCCCTGGTCAATTTCTGTAAGGGTATCTCGAAGTTTTTTTCCACTTGTCCTGAGTGAGCACGTCTGCTTTGGGATGGCGCTTGTCAGGAACCAACTTACGCCAGCCATGACGGTGCAGTAGGTTGTAGGTGGCTGCGAGCGATGTCTTGCGCTTTAAGCGTGCATCAAGCGCCTGCTTGATTTCGCTCACAATCAGAATACCTCCCGCTGACGCTTTTTCCATAATGGGCGCTAGAAAGGCAACTTCTGCTTCACGTGAAAGATGCTCGTGCCGTCGTCCATAACGGGTAGACTTTTCTATCTCACGCATGCCGCCATTGCGGATGAAACGCATTCGAAGCTGGCACGCCCAGCCTACTGATTCCATTTCCAAATCAAAGATGACACGAAGGCGAGCCGCAGACACTATAAATAATACGGCAAGGTGAAGCCGACAAAGCCAGGTTTGATTTAGAAATGGAATGAAATACCTGTTACAGTAGCTGTCTGCTCCATGGATAAGCCAAACTCCAAAGGTAGCACTATAGCCTGCGCCTGTCTTAATTCTGCTACCGTTCTTGCATCAGCCAGTAATTCCTTTGCTTGTTCCAACACCTCTTTGCCACTCGCTACTCGTGCCATCACCATACTTATTTTCATAAGGTACCTCTATTTTTTCACTTATGAAATAGAAATGGAATAACAGGTAAAGAGGTTGCCAACAACCATAGTTCACGCTCGCGCTTGGCACACTGCTCGCTGTGTTTTGAACGTGCCCGCTCACCATAGCAAGTAATTTTGCTGCGACCTTTTGGTTTTCCTTTGTAAAGCACAAAATGACAAAGAAGCGGTGAGCTGCGCGTTAACTCCATCTGTTCCAGGTATTTGGGAATGGAAGTCGCCTGCGTGTAGAGTACTTAACAGCTTATCCAAGGTTTATACGAAATTCACGATAAAGGTGAGTGTTGCCAATCAGTCGATCTGCTCGCATGATACAATGCTTTTCCTCGGCTTCACTGTCAAAGGCACGACCAAGGCCTGTTACAAACAGCCACCTACTCTCTCTGGTCGCTAAAACAGCAACCGATAAAACATTGCGGCGAGCAGCGTGCATCCAGGCTCAAATGTTAGCAAGGATTTTGTGAGATACTTTCTTGGCATGCATGGTGGGTTTCTTTGTTGATATCGATATCATAATAGATCTACAAACACCACCTATGTTCCTCATTTATTAATAAAAATCTTTAATAATTTATTGAATATAATAAATTATTTGTGGGGATTCCTCAGACTCTGACCCCAATTAATGCTTGCTGATCTCTGGAACTCCCTCATCCTTTATATCTTTATTCCTTAGTCCTTACTACCCAATCACAACTCACTCACTTATTACCATGAGCGATTATCCCCTCATTAGCTGGAACGAAGCGGGCATTGAACGATCAGCCCGATGGTGTTCAGAAAAGAATATGCCGCCGCCCAGGCGTGTGCTGGTCATCGATGATCGCATGACAGCAGATGTTGCTTATCGCCTAATCTGCGAAGGCACCGCACTGCTGTGGCGAGGAGATTTTCAAAACGCACGCCAATTGCTGCAGGCACTGGCGCGGCGCACAGATAAAAAACGGCTGGTGCACAAAACAACCGCCTCCTCTACCGAACTATTTCATCTGCACCGTCAGGCGCAATCGCAACGTGCCCGTATTTTAGGCAGCCTGCTGATTCCCTTTAATGCAGATCACAGCATCCCTTTACGCCGTGCGCCTGATGTACGCCTGGCCTGTCTTGAAACATATGGCCCACGGACAGAAGCTTATATCGCATCACTTTGCGAATTACAGGGACTGATCGGGGCCTTTGAGTGGCTTAAAAAAGGCATAGCGTTCCCAGCATTGAGTGCACGAATATATCCGCATTACGGTGTTTTTGCACCGATTCGAAGCGAGTACGTGGGTTTGGTCGCAGAAGCCCCTTTGCCCAAGGCTGTCACGACACAGTCTGTCGCGTTCGATATCGGAACCGGAACAGGCATACTGGCTGCCGTGCTGGCGCGTCGGGGCCTCCTGCGCATTGTCGCGACCGATCAGGATATGCGTGCCATTAACTGCGCGCGCGAAAATTTGACCCGCCTAGGCTTAGCAAACCAAGTTAATCTGGTGCAAGCAAACCTCTTTCCAGAAGGACAAGCATCGCTGATCGTGTGCAATCCGCCGTGGATTCCCGCGCGCCCCAGCTCACCGCTTGAACATGCAATATTCGACCCGGAAAGCCGTATGTTGCGAGGATTTTTGCATGGACTCAGCGCACATCTGGCACCCGGAGGCGAAGGTTGGCTGATTCTCTCTGATTTGGCCGAATACCTTGAATTACGGACACGTGCTGAATTGCTTGCCGCCATTGACGCGGCAGGCCTGAGGGTCTTGAGTAAATCAGATGTAAAACCACACCATCCCCGTGTCACGGATACCAGTGCCCCGCTACACGCCGCTCGTGCAGCAGAACTCACCTCGTTATGGCGACTCACAGCAAAATGACCGGTCAGCTGGGGCGTACAGCGCTTATAAATCAGTGTATTTTTTTGCGCTCCCCTTGGATTTTGCAACAGGATACTTTAAGGCGTTTTTTTTAATCTTCTCCAGCACGATTTGTTTAACATTAAAATCGCATTTTTCAGCCAGCAGAAAAGCAAACGCGAAAACATCGGCAAGCTCCTCCTTTACTTTGTCGATGTCTGCTTGCTCAGAAGACCTCCAAAGAAAAGCTTCCAGAAGCTCGCCTGCCTCAATATTCAGGGCCAGCGCGAGATCTTTCGGATTATGAAACTGCGTCCAGTCCCGCTCATCACGAAACTCAAGTAGTGCCTGGTTGATTTCTTCAATGTCGTTCACTTGCGGTAAGTCTCAACTGTGATTAATAAAAAATTTTTCTCGTTTGCAGCCAGGTTAAAGCGCCCAATCCAGCTGCACGGCCACTAGCCAAAGCAGCGGTGAGTAGATAACCACCGGTTGGCGCTTCCCAGTCAAGCATCTCTCCTGCGCAAAATACTCCCGGTATAGTTTTCAGCATTAAATAAGTCTCCAGCGATTCAAAACAAACCCCGCCTGCGGTACTGATCGCTTCATCTATCGGGCGGGTGGCAATTAGTTTTATCGGCAAGGCCTTAATCGCAGCAGCCAGCAGCGTTGGATTAGCAAATTCTGTAGCAGACACATATTCCCGCAACAGTCCTGCTCTCGCTCCCTCAATACCAATCCGAGTGCGCAAATGATTAGCCATAGACTTGGAGCCACGCGGCTTTGCTAACGCTTTAACCAAACGGGGCAAGCTCTTATCAGTGGCAAGATCAAGATAAACAGTTACCGAACCACAGGCATTAATCGTGTCACGTAACGGCGCAGATAAAGCATAAATCAAACTGCCTTCTACACCTGTCACGGTGATCATTAATTCTCCCAGTTTTTGATAACTTTTCCCGGCAGCATCCGTAAAAGATAATATCACCGACTTCAATGGCTGCGCGGCAAAGCGTTCACGAAAATACTCACTCCACCGTACCTCAAAACCACAATTGGCAGGCTGTAATGGGGCAATAACTACTCTTTGTTCTGCCAATAACGGCAACCATGCGCCATCGGAGCCTAATTTTGCCCAACTGCCCCCGCCTAACGCTAAAATCACGGCATCAGCATGAACTAATTTTTCACCGTCTGGTGTTGAAAACTTTAAAGCATGGTTTACGTCCCAACCGCACCAACGATGGCGGGTATGAAAAGTCACACCAGCAGTTCGCAAACGGCGTAACCAGGCTCTTAATAAGGGGGCGGCTTTCATTTCCAGGGGAAATACGCGTTTTGATGATCCCACAAAAGTTTCAATACCCAAATCACGTGCCCAGTCCCTTACCATTTGTGGCGTGAAATGATTCAGGAACGACTCCATTTCTGACTGTCTATTGCCGTAGCGCAAAACAAAATCGTTAAAAGGTTCGGCATGCGTCAGATTCAAGCCACCTATTCCTGCCAATAAAAATTTGCGCCCGACTGAAGGCATTGCATCATAAAGGTGAACTTCTAAGCCTGCTTGACTTAAAACTTCCGCAGCCATTAATCCTGCCGGACCGCCACCGACAATGGCAATAGTAGACAAGGTAGTTAAGACACCAAAAATGAATTAAATTGCCAATCATCTTCTATCACTGGAGCGAACCTCAGTCCGATTTTGCAAATGTGTTCAAGCCACAGGCTGTAAATCAAATTGTCCCAAATAAGGTTTGGCAAATTCGAGAATTTCATCGATGCATTGCTCAAGCTTTTCATTATCATCAGAATGACCACTTTCCGAAGATGACCAGTCATTCATGGAGCAGTTGAGACCGGATCGTTTTGGCCGATAGCAGTTATTCATATTTTAATCTTTAGCTAATGTCAGCATATGATTAAATTTGATTTGATTTATGTTAGATTCAAATAATGATTTTACACAAGCATCCGGTGAGCGCGAGCTGGCATATGGACGAGACGTTCATCGGCATCAAGGGCCAGTGGAAATATTTGTATTGAGCCGTCGACAAAGCGGCTACCTGCTTCCTTCACAAAGCCATCGACCTGTGTGGTGCGCCGCCGAAGATCACCATCGACTAATCAGCATGAAGAGATCAAAGGCACTGAATTCATCACGCCTGGCTGAATTGCTCGCACAGGTTTTTGACAGCGTCGGGCTCGCCGCGAACGCGAAAGAAGACACCCTCATAGTCTGAGCGCTCCTCCAGCACCTGACAGCTCGCGTAGATTCCCCCGCGCAGTTGCTGTGCCGACCAAGGAAGGAAAAGCTCGGCCTCAACCAGATCCTGCTGGAAAAACGCGACGATCTTCTGGCGTAGCTTCGCGACCTCATCAGGTCGGCGTGCACTCATCACGACGCAATCCGGATACTGTGTCCGCAAGACCGCTTCACATTTAGCCTGCGCCGTTGCATCGCCAACGTAGTCGATCTTGTTGAAAACTCGCATGCGCGGCACGACATCCGCACCAATCTCCTCAAGTACTTGATCGGTGACTTCGATCTGGCGCTCAAACCCGGGATCGCTTGCATCGATGACATGGAGCAGCAAGGATGCATCAAGCGCTTCGTCTAGCGTTGACTTGAACGAGGCGACGAGCCCGTGCGGCAGGTTCTTGATGAAACCGACCGTATCGCTGACGAGCACGCGCGGCATGCTCTCCGGGTGGAGGGCCCGTACTGTGGTATCAAGCGTAGCAAAGAGTTTATTCGCGACCAGCACCTCGCTTCCCGTGAGCCCCCGCATCAAGGTGGACTTGCCGGCGTTCGTATAACCGACGAGTGCCACACCAGCGATCCCCTGGCGCGCTTGCCGTCGTGCGCGCTGTATCTTGCGCTCGGTATCCATGGCGATGATTTCCTGTTGAAGTTCGGCGATACGGTCACGGATCTTGCGTCGGTCCAACTCAGTGTGCGACTCGCCGCCCCCTCGGCCGCCGACGCCGCTGCGCTGCCGCCCTTGCGGGCCTGCAAGTTTCGCTGCCTCGCGCAGGCGCGGCGCCATGTAGCCGAGGCGCGCGATTTCCACTTGGGCGCGCGCAGCGCGAGAGCGGGCGTTGCGGTGAAAAATTTCGAGGATGACCATTGTGCGGTCCATCACCTCGCAGCCGACCTCCTTTTCAAGATTGCGCGCCTGCGAGGGTGAGATCTCGTGGTCGACTAGAATGGTATCGATATCCCGACTCTTAGGGTTGGCGGCTATTTCCTCGAACTCGGCGGATTCGGTTTCGTTGTTGACAAAGCGGCGTATTTCCTGCCGCTTGCCGAAGCCAAGGTAAGCCGTCGTGTCGAAACTGGCGCGCTTCTGCACGAACGTGTTGATGATTTCATATCCCAGTGTTTTTGCAAGCTCGCGTAGCTCGCTCAGTGATGCCTCGAATTCGATGTCGCTCACGCTCGGCAGTTGAACGGCTGCCACGACGGCGTACCTGGATTTCTCTCTGACTTCTATTTGCATTACGAGACAGCTTCTCTTGAGTGGGCGAAGTCAGATAGTACCTGAAATAGGTGCTGTCACCTTAACTAAAATCCTGAAGAATTGATTATAAGCCGTGCCGTAAGCAATCCTTAATCAGATTTCCAGGTGCCATTCTCCTCAATTGATGGGCCCTTGAAAATTTAGAGCGGCTCATCCACCAAATCAGATCTCAGATCTGCCTCTGAATACTTCAATCTTCTCCGACTTGAACTTGACTGGCGCGAGCATGCCCTTGCGTGCCCGGTGTGACACGAACGGTTGTAGTTCTTCCCATTTCAGTACCGATTGCGACGGTTTGCCACCCCGGCCCGTTCCCCTGATCAGGAGTGATGAACCTTCCGGGAGCACCGCCGTGGCAATCAGCGTCTCGCCCTCATTCAGCCCGAGAATAATAACGCCCTTGCCGCCCGACAACTCCTTCATTTCGCTGATCGGGAATAACAGCAGCTTGCCATTGCTGCCAAGTGCCACGATCAGATCACCACTAGCGATATCTGCCGGTTGCAGCACGCTATCCTCTTTGCTCAGCGTCATGAAGGCCTTGCCAGCCTTCTGGCGTGATACCAGGTCTTTGAGCGTAGCAATAAAGCCATACCCACTAGATGAGCTAAACAAATATTTCGTCTCCGGCGACGTGGCGCACATCGTTGCTGGTTTCACCTTGGGTGGCATATCCAGCAAGGAAGCCAACGGTACACCGTCGCTACGCCCTCCGGGAATGTCAGTCGTGGACAGACTGTAGGCACGCCCTCCGCTGTCCAGCACGACAACCGGATACGTCGTGCGCGTTTGCCCTATCGCTAATAACTGGTCGCCATCCTTAAACGAGAGCGTGTTCATGTCCACTTCATGGCCTGTACGCTGACGGATCCAGCCGTTTTTCGACAGAATGACAGTGCAGGGCTCATCCGTCACGGACACCGCCTTGGCAACCACACGCTCCGCAGCCTGAATCAGTGTGCGGCGATCGTCGCCAAATTTCTTCACGTCAGCCTCGATCTCACTGATGATTAGCTTGTGCATGGCAGTTTTATTGTCCAGAACGATCCTCAAGCCTTCTTCTTCCGTTTTCAGCTCATTCATTTCATTCTCGATGCGGATAGCTTCCAGGCGAGCCAACTGACGCAATCGAATTTCCAGAATATCGTCTGCCTGAATGGCGGAAATCCCGAACTGCGTCATCAGGTTGGCCTTGGGATCCTCCGCTTCGCGAATGACTCTGATGACTTCATCAATATTCAGCAATACCGCCCTGCGGCCTTCAAGGATGTGCAGGCGCTTTTGCACCTGATCAAGCCTTGTATGACTGCGACGCGTAACAGTAGTGATGCGAAACTGCACCCATTCGGCAAGTAATTCCTGGATGTTCTTCTGATTCGGCCTGCCATCCAGTCCGATGGCGACCATATTGGCCGGTACTGTGGATTCCAGGCTGGTATGCGCGAGCAGCAGGGCGATGAACTGCTCCTGCGGCATACGCGAAGAACGCGGCTCCAGAACGATGCGCACCGAAGCATCCTTGCCGGATTCGTCGCGCACGGTTTCCAGTGCTTCGAGGAACAGTTGTTTCATCTGCTTCTGCTCTATCGACAAGTCTTTCTTACCTGGTTTGACCTGCGGATCGGCATATTCGCCGATCTCTTCCAGTACTTTCTTGACTGAGACACCCGGCGGCAATTCATGCACTACCATACGCCACTGGCCGCGCGCTTGCTGCTCTATGGTCCAGCGTGCCCGCACACGGAAGATACCCCGGCCCGTCGCGTAGGCTTCCCGTATCTCTCTGCTACTGGAAACCAGTTGGCCGCCGCCTGGAAAATCCGGTCCTTGGATGTGTTGCAATATCTCATCGATATCCATCGACGGGTCATGCATCAGCGCAATGGCAGCATTGCCCACCTCACGCATGTTGTGCGGCAGGCATTCCGTGGCCATGCCGACCGCGATACCGGATGCGCCATTCAACAACAGGAATGGGAGACGTGCTGGCAGGTCCACTGGCTCCTGCTCCGAACCGTCGTAATTGGGACGGAAATCCACTGTTCCTGCATCCACTTCGGACAGCAACAGTTCCGCATACCTAGTGAGCCTGACTTCGGTATACCGCATGGCTGCGGGGGAGTCGCCGTCACGTGAACCGAAGTTACCCTGGCCATCGACCAAGGGATAGCGCAATACAAAGTCCTGTGCCATACGCACCATCGCCTCATAGGAAGCAGAATCACCATGGGGATGGTATTTGCCAATCACATCACCGACCACGCGAGCTGATTTAACCGGCTTTGACCCTTGGATCAGGCCCAAGCGGTGCATGGCGTAGAGAATGCGGCGCTGCACCGGCTTTTCGCCATCTGACACGGAGGGCAGCGCCCGTCCCTTGACTACGCTGATGGCGTAGCGCAGATAAACCTGATGTGTGTATTCGGCAAGATCGAAGCTGCCATCGTCGCTATCGTTGCCGCCTTGAGAAGACGCAGGCGGTGGAGGGGGCGGCGGCTCCGTCTCCTGCGGTATCACTTGTGATGACAAGGGGGTGTCCAGAGCGTCAAATAGATCCAGGTTCTTCATTTCTGTTAAATATCCGCTTCCACTTCGTCGCCATGAATAGTAATCAACTCCTTGCGATCGCTGGCATGTGACCTACCCATCAGGGTATCGAAGGTCTCAACAGCCTCTGCCACATCGCCAATGCTCATCCTCACCAACCGGCGTGTATTCGAGCATAATGTGGTTTCCCAAAGCTGAACAGCATCCATTTCCCCCAGGCCCTTGAATCGGGAAATGGTCCAGCTACCTTCTTTAATACCTTCCTGGCGCAGGCGTGCTTCGAGTATGTCCAGCTCTACCTGGTCCAAGGCGTACAGCTTGCGTGGTGGTTTGCTTTTGCCCTGTGCCGGTACATCCACCCGGAACAACGGTGGCTTGGCGATATAGACATGCCCCTGCTGAATGAGCTTGGGGAAGTGCCGGAAGAACAGGGTAAGCAGCAACGCCTGGATATGGCTGCCGTCATCATCGGCGTCGGACAAGATGATAATCTTGCCATAGCGCAAGGTGCTCATATCCACATCGCTATCAAGTCTTGTGTGGATCAATAGCCAGTGACATAGCAATATTGTGGATTTCCTGGTTAGCGAGTATCTGCGATTGGTCTACTTCCCAGCTGTTCATACCTTTGCCGCGCAACGGCAGGATAGCCTGAGTCTCTTTGTCACGCCCTGCCTTGGCTGAACCACCAGCGGAATCCCCTTCCACTAGGAACAGTTCGGCGTTGGGGCCGGTCAGTTCGGAATCGGTCAGTTTGCCTGGCATGACCGCCACGCCGGAACCTTTTCTGCGCTCTACTGTTTTGCTGGTCTTGCCGCGGTCGATGGCGTTCTTGATAGCCTGCTCGGCAATCTTCGACGCTTCTGCCACATGCTCGTTGAGCCATAAATCCAGCGCGTCCTTCATGGCTACTCCTACCAATTTGACTGCCTCGCGCGAGGACAGCTTTTCCTTGGTCTGGCCCGAGAAACTCGGATCAACCATCCGGACTGCCAGGACGAAGCGCAGCCTTGCCCATACATCCTCGGCCGCCAGCTTTACGTTGCGCTGCATCAGCCCATGCTGTTCTGCGAAAGTGCGCACGCTGTTGAATACCACATCGCGCAAGCCTGCCTCGTGCGTCCCGCCTCCCATCGTCGGGATCAGGTTGACATAGGATTCTCCTCCTCCTGAGCCTGCAACCCATGCCAGCGCCCATTGCACCCCCTCACCATCAGAGAAGGTTTCGTTGGCGGCTAGATACTTTTCACCGCAAAAGGCAAGCGCGATCGGCTCATCCTCGGCAATCATCTGATCAAGGTACTGCGCAATTCCTCCACTAAAATGCCATTCTTTAACATCGAAACCCGTGGCCGTTTCAATGTTGAGCAGCACTTTAACGCCTGGCAGAAGCATCGCCTTGGCACGTAAGAGGTGCTCCAGCTCCCCCTGATGGAGTGAGGGGGAATCGAAATACTTTGCATTGGGCCAGATGCGGAGTACGGTGCCGGTGTTACGTGCACTACAATTGCCGATCACGGTTAACGGTTCGATGACTTCACCCTCGGCAAAGACGATGCGGTACTGCTTGCTTTCACGTTTGACTTCAACTTCCAGACGGGAGGAGAGCGCATTAGTTACTGAAACGCCAACGCCGTGCAGGCCGCCGGTGAATTTATAACTGCTGTCCGCATCGCCTTTGGCAAACTTACCGCCGGAATGAATAACCTGGAACACGACTTGTATGGTCGGAACTTTTTCTTCCGGATGCAGACCGACTGGAATGCCGCGTCCGTCATCTGCGACAGCGACAGATCTGTCCCGGTAAAGGGTCACTTCGATATCCCTGGCATGCCCAGCCATTGCCTCATCAACAGCGTTATCGATGGCCTCTACCACCATGTGCGTTGGGTCTGTAGTTCGAGTGTACATGCCCGGTCGCAACTGGATAGGTTCCAGTTTGCGCAGGACTCGGATTGAGGATTCATCGTAAGTTTGTTTTGCCATAGTTGCCGGGTTAAGCGGGGTCTAAGTAAGTGAACGGACAAGCCAATAAGAATCAATGATACATCAGGACAGGGGCAGAGTCTTTCTTGGAATAGGTGGCTGTCAGTGCATCCATCGTCAAAGTCTCTGCGTCATACGATTTTCCTCGGCCAGCTAGCAATTTCGCACGTCTATAAATCTTTAATTGCGGCTAAAAACATCCTTCGAGATTGATACTGATATCTTGTGCGTAAAATCTGAATAGTTTTTGGATAACTTGAACTAAAATTAATCCCTGAATGTTATCCACAAATTATCCAAGAAAAATACTCCGCTTATACATTAAAGAAAAATTTTTCTTCTTATTGATTTTTAATTAATTTATCTAGATATACCTTAATTGACTTACACTTAATTATTATTATTAATATTAAAAACTAAGAATCAAAGGGAAACTAAGCAGATTTTTTCAACTAACTAAAAACCCAAGAGGAATTGTTAGAGACGGCATAGACTGACTTTTATTCCAAACACGCCTAACAAAAACAGGGTTACAAGAATCTAATAGCACCTTGTTAAGGTGCGTAATAACTTGATTGACGCTACCATATACGCACTTTTTTAAGTGCAACAAGGAATCATGTTAGAAGAACAGCGTCGTCAGTTACAGCAACAGTTTTGGAATATTGCTAATACGTTACGAGGCAAGATGCACGCCGATGAATTCAGGGATTACATCTTAAGACTGAGGGCGTAAGAGATTTTGTCTGAGCCGTCAGTTTTCTTATCTTTGAGGGTACAAGACTCCTCTTATTTTTATCCTTTTAAACGGGAATCAAAACTAGCCTCTTCTATCGAAGAGCAAAACGTATTCAAACTGAAATACTTGAGCTAGAAAAACTTCAGCGTCGTTAAAGACAGGAGATTTTTGAGGTCGAAGATGAAATTATTGAAAAGCGGGATGAACGGATTGCCGCGTTGGAACAGAAACTCAAGCAAAAACAGAAATACAAGATTTGTTCACAATCCGTTGGAAAGTAGTATAAGGAAAAAGAAGAAACTATGACGAACGTCGAGAGACAAAAAGAACGTCTGATTACCCTGTTAGGGGATCTATTCCAGCTGAGCCAACCCGGTCTAGATTTTGGCTTCTACCGGATCATGCACGCACAAGCAGATTGCGTTTCCAGTTTCCTGCAAAACGACTTGCTGAAAATCATCAAGGATGCATTCGGAGAGGCTGACGAAAAGCGCATCTAGGATGCACGGCTTGCCTATGAAGCAGCAATCAAGCAAGCAAAGGAATATGGCTCATCAACCCCTGAGGAAACCGAACCTGTCAAAAAAACCAAAGCTGCCTATGATGCCGTAAGAGATGCTGGCAATAGTGAAGGTGAGATTTACGATCATCTGTTCCGTTTCTTTGAGCGTTACTACGATAACGGCGATTTTATGAGCCTCCGCTACTATGCGCGGGAGACAGACGGCAAGGCCGCGCCTTATGCTGTACCCTATGACGGGCGTGAAGTATATCTGCACTGGGCAAACCGTGATCAATATGATATTAAAACGTCTGAATATCTGACAAACTTCACCTTCAATCTTGCCAATGCACCGGAGTTGAGAAGCCTGTTTGAACAGGAAGAGCGTAAGATTCACTGCCGAATTGTCGATGCCGCCGAGGGCGAGCATGGCAACGTCAAAATCACCCACAAGACGGAGCGGTACTTCCTAATTCACAAGTATGAACCGATTAAGATGGATGGCGATGATCTAATCATGCAGTTTGAATATCGCCCTGATCCTGATAAATCTGATCAAAGCAATAAATGGCAGGAAAGATGCATTGATGAGGCAGAAAAAATCGTGCTAGAAGCCATCGGGAAGGCGCAAGATCGCACACTACTACGCCGCTATCTAACCCATACACATCCCCGAAATACTATGGATTATTTCATCCATAAAGACCTCGGTGGCTTCCTGCGCCGGGAGCTGGATTTTTATATCAAGAATGAAATTATGCGGCTGGATGATATTGAATCCGCCGATGTGCCGCGCGTAAACTTCTACCTAGGGTCTGTTGACATTTCACATAGGTAGCCACAGATATCCACACGCCATGGCTACCATACTCTCGTAATTTCGCTTCAATTTGTCGTATCGTGTCGCTATTGCCCGATACTGCTTTAGCCGGGCAAAAGCATTCTCCACCAAATGCCGGTATCTATATAAACCCCAATCCATATCTGCATTACCCTTCAACGAGTTGCGCTTTCTCGGTATCACAGCCCGAGCTCCTTTCTGCGTTATCTGTTCCCGTATACATTCGCTGTCATAGCCCTTGTCCGCAACAATCGCTTTTGCGTCAGGCAACCTGGCAATCAAATCAGGTGCTGCAGAACAGTCATTGACTTCTCCGCCGGTGATTTCTAACTCAACCGGCAAGCCATAACCATCGACCGCTAAATGGATCTTTGTGGTATTGCCTGCACGGCTTTTGCCAATAGCCTGCGATTCTTGACTCGCTGCTCCCGCACTATGCTGATGCGCTTTAACATAGCTGCCATCAATAAATTCCCATTCCCAATCCGGATCAATAGCCAATGCTTTGAAAATATTGAGCCATTTCCTGCTCAATGACCATGCATTGAATCTTTTATAGATGGAATTCCAGCGGCCGAACGCCTTGGGCAGGTCTCGCCACGGACAGCCAACCCGCATTCGATACAGTATTCCTTCTACCGTCATGCGCAGATTGCGCTTGTTATAAATCGCTTCTTGAAGCAGAATCTTCTCTAGCTTCGACCAGAACTCATCATTGAGCATCAATCGGGGCATCGCAAACTCGTTTTGTTGGTGTATAGGAACCCCAATATTACGAGTTTGTTTCTATCTATGAAATACTTATCTTAAAACGTCAACAGACCC
>CAWFHT010000007.1:0-22370 GCA_963815685.1 uncultured beta proteobacterium
AGGCTATGCTTACCTGCGAGTACACCTACGCTTATGCGACAGTCTGTCCGCTGGACGGAAAGTTTGACAGCTTGGTATTACCGAATGTCAACACTGAGTGCATGCAAATCTTTCTTGATGAAATCGCCAGGCGCTACCCCAATGAGAATATCGTTATGGTGATGGACGGTGCTGGCCGGCATCGCAGCCATTCGCTGACGTTAGCTGAGAATCTTCGCTTGCTGCGACTGCCACCTTATTCACCTGAACTCAATCCAGTCGAGCACCTGTGGGATGAGTTGCGCGAAAAGAACTTTCATAACCGTGTATTTGACAGCATCGGCGCGCTCGAATCTCATTTAGTTGATGCACTTCGACATATGGAGGAAACTACGGATGTGGTGAAATCAATCGCCGGATGGGACCGGATAATTAATTCACTTTGTAACGCCAATTAGAATAAGCTAGCGAGGACAGAAGCAGACGAAATTGATTTGACCTAAAGCCGATGGCAACTGGTGCGGTCGGCAAACAGATCAAGCTGTTGTTCTTTAATGCGATTTTCCATTTCACCGCGTAAACAATAAATCTTATCGTAGAGAAGCTGCGGTTTACCGGTCAGATTGGTGACCACATAACGTGGATTACTGCCTTTCTCAGTATGCTCGATTTTAACGATGATGCGCCGTAGCTGCTGCCAGCTCTTGGCAGCATAGTGAAATTCACCAAACCAGCGTACTTTCTCACCTGATGTGGCATATTGCTTCTCTGCTGCTTGCTGCCATTGCGCAGTGATCTCATTCAATCGCTTGTTTTGGGCGATACCCACGATATAGCTTACATCATGGCGCTCGCACCATGCCAGCATTCTGCGGCGGCAAAAACCACTGTCACCTCGAAAAATGATACGAACTGCAGGCCAGCTTTGCCTGAGCCGTTTTACCAGCAATGATAGAATAGCCCGGGCATGTTTTGCCCCATCGATATTGCTTGGCCGCAAGTAGCTCACCAGCAGTTGATCTTGGCAGAATACATACAGTGGCAAAAAACAGTAGTGATCATAATAACCATGAAAGAAGCGGCCTTCCTGTTTGCCATGGACCGCATCATCAGTAGCATCAAAATCTAGCATCAGTTCTTTGGGCACTCGTTTGAAGGAAGCCACAAACCGTTCTATCATTACTTGATGAATATGCCAGGCTGTTAGTCGATTCGCCTGATTCTCCCAGCGGCATAAGGTAGAACTGCTCGCTAATATCTCTTCGCGTTCAACCGCTGATTGAATCGCCAAATCATGGCGTAATTGCTGATGATCATTGAGGTCTTCATAGCCACATGCCAACGCATAAACCCGTTGGCGCAATAGCGCCAAACTATCATGCTGACAGCTTGCCTGCCGACGATTATCTTCCAGCGCCTGAGCAACCGCTTTACTCAGCCCAATGTGCTTATCCACCTGCCGCAATAACATGACGCCACCATCTGAAGTAATATCGCCACCCTGGAAATTCACTTCAACAGTACGCTTTTTTACATCTGGAAAATTAAACGATTCCCGGGTACACTTTGTCACTGGCAATTCCTTTTCTTTATTCAGCATAGGTAACTGAATTATAAAGAATTATCATGGATTTGCCACTTTTCTTCGTGCAATATTCAGGCTAATCCCATATAAAACAATTTAAAGTGCATAGACGGTAAAGAGCTGCACAATGGAGCATTCTTCTTTCTTTTCTGATTGCTTTGGACTGTTGGCTCAATGTCATTGAAGTCTGGAGAATAAGTCGGCAAGTATTCAAGTATGTGCCCGGCATTGGCGAAGGCAGTTTTGAAATACTGTCGTTTGTGGAACGTCGCGTTGTCCATGACGATTATGCAGCGGGTAGGAGTTTTGGCAAAAGATCCTGCGTAACCCATGCTGAAAGATGTCGGTGTTGATATTGGCTGAAAACACCAACGGTCAGGAGCATCTTTTGGATCAGGGCGCCGATGACATTGGTTCGGCTTCTTGCATGCCCATCTTTTACACCATAGCAACGCTCATTCACAGGCGCATAGCCATGTGTGCGCGGCATATCGTGAGTAAAGCCGCTTTCATCAAAGTAAACAATGACGCGGCCTGCGCGTTCATAGCCTTCAATTTTTCTCTGGAATATGTACCGCTCTTTTTCGCGGGCCCTTGAGTGATGCAGTTTTTTATAAGTCACGCCCAGATGCCTTAAAGCATGAATAATGCCCTGGATGCTAACTCCAAGCCGTTTGGTGCACTCGGACTGATACGCTTCTGGATGTTCCATCACGTCTTGCGCCAATATTCCGGTGTCTATCTTGGTTGAAGGCTTGTTGCGGGCTGTCCTGGGATCGGGAGTTTTGATCCAGCGCGTCACACTGGCTATACCTACGCAAAAACGCTTTGCCACTTGCTTAACAAATCATCTTAGGGAAATCAGTAAGTTTTTGCTACTGCCTCGTCGCTGGGTAGTTGAGTGCACTTTTGACTGGCTGAGTCATTTACTCAAACTTTGTAAAAGATACGAGCACATCACTGGGATGGATGAAACCTAGATTTACCTCGTCATGACCCGCATTATGTTCAGGCGCTTGATATAAAACATGAGTTTCCAAGCAGTTTCTTAATCAAAGTTGCTTGACAATGTGCTTAATAGCGGCGTCCTTCTCGCTAGTACTGATTTTGAACCCCAGTCTGCGTACCAACTCCAGCATAGATCGATTGATTGTTAGTACTTCTCCTTCCATAATCTTGATCCTTTTGGCACGGGCCGCATCGAACAAGCAATTCATAAGCTTGTTGCCGATTCCCTTTCTTTGCCATTCGTCTGCTACCACAATGGCAAATTCACAGGAGTTACCATCGGCACTGGCCATATAACGGCACACGCCCAATTCCTTTTCCTGATTATCCTGCTCCAGCACAGCAATCAACGCCATTTCACGGTCATAATCAATTTGTGTGAATCGCACTAACATGCTCTGCGAGAGATCCTGCAACGTGTCCATAAATCGAAAATATTTGGATTCGGCTGATAAACCTTGTATAAATTCCTGCTCTAGCGCTGCATCTTCCGGACGAATAGGGCGTATCGTCAGGTTGATGCCATCTGGCAATTGCCAGTGCGTAATCAGGTGTGTAGGATAAGGATGGATCACCATATGCGCGTAGCGGTCGACAGAAGGTGGCAGATAATCCACAGCCATACGTGCATCCACCGCGCAGGCACCGCTTTCATCGACAATTAAAGGATTAATATCCATTTCCCTGATCCACGGAAGTTCACATACCATTTCCGACACGCGCAAAAGTATGCTTTCCAGCGCGTTCATATTGATAGGTGGCATATTGCGGAAAGTCGAAAGAAGTTTGGAAATACGTGTGCGTTGAATCATATTTTTAACCAGGAAACCGTTCAGTGGCGGAAGAGCAACCGCGTGATCGCCCAGCACTTCAATTAGCACGCCCCCTGCTCCGAAGGTGATGACCGGGCCAAATACCGGATCAGTGACCACCCCAATCATCAATTCCCGACCATTGGGTTTGATCACCATCGACTCTACTACGATACCGTCAATCCTAGCATTGGGATTTTTCTTTTGCACCGACTGGATAATGTCGTGATAGGCTGACCGGACTGCCTGTGCATTACCGAGGTTGAGACGAATTCCATCGGACTCTGATTTATGCGTAATATCAGGTGAATTGATTTTCATAGCGACTGGCAGGCCTAGTTCTTCAGCAATTAATAACGCTTCGTGAGAGGTACGTGCTACCATGGATTTGGCAATCGGGATATGAAATGCTGCCAAAATCGCTTTGGATTCCATTTCATTCAGGGCTTTACGATGCTCTGCCAATGCACCTTCAATCAATAAGCGTGCACCTTCTTCATCCGGCACACGGTGATGCGATATCGGGCCTGGTGTCTGCATGAGCAACTTCTGATTCTGATAATAGGCAGAAATGAATGAAAATACTTCAACCGCGGGTTCCGGTGTACGGAAACTGGATATTTTTGCCTGGTTAAAAACCTGCCTGCTTTCAGCCACTTGTCCCTCTCCCATCCAACAAGCAATAAGCGGTTTGTCAAACTTGCCAGCAGTCTCAATAACCGCTTGCGCCACCTCCAGTGGCTGAGTCATCGCTTGCGGCGTCAGGATCACCAGCACACCATCCACGCCATCATCCTGCATACAGTATGTGACAGCATGGCGATAACGTTCCGCAGTTGCATCACCAATGATATCCAGCGGATTACCATGTGACCAGGTAGCTGGTAGCACTGCATTTAACTGAGTTAATGTATTTTCAGAAAGCGCAGCGATGGTCACTCCCAATTCAGCAGCCCGGTCAGTCGCCATGACACCGGGTCCGCCACCATTGGTCACAATCGCCAACCGATTTCCACCGGGGCGGATATGAGTCGAGAGTGCTTTGGCAGCAGAAAATAATTGCACGATAGTATTCACTCGCACGGCCCCTGCGCGTTGTAGGGCAGCATCGAAGACATCATCCGAACCAACCAGCGCACCCGTATGGGAAAACGCTGCTTTAGAGCCGGCTTCATGACGACCTGCTTTGACGATGAAGATAGGCTTGACTCTAGCCGCCGCACGCAGCGCGCTCATAAAGCGGCGTGCATGCTGAATGCCCTCGATATAGAGTAAAATACATTCGGTATGCGGGTCAGATGCGAGGTAATCGAGCATCTCACCAAAATCCATCCCTGCTGCAGCGCCCAAGGAAATGATACTAGAGAAACCAACATCATTTGGTCGCGCCCAGTCCATAATTGCAGTGCAAACACCTCCAGACTGAGAAATCAATGCCAATCCACCAGCTTTTGCCCCTCCCTTGCTGAAAGTAGCATTCAATCCTGTTGCCGGACAGAGAATACCCAGGCAGTTGGGGCCGATAAGCCGCATACCATACCGCCGTGCGTTTTCTACTATAGCGCGTTCAAGCGCAGCTCCTTGTGGCCCGGTTTCACTAAAACCTGCCGACAACACTAAGGCAAACCGCACACCGTGCTTGCCACACGTCTCAATAATGTTCGGCACGGTTACTGCCCGGGTGATAATGACAGCCAGATCAACTATTTCCTCAATCTGCTCGATACCGGCGTAGGCACGCTGACCTTGGATTTCAGGGTGATTCGGGTTGACCGCATAGAGCTTGCCCTGGTAACCGCTGTCCAGCATGTTTTTAAACACGACCCATCCAACCGAATCTATACGATTACTCGCACCAATCACGGCTACCGATTGAGGAGAAAAAAGCGGACTGAGATAATGTTTGTTCATTAAATGATCTCCCACAAACGTTAACATTCCTGGCGGCAGTATAAAAGATTCTTTCAGAATATCGGTTATACCAGCCTGATCTCGCTTTTCTGTGCCTATTTTATTCTTATAGTAGCACCATTTCTTGTACACTATTCTGCATAGAATTTAGGATATAAATAAAAAATTTGAATTTAATCACTAACTTCAAGAACAAACTCCCTCACCTAAAGCCCGCACTTTTGCTTCCAGTTTTGTTACCAGCAATGTGTGATTGCTTGGATAATTCGATACCTTAGAAATAGGTAAAGTTGTCTTCTCTTCAGCTACCTCATTTCCATCCTCAACAAGAAAAAATTCCTCGATCACAGCACTGCCATCATCTTCTCCTTCTTCGAAAGCGCCATTGCTCAGCCCCAGACGAGCCGCATGGTCCAGGGCATTCTGATCAAATCCAGATTCCTGCCGTTCGTCATCAATTCGTCGAGCTTGAGCCAAAGTTTCTTCCATGCTCAGGTCACTGCGTACTGTGATATCGACGTAATAAATCGGTGTATTATAGCTCTGCAGCGTTGATTTCCCCCGTAGGCGCAACTCTAGCAGAAGACAGGATAAGCGATTGCCGGAAGTGGCCTGTAAATAATGCAAACGTGCGGCCAGAGTGCGGATGCTGTTAAATCCGGTTGTGCGAAAAATAAAACTTCCCAAGGGGTGTCATCATCACCTATCACCACATTTAATCTGCCGTAAGGCTTGCAGGCTCCACCTTTGGCAAGAGCACAACTATCCGGTGAGGGACAAGGAAAAGAAGCCACCCCCTCTTCCGTTCTGCGCCGACAGGTTTCACCATTGCCGACGCACAAGGGTCTGCCGGAATTTCTATCGAACAAAGTGTATTCCGCACGAAAATTCAAATCCAGTTCATTGAACATCAGACGGATCGGGATACTGCGAATCTTTCCGCCTTGCGCCTTGCGTAACCCTTCATCATACGGATGCGGCAGCCACCCTTCCCTATTCTGAATCTGGCTGGTGATGGTGAATTGATCATCCTTTTCCGGCAGACGCTTGCCATTTTTCTCGACGATCTTGCCGATGGATATTCTTCCCAAAATTGGCGGTGTGATGGTTAATCCTTTTAACATGCTATGCTCCTTTATAGTAGTTTGATCGATCTGCCCGATCATGTATCCCGGGCAGATGCAAAAGTACGTTGAACACAGAGTCAAAGCGATTGAGCTGAATCGATAACAACAAAACGGCGGCTGCCTGTTTTGTTCATTGAGTAGCGTTGCAACAGATCAGGCTGCTCTTGGAGTAGACTGGTCACATCGAGGAGACACTGTCTTTGCTTTTTCTCCAAATGACCTCCCCTGCTGTGAACTTTGCCCGACTGGCCTCGCCCATGACCTTCTGGATGGACTGTTTGTATTGCGCTTCCAGTTTCTGTAACTCTGCTAGACGCTGGCGGACGCTGATAAGATCAGCAAAAGTTTTTGATAGCATTAGATTCTGACTGAAATCCAGGGTGGTACCGCTGTCTGCCGGGTATAAACAGCGCAAAGCCAAATCTGCCGATTTGGAACCATCCGCCGGAGGTGGTGTATCAGATTCAACGTAATGCCAAAAGGCCTGCTCCAACCCAATCAGGCGATCGATTAAGGCTTCGTCCGCTGAATTCGATGTATCTCCAGCTGTTGTCCGCCAATTAACACCGCCACATCAGCGGAACTCATGCCGGTTACCGCTAACTGATGGTGAATCTGCAGCTGAACATACTCCGGTACGCTCTCTTTCCACAGTTTTGCGCCATGGATGCCCGCTGTCTTGCATTCGAGAATTTGCACATTGCTGTCGCCGATGACTTCGCGATCGATATTGGCCAGCATCCAGGGCAAATCGGGATGCTGCAGCATCGCATTGACCCGTCGCACCCGATGACTGGTTTTCTGGGAATAATGCGCAGCGACGATCGGTTCCAGAATAGTACCCCAGTAAAGCGGGCTTGCCTCATCCTGGGGATCGACTTTTAGCAGGTTGCCGTCTCGTCCTGTTTTTTCCAGCCAAAGCTCTAATTCTAATTAGCGTTACAAAGTGAATTAATTATCCAATCCCATCCGGCGATTGATTTCACCACATCCGTAGTTTCCTCCATATGTCGAAGTGCATCAACCAAATGAGATTCGAGCGCGCCGATGCTGTCAAATACACGGTTATGAAAGTTCTTTTCGCGCAACTCATCCCACAGGTGCTCGACTGGATTGAGTTCAGGTGAATAAGGTGGCAGTAGCAGCAAGCGAAGATTCTCAGCTAACGTCAGCGAATGGCTGCGATGCCAGCCAGCACCGTCCATCACCATAACGATATTCTCATTGGGGTAGCGCCTGGCGATTTCATCAAGAAAGATTTGCATGCACTCAGTGTTGACATTCGGTAATACCAAGCTGTCAAACTTTCCGTCCAGCGGACAGACTGTCGCATAAGCGTAGGTGTACTCGCAGGTAAGCATAGCCTTGACTAGCGGACGCACTGGACGAGGCGCCCATGCGCGACGGCAGTCGCTGATGCGGCCAAATCGTGCTTCGTCTTGAAACATCAGCCGCATGGGGCGAGGCACAGCAAACTCTGTTATCGCTTGACCCGGCACCCCGGGGAGTTTTTTTTCCAGTCTTCCCGGACTAAGAGATCTCCTTTCGGGTGGGTGGTATCGGGCGCAATCTTACGCCAACCATGGCGCGCAAGCATTCGGTATATGGCCGAAAGCGAAAGCGGGACACCCATCTTCTGGCGCAACTTATCGGCAAACGGCGGAACCACCAATACGCCCCCAACGCCGGCACTGTCAAATACCTCCTGCAACAGCACCTTCTCTTCTTCAAGCGATCGGTTCGCCCGATTACGCAGATTACGCTTGGCAACGGGCGCAGCCATTCTTCCAGTGGCTCGCTTGCAGTAATTTGTACGCAGTGTGCAGGTCTTGCCTTTTGATCGACCAATAGCAATGGCCGTCTGCTCCAGACTCAGACCCGATTCGAGTGGCAGCAGTAAAGCCTGTGCGCTACGCAGTTCATCGGCTGTTTTAGCGATCCGTACCGCATTTCGGGCCAATTCAAGATGCTCTTCACCACTTGCTGGTCTTACCATAATTGTCATCCATTTACGTGAGCCTGGATGACTTATTATTACATATTATAACGCGAAATAGAATAAGATATCGGCGATAAGTCTTAACCCTGCATAGGACGCGGGAATGTACGCTACCCGCTGGCATGCGATCACCCAAGAAAATCACCACATTGGAAATTTCGTCTCAATAACGCTCCTTTATCGCCTCCAATGCCCAAGCGGGAATATCGCCGAGGTTGGGTGGAACGGTCGACCAGGGATCGGGCTGCTTTCCGAGCGCACGCCCCGCATCAAATGCTGCACGCATCTGTTTCGGGTCAAAGGCGAGTGGATCCTTTCCAACGTTTACGCTGTCTGGGATCTGCAACTATTTTGAAGTTGTAGCCTAGAAGCTGAGCCCCGACATAGGATCGCGTCAAAGCCGTTAGCATAGACTGGTCCATCATCACGCTGACCGTCGTGGCCGCCACGTCGCCGATGGCTCTGCGCAAGGCCGCGGGAGGACTCTTAAGCCTGCCATTATCAATCAGGTACACATTACCCGGCCCATACAGCGGAGGCTTGGGGCGCTCTGTCAACCCCATCCCCGGGATAACAACATTCGAACGGGCGGCCCCATCGACGAACAGATGACCATCGATTTCCACCGGCGGAAAGACGATGGGAAATGATGCAGAGGCGAGCAATACCTCACGATAAAGCTTGAGGTTTCCGTCCTTCGCGATTAGCGTCATATTCCAGATCCAGGTCTGGCTGTAATCGACGTTGGTCGTGCCCACAAACAGGAGCCGGTTGTCGTCGTAAGCGGCAGCCACGCGTTCTAAGGTCTTCGCGGTGATGTGTTTGGCGATGAGCGCTCGGAGCGGTGCGGTGTCTGACAGCGAATCAGCGCCGAACGCGAGGCTGAAGATGCTTCTGTCCCGATAGATGTCTTTTTTGGTGACTTGCGTGTACATCTCTTCGAGTTGCGCGTCATCGGCCGGGGTGCCGAGCAGAGCGTGGGTCGCCAGTAAAGCGCCGGTGCTCACACCGCCGACGATATCGAACTCGGGTCGTTGACCACTTTCGCGCCAACCAGCCAGGAAGCCGGCACCGAAGGCACCATTTTGGCCACCGCCTGAGAGGGACAGCAAATTGAGGGCATGCCCACGTTTGCGCTCTCGGTTACGTATAACAGTCTCGCCGCTACCCAACGTAAGCGTAGCGTAAAGGGGCGAAACCTGGTCCGGATTCAGCGGAGCATGTCCATTTGGCAACGTGGCATATGCCGGAGCCTTTTGTGACAGCACTCGTTCCGGAGGTGATGCACATCCAGCCAGGAGCAGCGCTACCATAATACCGTCGAGAATAATGAATTTTCTGAGTCTCATGCGTTCCCTCCTGCTAGCCCGGTAACAACATCTCTAAATGAATGTATCCTCGCACTGCTCTACAGATCTATGCGAACGGATGTCCGATTTCTATGCTCTCCCTACATCGTGCGATGTGTGCACTCGTTTATGACACAAGTCTACACTTTGACTTTTTGGCAGTCTAATATTATTTAGGCAGATTATTCGAGGATTTATTGAAAGAAATTGGCTTGCTGGTTTTGGCACGAAGCAGTAATTTCAATTATGCAGATTGTCAGTGTTTATTCAATTTTATTTCTCAATACGTCAGATTAAATACATATTTTTACGAATGATTGAACTAGTGCAATTTTTGCACTAGACTAGTACGGTAGGCATTATTTATTATTAACTTTTATTATCAACAACTTCGCTAAGCCAGTAGACATGTTCATACGATAAAGTGTGCTACTGCTCCCACTACAATTCCCCACACTTGCAATTCATCATTTTCGCTGAAACGGATGGGTTGATATGTTGGATTCTCAGAGTGCAATTCGATCACGCCATCGTAGGCATACAATCGCTTTACAGTATATTCACTGTTAATTACCGCTAGCACTATATGCCCGTGTTTAGGTTTGATCGAACGATCCACCACTTATAACAAAATGATCAACTCGTAATCACTTAATACTGCGCCAATGAAAGCGGAGAATACTCTTCACGGATCATGCCCAGCAATGCATCTAGGCATCGCATCAATCACCACCCCTTGCTTTACACAAATTAAAACCTTAAGCTTTCCTCGTAACTAAACAACTCATAACAAATTTTATCTTCATTAAAAAGAAGCTTAGGGAATAAAAAATGTATGCTAATGCATTATTGACTACCTTTTTCTTGTTCCTTAGCATGAATTATATAAAAAGGTGGATCAATCATTAGATATTGTAATAAATACGTCAGAGTAAGATATGAAATAGAAGAACTCTACGGATACCTTGCTTAGCGTAAAAAAGATTTGGAGTAGTAAGAAACTTAAACCAAATCCCATTTTGCACTGATATTCAGTCAATTTGGTAACTGTATAAGTTGATCTGAACTAGTACATATACGCAATAAGGAGTAAAAATCATGTCAATCAATGTTAATGGTAGTTGGCAAATTTTACAGGGTAATGATGAAAATCTGTTCGTTAATTCTACGTTAGATGGCACTCATCTTACTGGAAGCGTTACTACTGATGAAGAAGATGTTGGTAATTTGGATGGAACACTGACTGGAACTAGCTTTGGATCCATCGCTGACTTTAAAATTAGCTGGGATGACGGAAGTACAGGTTCATACATGGCTATGCTAAATAACGATATACGCTTAGTCGGTATCACTTTTACTCTTGACGATCCTCTCAGCCAGGCAACGTGGGTTAGCAGTTAGCGCATGGAATGGTTGTCTTCTGAAGCGTTGGATGGGCAGGGAAAACAAGCTAGCAAAAAATAAAACTGAAGACAAACCAAAGGTGAGTAATCGAACTAGTACAAATTTGATGTATGCTGAGTTTTGTGGAGTCCAAAATATCATAAAATATGACATGCAATCCCCTCTTGAATAGGCCAGCATTACCATTCTGGAAAAATTCAATAAACGGGAGTACCTGATACAATCAGGAAGCATGTGCTATGGGCACATCACTCCATTTCGTAGTATAGTCGATCCTGAAAAACTGCCTCAATGACCATCATGGATCAGCAGTTTCAAAAGGCAGTGTACTCATAAAGCCAAAATCGAGCGGTTTGGTTCTCTTCCATCCAAGAATTTGTGTGGTTTGCACTCTTCGCCACGGGAAATAGAGTAAAAAAGTGGCTAACAGCCATTGTTTCAGATTCCAGGCGACAGCAGCCATCAGCAGGTTGATGCGATCACCCACAGCACCTTTCAGATAGTTTCTCGCCATTCGATAATCCGATTTCAGGTGACCGATAATCGGTTCAATTGCTGCGCGTCTCCTACACTGTTTACGCTTCTTGTTTTTCTGGTGCCGGGTATCCTGCTTCAATGCTTTTCCAGGTAGAATGATCTGAGTGCCATTGACTTCGCGTTTACCACGGTAGCCGCGGTCGCATACGGCTTGCTGGGCAGCTTTCCCACGCGATTGCTCCACATGGCGCAATATTTCAGGCAAAGTATGACTGTCATGCCGGTTCTGTTCGTGGCTGACAACGCCGACAATCAAATTGCCTTTTGCGGTACTGGCTATCGATGCTTTGCTGCCGTACTCATATTGTTTGTGGTCTTTCCCCTTGGCCACGCAGTACACTTGCGGTTCATGCAACGAATAGATCTTGTTTGTATCCTTCGGTTGCTGCGCAAGAATCCGCTCATACAGAAGGAAATCTCTTTGGTAACTCTCAAACAAACAATATTGCGGCCATTCTCTGCGTAATTCCCGTAGCAAAATTCCAGCAATAGTTCTCAACCGCTTGAGTGCTCGTTTTGCCTTCGCTCTTGTGGTGAGGTGACGAAAATGTCGGATAGCCAGGCGTAATGATTTTACTTCTTTGACGAAAGTGCGTCGCCGGGTAACATCATGCGCTTTGGCAATCTTGTTGAGGCGATTGATGATCTTGATCGCCAACTTGCTATCGGTTGGGTAGGTGATGTTCTTCTCATGTACAGTCGTGTCCACATGAACAGCATCTTCCAGCGCCGAGTCCCCATGCAGACCAACGCTCATTTGAAAAATCCGATCTACGCCTCCAGCACCGATACGCTTGCGAAAATACACCAGCTCCGTGCTATGGCAAGGCAACTTCTGCTGGAATTCTTTCATGCCGCAAAATGCCTGGTAGTAAGGATTACGCTTCCATTGCAATACCACCGATTCATCACTCAAATTCTCTAACTGCTTCAGTATCAATAGCCCAATCATCAAACGAATCGGCTTACCTGATGCTTAGTCAATGCCGTGTAATGAATGGCGAAGGATGCTTCAAAATCTTGCCACGGTATCGCTGATGCAAGCTTCAACAATGGATCAGCAAGATCAAGTTGCATCAACAAATCCGTTCCAAACCAATTCTGTTGATGCATCGTACTGCTACTTCTTAGCATTTTTAATCACCATTTCGACCAGAAAACACTTGAATATTTTAACATTTCTGGTCGGCATGATCATCGCAATGAATAAAATCTATTCCTAATATCAATAGCTTGTCGATATTTCAGGGCCGACTAATTAGAATAAATAAAGCAGAGCGAATGTGGACTTCAGTTCAATTCCCGACATCTCCACCAACACCAAAGACCAACCCTTCATTCGGTTGGTTTTTTTTCGCCTACTCTTGCGTGTTTGCGCAGGCTCATGCGGATTCTTGCGGACTTCGAGGTTTTAAGAAATCCCACAAATTCGCTCATTTTTTCGCTCTTTGCGCCATTATTCTCTCCACCCCTACCCTTCATGCAAGCGCGAAGTCCGCAAGTTTGTATTTTTTAGATGATAAAAGTCAATGGATTACGCGCGAACTAATCAAGCGGTTTATTTTCATCATTGGTAGGTGGAGGAAACTATTCTCTATTCGGAAAATGTAAAATTGAACTTAGAATCGATTCACCAAAGGCAACTTCTCACGCATACACGCTGTGCGTCTGCTATGAACTGTAACACAATGGTGGCTGTACCTATCAGCGCGACACAAATTCCTGCTACGTCCCAACGCATCAGTGCTACTCCGTCTACGAAGTTAAGCTACACCAAAGCTTTGGTGGATTCCTTTTCAAAACACACTTATAACTTCAGAACCTAGATTACATTGATAAGTAAGGGAATAAATTTCAATATAAGCTCAGGAATTACCAACCTGAGACGCGAGATTATCAGCCAGTCTTATAAGATCAGCATGTCCCTCAAGTCCATCAAGAAATCGCTGTGGAATTCCAGATAGGCCAGTTTGGGCACCCGTGAGTGCCCCCGTGAGAATCGCCCGCGCCTGATTCTGTCCGCCACCATTGATGGCATGAAGAACAGCTGATTCAAAATCGTTGTGAAACCGTGCCGACAAATAATAAGCTGCCGGTATCTGATGATAGATTGCACAAGGCATCCCATACACAATGGATACTTTCCACGCAGGCTCTAGCTGAATATCCGGATCTGTCGCAGCTGCCGCTATATAAGAGGGTGTAAGCAAGGCATCCGGAGAAGCAAAACGACCGGCACGTGGTGGATCTGGGTCGCCAGGTCTTGGTGGCTTTAAATCGTCATGCGTTACTGCATGAAAAGGGAGCTTGCCATTTTTTACTAATTCCATAAGTTTTTTTGACAATTCGGTATCGAGAATATGGCCCTGTACTAAATGCCCAAGGACTGCTCCAAAAGCCACCGTCATCGAAACGACAATGTGATCAGCCTGGGTCAGCATCGTATTGTTGGTAATAGCTGCTGCCATATCATCAGGCTGGAATGCATAACGAACAGCAATCGCAAGCGTACGCTCAATCGCCTCGGTCGTATCGGCATGCCCCCCTGTTTGTCCCCAAGGTAATTTCTGTTCGACGCGGCGCCGCCATGCTTCGCGAATTGATTGACTAGTATAGCTCCCAGGACCACTCACGGGTGTGCCATTGAGCAGCGGAAACAATTCTTCATCCATTCGCCGGCAGAAGTCGTCTTCATTATATCCGTCACATTCGATAAGTGACCGAATGGTCAGTGCCAAGATAAAACCAGCCTGAGATAATTGTCCAGCTTTACAACCAACATGATAGCGATCAGGCTTAGGATCAGTATAATCATCTATCCAATCACCGTAATCGCGATGGAGCTCGTTAAGATCGTAGTACCAATGAGGACCCAAGCCTAGCGCATCTCCAATGAACGCACCCATGATTGCCCCCATCGCACGATCCTTAATTTCATTTGTCGTCATATCTTTTCCCTATGCTTTGGACTTTATACTCTATTTAGGCAGTCTACAAAAATGTTATTGGTCAACGCCGTAACATAAAACTCTTAAATCTGACTGGTAGAAAAAACTCAGCTGCAAAATAAAGCTAAAGTAATAAATTGCTTAAGAGAAATATTTATATCACAGCATTTGAGCATATCCATCTTTAACGACATTTAATAATTTAGCCCCTTCATTAAGGGTTTCTAAAAAACTTTAAACAGAGATAAGTTAGTGCATGCAATCAAATATTCAAAATTTTTATTGCTATAGATTTAATTCAGGAGTAAAAATTATAAAAGCCTTTTTCAAGAATTAAGATCTATCATAAGTAAAAATGGAGAATTGAATCCAAGCCATTAGTCGAGCCATGAAATCAGGAGGTACAGCATGACGAAAGTTCTCGTTCTTTACTACAGCATGTATGGTCATATCGAAAAAATGGCAAAAGCGGCAGCAGAAGGAGCCAGCAGCGTTGAAGAGACCGAAGTTACCATCAAGCGTGTGCCTGAACTGATACCAGAAGAAGTGGCACGCAAGGCTGGTGTCAAGCTTGATCAGGAAGCACCGATTGCGACAGTAGATGAATTACCGAACTATGATGCGATCATCTTTGGTACACCCACCCGATTCGGCAATATGTGCGCGCAGATGCGCAATTTTCTTGATCAGACCGGTCGCTTGTGGCTCAACGGTAACTTAATTGGTAAAGTCGCTAGCGTATTCACGTCCACTGCTACCCAGCACGGTGGTCAAGAAACCACAATCACCTCGTTTCACACAACCTTATTGCATCACGGCATGATCATTGTAGGCGTTCCCTATTCCTGCCAGGAAATCATGAATATGAGTGAAATTACCGGAGGCTCTCCATATGGGGCAGGCACGCTTGCCGGAACTGATGGCAGCCGCCAACCGTCAGAAAATGAATTAAAAATTGCTCGCTTTCAGGGGACTCATGTAGCAAACATAACCAGCAAACTAGCCTGACGAGTTCTCAAGAGGGAATGCAACAAAAATTCTCTCTCATGATTGGAATATATTAATTTTTCTTGCGATAGGGAATAAGTATATGAGCATTCAACCATCAGAGATGCTTTCACCGGTTTTGTATATACCACATGGCGGAGGGCCATTACCCATTCTGGGTGATAAAGGGCATGAGAAAATGGTTTCTTTTCTAAAAGAAATCGTAAATAGACTTGGTCAACCCGTCGGCGATTTTAGTGATCAGTGCACACTGGGAAGAAGAGCAAGCAACTATCACGAGCAACAGCTATCCTGAATTGCTCTATGATTATTACGGCTTCCCTGAAGGAAGCATATCAAATTCAATATCCTGCTCCAGGTCATCCACGGCTCGCGAAAGAAATCCTTGAATTGATAACAGCCAGTGGAATTCCAGCTAAATTGAACGAACAACGGGGCTTTGATCACGGCATGTTTATTCCGCTTATGCTGATGTATCCGCAGGCGCACATCCCTTGCATCCAGTTATCCCTACTCAAGAATTTAGACCCAGGACAGCATATTAATTTGGGGAAAGCTATCACTTCTTTAAGAAACAAAAACGTTCTGATTATCGGCTCAGGAATGTCCTTTCATAATTTGAAGCAGTTCTTTTCAAAAGGCAATGATGGCGACAAAGAAAACGATGAGTTTGATAGCTGGCTGATAGAAACGTGTACCAGCAAAGATCTTCTGCCAGAGGAGCGCGAGCAAAGATTGATTGAATGGCAAAAAGCCCCCTCTGCTCGATATTGCCATCCTAGAGAAGACCATCTATTACCGTTACATGTATGTTACGGTATTGCCTGTACCGACACACCGACAGCTAAAGTTGTGTTTAATCAGGGCATCATGGGTAAAAAGGTTACGAGCTTTCTGTGGCAGTAGCCGAAAAAACTTTATTAACTCTTCTAAAAAATACGTCATATTACCCATCAAACATCTCACTGAAATTCTGCGGAGGATCAGTATGAAAGAAACGAGATTGGGAAGTGCAGTCGTAGTATTCGGTTTCATGTTTGTAATTATCTTTCCCGCGATCAACAATGCATGGTCAGCGCAAGAAGAGAAACTTAGCGCTGGGTTTGCGTGGAAGGATGGTGCAGAAATTTACACCAAAATTTGCGCTTATTGTCATGAAACCCATGTCGGACCACAAATCCGCAATCGTGAACTTCCCGTAGAGCTATATCCGCACAATCGTTCGTAACGGAAACCGGGCCATGCCCGCCTTTCGTCTTTCAGAGATCGACGATGAATCATTGGCAAAACTGGCGGATTTCATTTCAAAAAAGGAAGCTCAGCATTAAGGAGGTCACATCCCATGGATGAAACTCGACGTCACCTCATCAAGGGCATGCTCACTGGCGGAACCTTATTGGCTTTTGGTATTCCCAGAATCACTCAAGCAGTAGCCATCAATCAATCGCTCTTCGGCAGTACACGGAATTGCCAGCTATTGCTGGGAAATACACCTATAGACGAAGCGTTTGCCAAAGGCGCTGAGACTGCTTGCACCAGCTATAGCAGTTTCCGTCAAGGCACATTACCGGCATTCCAATTAGAGGATGAACTATTAACCAATCCTCTGCGCATAGTCGATCTATTGACACAATCTCGCAATATGCGTTGGGTTGCCGTCATGGATGATGCCAATGCGGCCATATTCACTGAATTGGTGCGAAATTCTGAAGGGCACCTGCTGGCATTAGGTTCACACACTTCCGTATCCGGCAATAACATCTCCCTCCCCCTGCGTCATGTGTGGACTACTGCGTCACCGGCATACAGTGCTGGGGGATTGCTGGCATCAATACTCATTCAAAATCAGCACAATTTTTCTATTGTCGAAAATTTTCTTGCACAATCGCTGGGAGATAGTGCAGGAAAAGAGGCATACCTATCCGGATTTTCGTCTTATCGGTTGGCTGATCAGCCGACAATCCATTTACATTGTGCCGGAGTACCTCCGCTGGAAGCCAGTCAACTCATTGGCTGGAGGGCATCAGAAAATTGGGAACCTGTATTTTCTCAGACTAGATGAATCTTCCAGCCTACCAAGATAAAACAGCCAGTGATGCAGCAATTGAACTTCCCCAATTTGACAACTGGATAGAAGCCACCGGCTATGCGGTTGTAGCAACCGCACTGGGTATGGGGACAAATCAAGAATCTTGTTCCAGCTCGCGCATTCGTACATCGATCGGGTCAGCGCAATCCGAATCAATCATGGATTATCGGGAAAACATTTTGTTTCGTTTGTAATCGACGTGTAGGGAGAACACAGCATGACCAGTAAATATATCGCATTGCCCAAAGGCGTATCGGAGAAAGAATTTGATGCAGCTATCAGCGATTTTCGCAGGTACTGGGTGACGACTGCTGTGCTCATCAGCGCGGAACAGCTGGCACCCTACATTAAGACGATGATGCCGGTTTCCGATGCCGAACATACGCCTTCCGCAGCACTGCTGGCTACAACTGTCGAGCAGATTCAAAAGATTGTTGCGATTTGCAATCAATACAAAGTGCCGATCTGGACGATTTCCACCGGGAAAAATCTGGGTTATGGCTCGGCAGCTCCTGCAGAGCGTGGTCAGGTGGTGCTTGATCTCAAGCGTATGAATCGTATTCTCGAAGTAGATAAAGATTTAGCCTTTGCTTTGGTCGAACCGGGTGTAACCTATCAGCAGCTCTACGACTACATCAAAGAACACAAACTGGGCTTATGGCTATCGATGCCTGCGCCCTCCGCCATTGCGGGACCGGTCGGTAATACACTGGATCGTGGTGTTGGCTATACGCCCTATGGAGAACATTTCCTGTTTGCCTGCGGCATGGAAGTCGTGCTGGCGAATGGCGAAGTATTGCGCACAGGAATGGGCTCAATGCCCAATTCCAACACCTGGCAGGTATTCAAATGGGGGTATGGCCCTTATCTGGATGGCATTTTTACGCAATCCAACTATGGCATTGTCACCAAATTCGGTTTCTGGTTGATGCCTGAACCACCGGCATTCAAACCGTTTGTCATCCAATATGAGCATGAAGAAGATATCGTGGAGATCGTGGAAACGATTCGCCCGCTGCGCATCAGCGGTGTGATTCCCAATGCGGTTGTCATCGCCCATGCACTGTATGAGGCGCCCGTAAAGGCTCGGCGTAGTGATTACGTGTCCGGACCTGGCTCAATTCCGGATGAAGCGGTGTATCGAATTATGAAAGATCATAAACTGGGAATCTGGAATGTGTATGCGGCTCTCTATGGCACGCAGGAGCAGATTGATGTGAATTGGAAGATCGTGACACAAGCTTTCGGTCAATCCGGCAAGGCAAAGATCCTGACGGAACAGGAAGCGGCAGAGGATCCCGCATTTGTTTATCGCGCCAAGCTCATGCGCGGAGAAATGACACTTACGGAATTTTCGTTGTATAACTGGCGCGGAGGTGGCGGTTCGATGTGGTTCGCACCCGTCTCACAGGCGCGCGGCAGTGAAACGCTCAAGCAAATGGCCCTGACCAAGCAGATTCTTGCCAAGTACGGCCTGGATTATTCCGGCGAATTCATCGTCGGGATGCGCGATATGCATCATATTGTCGACGTACTGTACGACAAAACCGATCCGGAGCAGACGAAAGCAGCTTACCAGTGTTTCGATGAATTGCTGACCGAATTCTCCGCGCGAGGGTATGGAACTTATCGCGTCAATACGGCTTTTATGGATAAAGTTGCTGAAACCTATGGCCCGGTGCAGCGAAATGTTCACAAGACACTTAAAAAAGCGCTGGATCCCAATGGAATTCTTGCGCCGGGGAAATCAGGCATTCGCTAGCTTCGTCTTGACTGTTGAACAGAAAACAACCACTTCCTAAAGCGGAGGTATCAGTGAGAAAAATCAAGGCAGCCGTTATTCGTCAAAAAGGTGGACCTTTTCAGATTGAAGATCTGATGCAGGATGATCCACGCTCCGATGAAGTGCGCGTCCGGATCGTAGCAACGGGAATGTGTCATACCGATATGGTCGCGCGCGATCAGCTCTATGAAGTGCCTCTGCCGGTGGTGTTGGGGCATGAAGGCTCGGGCGTGGTCGAACAGATAGGTAGCCATGTGAAGAAAGTCGCGGTTGGCGACCATGTTGTGCTGACCTATATGTGGTGCGGACACTGCAAGCCTTGCTTGCATGGTGATTTGACCTATTGCGAGCATTTTTATGCGCTGAATTTCGGCGGTGCACGCGAAGACGGCAGTACGTCAACCTTTGTAACAGGCGATACATCAGAGCCGATCCACGATCATTTCTTCGGTCAGTCGTCGTTTGGCACATTTGCGCTCGTGCATGAGCGTAACGTGATCAAAGTACCCAACGATGCGCCCTTGGAATTGCTCGGTCCGCTGGGTTGCGGCATTCAGACCGGTGCAGGAGCGGTTATAAATGCATTAAAAGTTAGTCCTGGCAGCAGTTTTGTAGCATTCGGCGGTGGCGCAGTAGGACTCAGCGCCGTGATGGCGGCCCGTGCTGCCGGCGCTACGACCATCATTTCTGCAGACGTGGTTCCTTCGCGCTTGGCACTGGCTATGGAACTCGGCGCAACCCATACCATTAACAGCCGGGAAACCGATCCCGTCGAAGCGGTTCGCAAAATTACGGGTGGAGGTGCTGATTTCACACTGGAATCGAGTGGACGCCCTGCCGTATTGCGTCAAGCCATTGATGCACTGGCTATCCGGGGAACATGCGGTATTGTCGGCGCACCAGCTTTGGGTACTGAAGCGAGCTTCGATGTGAATGGGGTGATGACGACAGGAAAACGTATTATCGGAATCATCGAAGGCGATAGCAAACCGGATCTTTTTATTCCAGCGCTCGTTGAGCTTTATAAACAGGGAAAATTTCCTTTTGACAAATTGGTGAAGTTTTATTCCCTCGATCAAATCAATCAGGCGGCTGAAGATAGTGAGAAAGGGCATCACGATTAAACCGATCATTCAGCTGGTATCTTAGCGGAATCCTGACTACCCTCCGGCTTCGCTGAGCATTATCAGTTGCGACAAGCGCAGCGATAATACATTCACAAGTGAAATAATAGGTTGTTCTAATACATTTGACAGACATTATATTTACAAATACATTATATCTCTAATTGTCTAATTCTGAGAAACCGTCAACATGACGACTAATAGACTATTGTATGGTCGCCGCACTATTCTGAAAGCATCAGCAGCGCTGTTTGCCGCAGGCATGCTGTTTCCACCCACTCTGCCCCATCTAGGTATCCCATGGATAGCAAGTCATTCATGGTGAGGTGGGTGGAGGGGTAACCGTTTCGTGAAATTCCGGTTATGTAAAAACTCATCTCCTCGATCCGTTTCTGCCCGCTTTCGATACTCAAAATTACTTAAACCCCCTACTCATCCGCCCTCCTGGGAGGTTGACGACTAAGCCGTTTCCCGGTAAATCGTATTCATATTAATAAGGACGGACGTTTATTGTTCCTATACACTCACTGGGCACCAGTTCTTTAGGTCCGCCCTCTGTCGTTAGCGCCCACGAAACCATGCTGATTTTGTGTTGTCATAGATAACGCGCTGCAAGCAATTCTTAGTGTAAAAACTCTATACTTAGTGTAAAAACTCTATACGAATGTTTAATCGAAAAAATGCAATAATATTTTTTTCAAGTTAGCTGAAGTTATTTTTGTCATCCCAAAAGTCGCTTATCAAAAGTAACAACTACTAAAAGTAGCACTTATGGAAAAGATTCCTCTCGCAAGCCAGGGATCGGTTAACAACCCTTATGTAAATCATCTTGTTCTTCTGTTTGGCGCTGTCTACTTTGCCCAAGGCATTGCTCAATCAGGAGGTTTAATATATCAGCCTCTAAACTATTATCTTAAGGAAGTAATGTATTTAGACGAGGTAGGTACGACCAACTACCTAGCCATTGACTATTCCTTGGGTTATCAAACCTATTTATGGCTTACTTAGTGATTTTATTTCCCTCTTTGGATACCGTCGTAAATCTTGGCTTTTAGTTTTGAACATACTTTCCAGCCTTGGTTTTCTTTGGATAACTGAAATAACTAATGGTGAGTCATTAATCATGGCTCTTCTCCTAACCGCCATAGGAACAGCAGCCTCCGACGTAATTATTGATGCCTTAATGGTAGAAAATGGTCGGAAGTTCAATATGATTGGCCGATTTCAGGCTGTACAGTGGTTTTGGTTTTATGTTGCTCAAATAGTCACCTCATTATTGGGTGGATGGCTAACGGAAATGACTGACCCTGGCACAGGTTTGCGCACGGCAGCTATAATCGCCATGGTAGCTCCAGCAGTAGTAGCACTTCTTAGTTGGTTGGTAGTAAAAGAAGAAAAGACTTGAATGGATCTAGCTTCACTAATAGTGACAGTAAAGGGTTTACGTGAAGCTTTTCAAAGTCGTTTACTGTGGTCCGCTATGTTATTTTTGGTCTTGTGGAATTTTAGCCCAGGCTTTGGCATCCCAATCTACTACCATATGACCGACACTCTCAAATTTTCCCAATCGTTCATCGGTGAGCTTGGCGCTATAGGCTCAGTTGGTTCAATTTTTGGTGCTTGGTTCTATGGCAAATACATCAGCACTCGCAACCTCAATTTCCAACTTGTCTTCAGCATCATTGCGGGCGCCCTTAGCACCTTTTC
>CAWFHT010000008.1:0-239138 GCA_963815685.1 uncultured beta proteobacterium
GACCGGGCAGATTGTGAGAACGGCTTCGATGAGTTGAAAAACCAATGGGGCCGGGGTGGCTATACCACTCATGACCTGGAGCGCTGTAACCTCTCAGCACGAGCAGTCGCGCTCATTTATAACTGGTGGAGCTGGTATGTTCGCCTGGCACACCCCAAAACACATCTGGAAGCGATTACCAGTCGCCCTTTGCTACTAAACGGTGTTGCTCGCCTGACTCGACATGCAGGTCAATCTCGACTATTGCTTACATTAACTCATGAGGCCGGCGATCAAATCAAAACGATGATCAGCAGTATCCGTAAGGGTTTTGATTTCATTCTGGCAAATGCGCCTCAGTTGCCAAAAGTGGAGCGATGGCCTACCTTGGTACGCTACATTATCGACAAAATCTTTGCTACCAGACCAAAAAATCCACCAGTTCTCGATTTGCCAACCTTTTATTTGACTTCCAGTTCGGGTTAAAAGAGGAATTTAGGATAAAACCAATCTACACTGGTCTTTTCCCGGCAGTAAACTCTGCCATCACTTTATGCGACCAGATGCGGCAATAGTGACAGACACTGATCTTAGTCGACCCAATGAAGCTGATCCCATCGCAACGCCCAAAACGGCTGACCAGAAAACAGCACAAAGGCATTAGGGTCTGTTGACATTTCACATAGGTAGCCACAGATATCCACACGCCATGGCTACCATACTCTCGTAATTTCGCTTCAATTTGTCGTATCGTGTCGCTATTGCCCGATACTGCTTTAGCCGGGCAACAGCATTCTCCACCAAATGCCGGTATCTATATAAACCCCAATCCATATCTGCATTACCCTTCAACGAGTTGCGCTTTCTCGGTATCACAGCCCGAGCTCCCTTCTGCGTTATCTGTTCCCGTATACATTCGCTGTCATAGCCCTTGTCCGCAACAATCGCTTTTGCGTCAGGCAACCTGGCAATCAAATCAGGTGCTGCAGAACAGTCATTGACTTCTCCGCCGGTGATTTCTAACTCAACCGGCAAGCCATAACCATCGACCGCTAAATGGATCTTTGTGGTATTGCCTGCACGGCTTTTGCCAATAGCCTGCGATTCTTGACTCGCTGCTCCCGCACTATGCTGATGCGCTTTAACATAGCTGCCATCAATAAATTCCCATTCCCAATCCGGATCAATAGCCAATGCTTTGAAAATATTGAGCCATTTCCTGCTCAATGACCATGCATTGAATCTTTTATAGATGGAATTCCAGCAGCCGAACACCTTGGGCAGGTCTCGCCACGGACAGCCAACCCGCATTCGATACAGTATTCCTTCTACCGTCATGCGCAGATTGCGCTTGTTATAAATCGCTTCTTGAAGCAGAATCTTCTCTAGCTTCGACCAGAACTCATCATTGAGCATCAATCGGGGCATCGCAAACTCGTTTTGTTGGTGTATAGGAACCCCAATATTACGAGTTTGTTTCTATCTATGAAATACTTATCTTAAAACGTCAACAGACCCTAGGCTACATTGCAGCAGCTCAACAAAGCGGTTGTATAGCAAGTCCCATATAAATTGATTATAATTTGTGGATGACATATCCAGTATTATTTCGCCGTAAGTTATTATCTGTTCGACAGAAGGAGGGCCTTACCATCGCGCAAGTGGCGAAGCGTTTTTGCGTAGGTGTAGCCAGCGTGACGCGCCGGATCAAAACTCCCGATCCCAGGACAAACCGCAACAAGCCTTCAACCAGGATCGACATGGGAATTTTGGCGCAGGAGGTGAAGGATCATCCGGACGCATATCAGTACGAGCGCGCCAAACGGCTTGGAGTCAGCACCCAGGGCATCAATCACGCTTTAAAGCGTCTAGGCGTGACTTATAAAAAAAGCCTGCGTCACCCAAGGGCCAGCGAAGAAGAGCGGCGCATCTTCCAGGAAAAAATTGCAGGCTATGAACGCGCAGGTCGCGTCATCGTTTACCTTGATGAAAGCGGCTTTGCTCACGACATGCCGCGCACGCATGGCTATGCGCCTGTGGGTGAGCGTTGCTATGGCGTAAAAGATTGGCATGCAAGAGGCCGAACCAATGTCATCGGCGCTCTGATCGAAAAGGCGCTCCTGACCGTAGGCCTGTTCACGGCCAATATCAACGCCGACATCTTCCATGCGTGGGTTACGCAGGACCTTTTGCCCAAACTCCCATCCGCTTGCGTGATCATCATAGACAACGCGACGTTCCACCAACGACAAGATATCAAAACTGCCTTCGCCAATGCCGGGCACACGCTTGAATATTTGCCGTCTTATTCTCCAGACTTTAATGACATTGAGCCAAAATGGGCCCAATCCAAAGCAATCAGGAAAAAGGAAGGATGCTCCATCGAGCAGCTCTTTACCGCCTATGCACTTTAAATCATTTTATATTGGATCAACTATAGCTCACTAATCCTAGGAAATAAGACCACTGATACCTCAACACTTGACCCAGATAATAATGCTTAAACGTCCGGTAACCAGACAAATGTGAAATCTCATATAGTCGTCATGGCTTCACTTAGACACAACTCCTGTCGCCGCTGACGCTATTTCAGCGATAACTCCAACAGGCGCTGCTCCCACCGCGACTCAAATCCTTTACAAAAGTCGTCAATCGCACAAAAAATCGCTATAGTATCCATCTGAATCTGGCTCCTCTAGTGATGAAATTCTTTTCCAAAATTGCTTCATCATAAGGAATTGAAGTTGGAATTGAGATTCCTTTTACAGCTTTTCTTATGTCAAACTCACATTAATTTTAAATAAAAATATAGAAACTTTTAAACTCATGCTTAGTAAATTATTTTGCCGCACTTCAAGTTGCTTGTAAGCCATTCGTCATGAACTCGCTGGCAAGAAAACCGTTTTTTTTAATCGGACTACGAGAACAACCTCTAGATTATGCACAACTCAATCAAGTTAATCATCTCTGCATAACACTCCATCTGTCTAGTTAAACTTAATCATTTTCTTCTGACAAACAGTATGCTACTAAAAAAAGTAGGGGAACTTGATTTGTGAGTAATCATCAAATTGTCATGAAATTTTACTATCTGATTATAGTATTACCATTACTTTTTCCTGCAGATATTTTCGCAGAAGACGAACTTCCAGATCTTGGTGATATATCACAAGCTACGATCACTCCTCGGCAAGAACGACAGCTCGGTTTAGAGATTATGCGACAAATTCGCGCAGATCCAAGCTATCTAAATGATGCCGAAATAGATGGTTATCTTAATAATCTAGGTAATAGGCTCATTTCTTCATCAAATGAAGCAAAACCAGATCAATCATTCGAGTTTTTTGCACTCCAGGATCCATCCATCAATGCATTTGCTTTACCAGGTGGATTTATGGGTTTCAACAGTGGACTGATTATCGCAGCACAAAGTGAATCTGAATTAGTGGGCGTTATGGCCCATGAAATTGCTCACGTCACTCAAAAACATTTAGCAAGAATGATTTCTGGACAGCAGCATATTGGACTCATTACTACCCTTGCTGCTCTTGCTTTAGCTATTCTCGCTTCCCGCTCCAATCCTCAAGCTGGACAAGCAATACTCGCTACAGCACAGGCTGGAGCCATTCAATCTCGATTGAACTTTACACGTAATCATGAAAAGGAAGCGGATCGAATCGGTTTTAATATATTGCATAAAGCAGGATTTGATCCTCATGGGATGTCAGCTTTTTTTGAGCGTTTGCAATATGCTGGGCGATATTATGAAAACGGAGCCCCATCTTATCTGAGAACGCACCCGCTTACTCATGAGCGTATAGCCGATATTGAGAATCGCACACGGGAATTTTCTTACCGGCAAGTTCCCGACAGTCTTGATTTCCACTTAGTTCGGGCTAAGTTGAAGGCTATTCTGGGAAATTCTACTGATACAGTAAAGGAATTTGATGCACGCATACAAGATAAGCGTTACGCAAATGAAATTGCAGAACGCTACGGCCTAATTTATGCACTGTTACGTGACAAGCAATATAAGCGCGCAGATAAAGAATTAAACGAATTATACCGCCTCATACACTCTGATCATTCTGTCAGCTTACTTAAGAATCATCATTTGGGCAAGCCCATTCTAGTTGAAAGTGAATATTTACAGTCAGGAGCCATGATCGAAGCGCTTGCTGCACGAGTTAAACTGGCCAACAAACAAATTAAAGATGCATTTAAAATTTACCAAACTGCATTAAATGCATATCCGCAGAATCGCGCACTTATTTATGATTATATATCAGCCTTACTAAACCACCAAAATGCTCACGCTGCCCTTGAATTCCTCAATAAGCAGTCAAAAATCATTCCAGATAACATCAATCTTCATCGACTGGAAGCGCAATGTTACTCTGCTCTAGGAAACCATATGCTCCAACATCGCGCTCAGGCAGAAGTCTATATTCTAGAAGGAAAATATAAAGCTGCAATCGAGCAATTAGAGATTGCTTTACGTAAAGATAATGGTAATTTTTATCAATTATCCAGTGTAGAAGCACGTTTGAGACAGCTTAAGGAATTCGTTGCTGCTAACGAGAAAAAGTAGTAGCCTCGATAAATCCCGCCTGCTAATACCTAAAATCAGCCATCAACTTATGATCCTACTTCATCATTTCATTGTTCAAATATGATTTGATTTGGCTCTCCCTAATGACACGCCTTAATCTCAAAAATAAGTCAATTGTTTTACTAATCATTCTAGTATCCGGTGCAATTTATGGATATACAAATAAAAAGCAAGAATCGGAAAAAGATGAGTATCGAACCAGAACTGTTGATCGTGGAGATATTGTTCAGATTATTTCAGCTAATGGCACAGTGACCCCTCTTGAACTTGTCAATGTTGGAACACAAGTATCAGGCACTGTATCCAAAATATATGTAGATTTTAATGATCAGGTAAAAACAGGCCAAACATTGGCAGAACTTGATCCAGCCCTTCTCAAAGCTCAATTACAACAATCTGAGGCTAATTTTAGGAGCGCCCAAGCAACCTTAAAAAATGTAACAAGTAAAGTGGCTCGTAGTCGCATTTTGTTACAAAAAGGATTTATTTCAAATGAAGCGTTAGATGAAGCTGAACAACAATTAGACATTGCACATGCCCAAGTAGCTATCAGCAAAGCTAACGTAGAACGTGATCGCGCTAACCTGAATTACAGTGTTATTCGGTCACCGATCTCAGGTGTTGTAGTCGCGCGTGATGTGAATGTTGGACAAACTGTTGCTGCTAGCTTCCAAACACCCATTCTGTTTCAGATCGCCCGCGATCTTCGGCAAATGCAAATCAATATCAGTGTTGCTGAAGCTGACATAGGCCAGATATACACTGATCAGGAAATTTCTTTTACAGTAGATGCGTTTCGGGAACGTGAATTCACAGCTCATGTTAAACAAATACGATTGAATCCTGCAATTCAGGAAAATGTTGTTACCTATAACGTCGTGGCAACGGTCATCAACGATGACGCTACTTTGTTACCAGGTATGACAGCGAATGTTCGTTTCATAGTCAACCAAAAAAGTGCTGCCCTTCGGGTACCTAATGCAGCACTTCGTTATAAGCCAAAAAATGAAATGCCTGCCTCCAGCTTTTCCCCTGTTGGACGGTCCCGTCAGCCCCTCCTATATCGCCTCGAAAATAACGCACCTACACCAATAAATATTGTAACCGGAATTACAGATGGAAATTTCACTGAAATTATTTCGGATGATCTAACAGAAGGAGATAAGGTAATTATCAGTGATGCAACGAACAAAAAGCAAAATGAATCATCCATGAGCAATTTTAGATTCAGGATGTTCTAGTGTCAGGTAAAGACCGCACCCCAGATCAACCATTGATTCGGGTGGAGAATTTGTGCAAAACTTATCAATTAGAGGGCCATGCAAATCAGCCGATTTGCCATCAGGTGCTATTTGATATCAATCTTGAAATTCGCTCTGGAGAATTCATTGCTATCATGGGTCAATCCGGCTCAGGAAAATCTACCCTGATGAATATACTGGGTTGCCTTGATGCGCCTACAAGCGGCAATTATTGGTTGGCTGGCCGCAATATTGCATACCTCTCCAACGATGAGCTAGCATATGTGCGAAATTGTAGTATAGGCTTCGTATTCCAGGGTTTTAATTTACTCAAGCGCATAACAGCACTGGATAATGTAGCTATACCATTACTGTACGCGGGTATGAACCGCAAAGAAAGCCGCAAACACGCATTAACATTATTACAACGGACAGGTTTGGGTCAATTTACGTTACATTATCCCAATCAGCTTTCTGGAGGACAACAACAGCGAGTAGCAATTAGTCGGGCATTAATTAATCAACCACAGCTTATCCTGGCTGATGAACCAACTGGCAATCTTGATACACAAACCAGTCATGAAATCATGACATTATTCAAACAACTTAATGAGAATCAAGGCATATCGATTATTCTGGTAACGCATGAAGATGATATTGCCTCCTATGCCAACCGTCTCATTCGGTTAAAAGATGGCCGCATTATCCAAGATAAAAATAAATGCGCGCTTTAACTTCCTAAGACCCTTCATAATAATAAAATTTCAACTTCCTCATGAACTTTCTGACCATTATCGGTGAAGCTTTCTATGCTCTCAGGGTCAATCGTTTGCGCACCGGGCTCACCATGCTTGGTATGATCATTGGTGTTGCGGCAGTTGTATTGATGTTATCAATCGGGCAAGGAGCCCAAATCCATATTAACAACACAATTGCTTCTATGGGGAGTCACCTATTGCTGGTACTACCAGGCGCAACCTCCTCAGGTGGGTTACGATTTGGAAGTGGAACTGTAAAAACACTGACTGTGGGTGATGCCCAAGCTATAGCAGAATTATCTTCAATTGAAGCGACTGCGCCCGTCATTTCTGGAATCGCTCAACTTAACTATGGTGCAAATAACTGGAGCACAACGATAACAGGCACAACCCCAGATTATTTTTCTGTTGGTAATTGGTTTATAGAGAGTGGTTCGATATTTTTAGAAGCAGACTTACGCTCTGCTACCCGTGTTGCTGTCCTGGGGAAGGTAACCGCTGAGAATTTATTCGGAAATGAAGATCCTACTGGAAAAATATTTCGTATCGCTAACAAACCATTTCTGGTAGTTGGTGTTCTTACAGCCAAAGGGCAGAGTCTTAGTGGGCGAGATCAAGATGACAATGTACTTATACCACTTACCACTGCTCAACGTCAAATTCTAGGCAACCAATTTCCTGGCTCAATTGGTCATATGCTAGTTCAAGGAAAATCCGCAGACATGATGGAAGAAGCAGAAATGGAAATTACTCGGCTACTGCGGCAACGCCATCGTATCTCTGACAGAAAGGAAAATGATTTTACTGTGCGGAACCTAACGGCCATAGCAAGCGTTGCAAGTACTACAGCAAAAATAATGGCGTGGATGCTAGGGGCTATTGCCTCAATCTCACTGTTGGTTGGCGGTATTGGCATTATGAATATCATGCTGGTATCGGTTACGGAACGTACCCGTGAAATTGGGATTCGTATGGCGATAGGTGCCAGCCACCGCGCAATCCTCATGCAATTCTTATTGGAAGCTATGATGATTTGTATTCTGGGCGGATTAACCGGTGCGGTAATAGGAATCGGTGGCGCATGGATGATAAGTCAGATTGTAGATATGCCTATCGTCATTACACTCAGCATGATTGGTTTAGCTTTTGCCTTTGTAGCTATTATTGGCATATTCTTTGGCTTCTATCCTGCAAATAAAGCTGCCTCATTAAAGCCAGTGGAAGCATTACGTTATGAGTAAAATTCTTCCAATAAATTACCCTACTACAAGCAGGGGGTATTAACTGCTCTTTTCAATCTTTTTGTATTTAACCAGCTTTCGCCCCAAGGGGCGGAGAATTAAACCCACAGAGATTAAGGAGGTAACGGCATAACGCTGCGAGTGCATGTTTGACGCATCGCGCGTTTAGGCATTCTCGCTCCCGAATACCTGTACTCTATAGGGTCACATTAAGGCTCTTTCAGTAGATTCCTGCCCTTCCATGACCTTGCATTCGGGAGCAAACCACCTCCGCTCACTCGGTCATCGCCTTTCGATCTCGCTTCATTACATTAAATTACTGTTACTCTATACGCATCTCATCAATGGATGCTTCGATGATCATCTAGAACCTGATTTACGCCTAGTGAACAACCAATCCATTAATGTGGTTTTTAGATAGAATTAGCTCATATGTAGCGCGAGCACAATATATGTGAAGTTTTGATACTCAAAATTAATTATGAGCAACTATGATCAAAAAAAAACCGCCCTACTAAGAGCGGTTTTAAAATTCTGATCATTTTATCTAATTTATTTAATTATTTTTTTTGTTCGCCGCCTTTATCAGGCATTGAATCACGCTCCATCATGGAGCTAGGTGGATATTGAGCTGGTTTAGGCTCACCACAAGCAGTCAGTGCCAGCGCTGTAAGTATTGCTACTAAGAGTGCAGATTTCATTTTCTTTATCTCCTATATAAACAAATATGATGAATTAATTATATTTAAATATACAACACTACTTTGGCCATTCATTTCTAGAATGACGATATTCTTAATAGCAGAATTATAATGTACTGTCCAGCAAATTAAATAATAAGCTATTGAACGTTAAGTATTATAAAGCATATTACAGCAGTTTGCTCTTATAATACTCCAAGTAAAAACAGTAAGATACATAAACCTAGGTATTATTATTTCGTTTCTGCTATAAGAAGATCTGACATACTTGTTTTTTCTATCTTACTTATTTCCCTGGTTCAACTTTTCAGAGTTGATTTTTTTCGATCTTAATAATCCCTCAAAAATTACCTTAGAGACTTTGTCCCAAAATAGAAAGCTTATTCTCGAGAAGAATTAAAACTAGATTTATGACGGTAATTTTCCAAACGTGCTAATTCAAAATGGATGAACGCTAATGCTGTTAATGTCGGAGCAAATAAATTCAATATTGGTATAAACTGAACGAGACCAGTCAACAACCCTAAACCCCATAGTGATGATTTATTTGTAGTCAGTAAAATCATTAACTCTTCCTTACTAGCGTGCTCTGATAATGCATCATAGCTAAATAATCGATGATTCAAATAGGCTGCAGCTATAAAAGACACCAACATTCCAACACCAATAAACCAAAAAGGTAAAGCAATACCCAACATCACGATAAATACGATAATTGCGGAAATAACATGAATTAAGCTATGCACAAGACTTCCCCCGTTCTTTCGCTGAAGTAGTGGGTAGTATCGCTTAGCAACAAAATCGATCAGTGACGGCATGACAAATAGAGCAGTTATTATCATGGCAGTCACAATCACCAAAATAACAAGAATAATTACATTTAATATACCCCCTATACCATCAGTAATCTTGAGTAAGACAGATTCATCAAACCAATCTTTCATGAAGGTAAATGGAACAATCTCTGCAATCCATTCAACTGAGGGTGTCCAGAAAAAAATACCAACTATTAACCAAAATAAGCTAGCTACTAAGAGAGGCCAAACCAGTATCCATAAAATTTTAAGGTTAAAAAGATTACGAAAAGCTAGTGAAAATGCATTAAAGATCTGTATCATGTAATATCATTTTTAAGAATTCAAAACTCTTTTAAAATATAAAAGCTATTAATTATATATTCAAGAAGCCATTCAGTTATTTTTCATTTCTGAGAAATGAGTTAAGGATATAAATGTATAACATGTAATACAATGGATTTTAGAAAAAGTATGCGTTATATTTACCTAAACTAAAATAGTTTGGGTAAATATCACTAAATTATTAATAATTTCTATTAAAAAGGATTTTTATCTTGAAAATAGAAAATACGAATTCAACGCGAGTAACTAGCATTACTAATGATGAGAAAAAATATAATGACAAAACTCCCTCTAACGAATCGCCATATTTTTCTCAATTAAAAAATAATTTGCACATCGATTCTTCTATTTTATCGCACTCTATCGAAAATAATAGTGAAATCGTAGATACAGCTAAGGTGGCAAAGATTAGGCAAGCAATAATCGAGGGTCGTTTTAAAGTTAATCCTGAAGCAGTTGCTGACCGACTTTTAGAAACAGTAAAAGAGCTTATTGAATCCAAAGAAAATAATACATAATTTAAACGCAGGCGTCATTTGATTGAATGTTTCTTCAACAAAATTAAACATTCTAGAAGAATATTCTCTTGGTATAAAAAATGGTCAGAAATTACATTGAGTTTATACGGTTTGTCTCAGCTTTGATTTTACTTCACTAAAATGTCAATAGAACCTAGGGTCCAGACTCTTTAAATCCACCATATGACGGATGCCACGATACAGCAAACGGCAAGGAAGTTTTTGACATTGCGGTCGAAACGGATGGCGATGCGGCGGAAATCTTTCATTCTGCCAAACGTGCGCTCAATGACATTGCGCTGTTTATAGATGGCCTTGTCGTATTCGTACTGGACTTTCCTGTTTCTGCGTAGCGGGATGATAGGTGTTGTTCCCCTTTGCGTAAGCCACGCTCGTAATGCCTTGCTGTCATATCCTTTGTCAGCCAGTAACTCCTTCGACGGCGGCATGGCAGCAAGACAGGCTTGGGCAGCCTTGTGGTCGCTAAACCTGGCCGGGAGTGAGAAGCATCACGCATGGACGCCCCTTGCCGTCGGTCACGAGGTGGATTTTTGTTGTTCGTCCACCTTTGCTGCGACCAATAGCATGTACGAAGCCCCCCTTTTCCGCCACCGGAATAACGGTGGTTCTTGATATAAGTGCTGTCGATCATCAGTCGGTCCGGCTGCCCTTCCGCTCCAGCCAGTGCAGAGAATATCTTTTCCCACACGCCGCGCTCTGCCCACCGGATGAAACGATTGTAGAGCGTTTTCTTCGGACCGTATTCCCGCGCTGCGTCCGCCCATCGGCCACCACTCTTCAGAATATGCACAATCCCGCTTAAAACCCGTCGGTCGTCAACGCGCTTCAGACCTCGTGTGTTCTGCGGCAATAGCGGTTTGATCCGCGCCCACTGCTCATTCGTAAACCAAAATAATCCGTCCATGATCTAATCCCCTCCTCAGAGCAATAAATTATGCTTGTCTCTGCATGGGAATCCTGAAATTATTCGTAACTAAAGAGTCTGAACCCTAGTTGTTTAATTGCGTTAATAGAATCATTTATTAGCTTATACTAGGTATCATGCCTAGAAAAGCGATAGAAATCACTCTTACCGAAGGACAAAGAGGCCATCTGGATAAGATGGTGTGAAGTCATAGCGCTATGCGCAGGATGATTGAGCGAGCCAGAATCATTTTAGCCTGCGCTATAGGCAAGCAGAATCGGGCAGTTACTGCAGAATGCGAATCCTCAGAATTGCGTGTCAGTAAATGGCGCAATCAGTAAGCAAAGCACGGTATTGCCGGACTTGAGAATGAGCGATGACCTGGCAAACCTGAAACATATGGAAAGCGTTTAGGGATAGGCTACTATCCAAACTGGATTCAAAACCACCTGAAGGCTTGGTCAAATGGGATTGTCCAACTTTGACAAAGTAACTGGAGGCAGGTACTCATGCGATTTGGCAAGCATTAAAGAAAGAAGGGATTTATCTGCATAAGGCGCATAGCTGGTTCATCAGCACTGATCCTTAGTTTGCAAAAAAATCGGCAAATATTATCGGGTTATATTTCAACCCACCTCTTAATGCATTAGTTTTAAGCATGGATGAAAAACCCAGCATTCAAGCTTTGGAACGAGAAATCTGGCTATATCGAAACGCGCGACTAGAAGCTAGTACGTGCTTACAAAAGCACATACAAACATCATGGTACGCTAAATTTGTTTGCTGCTTTGAATGTGGCTACAGGTAACATCAAAGCTCAAACCACGCAGGCCAAAACATGGGAAGATTTTCAGAATTTTATGGATCTTGTAATGCAAGGTTTACCTGAAAATAAAGAAGTACACGTTATTTTGGATAACTACTGCTCATACAGGAAGAATGATGAATGGCTGAACAAATATTCAAGTCGAGTACATTTTCACTTTACGTCCACTTTGGTAAGTTGATTGAATCAAATTGAACTATGGTTTCGCAAAAACATTAGAAGGAGCAAGTTTCCGTAATGTCACAGAATTAAAAGAGACAATCGAAGCATTCACTATTCATCACACCCAGAATGCTCAACCGTTTAAATGGTATCAGCCTGAAGTTAAAGATAGTCAAACAAGAAATAAAATAGCTAATTTACGCAATTAGACACCTAGTACTAGAACTCATTTCATAAATCGCTGCAGTCTGCGGATCAGGATCATCGAGAAGGCGAGATGAACGAAAGCTGTGAAATGCTCATGACAGCGATCCCAACGGATCAGGGTTCGTTTGTACTTGTTCATCCATGCAAACAAACGCTCGATTTTCCATCGACGCCGGTAGCGCCTGAGTGGGCGACCATCCTGAGTTGCCGGACGGACACGGTTCTTTCGGTGCGGCGCAATCAGCTCGATTCCTTGGGCTGCCAGCTGCTGATCGAGCGGATCACTGTCGTAGGCACGATGATCCCCACAATTCGTCGGGGTCGTCCCATGGTGACGGCGTCAGCGAGCGTCGCCTCGGCAAGGGTGACTTCATGTGGCGAAGCAGAAGCCGTGTGCACGGCGAGTGGAAGATCAGTAGCGTCTGCAACAACCATGAGCTTCGTACCTTTGCCCCGCTTGGTCTTTCCAACTTTGGCGCCCCTTTTTTGCCACCGTGAAGGTGCCGTCGATGAAGCAAATGGTCCATTGTTCGTCTGTCAGTCGTTCGTATCTGCTCATCCACCGGAAGTTAACATTCTTCCGTCATTGTGAACAGCGGCATTTATGAAATGAGTTCTAGTAAATATTTTACAATAGTTTAAAGATTCAGTACGGAGTCGGCTCAATTAGCCAGATTTTCCATTCGCACCTTAAATTTCTAATAGAAAATATAAAGCAAATAATAGATTAGGGTCTTAGGAAGTTAAAACGGTTCTAAACGTAATAATTTGAGAATTTCATGATAGAGATCATCATGTCGATGATTAAAACGAAATTCAGTTTTCTTCAAGTGCAAGTAAAAAGCATACCCAGGACCACCATTGAATTTTGCCAAACGCTCCACGTCCTCTTTTACCTCAGACACGTTGTGCGCGAAAATAAGATTCATCAATCTCTACAGAACCTTGCAGAGGCGATTCGAGAACACAGCACTGGTCAATTCGCTGTCGTACCTTAAGATAAATGGCATTGACAGATCGGATAGAAATACCGATCAATTGGGTTGTACTGGTAGCTGTAAAATTCAGCGAAAAACAGCGAATAAGTTGCCTAAATTTTGCTTCTCTGATTCGAGAACGGGAATAATACCTATTTTTGACAATCATCTCAGTAAGTTAACATACTTTTGTAAGTGCTTAACTTTCTAAGACCCATTCAGATTTATCTTGGACAAAATTAGATAATCCCCTCAAAAATAAGCCTGGAAGAACTTGCTTACCGCCTCCAAACTGCTTCAACAAACAAGAGAACAACAGCAATTGGATTTTGGCTTTATCAACAACCGAGAAAATATATTTCTTTCGCCCCAATCATCGGCAAAATCACCTCATGGCATTAGCCATCTTGAACAATTTGTTATTTGCTTAAATATGTCAGATCAAAAATCTAGCCAAAGCGTCCTGTAATATAGTCTTCTGTTTGCTTGTTCTTTGGTTTGATAAAAATAGTGTCTGTTGTATCAAATTCTATTAACTGACCTAAATACATATAAGCAGTATAATCAGAAACCCGAGCAGCTTGTTGCATATTATGAGTTACTATAAGTATAGTTACTTTATTTTTAAGATCAGCAATCAATTCTTCAATACTAGCAGTTGCAATTGGGTCTAATGCCGAAGTAGGTTCATCAAATAATAATATTTCAGGATCAGTTGCAAGCGCTCTTGCAATACATAATCGCTGTTGCTGTCCGCCAGATAGATTAAAAGCAAGATCATTCAGTCGATCTTTAACTTCATCCCATAATGCTGCATTACGTAACGCATCTTCCACTTTTTCATCTAGCATTGCACGTTGCTTAACACCTCTTACTTTCAATCCATAAGCGACATTTTCATAGATTGATTTAGGGAAAGGATTCGGTTTTTGAAATACCATGCTGATACGCATTCTTACTTCGATCGGGTCAACATGAGGAGACAGAATATTCTCGTTGTCTGGGTAAAGAACTATATCGCCTTCATACCGATTACCAGGATAAAGATCGTGCATTCTATTAAAGCATCGCAGAAAAGTAGATTTACCGCAGCCTGATGGACCTATTAGTGCAGTTACCTGCTTTTCATGTAAAACCATATCAATATTTCTCAACGCATTAAAATCGCCATAGTAAAAATTTAAATTTTTAACTATTGATTTATATTGATTAGGAGAGAGACTATTCGCCTCAGGTTCTAGTAAATTATTTTTTACCATTTGATTTTTTTACGCATACGATAGCGGAGATAAATAGCCAATGCATTCATCGCAAGTGTCATAACAACTAGGATCAATCCTGCCGCTGCTGCATTAAACTGAAATTCCTCTTCAGGTCGTGATACCCAATTAAACATTTGTATTGGCATTACCGTAAAAGGTGCTGCCAACCATTCAAATGATATAAATGGAAATTCGCTTTTTATTGGAGAGGAGGGTAAGAACGCAATAAAAGTCAATGCGCCAATTGTTATAATAGGCGCTGTTTCACCAATTGCTCGTGCTAAGCCGATAATGATACCAGTCAATATACCCGGCGCAGAATATGGCAATAAATGATCAGCAACTGTTTCCCACTTAGTGGCACCTAATGCATAAGAACCTTCACGAATCACAATTGGAATAGATCGTATCGCCTCACGAGTTGCTACAATTACAATAGGTAAAATTAAAAGCGCCAGAGTTAATCCAGCAGCCAAAATACTCTGCCCCAGACCCAATTGATAAACAAACAGACCCAATGCTAATAAACCATAGATAATAGAAGGTACTCCCGCAAGATTGGCAACATTAATTTCTATTAGTTCCGTAAATAAATTTTTAGGTGCGTATTCTTCTAAATAAATTCCGGCAGCTACACCAAGTGGTATAGCGGATATTGCTGTAACCAACATTACTAGCGTAGTCCCAACCCAGGCTGAAAGTATACCCGCAGATTCTGGGCGACGCGAAGGGAATGAAGTAAAAAAATCCCAGGATAAACGAGGTGCACCATCTATGAGCATTTGGGTAAATAAAGCTATAAATGTCAATATAGCAATCATTAAAGCAAGCATACCCGCAATTAAAAAAATTAAATCCCAAAGCTTATGTCGGGCAATAACCACGCGTAATTCTTCTAATTTCTTTTCATCGCTCATAAATGCTGGTTAATCACAATAAATTTTCTCAAAAATACTTAACAAAGCATTGGTAATAATTGCATCGGATTTAATAGCGGCAAGGCTCAACTTAAATATAACTGAATTCTATTTTAGAATAGTGAATGCTTTTTTAATATGTCTCACGATATCGCTTACGTAGCAGATGACCAAGTATGTTAAAAATCAATGTGATCAATAATAAGGTTAGTCCTGCCGCAAAAATAGTTTGATAACCAATGCTACCGTGCGGCAAATCACCTAAACTTACCTGAACAATATATGCGGTAATTGTTGCTGCTTGTTCCATTGGATTCCACGTCAAATTTGGTTGCATTCCAGCGGCTATAGCTACTACCATAGTTTCTCCAACTGCCCGAGAAATAGCTAAAATATAAGCAGCTGCGATACCTGAGAAAGCTGCAGGCATCACAACTTTGATAGCTGTCTGAAACCTCGTTGCACCCATGGCATAAGAACCTTCCCGTAAATGCATAGGCACAGAACGCATAGCATCTTCAGTCATTGAACTTACATAAGGAATAATCATTATTCCCATTACTAGTCCAGCAGACAGCAAGCTAAATCCGGGTAGATCAGGAATAATTATCTGCAATAATGGTGTAACGAATAAGAGAGCGAAATAACCATAAACGATAGTAGGAATACCACCTAGCAATTCAAGAAATGGTTTTGCAATCTCTCGTACCGTATAAGATGCAAATTCAGAAAGATAAATAGCTATAGTTGTACCTAATGGAAGCGCCACTAAAAGTGCAATAGTTGAACTTACTATCGTCCCTGAGACCAAGGGAAGAATACCATAATGCGCATCATCAAATAATGGTGTCCATTGTCTGTCTGTAAGAAATTCCCAAATTGAAACATGCTGAAAAAATGTGATCGATTCTTTTATTAGCATGAAAACAATAGAGAAGGTAATTAGAACCGAAAAAAAAGCTGCTAAAAACAGCAGCAGCTCTATAAATTTCTCTTTTAAATGGCGCTTATAGCTATACCGAAGATTACCAGCTGATCTGCCTCTCTTCTCACATGTACTCTTTATATTTTTTGAATACATATTAATTTTCTGTATAAATTTAATTTTGTTTTTTTATTCAAAAATAAGAATCAATTTATTTTTATGAGAAGCACTCCATCGATATTATGTAATTCATTAATATTGAGCACTGAAAAATATTAAAATTAATTTTTATTCTACTTCACGTTAAACTATTAGTTAGCTAGCTTCTACTCATAACTTTACTTCTTGCTAGAAATGTGTAATTACACTATGGGAGTTAATTAATCTATATTCCACCAACTTTGCTTTGTAAACAAAGAATTAATAAAGTGTTCCGCTGAACAAAAGGAAAATTCACTACACCTATCAATCCATCGATTTCGAATCAACACTTCACTCCATTGAGTGAAGTGTTGATATTATGGAGATTAAAGCCTCTCGACTTTGATGAGTCAAATATAATTAATCCTCTTCTTCATCGGAGTCTTCTTCGGAAGAAATTTCTTTAGCTTCTTCACCATTTCCATCTTCTTCGTCGTCTTCTTCCTCAGTATCTTCCTCGCCTTCTTCTGGCTTCAACACCATCTTGCCAGCAGCTAGACTCGCTTTCAAATCAGTCATCGGGGCTTCTGCATGGACTAGATTCTGATGACAATCTATACAGGTCGCACCCTCAGTTTCCATTTTCTTGTGCTCAGCTTGAGCACTTGCTCCTGGTGGTTGTGGATTCTTATGACAAGTTTTGCAGGTGATGCTATCCCATTTCTTGAGGTTCATGCGCGCATCATGCGCCATGATTAGTCTACGCTCATTAAATTTTTCCAGTGTGGAGTAATCATTAACCAGTTCAAGGTAGAGCTCGCGCGCACCATCCACAATATGGGTGGCAACTGCCAAATGGAAGTTCTCAATACCTTGGGGAATATGGCAATCCTTGCAGCCAGGATTAACGCCTAATGCGCCATAGTGTGAGGATTGCTTCAATTCTTCTTGCGGATAACTCATAGAGTGGCAGCTGGTACAGAATCCTTCTGTGGAAAGCGCTGCTTCCCCTCCGAATACGACTGCTACCAATACTATTCCCAGCAACCCGCCAATCAACAGGCTACCAATCGATCCTTTTTGTAGTGCGGTCATTATTCTTTTCCTTTTTTACAGTTTTATTCTTTTCCTTTTTCACCTACTTTGGCACTGGTCTGGAATTCATCGTGATATTTGAATTTTGGTTCACCCTCAAAAACACCATCCAGTTTGAAGTGCTCGTGCATGGCCTTCACATCTTTGACCATTTTATCAAAGTCAAAGGTGTATTTCGGATCAACGCTCGGGGTAAATGGCGTATAAGGCGCTTTCGCTCCTTTCCAGGGTGATCCTTCATAGTTCATGTGACAGGCATTACAGCTTTCTTCAAAAGCAAAGTCTTGCCCTTTGTCTGCCAAGGCTTTACGTGGAGTGGTCTTGTTTGATTTCTCAAAGGCTTGTCCTGCCTTGCGATGATCGCCACGGTAATTTTTGCCAGGTCCATGACAGGATTCACAGCCTACCGCAGCCAGCGGTTTCTTCGGTGCATCAATGATATAGCCGCCTGTTTTGCCAAATCCGTCCACATGACAGCCTACGCAGTCTTTGTCTTGCGTATAGTCTTTCTCAGGATCCAGCTTGGCTTTGACTTTGGCTTCCTTTTTGGTATTCGGTTTGAGTGATTCCATTGCCTTGGCATGGGCGGTGTCTTTCCATGATTTGGCTTGCGATTTATGACAGTTGCTACATTTGGTGCGACCTTCAAATGGGGCGTCCGAGGCGGCCATAGCACCGCCTGTCATCAATGCAAACATTGCTGCAATAGCAAGTGCATAGGCTGTAATGTACTTCATGTTCTCTCCTCTTTTTTAATTTGGGTCTTAAATATAATATAGCTAACCGTAATTGTACGCGATCACCAGATTGTGTAAATGGTTTTGATGCTGTCAGGGGTATTGCTATGCGCTTCTCTTTATGGGAGCTTGTATACCCAGTATCCCCCTTGTTGATAAACGAGTTGGGCAGCTTTCAGGTTGAGCGGTGGTTCTTTGTCAGTAAAAGGCAGCATACGGGCAATGAGTGTGTCCGCGCTGCGCTCGTCTAGAAAGAATGCCCGAATGTCGCGATCAGAGAGTGATTGCAGCGTATAAGTGCTGTAATTATGTTCTTTCATCTCGACTTTCATGTGGTTGATCAGGCCATGGATATTGCCTGTCAGGGCGAAGTTTTTGTAGGCCACACCAAATTTGTCCGGGTGCAGCAGCCCTAATTTGTATAAATCAGAGACATGGATCACCAGATAGGCTTCTTGGTCTGAGCCAATCAATTCACGTAATTTGGCTGCGCCTGCTTCGGGTGATTGCAGGAGCGCTTCAGTGAAACGCCGAAATTGGTCTCGCTCTTTTTCTGTTGGCACGCTGTGCGAGATGTTGCTTTCATAGGCACGGATAGTGTCGCTCTGTTCCTGCCAGCGTCCCGGGATGATGAGCGGTTCGTTTAAGTGCCCGTTAAATAAGGTGTTGCGCTCCGATAGCAAGTGTATTTGACGGGAGGTGTCCCACCAGGCAAGGATGAGGGCGTCCCGGGAGGCGTGTTTGCCGATCGCACTGGCTAATGCGCTCAGTTCCGATGGCTTGCGATCCAGGGTGATCAGCGGTTCTCCAGTGTGATTTTCCCAGTTGAGGAGCACCGGCGATTCTTTTTCTCGTTGCCCAAAATAGGCGAGCGCAATGGGTTTGTCTCTTTCTGTGACGCGTATTTCATATTTGCTGATCTTGAGGGTCGGCCAGGCTTCCAGTTCGAGTTCTGGAAATTTGCTCGCTTCCCCTTCTGCGCCCAGGTGGTATTGATAGGGGGCAGTCGCCGGTTTCAGCCAGATATAAGCAAACCAGCTGAGTAAAATGAAACCTCCCGTTACGAGCGTGATGCCTAGTAACGGGAGGAGCTTGTCTAGCCAGCGCACCCCGGGGGTGCGCTGCTTGTCATTTGCAGTACTCAAGCTTCGTTTTGCTTACGTTTACGCCAGCCAATCAGCGCTAATGTGCCTGCTAGCAGCAGGCCGCCGCCTAGTCCGCCCAGTGAGATTTTTTCACTGGTGCTGTTCAGGTCTAGCAGACTGGTTTTTGTTGCTTCCAGTTTGTTGACGCGCTCTTGCAGGGTTACCATTTCGCGCAGTCTGGTGTGTTCGTCTTGAATTTCAACATAAGCGCGATTCATCGGACCCCATCCTTCAGTATAGGTCCAGCCACCAGGGTTGACGTGGGCAAAGCCTACGTGCATCTTGGCAAGGTCATTTTCAGCCATTTCCAGCACCTTGAGTTCTAGCGATGCAGGGTTGTTGCCTTTCGACCAGAATAGTTGGGTGAATTGGCCGAATCCTGGTTTGTCAGGTGCAGGGGGTGCCGGACGATTGGTTTTTTGTCCCGTCAGCAGGCCTTCATCGTAGAGTTTCTTCACGATGTCATGGGCTTCCTGGTATTTGGCAAGGCCTTCTAAGGTGCCTTTGTCCATGAGTTCCAGGTAGGTGCGGGCAAAACGTTCTGAGTGACATTGGCTGCAGGTTGCTGCCCAGGAGTCGAGTCGTTTTTCTGACCATTCGCTGGTGATGTTTTCAGCAACACCTGGAACAAATGGATAGTTGGCCCAGCGTACTTTTCTGACCATGTTGTGGGCGTATTCGCCTTCATATTCCATGTGGCAGCTGGCACAGGTGGGGGCGCTTTGTCCGCCTTTGGCAAAAGCGTCCTTCAGCGGTACGTCCCAGTTCCATTTGTCGCCCATCATGGCCGTCACTTTGCCGTGCTTGGACATGGAGTAGGCTTCCCAGTTGTTGTGGTCTACCCCGCTGTGGCAGGTAGCACAGGCTTCCGGTTTACGGGATTCTGCCGCAGAAAATTCATGTCGGGTATGGCAGCCGTCACATTTGTTCTGGTTGTAATGACACATGGAGCAGCCGTCAGCCACTTCTCGTTGCGGCATTGCCGCCCAGACTGTCGTCTCAACGTTGGCTTTCCAGTCCAGTGCATGGGAGGGACGCCCTTCCGGCCATTGTCCATTCGGGAAAATCATGGTGTCGCGTTCCGATTCACGCTCGGCAAATTCTCGCAGGTGGCAGGTGCCGCATACGTCCGCTGTCGGCATGATGATGTCTTTGGTGTGATCCGCTTTCTTCTTGGCGTTCACTTCTACGTGACAGTCGATACAGCCGACTTCCTTTAGATTTTCTTTTGCACCCAGTTTGCCCAGTGAACGCAGGTTATTTTCTACTTCTTCCAGCTTTTCCTTTTTGTAATATTTCGGATCGTCTGACTTCAGGGCACGTACTTTGTCTAAGTTGGCATGGGTGCTGCGTTTCCATGCTTGCACCCAGACCGGTGATTCGTCTGAGTGACATTCTACGCATTCTTTACGACTGGCGACTTCCTTCATCGAGGAAGGTGGTTTGTAAAAGGTGTTCGGGTCCAAATACATGCTATAGGGAATCGGCTCCCAGTATTCAGCCATCGTGCCACGCCCCGCCCCTTGCGCAGGATCCTTGTAGCGCTTGACCAGCGCGTCGTAGGTCTCCTTCGGCGTCGCCTTGCTACGATCCAATTTCAATGCCTTGTACGTCTCATCCGGTACGGTCGATAGGTTCGCATGCAGTGCTCCCGCAAACATTACTCCACAGGCTATCGCTAGCCCCTTCAGCCATCTCGCGGCATCCATTCCTCTCTCCTCACTTTTTTGATTTTTGTTTTTAAATTTCTTTTTTAAAAGAATTAATACATGAAAATCTCTACCCAGATTATCACACCATAGCTTTAATCGAACTTGCTAAACGGCTTTTATGCCGTGCGGCCTTATTTTTATGAATAATCCCCTTATCTGCGATAGAATCCAAAACACTGGTTGATTTCCTAAACACAGTCTCAGCTAAATCTTTATCTCCAGATTCAATTGCTTTTCTTACGCTTTTGATCGCAGTTCTCATTTTTGATCGCAAGCTAAAATTTTGCTCTCGCCTCACGACAGTTTGTCTTGCTCGTTTCTTGGCTTGTGCTGTGTTGGCCATATAATTCCTCAATCAATTTTTGCTAAAAAACCTTGGATGTTACGTTTATTCTAAAAATAATGCAACATTACGTCATCATTAATATTCTTCAATCAAATAGTAATCCAGTAATCCGAGAAAAAAGCAGATTTTCCATTATAAAATCATTATAAAATCTCTAATATCTGTTTTTTTAGAAATATTCTCAAAAAGAATAATATTAGAATAATTTATTGATTCTATTAAAATTTATAGCCATATAATGAATTAATGAAAAACTAATACTCAATACCTATCGCAGGAATCTTGAGTGCAAAGCTGCGCATACCCCACACTTTCCTGAAATGCTTCAAGATTTAAGTTTTGCTTCATCCATATCTATCTATCTCATCTATCTATCGATATCCTGCTTCACATTACATAAATAATAACCAATTATCAGAATCTACTTGCTCAGAATCATTTTTCGTTGAAAATACGTTCACTGGAAATACGCACTCACATCAGATTCATTTCATCAATGGAAGAGATTGGAAATTGACAATTCCGTTTGATTAGCATAATATTTCTGATTAATTTGTGTTCAAAAAGAAAACACTCAATATAAAGCGAGATAAGTTCAGTGAAAACCTTTTCAGCTAAACCACATGAAGTCAAGCATGATTGGTTTGTTATAGATGCGACCGATAAAGTTTTAGGAAGATTAGCCGCAGCGATAGCACATCGTTTGCGCGGCAAACATAAACCTATCTATACTCCTCATGTTGATACAGGAGATTATATCGTTGTCGTTAATGTTGATAAAATACGTGTAACGGGTAATAAGGCAGAAGATAAGAAATATTACCGTCACAGCGGCTACCCTGGAGGAATATACGAAACTAATTTCAAGAAGATGCATGCACGTTTTCCCGGAAGACCTCTGGAAAAAGCAGTTAAAGGCATGTTACCCAAAGGTCCTTTAGGTTACGCCATGTTCAAAAAACTTAAAGTGTATGCAGGAGATATTCATCCTCATATTGCACAGCAACCAAAGCTATTAGAAATCAGGGCTTAATTTATGGCAATAAATTACAATTACGGGACTGGTCGCAGAAAGAGCGCTGTAGCTAGAGTCTTTATTAAACCGGGAAGTGGCCTATTTACTATAAATAATAAGCCAGTTGATGAATATTTCTCACGTGAAACCGGACGCATGATTGTTCGTCAACCGCTTGAGTTAACTGGCAACATGACGAATCTGGATATAATGGTTAATCTCTGCGGTGGTGGAGAATCCGGACAAGCAGGTGCAGTGCGCCACGGAATAACCAGGGCTCTAATTGATTATGACGCGTCCCTTAAACCTGTTTTAAGCAAGGCAGGCTTTGTGACACGTGATGCACGTGAGGTTGAACGGAAGAAAGTTGGCTTACGTAAAGCACGTCGACGTAAACAATTCTCTAAACGTTGATTTATTAAATTTTTCAATAAAAGCCGCCTATATTGGCGGCTTTTTTGTTTTACCAGAATTAAAATATATTAAGATATACGTTCTAGTACGCAGGAACTCTATGATAAAAGTCGGTATAGTAGGGGGAACAGGTTACACAGGAGTGGAGTTGTTACGCATTCTTGCACAACACCCGAAAGTTCAACTAAAAGTAATCACTTCACGCCAGGAAGCTGGCATGTCTGTGGATGAATTATTTCCCAGTTTACGCAAGCAAGTAACACTTAAATTTGCTGATCCCAGCAAAGCAGAGCTAAATAAATGTGATATCGTTTTTTTTGCAACGCCTAATGGAGTTGCTATGCAACAGGCAAAAGCCTTGTGCGATGCTGGTGTTCTCGTCGTTGATTTATCTGCAGATTTTCGTATCAAAGATGTTGCAGAATGGGAAAAGTGGTATGGAATGTCTCATGCTTGCCCAGAATTAGTTGCAGAAGCAGTGTATGGTTTGCCTGAAATAAATCGCGAGCAAATAAAAAATGCGCGACTAATAGCTAATCCTGGTTGTTATCCTACCGCAGTACAATTAGGCTTCTTGCCTTTAATTGAAGCTGGAGCAGTAGATATGAATCATCTGATTGCTGATACTAAATCAGGTGTATCAGGTGCAGGACGTAAAGCAGAAGTCCATACCTTATTTTCAGAAGCAGCTGATAACTTCAAGTCTTATGCAGTACCAGGGCATCGCCACCTGCCTGAAATAAAGCAGGGTTTATCCAATATAGCTAAAAAACAGGTTAGCCTTACTTTTGTGCCTCATCTTACTCCCATGATTCGCGGAATACATGCAACACTCTATGCAAAACTTACTAAAAAAGTTGATTTGCAAACTTTATATATGGATCGTTATGCTAAAGAGCCATTTGTCGATGTACTGCCAGCGGGCAATCATCCAGAAACACGTTCTGTCCGAGGATCTAATTATTGTCGAATTGCAGTACATCGCCCCCAAGATGGCGACATTGTGGTAATACTTTCGGTCACAGATAATCTCGTGAAGGGTGCAGCGGGGCAAGCAGTACAAAATATGAATATCATATTTGGATTTCCAGAAACATTAGGAATTGAGCATGTTCCATTATTGCCTTAACAATATTTTGAACTTAATTTATCTATAGAATAAGAAACTGTTCCAAAAGAAATACTTCTAAATGAAGTAAATCTCAAGCATAAGTTAATTTTCTAAATGCCAAAATAACAATATGATATGGTTTATTCAAGATTTTTATTTAATAATAGATAAAATAGGCGGAATGATATGAGTGCAATGATTACCAATGTAAATACTGAAAAGCAGTCACCTTTAATTTTTACTGCGAATGCAGCAGACAAAGTTAAACATCTTATAGAAGAAGAAGGGAACCATAATTTAAAATTAAGAGTCTTTGTAAGCGGAGGGGGATGCTCAGGCTTTCAATATGGCTTTACTTTCGATGAAATCATCAATGAAGACGATTTTGTTATGGAAAAAGAAGGGGTAAAACTCTTAGTTGATTCAATGAGCTTTCAATATTTAATTGGCGCCGAGATTGATTACCAGGAAAACCCTCAAGGAGCACAGTTCATTATTAGAAATCCCTCTGCGGCAAGCACATGTGGTTGCGGCTCTTCTTTCTCTATTTAATTGTTTAGCTATCGAGGCTCAGGCAGTATAAATTGCCCCAAGAATCCGGTAACCCTGTGCACCCGTAACAGCGGGAAGATTACCAGGCACTTTATTAATCGTTTGTTTGGCTAACCAGGCAAATGCAAACGCCTCCATCCAATCTGCATCGACACCCAGCATATCGGTCAGATTAACCTCTTTCCCGGATAAAGCTGACTTTAGCTCATCTACCAGCTTCCCATTGCGGGCCCCTCCCCCACACACATAAATTTCTTCAGCTTCCGGGAAATGAAGCCATATGGATTGCGCAATTGCTTCAACAGAGAGCTTCAGCAATGTTGCTTGTACATCTTTGGGCGACTCTTTCCCATGCAAATAGCTTTTTAACCAATCACTATTAAACATCTCTCTACCTGTACTTTTCGGTGGTGGTAGAGAGAAAAAGGGAAATGCTAGCAATGCTTCCAGTAATTCTGGAATAATACATCCTGTTTCGGCCCAGGAGCCATTGTGATCATAGAAGCTTCCTTTGTGCTGTAAACACCAGGCATCCATCAATATATTCCCTGGACCGCAATCAAAACCAATAATCTCCCCGTTAGGCGAAAGACTAGTAATGTTTGCAATGCCACCAATATTAACTATGATGCGATGTTTTTCTGTATGGCCAAACATGACTTGATGAAATGCCGGCACTAAGGGAGCACCTTGCCCCCCTGCTGCGATATCACGACTTCTGAAATCTGCAACCACAGCGATACCAGTCAGCTCAGCCAAAAGTGCAGCATTACCTAATTGGATACTATAAGCTCTTTCAGATTGGGGACAATGCCTCACTGTCTGACCATGACAGCCAATAGCAGTAATACTTTGCGAGCTAATCCCACTTTTGCCAAGAAGGCCTTCTACTGCGTCAGCGTATAATCTAGATAGTTTATTACTCAGTAATGCAGCACGATGTAGCTCATCATAGCCAGCTTGATTTAACGCCAACAGTTGTTCCCGTAAATATTTATCGTACGTCAAAAAATAAGTCTGGATCAAAGAAGAAGCCGAAGAATTAAAGTCGACTAATACTGCATCTACTCCATCGAGGCTTGTTCCAGACATAATCCCAATATAAAGAGATTCTCTCAAAAGATTCACTCACTAGACTGTAGAAGATTCGTAAAACTCAGGGATCAGTTGACGGAAGCGAAATTGGCATTACGAAGTAGATCTAAGCGAGCAACAAGCTCTTTTGTATCTCGATGAAATGCAGCTCTGTTTCTTTTGCTGATAGGGTGCGCAGCAGGCATTACCATCTTTGATGGATCGCGCTGAACTCCATTTATACGGAGCTCATAATGTAGATGGGGTCCTGTTGCCATTCCAGTTGAACCAACATATCCGATCACTTCACCTTGCTTAATATACCTTGTTTTTTGTATACCTTTTTTGAAAGCGGATAAATGTCCATAAGCAGTACTGTATTCTCCCCGATGCTTCAATACGATCAGGTTGCCATATCCGTTCTTCCGCCCACTGTATTCTATTGTTCCATCTGCTGTCGCCATAACAGGGGTACCCGTTGGTGCTGCATAGTCGATTCCCTTATGAGCTCGCCATTGTTTCAATATCGGATGGAAACGAGCATTTGTGAATCCTGAACTGATTCGAGAAAATTCTAATGGCGCTCGTAAAAACGGTTTGCGTAAACTCTCACCGGAAGGGGTATAGTAATCACCCTCTTCATCAGAAGCTTGGAAATAGACGGCCCGATAAGATTTACCCTTGTTGATAAATTCAACCGCCAAAACACGTCCATATTGAGTATTCTCGCCATTATCATGAGAAGTCTCATAAACGACCGTGAAACGATCACCTTTTTGCAAGTCACGGTAAAAATCAATATCTGATGCAAAAATATTAGCAATCTGAATAGCGATACTTGTGGGCAATCCAGCAGCATCCGTAGCTGCAAACAAAGAACTTTCTATAACTCCAGACCCAACACTGACACGTGCGTTTATTTCAGCAGACTGCTCGCTCATTTCATAAGCGTCATCAACCTTCTCCATTAGGAATTGCTCACCATTGCCATAAAAATATCGTAGCGCTAACAATTCCCCATCTGCTGTAGTTTCAGCATGAATAACTTCTCCTGGCTTGAGTTGCCGCATCGCTTTACTGCCTTTGGCAACGCGTAAGAAGTTAGCTTTATCCTGCTGATTAATTTCCAAGCGCGAAAGAATCGCAGTAATTGTGTCCCCACGACGAATATTTTCCTGACGCCAAAAAGCACTATTAGTATCAGCAGAAATTGCCATTTCAGGAAGCGGAAGAGTACGAACAATTTTACGTTCTGGAATATCTTGTAAAGAAGTATTTGGCGCAATGCCAAATGCAGTTACTATGCCAAATAGGGGCAGACTGGATAAGATTGTTAACCAACGTAATCTTTTATGTATAAACACCGATGGCTTTTGCGCTAAAATTCTTATTTTAGCGCGTGGTGACGTATATAGCATCTTATGTTACATCTCCTATCTATTGTGAGCCGGCCGTAAGTCTAGCACAAAAATGTGCAATCCCTAGCCTGGCATTCCATAGCAAACAAACTTAAAATAAGCAGATTTCTAAGATCATAAAAATAACCCATTGTATTTATTGTGTTTAACTCAATCACCGAACAACTAAAAATAATCAAACGCGGTTGTCATGAGCTGCTGATAGAAGAAGAATTAATCCAGAAACTCAAAGCAAGCGCTCCTTTGAGAGTTAAAGCCGGATTTGATCCTACTGCGCCTGATTTGCACCTGGGTCATACGGTATTACTTAATAAGCTACGCCAATTACAAGATATGGGTCACCATATCTTGTTTTTGATTGGTGATTTTACGGGAATGATCGGTGATCCTACTGGTAAAAATTCAACCCGTCCTCCGTTAACACGTGAGGAAGTCGTGCAGAATGCAAAATCCTATACAAGTCAGGTCTTTAAAATTCTTAGATCAGACCAAACCGAAGTGGTATTTAACTCCACCTGGATGGATAAACTTAACGCAGCCGATCTAATTAAACTTTCTGCAACTCACACGGTTGCCCGAATGCTGGAAAGAGACGACTTCAACAAACGTTATCGTAATAACCAACCTATAGCTCTCCACGAGTTTCTCTACCCGCTTATTCAAGGCTATGACTCAGTTGCCCTCAAAGCCGATATCGAATTAGGCGGTACTGATCAAAAATTCAATTTATTGATGGGACGTGAATTACAGAAACATTTTGGTCAGCAACCCCAATGCATTCTCACCATGCCATTATTAGAAGGGTTGGATGGCATCAACAAAATGTCCAAATCTTTGAACAACTATGTTGGTATCACTGATAGCGCTAATGATATCTTCGGAAAGCTCATGTCAGTTTCCGATACTTTGATGTGGCGCTATATCGAGTTATTGTCATTTGAATCATTAGATACTATCCATAATTGGAAGCAGGAGGTAAAGCAAGGTCGAAATCCACGAGAAATTAAAGTATTATTTGCTCAGGAGATCGTAGACCGCTTCTATACTAAGGCGGATGCTGAGAAAGCACTGATCGATTTCGAAACTCGCTTTAAGAAAGGGGCTATACCAGACGACATTCCTGAAAAATTACTTCAGATCAATGAAACAAACATCCCTATTGCCCAGTTACTAAAGCAAGCGGGGTTGACGTCTAGTAGCAGTGAAGCATTACGCATGATTGAACAAGGGGGTGTAAAGCTAAACGGTAATAAAATTGTTGACAAGTCAATCCATCTAGCAGTTGGCGAAACAGTCATTGTCCAAGTAGGCAAACGTAAATTCGCTAAAGTTACAATAATTCCAGCTAAATGCTAAGGTCTGTTGACATTTCACATAGGATTTCACATAGGTAGTGCTTGCCCGAGAACTGCTAAATTCGATAAAGAACAAAAGGTTGCATCTAATTTCAGGAATCAAGATTTCCGGGAAATTGAGTCAAAGGGGTGTTATCTGCTAGTTTTAGCGCATTTTCAAGCAAAACAACCTCAAACTTCGATTAAGATCGGTGAGAAAAATCGTTCTCAGAAACAAACTTCGAGAGGAAATCAAATGCGCGTAGTCCGAAATGCACAAATGGAATTAGGTGAAATCGACGTATCCCAAATCAAATTCGACTTGCGATCACGAGATGATATTCCGAAGATACTGCGCGGATTACAGCACCTGTACCTGAACCGCGGTATTGCGCCAGAAAGTTTTTGCCTTACTGCAAAATGAAATTTCCCCTAAGGTGGATAAGCGCAATGGCCGCCCTGGCATGACGCTGTGGCGTATTCTGGTTTGTGGCGTATTACGGCTGGACTTAAATGCAGATTATGATCGTCTGCACGAATTGGTTAACCAGCACAAGACGTTGCGTGAAATGTTGGGACATAGTCTGTATGAAGAAGACAAACAATATGCCTATCAAACATGGGTGGATAATGTCAGCCTGTTTACGCCGGAGCTGCTGGACAAATTAAACCAGCTCATTGTTGAAGGAGGGCATGCACTTGTAAAAAAGGGCGACGCAGCCCTGCGTGGGCGGTGCGATTCCTTTGTCGTTGAAACCAATGTGCATTTTCCAACCGACATCAACTTATTGCGGGATGCCATGCGCAAAGCGATTATGTTGACAGCACGCTGGTGTGAAAACCAGCAATTAAGTGAGTGGCGGCAATATCGCTACAACCTGAGTCAACTAAAACGACTCATGCGTAGTGCACAGAGCAAAAAGCGCCGTAAAGTCAAAGCACAACAAAACAATGCGCAAATGATGCAGGCGTACCAAGCTTATATTGATCAGGCCCAACGTCACTTAGAAACTGTTTGGAAATCCTGAATTTTGGCGTTAATGTAGCAATTTTTGCTATAAACAGGCGGTATCATGAATCAACAAAAAGCGCAAAAAGCGTTACCCGAGTAACCTAAGCAATGGAGCGTGGCATTACTTGAAACCTCACCTGCCGGTATCAGCAGTGGGAAGGCCACGAAAGTTGAGTATGCGTCAGGTAGTAAATGCAATGCTGTATGTTCTAAAAACAGGTTGTCAATGGAGGCAATTGCCTCGTGAGTTCCCGGCTTGGAGTGCGGTTTACTACTATTTTTATAGCTGGTCACATAACGGGACATGGGAACGTCTTCATCATTTGTTGCGTTCACGGTTGCGCGAAAGAGATGGGCGCCACAAACACCCGACGGCAGGTTGTCTGGACAGCCAAAGCGTCAAATGTACTGCGGTACCTGGACAACGAGGTTTTGATGTTGGCAAGAAGGTCAATGGTCGTAAACGCCACATTCTGGTGGACACACCGGGGTTACTGTTGACGGTGGTAGTCACTGTCGCCAGCGTGCAGGACCGTGACGGCGCCCGCTTACTATTGCATCATCTACCCGGTTGTTGCAAAAAATTGAGAAAGATTTGGGTAGATGGTGGCTACAGCGGCAATCTTGTGGACCGGGTTGCAAATCGATTTAAATTCTGTCTGGCAGTAGTGCTGCGCCCCAAAGAAACCAGGAAATTTGTATTGCTGCCCCATCGCCGGGTGGTCGAGCGTACCTTCAGCTGGCTGAATCATTCACGAAGGCTCAGTAAAAGTTACGAACATCTCACAAGCACCGACGAAACCTGGATTTACATCGCTATGACTCGTATTATGTTGAGGAGATTAGCTTAAACCAGGAGTTTCCAAACAGCTTCTTAGATAAAATTCAAACTACCTTGACCAGATTAACTGCGACGACGCCTGCTGAGCTGCTGCAAAAGATTGAGATTGAAGGCTACCTCCAACATGCCAGGCGCCAAATCGACCAAATTGACCGTCGTATCATTAAAGGCGAAATCATTCCTCACGAAGAAAAAGTATTTTCCATTTTTGAGTCACATACCGAGTGGATCAGTAAAGGCAAAGCAGGTGTGCCTGTTGAGCTGGGCGTCAAAGTGTGTATCCTGGAAGACCAGCATCAATTCATCTTGCACCATCACGTGATGGAAAGACAGACCGACGATCAGATTGCGGTAGCCATGGTCACGGAAGCTAAAAAACGCTTTCCCACACTCAATGCCTGCAGCTTCGACAAAGGTTTTCATTCACCTGCCAACCAGGCGGAATTAGCCCGACAGCTCGATCAGGTCACGCTCCCTAAAAAAGGCAGGTTATCTCAAAGAGCGTAAAGCAGCAGAACGAACCGAAGCATTTGTTAAAGCCCACCGCGCGCACTTAGCGGTAGAGTCCGCCATCAATGCGCTGGAGGTGCACGGCCTGGACAAATGCCCCGATCATGGCATCGATGGTTTTAAACGTTACGTGGCCCTGGCTATTGTTGCCAGAAACATCCGCCGGATCGGTGACATACTATGGCAGCAGGATGTCGAGCGTGGGCGCAAAGCGAAAGAGCAAAGATTAAAATACCGGTGGGCAGCTTAAAACAAGCTGCTCATCTAACGCAAAAAATACCTGATTGTAAGCAATTAATGGCTGGTGCTGGATAAAAAACAGATTTTTTGTACTATGCCTCCTAAAAAATGCGATCGGATCCTCTTTTGAATGCATAGTCTCATTACATTTCTTCGGGTGCTTAAAAATTAGACAGCTTGCTGCCGAAAAATGGGGTTTTCGGGCTGGCACTAGGTAGCCACAGATATCCACACGCGATAGCTACCATACTTTCGTAATTTCTTTTTAGTTTGTCGTATCGTGTTGCTATTGCCCGATACTGCTTTAATCGGGCAAAGGCGTTTTCCACCAAATGCCGATATTTATATAAACCCCAATCCATGTCTGCGTTGCCCTTAACCGAGTTACACTTTCTCGGTATTACAGCTCTAGCTCCCTTCTTCACTATTTGCTCCCGTATGCACTCGCTGTCATAACCCTTATCCGCCACAATTGCCTGCGCATCAGGTAATTTGGCAATCAACTCCGCTGCTACAGAGCAATCATTCACATCTCCACCGGTAATCTCAAACTCAACCGGCAAACCATAACCATCAACCACCAGATGAATCTTTGTAGTGTTGCCCGCACGGCTTTTTCCGATGGCCTGCGGTTTCTTGATCTACTGCTCCCGCACTATGCTGGTGTGCCTTAACATAGCTGCCATCAATAAATTTCCACTCCCAATCCGGATCAATGATCAACGCTTTGAAAATCCTGCTCCACTTGCTACTGGATGACCAGGCATTAAATCTTTTGTAGATGGAATTCCAACATCCAAAAACCTCGGGTAAGTCACGCCATGGGCAACCAACCCGCATTCGGTATAGCATACCTTCTACTGTCATGCGCAAATTGCGCTTGTTATAAATAGCTTCCTGAAGCAGAATCTTCTCCAACTTCGACCAGAACTCATCACTGAGCATTAACCGGGGCTGCCTAAAACCAGTCTCCTCCTCAGCACCGAAATAAACAAAGCTCTATTTTTATGATAGGTGTTAGCCAATTTTTTTTCTCATCACCAATTAAAAGACTCGACATATTTGGTAATTCCTGTATACTCCATTGGCTACACATATAGTAGCTATCTTTTTAGATTCCATCGTTTCTGACCTTCATCCGATTTTCCCACTACATAGTCTGGAAATTGCGTAATACCACTGGTTAGCTGCGATGTTTTATGTCTGCGCCAGCGGTATTTGTTGCCTACGAGTTTCTGGTCTCAATCCCTGCTCGCGTATTTTTTATTTATACACATCAGGAAAACAACGTGTCTTTTGAAGATTTGAATTTACATCCCGCTATTATCAAAGCAATTAATGATTTAGGTTACACCTCCCCTACACCTATCCAACAACAAGCTATTCCAGAATTAACTCAAGGTCATGATGTCATGGCTTCGGCCCAAACAGGCACCGGCAAAACAGCTGCATTCATGTTACCTGCACTTCATCGCCTCGCTACCCCTACAAAAGTACCTGGCCGTGGACCGCGCATCCTCGTATTGACACCCACTCGTGAATTAGCTTTGCAAGTTTCTGATGCAGCAAGCAAGTATGGCAAATACCTGCCTCGCATCAAAGTCGCTAGTATTTTGGGTGGAATGTCCTATGTTTTACAAAATAAATTATTATCTCAAACGGTAGATATCCTAGTCGCAACACCCGGTCGCCTAATCGACCATATTCAGCGAGGACGTATTGATTTCTCACGTCTGGAAATGCTGGTATTAGACGAAGCAGATCGTATGCTTGACATGGGATTTGTTGATGATGTTGAAAGTATTGCTTCAACAACGCCATCAAGTCGTCAAACTTTATTATTCTCCGCTACACTAGACTCAACGATAGACAAAATTGCAGCACGATTACTGAAATCCCCTAAACGCATTCAAATCGCCTCACATCGTACCCAGCAAGAAAACATCGAGCAACGCCTTCATTATGTGGATGATCTCTCTCACAAAAATAGACTGCTTGATCATTTATTGCGTGATCAATCGCTTAAGCAAGCCATTGTTTTTACTGCAACCAAACGTGATGCGGATGAATTAGCTGATGATCTTGCAGCACAAGGGCATGAGGTTGGGGCACTTCATGGTGATATGAGTCAGCGTGAACGTACACGCACGTTGACTAAATTGCGTAACGGAAGACTTCGTATACTGGTTGCAACTGACGTGGCGGCAAGAGGAATCGATATCGCCGATATCACTCACGTTATTAATTTTGATTTGCCGAAATTTGCTGAAGACTATATACATCGTATTGGACGAACAGGCCGCGCTGGCGCTTCAGGCATTGCTGTTTCCTTTGCTTCCGGAAAAGATAGCATCAGCCTGAAAAGAATTGAACGTTTCACGGGTCAGCGCATTATCCCTTCAGTCATTCCAGGTATGGAACCAAAATTCAAGCCACGAATTCGGCAAAATGAGGGAAAAAACCAGAAAGTTCCTCATGTTGCTCATAAGCGTAATCGTTCTTGGACATCAAATGAAAGAAATTCGTTTAACCACGCAGATTCAAATAGGAACCATTCTCATAAATTCGAGCGTTCCACCACTAATAACCGTTCTACCACTAGTAACGATAGCAAGAAACGTTCCTTTAGACGCCCAAATCAATTGAACTCGGGTATTCATGCTGAATCAAGTAATTAATTCAATCCGCAAGAATAATCCTAAAAAACCGCTTTTAGGATTATCCCTAAAAAGAGAAGGCTAAATAAACAACTACGGCAGATCACTGCCGTAGTATACCGCTTATTCACTTGCCACCAATCTTGCAATAGATTTAGATATTTTTCACTTCTAATTGCCTTTCCTTATTTGATCTGCTTGATCAAATCTCTCTAGTAATCTTCGCTTTTTTAGCATACGTAGAATCCAGTAAATGGCAAGGCCCGCTAGAAGATGTTTAAGCGTGTGGCCACTAACAATCTGACCGAAACGATAGATCTCCTCATCCAGCATTTCTGCCAGCTTAGCCAAACCATAAAGGAAAATAATCACGTAAATATCTCGTCCTCGTGTATAGCGAGATGGAAACAAAATTGCCAATAAAATGATCGATAGTATCGAGCAGATTTGCACGACAATATAAAAATTCAGGCTCCCGGCACCCTGTAGCTCACTCCAGTACCAGTAAGTCACACTTGCAATCCCAATTATTAGCAATACCGGCAACCATCGCAAACCTTGTTTGACACCAATCCGCTCCGTCATAGTTGCAGCTAATAAACCCATGATTCCAATTGCTATGGGTAACCTATCCCAAAATAAAGTATTGTTATCTGGTTGCCAATGATAATAAGCTGACCCCATACTCACTAAGATGGCGCTTAAAAATACGGTCACGTATGGCCAGCATTCTGACAATACAGAAAAAGTTTTTTGTGAGAGCAACACCTGCATACGTCTCAGGAATACTAAACCAGCTACCCCAACAAACAAAAAAATCAGATTAGAAATAACATTGAGAAAATTAGGTATACCCAGATATGAGCGCTGGTCAATAAATTCATGATAGGAAAGGGGCTGAGGAATGGGCGGCAAGATCGCAGCAATCAATAACCCCATGATGAAAAGCATTAATAGAATACAAAATCTGGTTTTCATGATCTTCAATTCTGATTATAAAAGTCGCATTGATACTTCTTCAACGCAATTGAATTACTGCTTCTTCGATCCGCTGCACCGCGATGATCTCAAGGCCAGGAATAGATTGTTTGGGCTGGTTAGCCTTGGGAATAATCGCTTTAACAAAGCCCAATTTGGCTGCCTCTTTTAATCGCTCCTGACCACGCTGAACGGGACGCACTTCTCCTGCCAAGCCGATTTCACCGAACACCACTATTTTTTCCGGCAATGGTTTGTTTTTCAGAGAAGAAACTATCGCAAGGACAACTGCCAAATCTGCACCAGGCTCTGTGATTTTGGCACCACCAACCGCATTGATAAAGACATCCTGATCAAAGCAAGGTATACCTGCATGTCGGTGCAATACTGCCAGTAACATCGCCAGCCGATTTTGCTCTAACCCCACACTTAATCGCCTGGGATTAGGCGCATGCGCAGCATCTACCAACGCTTGGATCTCTACCAGTAATGGACGCGAACCTTCTTGTGTTACCATCACACAAGCACCGGGTACCCGGCTATCATGATGGGAAAGAAACAAGGCTGAGGGATTGCTTACTTCACGTAGACCCTTCTCAGTCATCGCAAAAACACCCAATTCGTTGACGGCGCCAAAGCGGTTCTTGAATGCCCGAATCAAACGAAAACTGGAATGGGTATCACCTTCAAAGTACAGCACGGTATCCACCATATGTTCAAGCACACGCGGCCCAGCAAGCGCACCTTCCTTGGTAACATGACCAATTAGAAGTATGCAGATTCCTTGAGTTTTAGCTAATCGTGTCAATTGAGCAGCACACTCGCGCACCTGAGCAACTGACCCTGGTGCCGATTGCAGTGTATCCGAATAAATTGTCTGAATCGAATCAATCACAGCCACTTTGGGTTGATATTCAGCGAGTACTGCTTGAATGTTTTCCAATCGAATTTCGGTCAATAGTTTGACTGCTGACACCTCAAGCGCCAAACGTTTGGCTCGTAGCGCAACTTGTTGTGCTGACTCCTCGCCACTGACATACAATACCTCGTGCCGGGTCGACATGTCTGAGAGCGCCTGCAATAACAGCGTGGATTTACCAATACCGGGATCGCCACCCAGCAGCACAATTCCTCCTCGCACCAAGCCGCCTCCCAATACCCGATCAAATTCGATCATCCCTGTCGAGTAACGCGGAGATTCTTCTGTTGCAACCTCATTTAAATTGCGTACTTGGCTAACCTCGACTGCAGAAATAGAGCGAAAGCCATTTTTATCGAAACTCGTGAATCTCTTTTTCTCAGCAACTGTTTCTACTAGTGTGTTCCATTCTCGGCAATGCGGGCACTGTCCCTGCCATTTCAAAGTTTGGCCACCACAGGCATTGCAGAAATAAAGCGATTTAGATCTGGTCATCGTTTAAAATAATAGCTGCTATTGCCCCGACTAAAAGTGCAAACTGATCTACCTCTTAGTCGTAAACCTCTGCTTCGTAAAAAGATTTTCCTTGCGAATCTTTGGTTGATAACATAGGCTCGCTCTCGATGGGCCAGTGGATATTTAATACCGGATCATCCCACAGTATACAACGCTCATATTCAGGTGCCCAGTAATCAGTTGTTTGATAGAGAAATTCTGCAAACGCTGAAAGTACGACAAAACCATGGGCAAAACCTTCAGGGATCCAGAGCTGTTTCTTATTTTCTGTACTAAGAATTTCTCCCACCCACTGCCCAAATGTAGGAGAAGTTTTACGAAGATCCACTGCCACATCAAACACTTCACCTGCAATTACACGCACCAACTTACCCTGAGGCTGCTTGATTTGATAATGCAAACCGCGCAACACATGTTTCATAGAACGGGAATGATTACTTTGGACAAATGTAACATTTCTGCCGATTAAAGCGTCGAATTGTCGCTGATTATAACTTTCAAAGAAGAAACCACGTTCATCACCGAATACGCGTGGCTCAATGAGGTATACCTCAGGTATTACTAATGGCGTAGCTTTCATATTCAATCAAGCTTTTCCTCATTATTCGTACCGTCAATATAGCCATGCTTGAGAATCTGCATCAAGTATTGACCATAACCATTTTTACTCAATGGATGAGCCAACTTTTCCAACTGGACAGCATCAATCCACCCTTTTCGATAAGCAATTTCTTCTGGACAAGCTATTTTAAGTCCTTGCCTGTGTTCTATCGTTGCCACAAATTTACTGGCATCCAGCAAAGAATCATAGGTGCCCGTATCGAGCCAGGCATAGCCACGTCCCATAATTTCCACATTGAGCCTATTTTGAGCCAAATAAATCCGATTGAGATCAGTGATTTCCAGTTCATTACGTGCTGAAGGCTTAAGACTTTTCGCAAAATCAACTACTTGTTGATCATAAAAATACAAACCAGTTACAGCATAATTTGATTTTGGTTGCCTGGGTTTTTCTTCCAAATCGACTGCGAGCCCTTTTTGATCAAACTCAACCACACCATAACGTTCAGGATCATTGACATGATAGGCAAAAACACTTGCGCCATCTTGACGCATCATGGCATTCTCGAGCAAATAATGGAAATCATGCCCATAGAAAATATTGTCCCCCAGAATAAGTGCAGAATGATCATTGTGGATAAATGATTCGCCAATAATAAAAGCCTGAGCCAACCCATCTGGTGAAGGCTGTACAGCATAAGATAAATTCAGCCCCCAGTACTCACCACTTCCCAGCAAATGACTAAAAAGCGGCGTATCCTGTGGCGTAGAAATAATGAGGATATCCCGAATACCCGCCAGCATCAGTGTGCTTAATGGATAATAGATCATTGGTTTATCAAAAACCGGCAATAGCTGTTTGGAGACAACCTGAGTAACGGGATATAGTCTTGTACCAGAACCACCCGCTAAAATAATACCTTTTCTTCGGCAAGCAGCGGTTTGTGTCAGATTAATAGGATGCACTGGAATCATTTTTTATCATTTTATTGCGTTAAATTTAATTGCTTCTATCAATTATTTGAACAAAAGCCTGACTAAAATAGATTGTATAAATTTGGCCATAATATTTCTTGCACTTAACGACATGTCCAACTTTTTTATCATCCCTGCTACAAAATACATCAATTGTATCTTGATATTCAGATAAGCTGACTATGATCGAAATACAATTGCTCCGCCGCTTTATGACATGGATTGTACCCTACTGGACAATGCTCGCATTCGCTATCACCAGCCTGGCAACCATTGCAGTAACTACATCCCTATTACCATTACTCATCAAACAATTACTGAATAATATTCTGGTCAGTCAACACGGATTAGAAGAGTTTCAGTTTGCTCTTCTGACTATACTAGCTTTATTAATTATACGTAGCCTCGCAAGCTTTTCTTGTGATTACGCTATTAGTTGGATAAGCGGAAAAGTCGGAATAGATCTGCGAAGAACCCTGTTTGAGAAACTCTTGGCGCTACCCTTATCCCACCCGGAGGAAGCGGATCCAGATAATCTCAATATCAGTCTCTTCTCAGAAATCGAGCAAGCTACCGATAGTATCGCTCAGATCCTAATCATTTTCGTCAAAGAAATATTAACAATAACAGGCTTGCTGATTGTAATGATGCTCTTAAACTGGGAATTCTCATTCATGGGACTTCTAATCGCACTGGTTATTGGCTTAATCATGCAATTTATCTCTCAAGTGAGCAACTCACATCAAAAAACACCTCACTTATTAATAGCCCCCACTTTCTTAACATCGAGCAAGCATATCAAATCGATCAAGCTAGATGGTAGCCAGTCACAAGAAAGTCAACATTTTTGCAACTCCATTGATCATCAAAGAATCTTTGCCCTAAAGCAAGTAGCCGCCAAAACATTTAGCAAAACAATTGCATTCATTATGATTGCTACCATCCTGGTTGCATTTTTTCTCCTTTTTAAACAACAGATCTCCCTTGGCATGATGACAGTCGGAGACGCATGTGCATTGATCACAGCGGTACTGATGCTTATTCTTCCTGTGAGACGAGTACTGAACATACAGACATCTCTGCAAAATAGGTTTCAAGTAATCCACAATATCGATTCACTCCTTGCACAGCAAAATGAAACTGATTCAGGCAAAGTTAAAGTAGCACGTGCGTGCGGTCAAATACGATTTGAAGAAGTCAGTGCTTGTAACTTATTCACAATCCTGCCCTCCACTCTTCAATCTCACATTGACGATACAATCGGGTGAAATCATTGCACTACCAAGCTCCAACGGTGGTCAGGAAAAAACACTAATTGATCTCATTGCACGTTTTATTCACCCGACAAATGGAAGAATATTGTTAGATGACATCGATATCGCTACGGTCAAGCTAGCTGACTTGCGTGCCAATATTGCCTGGTTAACACCTGATACCAAGCTTCTAAACGATACCATCGCAGCCAATATCGCCTATGGCACAATGCGCTGCGCGACGGAGGTTAGCATTATGAAGGTTGCACGCACATGCAATGTGACGAAATTTGCGCGCGAAATGCCGCATGGATTGCAAACCAAAATCGGCTTAAAAGGTGTTGAGCTTGCAGAAAATCAGCGTCAATGCATCATCATCGCTCGGGCATTACTTAAAAATCCGGCGATTGTCATTATTGATGAAACAACAGCCATATTCGATACTGATTGCCCCATGGTAAACCATGCACTGGATGCTTTAATCCAAGGCCGCACTACCCTGATCATCTCATCCCAGCCAAACATGCTTGGCAAAGCGCACCGTGTAATTACAATTTGAGGATACCAATCGATATCTAGAATTGTTTGCTAAGGGCAAGCATTATAACTTTTCTTTCCTTCTCTTCTTACTCTGCTAATTTAGTTAGCCAGCTCCTCCATTAAATCGAATTTGCAGAAGCCAAGCTCGGCAAATTTTTACGCTATTTTTACGTCACATCCTGCTAACTCAACTCCTTTTTTACACGCAATTGAACATACTGTATGGGTAAATAAACTAAAGAACTTTGGGAGTACCAAAATGGATCTAATTTATCTCTGTCTTATTATTTTGTTTGCCATGTTAGTCATGGGATTAATTACCGGCTGCCATTACTTGGAGAATAAAAAATGAGTTGGATTTATTGGTTAACCGGCATTATTGCCTTGTTATTGTTGATCTATTTGCTCTATGCCTTATTCAACGCCGAGGAGGTCACATGAACACATCATCTTGGATACAAATCGGTTTATTTCTTGCAGTGCTGTTCGCATTCGCTTGGCCTTTAGGTCACTATCTCGCCAATGTATTCGAGGGGCAACTAACACAACGCTTTGTCTGGCTGAGCAATTTTGAGCATAGATTCTATCGCTTCATTGGCACCAATTCAGCAGAAGATATGACATGGTGGCGTTATGCAGTAGCTATTCTATTATTCAATGTTTTAGGTGTATTCGTTACATATGGTTTGCAGCGTTTACAAAGTGGGTTACCACTGAATCCTGAGTCGCTTGAAGCTGTCCCGCCTGATTTGGCATTCAACACAGCAATATCGTTTGTCACCAACACCAACTGGCAAAGTTACGGCGGCGAATCGACCATGAGTTATTTGACGCAGATGCTCGCTCTTACGGTACAGAACTTTACATCAGCTGCCACCGGTATTGCAATTGTTATTGCACTGATTCGTGGTTTTATGCGCAGGAATGCTGCGGGTGTTGGCAATGCATGGATCGACTTATCACGCTCCATATTCTATGTCCTTTTGCCATTGTCTTTTGTATTTGCATTAATTCTGGTAAGCCAGGGAGCCATTCAAAACTTCAATACTTATCAAAATGTCAAGCTGTTAGAACCGCTTGAATATGCCGCACCGAAAATGGATCTTCATGGCCTCCCTTTGCAAGATGATCAAGGAAACGTAATCATGGAAACGATCAAAACAGATCAACAATCCATTGCGATGGGGCCTGTTGCCTCGCAGGAGGCAATTAAGCTGCTTGGAACCAATGGAGGGGGCTTCTTCAATGCCAATTCAGCCCACCCTTTCGAAAACCCGACGCCGCTCACTAATTTCCTGGAGATGATCAGTATTCTCCTGATTCCAACCGCGCTATGCTTCGCCTTTGGTCAGATGGTTGGAGACCAGCGGCAGGGTTGGGCGATTGTTGCTGCGATGACAGTGCTATTTATCATGATGGCGACAGTGGCATTGTGGTCAGAATCCCATTCGAATCCGCTCATCACTCACCTGGGGGCTGATGGTTCAATGGGCAATCTCGAAGGCAAAGAAACTCGATTTGGTGTCATTTCTTCCGCACTATTTGCGACAGTTACAACAGCTGCCTCTTGTGGAGCGGTTAATTCTATGCACGACAGTTATCTGCCATTGGGAGGTTTAATTCCGATGTGGTTGATGATGCTGGGTGAAGTTGTGTTCGGTGGCGTCGGTTCGGGATTATACGGGATGCTCATATTCGCCGTTCTCGCCGTTTTTTTATCAGGCTTGATGATCGGACGCACACCGGAATATTTGGGCAAAAAGATCGAAGCATTCGAAATGAAGATGGTGTCGATCGCGATTTTAGTTCTACCAATGCTTGTGCTCGGTGGCACTGCAATCGCCGTTGTCACTGCAATAGGCAAGGCAGGTATAACTAACCTAGGCGCACATGGGTTTTCCGAAGTGTTATACGCATTCACTTCGGCCGCGAACAACAATGGATCTGCGTTCGCAGGGCTTTCTGCCAACAACCCCTTTTACAATACTCTGCTTGCTGTCGCGATGTGGTTTGGGCGATTTGGCGCCATCATTCCGGTATTGGCCATTGCCGGCAAATTGGCAGCAAAGCCTAAGCTTGCTGTAACAAGTGGAACAATGCCAACACACGGGCCATTATTCGTCGTATTGCTCATCAGTACCGTGCTCATCATCGGGGCGCTTAACTATATCCCAGCACTGGCACTTGGTCCCATTGTCGAACATTTGCAATTGTTTGCTCGCTAACGATTAGGAGCTCATATTATGAAAAAAACACGCACCCTTCCTTTATTCGACCCAGTATTGATTAAGCCGGCGCTCATCAATGCGTTTAAGAAACTTACCCCCCAGGCGCAATGGCGCAATCCGGTCATGTTTGTGGTCTGGGTCGGTAGCATTCTGACGACGATATTGGGTATCGATGCCCTCGCAGGCCAGGGCGAAGCGCCAGCAGACTTCATTTTCACGATAGCCGCATGGCTATGGTTTACCGTTTTATTTGCCAATTTTGCAGAAGCGCTCGCTGAAGGTCGTGGCAAAGCTCAAGCAGCAGCCCTGCGTAGCAGCCGCAGGAATATTGCTGCGAAAAAATTGGCCGAACCCAGACGCGACGCAAAAATTACCACGATTGACTCTATCTCGCTGCGGAAGGGCGATATCGTGCTCATTGAAGCAGGTGATTTCATTCCCGCTGATGGAGAAGTTATTGATGGCGTCGCTTCTGTTGATGAATCCGCCATCACTGGTGAATCCGCACCTGTTATCCGCGAATCAGGCGGTGACTTCTCAGCCGTTACTGGAGGTACGCGCATTCTATCGGATTGGCTGGTAGTTCGCGTGACAGCCAATCCAGGAGAGGCTTTCCTGGATCGCATGATTTCTATGGTAGAAAGTGCTAAGCGTAAGAAAACACCTAACGAAATTGCGCTGACGATTTTGTTGGTTGCGCTCACATTGATATTTCTATTTGTGTGCGCAACGCTATTACCATTTTCAATCTACAGTGTCGAATCAGCGGGATCGGGTTCACCGGTATCCATTACCGTTTTAGTGGCACTTCTGGTCTGTCTTATTCCAACGACAATCGGTGGTTTGCTGTCAGCGATTGGCGTCGCCGGTATGAGCCGGATGATGCAAGTCAATGTCATCGCCACTTCAGGACGAGCAGTCGAAGCAGCGGGTGATGTCGATGTATTATTACTAGATAAGACAGGAACAATCACACTTGGAAATCGCCAGGCATCTGCTTTTCTGCCCGTCCCCAATGTTCCGATCAAAGAATTAGTTGATGCAGCCCAACTCGCATCACTCGCCGATGAAACGCCGGAAGGTCGATCCATCGTCGTGTTAGCAAAAGAGGAATTCGCCTTGCGTGGACGTGAATTGCACGATGCGGTATTTGTTCCTTTTACTGCTCACACGCGGATGTCTGGCGTAGACTTTAGTGATCGCAAAATTAGAAAAGGCGCGATGGATGCGATTCGCACCCATATCGAAAGCTTGGGTAGTGCCTTACCGAAAAGTGCCGAAGCTCTGGTTGACCAAACATCACGACGTGGCAGCACGCCTTTGGTCGTGGCTGATGGCACGCGCGTGCTCGGAGTGATTGAACTCAAGGATATTGTCAAAGGCGGCATCAAAGAGCGTTTTAGCGAATTACGGAAAATGGGTATCAAAACTGTGATGATCACCGGTGACAATCGCCTGACTGCTGCTGCGATTGCTGCTGAGGCAGGTGTTGATGACTTTCTCGCTGAAGCTAAACCCGAAGACAAACTGAGGTTGATTCGTGAATACCAAGCGCAGGGACGATTGGTTGCCATGACCGGCGATGGCACCAATGATGCGCCCGCTCTCGCGCAAGCCGACGTTGCCGTTAGCATGAACTCTGGTACGCAGGCGGCAAAAGAGGCAGGCAATATGGTTGATCTCGATTCCAATCCAACCAAACTAATTGAAATTGTCGAAACCGGTAAGCAAATGTTAATGACGCGTGGAGCGTTGACAACCTTCTCAGTTGCTAATGATGTCGCTAAATTCTTCGCTATCATTCCTGCAGCATTTGCCACCACTTATCCACAATTAAAGACACTCGATATCATGCATCTGAACACACCCTCATCGGCGATTCTGGCAGCAGTTATCTTCAACGCAATCATTATTGTGTTCCTGATTCCACTGGCGCTCAAAGGTGTGAAATATCAAGCGCTGAGTGCTGCTTCGCTATTACGCAAAAACCTGCTGATTTATGGTTTGGGTGGTTTGCTTGTTCCATTTATCGGCATCAAACTAATTGATGTCATATTAGGTTTTTTAGACCTCGTTTAACTACAAACCGGGAGATATGATGAAAAACCTCATTCGTCCAGCCATAACGTTATTTATTTTGATATCGCTCATTACCGGCTTGCTTTATCCATTTGCAGTCACCAGCATTGCACAAATCGCTTTTCCAGAACAAGCTGCTGGTAGTTTGCTGAAACGTGATGATGAAATAATCGGCTCTACCCTCATTGGACAAAATTTTTCTGGACCTACTTTCTTCTGGGGCCGTCCCTCTGCAACTTCCCCCATGCCCTACAACGCGGCAAATTCAGGCGGTTCAAATCTTGGACCAACCAATCCTGCATTGATAGAGTCTGTCAGTGAGCGCATCCAGAAACTGCGCGCGAGCCACCCAGGCAAAGAGGATAAAATTCCAACAGTCCTCGTCACCACCTCCGCGAGTGGACTGGATCCACATATTTCACCCGCTGCAGCGTATTACCAGGTCGAACGCGTTGCAACAGCTCGTGGCATCGATGTAACGATAATCAAGTCGCTGGTTGATCGATCAATCGAAACGCCACAGTGGGGGGTATTTGGTGATTCGCGTGTCAATGTTTTACGCCTTAACTTAGCTCTTGAGGAGTTGCAGAAATGATGATTGATGAACATCCCAATCCAGATCGCCTGTTAGCAGAAATTAAAAAAGAGGAAATGGCTGCCCAGCGTGGCAAGCTAGAAATTTTCATTGGCGCTTATGCTGGTGTAGGTAAAACATACGCCATGCTCAATGCTGCAAAGCAGCGATTAGCCGAGGGAATCGATGTTGTTATCGGGGTGGCTGAAACCCATGGATGCTGTGAAACCATTAAGCTTCTGGAGAATCTTCCGGTATTGCCATTGCGTAACATCGAATGCCCAGGAAAACCACTTGCTGAGTTCAATCTCGATGCTACATTACAACGAGCACCCCAGTTAATTATCGTCGATGAACTCGCGCACACAAATAGTGAAGGCTCAAGGCACGCGAAACGCTGGCAGGATATTGAAGAGCTCTTAGCAAATGGAATTGATGTCTATACCACGCTAAACGTTCAACATCTTGAAAGTTTGAATGATGTTGTTGGCAACATTACCGGCATCCACATCTTGGAAACAGTTCCCGATCGCTTTTTTGACAGTGCAGATGATGTGATATTAGTTGATCTGCCTCCTGATGAGCTATTGGAACGGCTTAGAGAAGGTAAAGTCTATGTGCCTGCACAAATCGAACATGCTGCCAAAAATTTCTTTGATAAAGGTAATCTGATTGCATTGCGTGAACTTGCCTTAAGGCGCACGGTTGATCGTGTCGATTCACAAATGCGGGCCTATCGTGCAGATCATGCAATTGCCAATGTTTATCAGACGCGTGAACGCATTATTGCTTGTATTGATCCAGGCCCACTGGGTAATAAACTGGTACGCAGCGCCGCTCGCTTGGCAAATGGATTAAAAGCACACTGGATTGCAGTCTATGTTGAAACACCAGCACTTCAACATCTTCCCAAGACTGATCGACAACGTATTCTTGATCACCTTAAGCTTGCGGAAGAACTCGGCGCAGATACGATAACGCTGGCTGGCAGTGATTTGATCGCAACCTTGATTGCTTATGCAAAAAGCCGAAATGCCAGCAAGCTGGTTGTTGGCCATCCGACAGATTTGCGTTGGCATCAGCATTGGCGCCTACGTTTTATCGAAGCGCTCACACGATTCGCACCCAACATTGATATCTATGTCGTAGGAAGAGAGGCTGAAAAACTCACTCGAATTAAGAGCCGTGAAATCAATCCTAGTACGGCCAAAGAGGAAGAAATCCCAACTGATCTCATTACTACCTCAGCTAGTGGACTGGATCCATATAACTCACCCGCTGCAGCGTAATTACCAAATCGAACGCGTTGCAGCAGCCTGTGGCATCGATATGGCGATAATCCAGTTGCTGTGGTTGATCGATCAATCGAAACAGCCGCAGTTGGGTGGGTTTAGTGATTCGCGTGTCGATGTTTTACGCCTTAACTTAGCTCTTGAGGAATTGCAGAAATGATGATTGATGAACGCCCCGATCCTGACCGCCTGTTAGCGGAAATTAAAAAAGAGGAAATGGCTGGTCAGCGTGGCAAGCTAAAAATCTTCATTGGCGCTTGCGCTGGCGTGGGTAAAACATACGCCATGCTCAATGCTGCACAACAACGGTTAGCTGAGGGAATCGACGTTGTCATCGGGGTAGTTGAAACCCATGGACGCAGCGAAACCATTCAACTTCTGAAGAATCTTCCTGTATTACCATTGCGTAACATCGAATACCGGGGAAAATCGCTTGCTGAGTTTGATCTCGATGCTGCATTGCAACGGGCATCCCAGTTAATCATTGTCGATGAACTCGCGCACACAAATATTGAAGGATCGAGGCACGCGAAACGCTGGCAAGATGTTGACGAACTCTTGGCAAATGGGATTGATGTCTATACCACCCTGAACGTTCAACATCTTGAAAGTTTGAATGATGTTGTTGGCAGCATTACCGGCATCCGTATCTGGGAAACAGTTCCCGATCGCTTTTTTGACAGCGCAGATGATGTGACATTGGTTGATCTGCCACCTGATGAGCTATTGGAACGGCTTAGAGAAGGTAAAGTCTATGTGCCTGCACAAATCGAGCATGCTGCCAAAAATTTTTTTCGTAAGGGTAATCTGATTGCATTGCGCGAGCTTGCCTTAAGGCGCACGGCTGATCGTGTTGATCTGCAAATGCGTGCTTACCGTGCAGATCATGCAATTGCCAATGTTTGGCAGGCGCGTGAACGCATTATTGCCTGTATTGGCCCAGACCCCCTGGGTAATAAACTGGTACGCAGTGCCGCTCGCCTGGCGAATGAGCTAAAGGCCGACTGGCTCGCAGTCTATGTTGAAACACCAGCACTTCAACGTCTCGCCAAAACTGATCGGCAACGCATTCTTAATCACCTTAAGCTTGCGGAAGAACTCGGCGCAGAAACGATAACGCTGGCAGGCAGTGATTTGATCGCAACCTTGATTGCATATGCAAAAAGCCAGAACGCCAGCAAACTGGTCATTGGCCATCCAACCGATCTACCTTGGTATCAGCATTGGCGCCCACGTTTTATCGACGTACTTACTCGATTTGCGCCCGAGGTCGATATCTATCTGGTAGGTAAGGAAGATGAGAAATTCACTCGCATTAGGAAACAGAAAATCAATCTGAGCACGACCAAATGGCAAAATTATACTTGGGCTACGATTGCATGCGGAATAACGACTATATTGGCCGCATTTTTGTTGCATATATTCGACTTATCGAATGTCGTCATGGTGTTATTGCTGACTGTTGTGGGTATTTCGATGAGATTCGGCCGGGGTCCCGGCGCATGGGCAGCAGCATTGTCTGTCTTGTTGTTTGATTTTTTCTTTGTTCCTCCACGATTCTCATTCGCTGTTTCCGATGTACAGTATTTGTTCACTTTTGCCTTGATGCTAGTGGTTGCCATTATCATCGGACAACTTGCGGCAAAACTACGATTCGAAGCAACCATTGCCAATCTACGGGAACGGCGCGCTCAAGCACTTGCAGCGCTTTCCAAAGAGCTGTCTGGCGCATTAACCATTGAACAAGTCGTCGAGATAGCAAACCGGCATGTAAGCGGAATATTTAATTCAGCAGTAGCGGTGCTCCTCCCCAGTAGCCAGGAGAGAATCAAAGTAGCAGGCACCTCGTCCTCCCAACCGGCAATCGATACTGCTGTTGCGCAATGGGTTTATGATCATGAATTACCTGCTGGCTCTGGAACACAGACGTTATCTGCAGCCACTTCACACTACCTCCCGCTTAAAGCTCCGATGCGCACGCGTGGAGTGCTCGCTCTGGAAGCCAAGGATTTACTTTTTCTTAATCAACCCGAGGATAAACGCTTGCTCGATATCTTCGCGGCACAAATTGCATTGGCTTTGGAGCGCGTCCACTATGTCGAGATTGCACAGGATGCATTGGTTTCAATGGAGGCAGAAAGGTTGCGTAATTTACTACTTTCAGCGATCTCGCATGATTTGCGTACTCCATTGACTGCTATGGTGGGGTTGGCCAGTACACTTGCTGATACCAATCTACCCGAAAATTCTCAGAAGGAAATTGCCCTCGCTATTCAGAACGAGGCGCAGCAAATGACTGGATTGGTTACAAACCTTCTCGATATGGCACGATTGCAGACCGGTGGCATGAAACTGAGAAAAGATTGGCAATCGATAGAAGAGATTGTCGGCAGCGCGTGCATGCAACTTCAACATGCGCTGACTAAAAACAAACTCATCATTTCAATTCCTCCCAACTTACCTTTATGTGAGTGTGACCCAATTTTAATGCAACGAGTCATTGTCAATCTGCTGGATAATGCCATCAAGTTTACACCTACTGGCAGTACAATCGCGATTTCTGCCGCTGCTGGGAATAATGAAATGGCTATTGTGGTCGAAGATAATGGACCTGGTTTACTTCCCGGCCAGGAAATCAAGATATTTGATAAATTCGTACGTGGAGAAACCGAATCCAACAGACCTGGCATTGGTCTTGGCTTGGCTCTTTGTAAAGCAATTGTAGAAGCTCATGGTGGAAAGATTTCTGCAGAAAATCGAATTAGTGGTGGAGCCCGCTTCACGGTGTCACTGCCACTGGGAATCGTTCCAATGCCAGAAGAACTGCCATGAAAACACCTCGCATTTTGCTCATCGAAGACGAAAATCAGATTCGTCGCTTCGTACATATAGCACTGGAAGCAGAAAATTTTGATGTCATAGAAGCGGATAGTGGCACACGTGGATTAATTGAAGCCTCTACGAGACAACCGGATCTTCTCATCATTGATCTTGGCTTACCTGATTTAGAAGGAAAGGAAGTCATCCGGCAAATTCGTGGTTGGTCGGAAAAGCCTATTATTGTGTTATCTGCCCGTGATCGCGAAGAAGAAAAAGTAGCAGCGCTCAACATAGGAGCTGATGATTATTTAACTAAGCCGTTCGGTACACCAGAACTGATCGCGCGTGTTCGGGCCCATTTACGACGACGACAATACGATGAAAATCGAGGTGACCCCATAGTTCATTTTGGTGATGTAATCGTTGATCTTGCAGCCCATACCGTAATGCGTGCTGGCACAGAGGTCCATCTCACGCCGATTGAATATCGATTGCTACTCACTCTTATCAGCGCACGCGGACGTGTAGTCACCCATAATCAACTTATGTTAGCAGTGTGGGGGCCTAATTATTCAGAACGCTCACATTATCTGCGTATCTACATGGGGCACTTGCGACAAAAGCTAGAACGTAATCCAGCTCAGCCTGAATTTCTGCTTACTGAACTTGGTGTAGGCTATCGGTTAATATAGGATGAAAAATATTAACTTTCCTTTCGATCGCCTTTCCTTTCTAAATTAGATTATCAAGGCTGCGGCAACCCGCCGCCCTTCTGCAGATAAAATATTATAGGTTCGACAAGTCGCATGTGTATCCATCACCTCCAAGCCGATTCCTGAAGTAATCATCGTTTTCATCAATTGTGGATCAGGAAAACGCAGTGTTGTCCCCGTTCCGAGTAAAATGATTTCTGGTTGAAAAGGTCGTATGCAATCAAAATGGGCTGCTTTCAACTGCTCTAAGCTTTCGATTTCCCAGTTCTCGAGAATGTGATCTGGCAGCACGATCAAATTATGCTCATAACGGACTTGATTAATCGCAACATAGCCTTCGCCATAACCGGAAAAAATATTTAACCCTTCATGCTCTGAAAGATGTAGCTTCAATGTAAAACCTCCTGCTTATTTATCAATAAAGAGCCTGCTCTTTACCGAATAGAGTATATTTAAAAAATATTTTCAGTTTATTGTGTTGCTGAACGGTTGTGCTGCAAATAGTTATCAATAAAAAATTTAGACTTTTTTATTTTACTTTTTTGCAAAAATATATGGGTCAGGTAACATTATATTCTCTTTATTTTTTCAATATCTATCCATTACAGCGTAGTTTTTTCATATTAACCATGCAACCCATCACAAAATCCAGCAAGCTTGCTAACGTCTGTTACGATATCCGGGGACCCGTACTCGATCGGGCCAGACAAATGGAGGAAGAAGGTCATCACATTATCAAACTCAATATCGGCAACCCCGCTTCATTTGGCTTTGAAGCACCCGAGGAAATATTACAGGATGTGATCCGGAATCTGTCCGCCGCGTCTGGCTATTGTGATTCAAAAGGTCTATTCGCTGCACGCAAGGCCATCATGCATTACACGCAGGAAAAACGCATTCCAAATGTGCAAATGGATGACATTTATATTGGTAATGGCGTTTCTGAACTGATCATGCTTGCTATGCAGGCGTTACTGGAAAACAACGATGAGGTGCTCATTCCCGCGCCTGATTATCCGTTGTGGACAGCTGCCGTATCGTTAGCAGGTGGGACTGCACGCCATTATATTTGCGATGAGCAGTCTGACTGGTTCCCGGATCTGGATGATATTCGTGCTAAAATCACGCCTCGTACGCGCGCGATCGTAATCATCAATCCCAATAATCCAACGGGTGCGCTGTATCCGGTCGATTTATTGCTCGAAATCATAGAAATTGCCCGTCAGCATCACTTGATCATTTATGCGGACGAGATCTACGACAAAATACTTTACGATCAAGCTACACATACCTCGGTAGCCTCATTGGCTGATGACATTTTGTTCGTGACATTCAATGGCTTATCGAAGAATTACCGAGCAGCAGGTTTCCGCTCTGGTTGGGCAGTGGTATCGGGTGATAAGCAACGCGCGCAGGATTATATTGCGGGCTTAAATATGCTGGCTTCTATGCGCCTGTGTGCAAACGTACCCGCGCAATTCGGTATCCAGACTGCATTAGGGGGCTATCAGAGCATATACGATCTGACGTTGCCTACTGGGCGACTCAAACGGCAACGTGATCTTGCCTGGAAACTTCTGACCGATATTCCGGGTATAAGTTGCTTTCGGCCCCAATCAGCGTTGTATCTGTTTCCACGCCTGGACCCGAAAATTTATCCTATTCAGGATGATGAGAAATTTGTGCTAGATATGTTGCTGGAAGAAAAAGTGCTGGTAGTACAAGGAACGGGTTTTAATTGGCCCTATCAAGATCATTTCCGTGTAGTATTTTTACCCAATAGTGATGATCTGGCTGAAGCAATCGGTCGCATCGCACACTTCCTGGAACGTTATCGTAAACGCCATGGTATACACCCCGTATAATCCCATAGCAAATCTGATTAAATATTCTCAGAAATTCTGAGAAATCCATAATTTAATTATTTTGTAACATCTTTTGCTTATTTTAAGAATTAGAATATGAAACCCATTAACGTTGGCTTATTAGGAATTGGTACGGTCGGTGGCGGTACCTATGCCGTTCTGAAACGTAACCAGGAAGAAATTGTCCGCCGTGTCGGTCGTAATATAATAATCCGTATTATTGCCGACCGTGATATCGAAAAAGCACGCCGTCTGGCTGACCGCGATACTATGGTAACTGCTGATGCATTCGAAGTCATCTCACGTCCCGATATTGATATTGTAATCGAATTGATCGGCGGACAAACAATTGCCAAGGAGCTGATACTACAAGCGATTGCCAACGGTAAGCATGTGATTACGGCCAATAAAGCGCTTTTGGCATCTCATGGCAGTGAGATTTTTGCAGCCGCTCAGCAAAAAGGCGTAGTTGTTGCCTTTGAAGCTGCTGTTGCAGGGGGGATACCCATTATCAAAGCATTGCGCGAGGGATTAGCCGCCAATCGGATAGAATGGATTGCTGGCATTATCAATGGCACTAGTAATTTTATTTTGTCGGAGATGCGTGAGAAAGGGCTCGCATTCGATACAGTGTTGGCCCACGCACAAAAACTTGGCTACGCTGAAGCTGACCCTACCTACGATATCGAAGGAATCGATGCTGCCCATAAAATAACCATTATGGCAGCGATCGCTTTTGGTATCCCGGTTAGATTCAACAAAGTGTATATCGAAGGCATCACCAAGTTAAGTAATGATGACATCCGTTATGCTGAAGAACTCGGTTACCGCATCAAGCTACTCGGTATTACCAAGCGTGTAGCGAAGGGTATCGAAGTACGTGTGCATCCTACCCTCATCCCTATTAAAAGATTGATCGCCAATGTGGAAGGCGTGATGAATGCGGTAGTCGTCAAAGGTGACGCCGTCGGACCTACGCTTTATTATGGTGCAGGCGCAGGTGCAGAACCTACAGCCAGCTCGGTTATAGCCGACTTGGTCGATGTAGCACGTTTGCTCACTGCCGATCCGGAGCATCGCGTGCCTTATCTCGCATTTCTGCCAGAATTATTATCAGACACTCCGATCGTGCCAATGGAAGAGGTTGAGACAGCTTACTATCTTCGCTTACAAGTGTTGGATCAACCTGGCGTTCTTGCCGATATAACACGCATCCTGGCTGATTCAGATATTTCGATCAACGCTATGGTGCAGAAAGAACACGCTGAGGAAGAGAATAAAGTCAATATCATCATGCTCACTCATACAACGATAGAAAAGAACATAAATGCAGCATTAGATAAAATTGAGAAGTTACCTACTATGGCAGGAAAGGTAGTGCGTATCCGTTTGGAAGAATTAAGCAAATAAGCATGATGCAATTTGAGCTGAATTGCCGCATTTTTTCAAAACCAGTCTAGGATAGTCGCTTATTTCTTCTCCTCCCTTATTATTTCAATCAGAATATTATGCGTTATATCTCTACTCGCGGCGGTATGTCGCCAAGAACTTTTACTGAAATACTGCTGAGCGGCCTTGCTCCAGACGGCGGGCTCGCTGTACCTGAAGTTTATCCAAAAATCAGCCCGTCTGAACTTGAAACATGGCGTCATCTTGATTATCCAACGATTGCATTTGAAGTACTTTCTCGTTTCATGGATGACATTCCTGCTAATGATTTGCGCAGCTTGATAGCGCGCACTTACACAGCTGAAGCATTTGGCAGCGTAGACATTACACCGGTTAAAACCCTTGAACCTGGGTTGCACATTTTGTGCTTGTCAAATGGACCAACTCTGGCATTCAAGGATATTGCCATGCAATTATTGGGAAATCTGTTTGAATATACACTGGCCAAGACAAACGCTGAACTTAATATACTCGGAGCAACTTCAGGCGATACCGGTTCAAGTGCTGAGTATGCCATGCGCGGCAAACGTGGTATCCGTGTATTCATGCTTTCACCACTTGGCAAAATGAGTCGCTTCCAAACCGCGCAAATGTTCTCCTTACAGGATGAAAATATCTTCAATATCGCTATTCGCGGTGTCTTTGATGATTGCCAGGATATCGTTAAAGCGGTAAGTAACGATCATGCTTTCAAGCAAAAATACCATATCGGTACGGTCAATTCGATCAACTGGGCACGCATAGCTGCGCAGATCGTTTACTATTTCAAAGGGTATTTTGCAGTTACCAGGTCAAATGATGAACAAGTATCGTTTTCAGTTCCATCCGGGAATTTTGGTAACATTTTCGCTGGTCATGTTGCGCGCATGATGGGGCTGCCGATCAAACAGCTCATTCTCGCTACTAACGAAAATGACGTATTGGATGAGTTCTTCCGTACGGGCCTATATCGGCCGCGCACTACTGCTGAAACACACCACACGAGCAGCCCCTCGATGGATATCTCCAAGGCTTCTAATTTTGAGAGATTTATCTATGATCTGACAGACCGCAATGCTATGCGAGTTAAGGAATTGTGGCAATCCATTGATAAAGGAAATGCTTTTGATCTATTTGGTACTGCTTTGTGGGTCAAGGCAAAAGAGTTTGGTTTCGTTTCCGGAACCAGTCATCACGCTGCACGTATTGATACGATCCGTAAGCTTTATCATGAATGCAAAGTTTTGGTTGACACTCATACCGCGGATGGAGTAAAAGTTGGTCTTGAATATCGCGAACCAGGCATTCCGCTTATTTGCCTGGAAACTGCGCTACCCACTAAGTTTGCCGAAAGTATCAAGGAAGCTGTGGGATTTGAGGCAACACGGCCTGCGGGACTTGAAAATCTGGAAAATCTCCCCCAGCGCTTTGAGGTCATGGATAAAGAAGTGAATGCAATCAAGACCTTAATCTCCCAGAAGATTGAACAGACTTGATAATTAAGTTATCACTCTGAATATATCAATCTTTTAAACTGCATCGGTGCCATCACCCTGCCCTGCTATCTTTATCGGTAAATATTAACTGTTAAGAAACGGAGGAGCTTCAATCATGCGATTCTCAATTAGCCGCTATAATCCTGACAAGGATGACAAACCTTACATGCAGGATTACGATATTGAGTTAGAGTCAACTGACAAAATGCTGCTGGACGCCTTGATTCGAATCAAATCTCAGGATGACAGCCTTAGCTTGCGTCGCTCCTGCCGGGAAGGTGTATGTGGCTCAGATGCAATGAACATCAATGGTCGAAATGGATTAGCTTGTATCACTCCGATAGTCAGCCTGAAAGAACCGATAGAAATCCGCCCTCTGCCCGGCCTGCCGATTATTCGCGATTTAATTGTGGATATGACACAATTTTTTAAGCAATATCACTCGATCAAACCTTATTTGATTAATAATGATCCTCCCCCAGAGACTGAGCGATTGCAGTCACCAGAAGAAAGGGCAGAATTGGATGGGATTTATGAATGTATCTTATGTGCCTGCTGCTCCACAGCATGCCCCTCGTTCTGGTGGAATCCGGATAAATTTATCGGCCCTGCTGGCCTGCTGCAAGCCTACCGCTTTCTGGCTGACAGCCGCGATCAAGCTACTGCTGAACGATTGGATTATCTGGAAGATCCTTATCGCCTGTTTCGCTGCCATTCCATTATGAATTGCGTGGATGTCTGTCCGAAAGGATTAAATCCAACTAGTGCAATTGGTAAAATCAAAAATATGTTGGTAAAGAGAACAGTATGAAACAGCGAGAACGCCTTTACTGGCGTTGTCGGCGCGGCTTGCTAGAGCTGGATATTGTATTACAGCGCTTTCTGGATAAATACTATACGCAATTAGATGAAACGCAGTTAAAAACGTTTGAAACATTGCTCTTACTCCCTGATAATGATCTGTGGGATATAATTTCTTCCAAAAAGGAAGCAGCAAGCGAAAACTTGAAGTCATTGTTAAAGCTTCTTCAACAAAGTTGAGCAAACTTACGCCACTAGTTATACTAAACTAAAGCGTGTAGATCCATCCTCAAACCATGGAGATAGATATGTCTGAACAACGTATAGCAACCTTGCTGCTTGGCGAGAATAGAGAACCGATTGAGCTCCCGATTATGTCAGGTACTATGGGCCCGGATACGATTGATATCCATACGCTCTATGCCAAGAGTGGTATGTTCACTTATGACCCTGGTTTTCTTTCTACGGCTAGCACCAAATCTGCTATCACATTTATCGATGGGGATAAGGGTATACTCCTCTATCGTGGCTACCCTATTGAACAGCTAGCTACACAATGTGATTTCATGGAAGTTTGTTATTTGCTGCTGAATGGCGAATTACCCGCTGATGAACAAAAAAAGCAATTTGTTCATGCCATCAAAAGCCATACCATGCTGCATGAACAACTAGTCAGATTTTATAGTGGGTTCCGAAGAGATGCTCACCCTATGGCAGTGATGGTAGGGGTGGTGGGTGCCTTGTCAGCCTTTTACCATGAAGCGATGGATATTTCAGATGCGGTTCATCGTGAGCAATCCGCCTTTCGGCTGATTGCCAAACTGCCCACGATTGCGGCTATGGCTTATAAATATAATATTGGGCAACCCTTCATTTATCCACGCAATGATTTAAGCTATGCTGCAAACTTTCTGTACATGATGTTTGCTACACCAGCTGAAAATTATGTTCCCAATCCAATTTTCGTAAAAGCGTTAGATCGTATTTTAATTCTTCACGCCGATCATGAGCAAAATGCTTCAACTTCTACGGTCCGCCTGGCAGGTTCCAGTGGTGCCAATCCGTTTGCCTGTATTTCTGCCGGCATCGCCTGTTTATGGGGCCCCGCGCATGGGGGTGCAAATGAAGCATGCCTTAACATGCTGGAAGAAATTGGCGATGTTTCGCGTATCAATGAATATATCAAACGCGCGAAAGACAAGAATGATCCTTTCCGCCTGATGGGCTTTGGTCATCGGGTATACAAAAATTTTGATCCACGCGCAAAACTGATGCGTGAGACCTGCCACGAGGTATTAGATGAAATGGGGCTCCATAATAACCGTCTTTTCAAGCTCGCCTTGGAGCTAGAGAGAATCGCTCTGGAGGATGACTATTTCATCGCTAAAAAACTTTATCCTAATGTCGATTTTTACTCTGGCATCATACAACGTGCATTAGGCATACCGACTTCTATGTTTACTGCAATTTTTGCAATGGCACGGACGGTTGGTTGGGTAGCTCAATGGAATGAAATGATCACTGATCCCGATCAAAAAATAGGACGCCCTCGTCAGCTATATATCGGTGCTACACAAAGAAGCGTACTTTCGAAAGAGACTGACAAATAGTAAGATCACCCTAGATTATAGAAATAGATTTTATGTACATGGGGGCAAAATGGTAAAAATCATAAAATTAAATTGTCATTGTTAGAATACAGGTCGACCGACATATAAAATAGATCGTGTTGTGCAGGTACTACCTATTCTAACGTGCTTCCGTCTTTTAAAATAAAATGAGTCTGGTCATGATGAGACAATTCCTTGAGAATTCAATGTTATTTGGCGCTAATGCTCCTTTTATCGAAGATCTCTATGAAAAATATCTCAGCAACCCGGATTCGATACTTCCTGAATGGCGTAGTTATTTTGATTCATTGCAACAGACTCTGACGATAACTGCTCGAGATGTTCCCCATACTCCCATCATTGAATCATTTGTAAGACTCGCACAAACTCCTCCATCTGAAAAACGTCTTGGTTACCCACAAGTAACGCCTTCTTTAGCCTCAACCGAGGCTAAAGAACGTAAACAAATAGCTGTTCTCCAGCTCATCAACATGTATCGTTTTCTCGGTGTGCGTCTGGCGCGTCTCGATCCGCTCAACCATCAGCAAATACCGGATACACCAGAACTTGATCCGGCTTCTTATGAATTGACTGAAGCCGATATGGAAACGGTTTTTAATACCGGATCATTGGTTGGTCAAGAGCATGCACCATTGAAGGAAATTTTACAGATACTGCGACAAACTTACTGCGGTACGATTGGCGCAGAATATATGTTTATTACTGATTTAAAGCAGAAGCGCTGGATACAGAATCGCCTGGAGGGTCCGCGCTCCCAGCCCAGCCTTACTGCTGATTACAAACGACATATTCTTGAACGTCTAACTGCCGCAGAGGGTCTGGAAAAATACCTTCATACTCGCTATGTTGGACAAAAGCGTTTCTCCGGTGAAGGAAACGAAAGCCTGATTCCTTTACTGGATAAACTGCTACAGCACGCCGGAGAAATAGGTGTACAAGAAATTGTGATCGGCATGGCACATCGAGGCAGACTTAATGTCCTCGTCAACACGCTAGGTAAAATGCCCTCAGATTTGTTTCTGGAATTCGAAGGAAAAAAAGTGCAGACGCTCACCGCTGGCGATGTCAAGTATCACCAGGGCTTCTCGTCTGCTGTCATGACACCGGGTGGAGTTGTATATCTTGCACTCGCGTTTAATCCGTCACATCTTGAAATTGTTGATCCCGTGGTAGAGGGCTCGGTTCTCGCCCGCCAACATCGTTCACATGATAAAAAGGGAGAGTTAGTCATTCCCGTGCTACTGCATGGCGACGCCGCCTTTTCAGGACAGGGGGTGGTAATGGAAACATTAAATTTATCGCAAATAAGAGGTTATGGTACAGGCGGCACTGTTCATATCATCATTAACAACCAGATAGGTTTTACTACCTCTGATCCTCGTGACAGTCGATCCACCCTTTATTGTACCGATGTGGCAAAAATGATCGAAGCACCTATTTTTCATGTCAATGGTGACGATCCTGAAGCTGTAATCATGGTGACAGAAATTGCATTGGATTTTCGCATGCAGTTTCACAAGGATGTCGTAATTGATTTAGTTTGTTTTCGCAGGCAAGGTCACAATGAGCAGGACGAACCGATGGTCACGCAACCCTCCATGTACCATATCATCAATAAACATCCTGGGACACGCAAGCTTTACATGGATAAGCTGGTAGCTGCGGGCGTCATTACTGTGGCTGAGGCAGAAGCTATGGGCAAGGCCTATTATGATGCAATGGATGCAGGTCATAACCCCAACAAAACCATACTTTATGATTATAAATCACCTCATGCAACCAATTGGGCGCCTTTTCTTAGTCCTGGCAAATGGAATCAACCGGTAAAAACGGGAGTATCCATTGATAAATTAAAGTTCCTTGCGGAACGGCTAACAGACATTCCTGCGACCTTCAAATTGCATCCGAGGGTGGAAAAAATTATTGCTGATCGACGTGAAATGGGGAAAGGAAATCTGCCATTGGATTGGGGAATGGCTGAAAATCTGGCTTATGCCTCGCTATTAAAAGAAGGCTATCCAATCCGTTTTTCGGGACAAGATAGCGGACGCGGCACATTTTTCCATCGCCACGCAGTGCTGCATGATCAGAGTCGTGAGCAAGAGCAATGGGAAGATGGCGTCTATGTACCGCTTCGATATATCACACCGAAGCAGCCTAATTTCACTATTATCGATTCAATGCTCTCGGAAGAAGCCGTGTTAGGTTTTGAGTATGGTTATGCAACAGCACAACCGAATGGGCTCGTTATTTGGGAGGCGCAGTTTGGTGACTTTGCTAATGTCGCACAGGTTGTAATTGACCAATTTATTACCTCGGGTGAAGCTAAATGGGGACGTTTATGCGGATTAGTCATGATGCTGCCACATGGTTATGAGGGACAAGGAACTGAGCATTCGTCGGCTCGGTTAGAGCGATTCTTGCAGTTATGCGCAGAATATAATATTCAAGTATGCATTCCCTCCACACCCGCCCAGATCTTCCATTTGTTGCGGCGGCAGATGATCCGTCCCATTCGCAAACCATTAATCATCATGATGCCCAAAAGCTTACTTCGACATAAAGAATCGGTATCATCATTAGAAGATCTCGCTAATGGTCAATTCCGAGCCGTCATTCCCGAAATGGAGCATCTCAATGCTGATGAGGTAAGACGTATCATCAGCTGTAGCGGCAAGATATATTATGAATTACTCGCCTATCGCCGCAAGCAAGGCATTACAGACATGGCCATCATTCGGCTCGAACAGCTCTATCCCTTTCCACACGAAGATTTTCAAGTGGAAATAGATCGTTACCACAATGCTAAGGAAATTATCTGGTGCCAGGAAGAACCAGGCAACCAGGGAGCTTGGCACCGTATTCAACATTACATCCTTAGGCATAAACGGCCTGACCAGATTCTTAGCTACGCTTTGCGTCCTTCATCAGCATCACCTGCTGTTGGTTATCTGGAGCTGGATCGATTCCAGCAGAAGGAATTGGTTGAGGCGGCATTTCGGGATAAAATTTAAAAAGGAAAGCAGAAATGTTAATCGAAGTCAAAGTACCTCAATTGTCTGAATCGGTTGCTGAAGCCACTTTGATTTCCTGGCACAAGCAGCAAGGTGAGCTGGTCAATCGCGGTGAAAATCTTGTTGATGTTGAAACTGACAAAGTAGTTCTGGAACTACCCGCCCCGCAGGAGGGTATTCTAGCTGAAATTATTAAGGGTGATGGTGCCACAGTAAAAGGTGGTGAAGTGATCGCTAAGATAGAGACAGAGACCCGGAAGGCTGAAGAACATCCTGAGGTTGAGGCCATTACTGAAAAAAAAACCACTTCCAGTGAGGCCCCGGAAAGTGAGGGAACATTCCTCGTAGAAGAAACTGAGCAGATAACTCCAAGGCTGATGCCCGCAGCTAAAAAGGTTGCTGAAGAAAACAATCTCAGTTTGGATGAACTCAATGCTATCAGAGGAACAGGACGCAATGGTCGCATCACTAAGGAAGATATCCTAGCCTATGTGAAAAGTAAGGTCATTATCTCTCAAGCAAAAACCAAAATACCTGAGATAGGTGTAATGACAGCAGCCGGTGCTCGACCTGAACAACGCGTGCCTATGACAAGACTACGCATGCGTATTGCTGAGCGATTGGTACAATCTCAGGCGATAACTGCTACGCTGACAACATTCAATGAAGTCAATATGCAGGCGATTATAGATTTACGTGCGCGTTACAAAGATACCTTTGAAAAAGAGCACGGAGTTAAACTCGGGATTACTTCGTTTTTCGTCAAAGCGGCTGTTGCCGCACTGAAAAAATTTCCTATTATCAACGCTTCGGTAGATGGTAACGATATTATTTATCATGGTTATTACGACATCGGTATCGCTGTTGCAAGTCCACGTGGATTGGTAGTACCGATTATCCGTAACGCTGATCAGTTATCACTGGCAGAAATAGAAAAGCAAATCGCTGATTTCTCAAAAAGAGCGCAAGATGGTAAATTGACCATTGAAGAATTAATCGGTGGTACCTTTTCTATTACTAATGGGGGTATCTTTGGATCCATGCTTTCCACGCCAATTATCAATCCGCCGCAAAGTGCGATTTTAGGTATTCACGCGACTAAGCAGCGCCCTGTAGTTGAGAATGGTCAAATCGTTATACGCCCTATCAATTATCTTGCGCTCTCTTATGATCATCGCATTATTGATGGTCGCGAAGCTGTGCTCTCGCTCGTTGCTATCAAGGAAGCCTTAGAATATCCAGTCAGTCCGTTATTTGAGCAATGAGCAATTAAAAAGGGACTAATTAATAAATGATCTCAACGTTTTCTGGCTGTAGATAAGTAGATAGCGATTCAATCAATGTGTCATCTAAATGAACACGCCACGTATCACCTAACTCAATCTCGCAGATCGCATACTGATTTCGGTAAATGACCGTTACAGGGCAGTAGGAATAAAGGTGACTCTCTGCACCTTTATTTTTGGCTATGCTATCTTGCCGATAAGGCGTGAACAATTCTCTAAGTCTGGTCACAGTGGTTATATCAGAGGTTGTAGAGCCATTTATTACGAACCTTAATTTTTTTGCATAGCAAGAGCGGGCACTCGCAAGATCATAAAGTTTATCGGCAATGATGCGAAGCTCATCGTTGCTTCCAAAAGTATTACTAATAATAACTTCAGCAATCAGAAGTTGATCTTCTTTTAACCGATCAGTGTGATGACAAAATAATTCGTTATAAACTACTATCTCTACTTGGGCATGGCCATCGTCTAACACGATGATTGCCATTTTCCCTCGACGCGTCATTTGTGTGCGGACAGAATGAATCACACCAGCAATTAGCTGGAGCTCTCGCCGTGAACTAAGTCGGTCTAGGCGGGTCTGGACAAACTGGCTAAGCTCTTTGACGTAGGCAGAAAAAGGATGTCCGCTGAAATAAAATCCTAATCCCAGCTTCTCATTTTGCAGTATTTCTTTTTCTGACCATTGGAGAACATTGACTAAAGCTGGATGTTGAAAATTATTCTCAATCTCCGTAAATAAACTAGTCTGATGAATTGATAAACTACGTTGCTCGGCAAATTCGATCGCGATACCTACGGAAGTTAATAAGCCTGCCCGGTTAGGATCGATACTATCAAATGCACCGACACGAATAAGTGATTCCATAACACGGCGATTTACCACTCGCCGATCAATCCGACAACAGAAATCAAATAAATCAGCAAACAATCCACCTTGATTGCGTGCTTCGATAATGGCTGAGATAGCCCCTTCCCCAGTCCCCTTCACTGCTCCCAGGCCATAACGAATAGTTCTTTCATCAACTGGATTAAAATGATACTCGGATCGATTGATATCTGGCGGCAAAATAGTGAGTCGATTGGCTAGGCAGTCCCCGTAAAAAACATTGATCTTATCGGTATCATTCATTTCTGCCGACAAACACGCAGCCATAAACTCTGCAGGAAAGTGTATTTTAAGATAAGCCGTCTGAAAGGCGATCAAAGCATAAGCCGCAGCATGCGATTTATTGAAGCCATAGCCAGCAAATTTCTCCATCAAATTAAAGAGCGTAATCGAATCCTGTTCAGTCAAACCATTCCTGATTGCACCCGCTACAAAAATATCGCGTTGCTGAGCCATTTCCTCTACCTTTTTTTTGCCCATCGCACGCCGTAGTAAATCAGCGCCCCCCAGGCTATACCCGCCTATCACCTGAGCAATTTGCATCACTTGTTCCTGATAAATCATGACGCCATACGTTGGTCCAAGAATAGGTTCCAGACGCGGATCCAGATATTCCACACGTTTACCATGTTTACGTTCTATGAATTCAGGAATCAAATCCATTGGTCCAGGTCGATAAAGTGCTACCAGAGCGATCAGATCTTCAAATCGGTCAGGCCTCGCTTTTTGCAGCAGATCTTTCATTCCGCGTGATTCAAATTGAAAAATTCCGATTGCGTTACCTTTTCTCATCAACGCATAGGTCGCAGCATCCTCTAAAGGAATATGATTTAAAGAAAAGGGTAGATTCAGCGGAGGTGTCGACTGTCCAGCTTGCTGATCGGTTGCCTGTGTACCTAATTCTGCATAGCGCTGCCGAATATCACAAACCGCCCTGTCGAGAATAGTTAGGGTACGCAATCCAAGGAAATCAAACTTCACCAGACCAATTTTCTCGACATCATCCTTATCAAACTGGCTGACTACCGAATCTCCCGCATCAGCGCAATACACAGGGCAAAAATCGGTAATCTTGCCAGGAGCGATCAGCACACCACCCGCGTGCATCCCCACATTGCGCGTCAGCCCCTCTAGACGTTCAGCTAGTTCCAGCAAATTACGCACATCTTCTTCCTCTTGTGCACGCTGTTCCAACTGAAGTTCGACAGCACGTGCTTTTTTTAGCGTCATACCGATCTCGAATGGCACTAATTTGGCTAATTGATCGACAAAGTTATACGGTAAATCCAGCACACGGCCCACATCTCGCACGACTGCTTTTGCTGCCATCGTGCCAAAAGTAACAATCTGCGAAACGCTCTCAGCACCATAGCGCTGCTTCACATATTCAATGACGCGCTCACGCCTATCCTGACAGAAATCGATATCAAAATCTGGCATAGATATCCGTTCGGGATTCAGGAAACGCTCGAACAACAAATCATAGCGCATCGGGTCAAGATCAGTGATCCCAAGTGAATAAGCAACTAGAGAGCCTGCACCTGATCCACGCCCTGGACCTACTGGCACATCGTTCTGCTTGGCCCAGTTGATAAAATCTGCGACGATTAAAAAGTAGCCGGCAAATCCCATCTGGATGATAGTATTCACTTCGAAATCCAGTCTATCCTGATACTTTGGCAGCTTCAAAGCATATACCCCGATATCCGGAAACAGAACATGCAGGCGTTTTTCTAGCCCAGCTTCGGCCTGCTCACGCAAATATTGCTCAATACTAACCGCCCCCGGTGTTGGAAAGAGTGGTAAGCGGTTAACGCCTAGCTCGAGCATAAGTGAGCAGCGCTTGGCAATTTCTACACTGTTGGCAAGAGCGGCTGGTATATCCGCAAAAAGAGCCTGCATTTCTGCTTGCGTTTTAAAATATTGCTGCTCGGTAAAGCGATGCGGACGCCGGCGGTCACCTAGCACATATCCTTCTGCAATGCATACCCTAGCCTCATGGGCTTTATAATCTTCAGGTTCTAAAAATTGCACTGGATGGGTCGCTACAACAGGTAATTGCAATTTGGAAGCCAGTTGCAGAGAATTGCGTACACAGTTTTCCTCGTTCGCGTAGCCGCTTCGCTGTAACTCGATATAAAATCGTCCTGGAAACAAGTTTGCCCATTCTTGAGCTAGGGTTTCAGCTGCGACTCAAATTATTTTGTGATAGATGCCACCCTATTTCGCTATGATGGGCACCTGACAGCAGAATCAATCCATCTGTTCCACTTTCATCAGCATGAAACCAGGATTTCCGGAATTCAGCCCGGCCACGATACAAATTCTCACGATAAGCTCGTGATAGCAAACGACACAATAACAAGTAACCAGTAAAAGATTGGCATAACAATAAAACGCGGGTAGGCTTATCACGATCTGTCTCATTAGTAATCCAGATATCACATCCAATGATGGGTTTGATACCATTTTTATGAGCGCTTTGATAGAATTTGATCAATCCAAAGAGATTTGCAAGATCCGTCAACGCCACTGCTGGCATATTATCTGAAGCTGCTTTTGATAAAACTTCATCGATACGAACGATGCTATCAACGATGGAGTATTCGCTATGCAGTCGAAGGTGGATAAAAGCAGGGTCAGTCAGCATAATGCTACAATTAAAAAATTAGCTATTTAGCTTTCAGGATTACTTCTGGGAATTATTCACTATTAATCGGCGTTGTTTCTTGTATGGTATGCGTACCAAACTGCACATCGATCTAACATTACTGTTCATTTTACACTATGCTAAACACCCTTGAACTTTTACTCCCAGCTGGCTCACTGGAAAAAATGCGTATTGCTTATGCTTATGGTGCTGATGCAGTTTACGCTGGTCAACCACGGTATTCTCTACGAGCCCGCAATAATGAGTTTTCTCTGGAACAATTACGTACCGGCATTACAGAAGCGCATGCACTAAACAAAAAATTCTTTGTTACGAGCAACCTTATGCCGCATAACGCAAAGGTAAAAACCTATATGGCTGATATGGCACCCGTCATTGAGCTCAAACCAGATGCGCTGATTATGGCAGACCCCGGGCTCATTATGTTAGTCAGAGAAAAATGGCCAGATATTCCAATCCATCTCTCTGTTCAAGCCAATACTGTCAATTATGCTGCGGTAAAATTCTGGCAGAAAATCGGATTAACACGCGTCATCCTATCCAGAGAACTATCACTCGACGAAATTAGCGAAATTCGTCAACTTTGCCCAGATATGGAACTGGAAGTATTTGTTCATGGTGCCTTATGCATTGCCTACTCAGGGCGATGCCTGTTATCAGGCTACTTTAATCACCGCGACCCAAACCAAGGCACCTGCACCAATTCCTGTCGATGGGATTATAAAGTCAAGTCAGCCGAAGAAAATGCAACCGGTGACATTGCAGCCTTTACAAAAAATTGACTTCGACTTCAACCAGGCATTAATGCAACAACCTACCTCTCAGGATGCTATCAAACGACATCCTGCTGCAGATCAAGTTTATCTGATTGAAGAAGGAGAACGACCAGGTCAACTGATGCCCATCATGGAAGATGAACATGGCACGTATATTATGAACTCTAAAGATCTGCGCGCAGTGGAACATATCGGACGACTCGCCAAGATCGGAGTAGATTCTCTCAAAATCGAAGGACGAACCAAATCAGCCTATTATGTTGCGCGTACAGCCCAGGTTTACCGTAAAGCGATAGATGATGCAATAGCCAATCGCCCCTTCGATCCTGCCCTACTTGGTCAATTGGAAGGACTTGCCAATCGTGGCTATACTGACGGTTTCTACCAGCGACATCATAGTCATGAAACTCAGAATTATCTGCGTGGCCATTCGGAATCAAACCGTAGTCAATATGTGGGCGATGTTACTGCTATCGATAAAATCAGCGGCATGGCTGAAATTCTGGTTAAGAATCGCTTTGAGATCGGAGATCGCTTGGAGATCATTCACCCTTCCGGCAATCAAGTGATTGAGCTGGAACAGATGCAAAATTTAGATGGCATAACTATTCATGTCGCTCCGGGTAGCGGCCATCGGGTTAGAATTCCGCTCAAAGGAAATATTGAAAAAGCTTTTGTAGCAAGATTCTTATCTTGATCCAAAAAAATCTACTAAGGAGAACAGTCACAAATCGTTCACACTGATTGAAAGAAACTGATAATCCGCTGAGGCAGCCAACTAAGCTGACCAGGGAAGGTTCCATGCATAAATCCGACATGCCCACCTTGCTCAGGAAATTCAAGCAAAACCATAGATGAAACCTTACCTCTTGTCGGCAATACATCAGCCGGCATGAATGGATCATTTCGCGCATTGATAACAAAAGTGGGAACCTGGATATGTTGAAGCCAAGGCTTGCTGCTGGATTTACTCCAGTACTCTTCCGTGTTACGGAAACCATGCAAGGGTGCTGTGACATGGTTATCGAATTCATATAGCGAGCTGGTTGCAACGATCGCCTGTCCATCGAGCAAGCCTGGAAAGCGCTTATGTTTTTCTAATGCTTTACGCTTTAAAGAACTCAGAAAATGTCGGGTATAGACTTGGTTAAAACCTAACTCAAGCACTTTTCCAGCAGCAGCTAAATCAAGTGGAGCTGAAACTGCAGCAGCAGCTGTAATCAATCTGCTTGCCTGACTCACCTTGTTCACCCAACCATTTCAATAAAGCATTTCCTCCAAGTGAAATGCCGATTACGTAAAGTGGCAAACCTGATTTCTGCAACTCACATTGATGCACTATTCGTCGTAGCATCCAATCTATTTCTATTGAATCACCTGCATGGTAAGCACGTGGTAGTCTATTAGGCTCCCCAGAGCAACCACGGAAATGAATGATCGCACCACGCCAATTCTGCTCTCGCAAATGATTCAAAATACTGAGTGAATAATGACTGCGTGAGCTTCCTTCAAGCCCATGAAACATGACCACCAGCGGCTTATCCAAAGGACCTTCAAGCCAATCAATATCTACAAAATCACCATCTTCAAGTTCCCAGCGCTCACGTTGCAAAGCCACCTGCGGTGATGGCCTTAGAAAATAAGGATAAATGGTTTGTGCATTACCACCTGGTAGCCATTTGGGAGCAATATAATTAAATTTAGACGTTCATATAATCTCGGACACTCAACAATGAGTTTTTCAAAAATGACAAAGAATAATCGTTATTTTCTTAGCCATGCCAATAAATTAATTCTTGTTGATTCTCATCTAACTCCAACTTATAGTGATGGAAAATGTCACTAACTATATGTAGTAAAAAATTTATTTTTTATTTTAAAAGCAAATAAATATTACCTTGCTTCTCATCATGCTGCTTACTCTAATCAAAATGATTATATAAATTTGAAAATCTCAAAAAATCATTCTTTTTAACTTATATTTGAACCCATACGGTGTTTCAGTTAGAATGTCTGCATTACCCAGGCGCGTAGCTCAGCTGGTTAGAGCATCACCTTGACATGGTGGGGGTCGTTGGTTCGAGTCCAATCGCGCCTACCAAAATACCAAATAAAAACAAAAACTAATATCCAGATTTTAGGTCTTATTTTTATTTATTGCATAGCTAAGATTATGACATCTGAGCAAAAAGCGAGTTTCATGCTAATTGCAATAATGTCATTTTGATAAATCATATATTCTCTGCCTATCGTACAGTAGTACATAGTACTTCGGTACTACATACAAAACGAACGAAGTGATAAACAAACTTTTTAAAAATGAGATAGTGGTGCAGTTTGTAACTGATTCAATACCACCAGCATCAATGCCTCCAACACGGCCTTATGTACCGGAAAGAGGCAACAAATTCCCGTTAAAATTATTTACTGCCAAAATTTCAGTCTTTATTTACTGTTCCAGAGGATTTGGTTACTACTGAAGATGCAGTAACCATTAAAAACGAAAAAATCAGAGACTATAAAAAGCCACCGAATGTAGTTTTCATACAACATCTCGCCACTTTTGCTATAAAAACAAAGACCAAAATGACAAGAGAAAATTTTATAAAATATTTTAACCCAATTTTTCCATTAGGAAGATTCTCTAATGAAAAATCTGGGTTAAACCTAGCAGGTTGTTGAAAAACAACGTATTCGAAGCAGTTGATGATAGGCAAAAACAGTTGATTTTATCCCAGATCTTCCATTAGAAGCCTAATTATTTGATTCTTAAGAGTATACTCAAAAAGGGATATTAGGATAATTTATTGATTCTATTAAAATTTGGGGTTCTAATGGGAAATCTGGGTTTATACCTAATAAATGAGTATTTTGAGCCCGTTTTTTTACACCGCAACGGCAACATTGATAGTTTTTCAACAGCTGCTAGATGCTTCAGGAAAATTAAAATCTTTGCCTTTGACTATTAATTAAACTTTTCTTGATCGCTGGCGGAAAGTCTCGAATAAGCAAATCCCAGCACTCACTGATACATTCAGGCTTTCAACACTGCCGACCATTGGAATACGTACCAGTTGATCACAGGTTTCCTTTGTCAGGCGACGCATGCCCTCGTGTTCTGCACCTAATACCCAAGCTATAGGACCATCAAGTGAAATACTTTCAAGGCGATCAGTCGCTTCAGCCGCAGTGCCGATAACCCAGATATCTTGTTCTTTGAGTTCACGTAAAGTTCGAGCTAAGTTGGTGACGGTAACAAAAGGTACAGTATCAGCGGCACCGCTAGCAACCTTATGCACAGTAGCCGTCAATCCTACGGAGCGATCTTTAGGTGCAATGACAGCATGCGCCCCTAATGCATCAGCAACACGCAAGCATGCTCCTAAATTGTGTGGATCCTTAATGCCATCTAATATTAGGAGTAAAGGGAGTTCACTCAGCGTCTCCAAGATATCTTCAATGGCGACGTAACTCTGAGTGGCCATGATGTTAGCCACTACACCTTGATGGCGAGTGGTACCCACCATTCTGGCGAGCCTCGTGTTATCGCAAAGTATTAACCGAATATTTTTGGTTTCAGCAAGTTGGCATAGATCGCGCGCACGCTGATCATGTCGCGTCGAATCGATATAGATTTCTTTGATACTATCTGGATTCTGCCGTAAACGGCCCATAATCGCATGAAACCCAAAAATATGTCGTGTCTGAGACATGTCGTCGCTAACTCAGGAGGTTATTGTAAAGGCTGTATCAAAACAATTATCTAAAAGAATCGTATGTTCTATTTAGTGTTTGCGAAGAAGCGAGGGTAGCATTTCAATTAACCGTTTGGTGTTCCTTGCTCTTACCCAGAAAATTTGATGCTTTATGATTTTTCCGGTTTTCACGCAAGAACAAAGTCTATTTTGCGGGTTTCTAAGTCAACCCTTACAAGTTTGACATGTAAACGATCACCCAAGCGATATTTTTTTCCACTGCGTTCACCATACAACATGTGTTTAGTGCTATCAAAATGGAAGTAATCGCTGGGTAGCTCTGATATATGGATTAATCCTTCCACATAAATTTGATCGAGTGCAACAAACAAACCAAATGCAGTGACACCACTGATAACGCCACCAAAGCAATCGTTAATTTTATTCTGTATATAGAAGCACTTAAGCCACGATTCAACATCACGTGTCGCTTCATCAGCGCGACGCTCTGTCATTGAGCAATGCTTACCCAGCTCATGCCAACCGCCTCCCGATGGTGAATAGGTATCGCTACTTAGAACCGCTTTGATGGCGCGATGCACTAACAAATCAGGGTAGCGCCGAATTGGTGAAGTGAAATGGGTATATGCTTCATAAGCCAATCCGAAATGGCCGATATTTTCAGGACTATACACCGCTTGTCGTAACGATCTTAACATCACAGTCTGTAATAATTGGGCATCGGTTCTACCGTTGATTTTAGTTAAAACTTTAGCAAAATCTTTGGCGTGTGGTTCGCTACCGCCCCCTAGCTGTATGCCAAATTCCTTAAGAAAATCTCGCAATGCCTCTAATTTTTCCGATGCTGGCCCCTCGTGGATACGATACAACACTGGTTGCCTATGTTTCTGCAAAAAATCTGAGGCACAGACATTGGCAGCCAGCATACATTCTTCTATCAGGCGATGCGCTACATTGCGTTGTAACGGGAGTATCTGCTCAATCTTGCCCTGATCGTTAAAGATCATTTGGGTTTCAATTGTTTCAAAGTCAATGGCTCCACGCTTCTTGCGTGCTTTCTGTAGAACTTTATATACCTTATAGAGTAACTGAATGTGCGGCAGTAGTTCGGTATTTTGCTTGGTATTGGTATCTTTGGGTTTACCCAGCATCGCTGCGACTTCGTTGTACGTAAGGCGAGCATGTGAGAGCATGACTGCTGGATAAAATTGATAATCTAAATATTCACCATTTGTAGCTAATTGTATTTCGCATACCATACTAAGACGGTCCGTATGCGGATTAAGCGAACATAAACCATTGGAGAGTACCTCTGGCAACATCGGGATCACTCGTTGTGGAAAATATACCGAATTGCCTCGTTTGTATGCTTCTTTATCTAGAGCATCAGCGTCATGGACGTAATGACTGACATCAGCGATGGCTACATATAATCGATAGTCTTTTCCATCACGTTCACAGTAAACTGCATCATCGAAATCACGCGCAGTTTCGCCATCGATTGTAACAAAAGGTAAATGACGGATATCTTTCCGCTTGGTAAGCTCTTTTTTTAGTACTTTTTTGGGAAATTTGGCAGAGATTTTCTCTATCTCAGATGAAAACTCATAGGGTAAGTCATGTTTACGCAATGCGATTTCGATTTCCATGCCAGGCGAAGTGTATTCACCTAGAATTTCAATAACATGACCAATAGGTTGGGTATGGATATCAGGTTGTTGAACAATTTTGACCATTACAACCTGGCCAGTTTTAGCCTTCATAGTAGCTTCACGAGGAATCAGTATTTCTTGGCTAATACGCTTGTTTTCAGCAATCATGAAAAAAATACCACACTTGGTATAAAATCTCCCTAATAGCTGTGTGTTGACACGTTCAAGCACTTCAACGATTTCACATTCACTACGACCACGACGATCTACACCAATTTCTCGTGCGATGACACGATCACCATCAAGGATCTTGTGCATTTCTTTGGAACTAAGATATAAATCAGGTCCCCCATTATCGGTAATCAAGAAACCATAGCCATCACTATGTCCTTGTACCGTTCCTCTGATCAGTTCAAGTTTTTCAATGACACAAATATCCCCTTTGCGATTGCGCATGATTTGACCTGCACGAATCATGGCCGTCAATCGTCGATTAAAAAATTCGGTTTCTTTTGGAGTTATATCCAACAGTTCCCGTAATTTTGTTTCACTTACAGGTATGCCTTGTTCTTCAAGTACTTGTAATATGAACTCTCGACTTGGCAAAGGCGTGCCATATCGCTCGCTTTCGCGAGCGAGAAAAGGATCATGTTTACGTAGCTGATTCTTCTTACTTTTCTTCTTGATTGACAAAACAATTGTTTCCTATAGAATCACGAGTTGCTCTTAACAACTAGTCTATGAGTATTGCCCAGATGGCGGAATTGGTAGACGCGCATGGTTCAGGTCCATGTGCCTTCGGGTGTGGAGGTTCGAGTCCTCTTCTGGGCACCATCTGATCATCATAACATGATGTAAAATATAGAGATAATTTTTCAGAAAAAATTCTATATTAATTCAAATAATATAGTAACTACTCTCCCCATACTTTATGAGCTTCACCAGCCAACGCTATTTGAATAGCGATAAGTGGGTTGTACCCTTTATTGGCCATGGATTGGAGGTAACTTGAAATTCGGCAATAGGCATGTGCATAGTTGCTGACTCTGAAACAGCCCGAGACCTTTTGTTTGACTTTTGACATTCTCAGGTCCCGCTCTGCTCGGTTATTAGTAAACGACACATGCGGGTTTTTAGCAAACAGCAGTACTGCTGCTTCATGATTTTTCAGTCTTTCCCAAAGATTGTGTGCATCAGATTCGGCAAGTTTACCGCGTTTACCATGGAGCTCAGGTAGACTGATTGGCAGCTCTTTTTCGGCGCGCGTCAAGATATTCCGGTAGCGCTTCTGTAGATGGGTGAACGCTTGGTCGCTTAAACGCTTTTCCGTGCTTTTGGACACTTCTTTGCAGGCTTCCTGTAGCAGGCGTTTCATATTGCGTGCCCGGGCATAGTTATGCGTGTCAACGATAAAAGTCAGTTCACGCAACAAATGTGATCCGCACAGCCCATGACTGCAGTCAGGGTAGGATACATAGGATGGCCAGCAGTCATGAATAATGGCACCGCCATAGCGCGCAATGATGTTAATTTCTTCGATCGCAGCTTTGCCCCGGTTTCGGTGCAAAAACTTGAGTGTGATGTCATTTGACGAATAGACATGAATCCAGTCGTTCTTCATGTCAACCCGGAAAGATGTTTCATCTACATTGATTGCGGGTGAATTGAGTATCTTCCCGGTAGCTTGCTGCTCCCAGCTTGCCAGTGCCTGATGAAGACGAAGGACAAACTTTAACAAACCGGCCTCAGCGATCACGACACCTATCATCGATTTCACCAGCTTCTGCACTCGGTTCAGAGCAACTATCTGGCCGATCAGCAAGTTAATCACAAAAGCCTTCAAGCCATCACCATATTGTAATGGGCCGTGCCTGTTTGGTGGGAAGACGCCTTTTACCGTGGCACCACAGGCTGGACAGTGTTTGATTTCAGCATCCACATGATCAATGACTTTTTCAAATACAATATCGATTCGGGTTCACCTTTCAAGATCGATACAAGGAACACCACTCAGGTCTTGCGCGCAGACCCCGCAGGCGAGAACTTGAGAAATCGTAACGGTTTCATTAACGCGGGTATTTCTGGTCTGGTCTTTGTTCTCACTTTTGCCTTTGCCATTACTTCCGGGGCGGCTTAACGCGGATTCATCTTTCGACGTTTGCGAAGAGGGTTTGCTGGAATTGCTACTGTCTTTTCGGGTGTTGCGCTCAAGGAAAATAGCCGGGATCAGCTCGACCATCATAAACAGGCTGTTCATGATCGCCCGGCTTTCAGAAGATAATTTGCCTTCAGAGCCAAGACGATCAAAGTCTGCTTTTAAACGGCTGACTTCGTCTCTAACCGAAGTTTTATCCGGGCTCGCCACGTTGATGTCAATGAGTTATTATCGATAACTCCATCATAACACGGCTTTTTTTGGCGCTCTGTAAGCCAATCAGTGAGTCTAAAATAGACTCACCCGGAAAAAAAACAGCAAAACCACACTGAGAATGGCTCATCGCTGGTTCTAATTCCATTTCGCGTTATAACATGTAATAATAAGTCATCCGGGCTCACGTAAATGGATGACAATTATGGCAAGACCAGCAAGTGGTGAAGAGCATCTTGAATTGGCCCGAAATGCGGTACGGATCGCTAAAACAGCCTATGAACTGCGTAGCGCACAGGCTTTACTGCTGCCACTCGAATCGGGTCTGAGTCTGGAGCAGACGGCCATTGCTATTGGTCGATCAAAAGGCAAGACCTGCACACTGCGTACAAATTACTGCAAGCGAGCCACTGGAAGAATGGCTGCACCCGTTGCCAAGCGTAATCTGCGTAATCGGGCGAACCGATCGCTTGAAGAAGAGAAGGTGCTGTTGCAGGAGGTATTTGACAGTGCCAGCGTTGGTGGCGTATTGGTGGCTCCGCCGTTTGCCGATAAGTTGCGCCAGAAGATGGGTGTGCCGCTTTCGCTTTCGGCCATATACCGAATGCTTGCGCGCCATGGTTGGCGTAAGATTGCGCCCGATACCACCCACCCGAAAGGAGATCTCTTAGTCCGGGAAGACTGGAAAAAAAACTCCCCGGGGTGCCGGGCTAAGCGATAGCAGAGTTTGCTGTGCCTCGCCCCATGCGGCTGATGTTTCAAGACGAAGCACGATTTGGCCGCATCAGCGACTGCCGTCGCGCATGGGCGCCTCGTCCAGTGCGTCCGCTAGTCAAGGCTATGCTTACCTACGAGTACACCTACGCTTATGCGGCAGTCTGTCCGCTGGACGGAAAGTTTGACAGCTTGGTATTACCGAATGTCAACACTGAGTGCATGCAAATCTTTCTTGATGAAATCGCCAGGCGCTACCCCAATGAGAATATCGTTATGGTGATGGACGGTGCTGGCTGGCATCGCAGCCATTCGCTGACGTTAGCTGAGAATCTTCGCTTGCTGCTACTGCCACCTTATTCACCTGAACTCAATCCAGTCGAGCACCTGTAGGATGAGTTGCGCGAAAAGAACTTTCATAACCGTGTATTTGACAGCATCGGCGCGCTCGAATCTCATTTAGTTGATGCACTTCGACATATGGAGGAAACTACGGATGTAGTGAAATCAATCGCCGGATGGGATTGGATAATTAATTCACTTTATAACGCCAATTAAAATAAGGTGACTATCGTGGGAATTTATCAGTGTGGCAAAATTGAATTTTTCTCGCCTAAAATCCTGTCAAGTCTTTTTTAAATATTTTTGGGGGCGAGTAGTTACAGTATCACAATCATAACCGGCTGATTAAGCCTGCTATAGAATACTCTCAGCATGTGTTTATGGCAACTGGGGGCAGTTAATATTTTTAACCAGAAGCCGTTTGTAGCAATAGATTTTAGCTACTTTATCATAAATTGCAATTAGAGTATTCAGGGTAAATAACGCTCTCAATCAATACCATACCCAGTATTATCGCCTGCAAGTCCAGCTGTTTATAATTGGGCGCTATTTCTTTGCAGACCCTGCCATTTCGTTCATATTCACCATACACAGTCTGTATTAACGTGTCACGACCGCGTTTGAGTTTGCCGTGCTAACAAGACGTACTGAAGTTTTGCACAAATAATTCTCACCAACTTCTACACGATCTAATAGCGTATCTTTATGGATATTTTGGTGTTGATAAATATAATGTATAAAATGGAACGCCATCGCTTAAAAACGTTACGATTCCTCTTCTACAGTATGGCGTTTTGCTGGTAGAAATATCAAAGCATAAGCTTTGAATTATTTTTTGATGTAAAAGTTACTTAATTACTGTTTCTTAACATCTTACTAAACTAGTAGATCATTTCTGTTAGTTTAGAGCCATATATATGATTAGGCTACTTTATCCAGTAGCCTAATCATATTCTAAACGAATGTTTTTAAATGCTAAATATAATATAACATTTTAGAATTAAATTAATTTTAATCCTCTGTTGGATTAGTAGATATATCACCATCGTGAGGTCGATCTACGAGTTCGACTATGGCCATAGGTGCATTATCTCCTTTCCTAAATCCATATTTTAGAATTCGAAGATATCCACCATTTCTAAGTTTGTAACGAGATCCCAAATCTGAAAATAATTTAACAACAATGTCACGATCCCGCAACCGGTTGAAAGCAATTCTTTTATTTATAACAGTAGGGTCTTTTCCTATTGTTATAAGTGGTTCAACAACTCTTCGCAATTCTTTTGCCTTTGGCAAAGTAGTCTTAATTATTTCATGACGTAATAAAGAATTAGCCATATTCCTAAACATCGCCAATCTATGACTACTGGTGCGATTTAATTTTCTAAGTCCATTTTTATGACGCATGACCAGTTTCCTTTCCCTGATTTTCAAGATTAGCCGGTGGCCAATTTTCTAATTTCATTCCTAAAGATAAATTTCGAGCTGCTAAGACTTCCTTAATTTCATTAAGCGATTTTCTCCCTAAATTCGGAGTTCTTAATAACTCAGCTTCAGTACGTTGTATTAAATCTCCGATATAGTAAATATTTTCGACTTTCAAACAGTTTGCTGAACGTACAGTAAGCTCTAAATCATCAACTGGTCGCAAAAGTATCGGATCAATTTGGGGTATTTTAGGTTGCTCCTTAGGAACAGGAGTAGTTTCAAGTTCAGCAAAAACAGACAATTGATCTACAAGTACTCTTGCGGCATATCGAATCGCTTCTTCAGGATCCACGGATCCATTTGTTTCAATATCAATTATTAATTTATCTAAATCAGTACGCTGCTCTACGCGTGCATTTTCAACAGAATAGCTAATCTTTTTTATTGGGCTGAAAGAAGCATCTAATAAAATGCTGCCAACTTGAGTATCCATATCTGCCGTACGTCTTACGTTAGCAGGAACATAACCACGTCCTTTTTCAATTATAATTTGCATATCAATTTTTCCACCTTTTACGATATGCGCAATGACGTGATCAGGATTCACAATTTCAACATCATGGGTACTTTCAATATCGGCAGCTGTAATTGGTCCATCTATATTCTTTTTTAATGTTAATACAGATTTTGTATTACTATGCTGTTTAAAAACAATATTTTTTAGATTCAAAAGTATATCAATTACGTCTTCTTGTACGCCTTCAAGCGTAGAATACTCATGTACAACCCCAGCTATTCGAACTTCTGTTGCTGCAGATCCAGGCATTGAGGACAATAAAACTCTACGTAATGCATTACCCAATGTATAACCATACCCTCGCTCAAATGGCTCCATTATCACTCTAGCCAAGACAGGAGTAATATTTTGGACCTCTATTATCCTAGGTATAAGATACGGGCTACTCGACATGTAAAAATCCTTAACTAGAAAGATAAAAATTAATTATTTAGAATATAACTCGACTATCAAAGACTCATTAATAGTAGACGATAATTCAGATCTTTCCGGTTTCATTTTATATTTCCCTTTCATAGTTTTGACATCTACATCCAACCATGCAGGAAAGCCGCGTTGTTCAGCAGATTGAAGAGATGATTTGATTCTAAGAAAATTCTTAGCCTTGTCAGCCACTTCAACAATATCTCCAGGCAAAACTTGATAGGACGGAATATTAACTCGACGTCCATTCACCAAAATGCAATTATGTCGGACTACTTGTCTAGATTCAGATCTAGAAGACCCAAATCCCATTTGATAAGCCACGTTATCTAATCTACTCTCTATCAGTTGTAACAAATTTTCACCTGTTACACCACGCATTCTGTCGGCATCTTTGTAAATAATTCGGAATTGCCGTTCAAGCAATCCATAAATTCGACGAACCTTTTGTTTTTCTCTTAATTGCACTCCATAATCCGAAATTCTGCTCTTTTTCTGACCATGCTGGCCTGGCGGATAATTTCTTCTTTCAATTCCACATTTACTTGAAAAACATTTATCACCTTTCAAAAACAATTTTTCACCTTCTCGACGACATTGCCGACATTTTGGTTCAAGATTTCTAGCCACTAAATATTCCTCTCAAATTCGACGTTTTTTTGGTGGTCGACATCCATTATGGGGTACAGGGGTGACATCGGAGATACTAGTAATTTTAAAGCCAGCAGCATTTAATGATCTGACTGCTGAATCTCTACCTGGCCCAGGTCCTTTAATCCGTACTTCTAAATTTTTAATTCCATATTCATGTGCAATCTTGCTAGCTTGTTCAGCAGCTATTTGAGCAGCAAAAGGAGTACTTTTTCGTGAACCTTTAAATCCAGCTCCCCCTGAAGTTGCCCACGATAAGGCATTACCTTGTCTATCGGAAATCGTAACAATTGTATTATTAAATGAAGCATGAATGTGCGCGATTCCTTCAACAATATTTTTCTTAACTTTTTTTCGTGTTCTAGATTGAATCTTTGCCATTAATTTATTACCTTAAAATCAATTTTTATAAGACGATTAATGTTTACTAACAGATCTTCTCGGCCCCTTTCTTGTACGAGCATTCGTTTTCGTACGTTGTCCTCTTACAGGTAAGCCTCTTCTATGTCGCAATCCGCGATAACAACCAAGATCCATTAATCTCTTAATGTTCATCGATATTTCACGACGCAGATCACCCTCAACAGTATGTTTGGTAATTTTCTCGCGTATTTGCTCTAATTGAGCTTCTGAAATATCTTTTAACTTAATGGAACTATCAATTCCCAATTCATTACATATTTTTTGTGAAGTTGAATTGCCGATACCATAAATTGCCGTTAAGGCAATTCTGACGTGTTGATGATTAGGTATATTAACTCCGGCTATACGCGCCATTTACTCACCTTGAATATTATTTATTAGCCAATGCTTAAAGATATTAACCTTGTCGTTGTTTATGTCTGGGATCTACACAAACAACTCTTACAACCCTTTGGCGTCTAATTATTTTACAATTTCTGCATATTTTCTTTACAGAAGCAAGTACTTTCAATTGAAGTTTCCTTTTTATTTGAAAAATGTTTATTTAAAAGCTTGAATTTATTTAGACCTAAAGGTAATTCTAGCTTTAGTTAAATCATAGGGAGTCAAATCTACGGTCACTTTGTCTCCAGGTAATATACGTATATAATTCATGCGCATTTTCCCTGATATATGGCCTAACACAATATGACCATTCTCCAGTTTAACTTTAAATGTAGCATTTGGCAGCGTTTCAAGTATCTCGCCTTGCATTTGAATTGTTTCTTCTTTTGCCATTATTATTACTACATTCTATCGTGATGTATAAGGGCTAGTTTTAAAGCTAGTTTTCTTAAGCAAGCTTTCATATTGTGTTGACATAACATGAGATTGAACCTGTGCCATAAAATCCATTGTTACTACAACTATTATGAGTAAAGAGGTACCACCAAAATAAAAAGGTACATTCCATTTCAATATCAAAAATTCTGGCAATAAGCAGACAAGAGTCACATACATAGATCCTACAAGAGTAAGTCTAAGCATTATTTTTTCAATATAACGCGTTGTCTGCTCTCCTGGACGAATGCCGGGTATAAATGCTCCGCTCTTTTTAAGATTATCTGCTGTTTCCTTTGGATTAAAAACAAGCGCTGTATAGAAAAAACAAAAAAATACAATCATCGCAGCATATAACATGACATACATAGGTTGTCCTGGAGATAAAGCTCCGCTTATATCTTTTAACCAAATCAACGATTCATCCGTTGACAACCAACCTGCCATCGTAGCGGGAAATAAAATGATACTAGAGGCAAATATTGGAGGTATTACACCAGCCAAATTTAATTTTAAAGGTAAGTGTGAACTTTGTCCTCCAAAAACCTGTTTTCCTACCTGCCGTTTTGCATAGTTCACTAAAATCTTTCTTTGACCACGTTCCACAAAAACTACAAATCCTGTGACGGCAATTACTGCAATAAATATTCCCAAAGCAACTAGAAAATGCATAGCACCCGTTCGTACTAATTCTAGCGTACCCCCAATAGCTGCAGGTAAGCCAGCTGCTATTCCAGCAAAGATAATAAGTGATATTCCATTTCCAATTCCTCGTTCAGTAATCTGTTCACCTAACCACATCAGGAAAATTGTACCTGTAACCAATGTAGTAACAGTAGTTATCACGAAAATAATTCCTGGTTCGATTACTAACCCAGCCTGAGACTGTAAAGCCATTGATATTCCATAGCTTTGCACCAATGCTAGAGCTACTGTACCGTAGCGAGTATATTGTGTTATTTTTCTCCTTCCAGATTCACCTTCTTTTTTAAGTGACTCAAGGTGTGGAATGGCAATCGTGCCTAATTGCATTATAATAGATGCTGAAATGTAAGGCATTATCCCTAATGCAAATATTGAAAAACGTGATAAAGCTCCGCCGGAAAACATATTAAACATACCCAATATGCCACCTTCTTGTGTATCGAATAAATCTTTCAGAACGATTGGATCTATTCCAGGAACAGGTACATGAGCTCCAATTCGATAAACAATGAGTGCGAACAACAAAAACCAGAGTCTTCGTTTTAAATCCGAGTATTTATTCACATCTTTATTAAATTTATTTGCAGCCAAAACTATTCCTTAAATTAATCAACGTTACCACCAGCATTAACTATAGCTTTTTTTGCATTTTTTGATACAGCCAATCCTCTTATCACTACTGCTGTATTTATTTCCTTATCAAATAATACTTTTACCGTTTGTATGGAACTAGATATTATTCTAGCCTTTTTCAAATCGTCTATTCCGTTAATCTCATTAAAAGATTGAGCAAGTACTGATAATTTAATTTCTTTAACTTGTGTGTTGTTAAGGGATGTAAATCCACGCTTAGGTAAACGTCGATGTAAAGGCATTTGTCCACCCTCAAAACCCACTTTATGAAAGCCACCAGCTCGAGATTTCTGGCCTTTATGACCTCTGCCTGCTGTTTTACCCAGCCCTGATCCTATACCTCTACCTACTCTTTTTCTTGCTTTCCGTGAATCTTTATTTGATTTTATATTACTTAAATGCATTTATTGCTCAACCTTAACCATATATGAAACTTTATTTATCATACCTCTTATCGAGGGGCTATCTTGTAATATTGCAATGCTATTTATTCGTTTTAGTCCTAATCCTGCAATTATTCTACGATGTTCCTTTTTTTTACCTATCAGACTCTTAACTAATTTAACGCTCAATTTCTTAGTATCATCTTTTGTCATTTTAGCCTTCCTAAAATTTCTTCAAGATGTTTACTTCTTTTAGAAGCTATCATTGAAGGCGTGCGTATTGACTCAAGTCCTTGTATCGTAGCACGCACAACATTATAAGGATTAGTTGATCCGATACACTTAGCAAGTATATTAGTAATGCCCATAACTTCAAATATAGCTCTCATTGGTCCGCCTGCTATTATACCGGTTCCTTCAGAAGCGGGCTGCATGAACACTTTAGCAGCACCATGCCTTCCAACAACAGCATGTTGAAGAGTGCCATTTTTTAACTCAATTTTAACCATTTTGCGACGTGCTTCGTCCATTGCTTTTTGGACGGCCACAGGTACCTCTCTGGATTTACCTTTACCCATACCAATTCTGCCCTTACCATCCCCGACTACTGTTAACGCAGCAAAGGCCAGGATGCGTCCACCCTTCACAACTTTAGTAACACGGTTAATTGAGACCATTTTTTCTTTAAGTTCATCGGTCTGCTCATCATTTACCGAGGTAATGTTTTGTGATTTTGAAGCTTTAGACATTAATATTCCTTATCTCAAAATTTAATTCCACCATTTCGAGCACTCTCAGCTAATGCTCTGACTCGCCCGTGATACTTATAGCCGGATCGATCAAAGGCAACAGTGTTAATTCCTAAGATTTTTGATTTTTCAGCTATTCTTTTACCAATAAGTTCAGCAGCTTGCACTGTGCCACCATTCGTTATGACATTTCTAACTTCACTCTCAAGCGTTGATGCACTTACTAATACTTTACTATTTTCGTCATCTATAATTTGTGCATAGATATGCTTATTACTCCGATGTACTGAAAGTCGGTAAGTTTTTAGCAATGCAATTTTAACTCGTGTTCTACGAGCTCGTCTTATACGAGATAGCTTAAGGTTTTTCATGAGCTTCCTATTTACTATTTTTTCTTAGTTTCTTTAAGGATTATTATTTCATCTGCATAACGCACACCCTTACCTTTGTAAGGTTCAGGACGACGAAATGCGCGAATTTCTGCTGCAATTTGCCCAACCTGTTGTTTATTAATTCCTTTAATCACAACTTCTGTTTGAGTAGGTGTTTCGACTGTAATTCCGGTTGGCATTTTGTAAGCAATTGGATGGGAGAATCCCAAACTCAAATTAAGCGTATCACCACTAGCCTGTGCACGATAACCTACACCAACAATATTTAATCGTTTCACAAAACCAGCTGTTACTCCAGTTACCATATTATTAATTAAAGATCGCATTGTTCCCGACAATGAATGCGAATGTTTTGTCGAATTTGTTGATTTAACAAACAATTCGTTATTTTCACTCGTGATGGCAACATGATCACCAGAAAGACTTTGGTTTAGAGAGCCTAGCGGACCTTTAACTACTATTTCATTATTTGAAATAGTGAAATTAACATTATTCGGTATTTGAATTGGTTTCTTGCTAATTCGCGACATTAGATTAATCCCTTAAGCTACAATGCATAAAACTTCGCCACCGATTCCACTCAGTCGCGCTTTTTCTTCTGTCATGACACCTTTGGAAGTAGATACTATTGCAATACCTAACCCGTTCATTACACTTGGCAATTCAGAACAAGATTTATATACTCTTAATCCAGGACGACTAACTCTAGATATTTTCTCTATAACAGGATCGCCAGCGTGATATTTTAGCTTGATTTCCAGATTTATTTTTTCTTTTTCTGAGTATGTTTGAAAATCTTCAATATAACCTTCATCTTTAAGTACCTCAGCGATAGCTTTTTTTAATCGAGAGGAACTCATGAGCACTGAGGATTTTTGAGATAATTGCCCATTTCTTATGCGGGTTAACATATCAGCTACTGGATCCGTTAGACTCATATTTTTTACCTATAAATACTTTTCTGAATTAATGTTTAATTTATTCGTTACTATATTTTTTATTAATTATCTTTATAGTTTCAATCACTTACCAACTAGCTTTAGTGATTCCAGGAATTTGACCACTCATAGCAAGTTCTCGTAATTTACTCCGCCCTAATCCGAATTTCCGATAATATCCTCTTGCTCTACCAGTGAGCTCACATCTATTCCGAAGTCGGGTAAGGCTAGAATTTCTTGGTAAATTTTGCAATTTTTTTCTAGCTTCGTCCTTTTCCTCAAAACTCGCCTGACTGTTAGCTATGATCTCTAATAAAGATTTTCTAACGTTCGCGTATTTCTTTACAGTTGCTTGTCTTTTCAAATTTCTATTTATAAGAGATTTTTTTGCCATTCGAGTCTCAATTTTTAAATGGGAATTTAAAAGCTGATAATAATGCTTTTGCTTCTAAATCATTCTTAGCTGTAGTTGTTAGCGTAATATTCATGCCTCTTAATGCATCAATTTTTTCATATTCAATTTCAGGAAAAATGATCTGCTCTTTAATTCCGATGTTATAGTTCCCTCTTCCATCAAATCCTTTTCCAGAAATTCCACGAAAATCTCTAATCCTAGGAATAGCAACATTAATTAATCTATCAAGAAATTCAAACATTCTTTTGCCACGTAAAGTTACTTTACATCCAATAGGATAGCCAACTCTCACTTTAAATGTCGCTATTGATTTTCTTGCCTTTGTGGTAATAGCTTTTTGTCCACTAATATTCTCAAGATCACTAATCGCATTTTCAATTTTTTTCTTATCCGCTGTCGCTTCTCCCACACCCATGTTGAGGGTTATTTTGGTAAAGCGTGGCACTTCCATAACTGATTTATAACTAAATTGCTGCATTAATTGCTGCTTCACAGTTTGATTATAAAATTCCTGTAATCTGGCCATTTAGACTATATATCCTTATTAAATACTAATCTGCTCTTTATTAGATTTAAAAATTCGTAATTTATTATTATCACTTAATCTTATACAAACTCTATCGGCTTTTTTGGTTATAGGATTATAGATCGCCACATTTGAAATATGTATTGGCTTTTCAAATTCAGTAATACCTCCAACAATGCCTTTTGCCGGATTTGGTTTTACATGCTTTTTAATCATATTTAATCCTTGTATCACGATGTAATTATCAGTTACATACCGCAATACAGTACCTCTTTTACCTTTGTCTTTCCCACATCGAATTACAATCTCATCACCTTTTTTAATTTTCTTCATATTAATACCTGAATGCTTTTACATTACCTCTGGTGCAAGTGACACTATTTTCATGAATTTAGCCGTTCGGAGCTCTCTCGTAACTGGACCGAAAATACGTGTACCAATAGGCTCTAATTTGGCGTTTAATATTACTGCGGCATTAGCATCAAATTTTATTAATGATCCATCTGTTCGACGAACCCCTTTTGCTGTGCGAACTACCACTGCATTATAAACCTCACCTTTTTTAACTCTACCGCGGGGTGCTGCATCTTTTACAGCTACTTTAATAATATCGCCGATACCAGCATATTGCCGCTTAGATCCTCCTAGCACTTTAATGCACATTATAGATCGTGCACCTGTGTTATCTGCTACATTCAGTATCGTCTGAGGCTGAATCATTTTTTTAATCCGTGTATATAAATAAATTAATTTGTTTTATCTCTTTGGATTGATTCAAATCAAATCTTTTTCACTTCAAAAGCAGTTAATATTGAGCATCCAATAAATGTTTATTTTCAGTTTGCGAATCAGCTAGCACTCAATAATTTGACTGCACGCCATGCTTTAGTTTTCGATAATGGCCGTGTTTCTTGTATTATCACTACATTGCCCATACTAAATTGGTTATTTTCATCGTGAGCATGAATTTTCTTTGAACGTATAATAGTTTTACCATAAAGTGGATGTTTTATTTTTCGTTCAACAAGCACCGTGATAGTTTTATTCATCTTATCACTCACAACTTTTCCAACCAAGGTATTAGATTTTTTAGTGATATTCATGACATTCCAACTCTTTGATTAATCTCTGTTTTAACCCTGGCAATATCTCTTCGTACAATTTTTAACTGAGATATATTTTCAAGTTGCTGCGTTGCGTGTCGAATTCTCAAATTAAAATGACTTCTTAACAAAGACATTAATTCGCTTTTCAGTTCTTCATCATTTTTTTTCTTAAGCTCACTTGCTTTCATTGCTTTAACTTCCTATATGACGAACTATAAATTGCGTTTTTATTGGCAATTTGGCAGCTGCTAGCTTAAACGCTTCTCTTGCTAGTTGCTCATCAACACCATCCATCTCATACAACATCTTACCTGGCCTTATTTCCGATACATAATATTCAGGATTACCTTTCCCCTTGCCCATTCTAACTTCAGCAGGTTTTTGCGAGATAGGCTTATCTGGAAACATTCTAATCCAAATTCTTCCTCCTCGCTTAATATGCCTTGTCATTGCTCTACGCGCTGCTTCGATCTGTCTGGCAGTTATTCGGCCTCGTTCAATGGCCTTCAATCCATACTCACCGAAACTAATTTTGTTACCGCTAGTAGCAATTCCAGTATTCCGCCCCTTATGCTGCTTTCGGTATTTTGTTCTTGCTGGCTGGAGCATTTTATTTATTAATCCTTAATTTGTTGAATGAATTTATACTTGTGGCTAGATTAATATTCAGAATTATACACTTTATCTTTAAGCAGTTTTTTCTGGACTCATTTTATCCGTACGTTTTTTATTTTCTTCTGCTGCTAAAGGATATGGATTACTTGAAGTTAGATCACGGTTCCTCGTTTCTAACTGCTCTCCCTTAAATACCCACACTTTTATACCAATAATTCCATATGTTGTTTTAGCTTCTGAAGTAGCATAATCAAGATCTGCTCGCAATGTATGTAGCGGGACACGACCTTCTCGATACCATTCGGTACGTGCTATTTCAATTCCATTTAGGCGCCCCGAACTCATAATTTTAATACCTTGAGCACCTAACCTCATCGCGTTCTGTATTGCCCTTTTCATTGCCCTTCTAAACATAATTCTTTTTACTAATTGTTGAGCAATATTATCAGCAATAAGTTGAGCATCAATTTCTGGTTTTCTTATCTCTTCGATATTTATATGCACAGGAATACGAATCAATTTTTCGAGTTCTTTTCTTAGATTCTCAATATCTTCGCCTTTTTTGCCTATGACAACCCCTGGACGCGAGCTAAATATTGTTATACGTGCATTCTTAGATGGTCGTTCAATTATAATCTGGCCGACAGAAGCATGAGACAATTTCTTTCGAAGATATTCTCGAACTTTAATGTCTTCATTTAATAATTTTGAGAAATTTTTACCATGAGCAAACCATTTTGATGACCAATTCTTCAGTACAGAAAGTCGGAATCCTGTAGGATTTATTTTTTGTCCCATAATCTATCGTCAAGCTTTTCGTAAGCAATTTTTAATCGCTAATTGTTAATAAAATACGACATGTTGGTTTCATTATGCGATTGCCTCGTCCTTTTGCTCGAGTACTTAATCGCTTTAAGAAGGCTCCACGATCCACCATAATTTCTGATATATGCAGTTCATCGATATCAGCACCTTCATTATGCTCAGCGTTAGCTATGGCTGTTTCTAGAAGTTTTAAAACAATAGCCGCCCCTTTTTTCGGACTAAAAGTCAATAATTCAATTGCTTTAGCTACTTTTAAACCTCGTATTTGATTTGCCACCAAGCGCCCTTTTTGTTCAGATAATCTAATGCTTGGTAATATTGCTGTTGCTTGCATAATTGATATTCCTATCTTTTAGATCCTGCCGTTTTCTTATCGCCAGCATGGCCTTTAAAAGTTCGTGTAAGCGAGAACTCTCCTAGTTTGTGTCCTACCATATTTTCAGTGATATAAATAGGTATATGTTGCCTGCCATTATGTACTGCTATAGTTAAACCAATAAAATCTGGAATTACAGTTGATCTACGAGACCACGTTTTAATTGGCCTCTTGTCATTATTAACTTTAGAGTGTTGTATTTTGTTATAAAGATTTGTATCTACAAACGGACCTTTTTTAATAGATCGTCCCATAAAACTTAACCCTTCTTAGAATGTCTATGACGTACTATCATGTTATCAGTACGCTTATTTTTTCTGGTTCGGAACCCCTTAGTAGGCAATCCCCAGGGGCTTACAGGATGTCGGCCTGCAGCCGTTTTTCCCTCACCACCACCATGTGGATGATCGACTGGATTCATTGCTACACCCCGTACTGTTGGCCTAATACCTCGCCAGCGCTGCGCACCAGCTTTTCCAATCGATCTTAAATTTTGCTCATCATTACCTACAGCACCAATTGTAGCCCTACAATTTACATGTATTCTACGAATTTCCCCTGAGCGCAATCGTATTTGTGTGTAGCTTCCTTCGCGCGCGAGCAATTGAGCTGAAGTGCCAGCAGATCGCGCCAATTGCGCTCCTTTGCCGGGTTGCATTTCTATACAATGCACTGTACTTCCAATTGGTATGTGCCGCAGTTCCATTGTATTGCCAGTCTTGATTGGCGCCTTAATGCCGCTTAGTAATTTGGTACCAATCTCTATATCTTTAGGCGCAATAATGTAGCGTCTTTCTCCATCGACATAACATAATAAAGCAATATTAGCACTACGATTAGGATCGTATTCTATTCTCTCTACATTAGCGATGATTCCATCTTTATTACGACGAAAATCAATCATTCGGTAATTTCTTTTGTGGCCACCGCCTTTGTGACGCAGAGTAATGCGTCCGGAATTATTACGGCCTGCGGTTTGCTGTTTGTTCTCTACGAGTGCAGAATAAGGCTTCCCTTTGTATAACTCCTTATTTGCAATTTTAATAACTGCACGCCGTCCGGGAGAAGTTGGTCTAACTTTTACTAAAGCCATTACTTAGTCCTCACCTTTAATTATTTCAGAAAAATTAATTTCCTGACCTTTTTTGATGCCAACGTATGCTTTTTTCCAATTTGCTCTCCGCCCCATATGTCGACCAAATCTTTTTTGTTTTCCTTTAACATTTGATATCTGTACTTTTGTCACTTCTATTTTTTGAGATTTCCACAGATACTCAACGGCAGCCTTAATCTCATTCTTATCTGCATTAGGTAGCACACGAAAAACTATTTGATTATTTTTTTCTGCAATTAATGTTGCTTTTTCAGAAATTTGAGGAGCTAGAATAATTTGTAGAGCTCTTTCATGATTGATACTAGAAGATTTCATTTTAAAATTTCCTCAATTCTCACTAATGCCTGTCGGCTAATTAGAATGTCGTTGTGCTTTATTAAGCTTATGGGATCTATGTGTGACGCATCAATTACACTTACCATTGGCACATTTCTTGAAGATAAATAAAGATTGTTATTAACCTGTTCCGTAATAATCAATATATTATTAAAATTTAGTGCTTCTAGTTTACTAATTAACTCCTTCGTTTTTGGAGTATCAACAGAAAATTCATCAATTAAATGTAATCTATTTTCGCTTAGTAAGCGAGAAAGAATAGTACATATGCCAGCACGATACATCTTTTTATTGATTTTATGAGCAAAATTCTCCAGTGGACTGCTGGGAAAAATTCTACCACCACCTCGCCACAATGGATTGGAAGCCGCACCTACCCTGGCTCTACCTGTACCTTTCTGTCTCCACATCTTATGCGTAGACTTTGTTATCTCTGATCGGCCTTTCTGGGCACGAGTACCTTGTCTCGCATTCGACATATATGCTGTTATTATTTGATGGACTAGTGTTTCATTGTAATCTCTTCCGAACACTGACTCCGAAACTGGTATATTACTCGTTGTTCCATCAGATGCGATACATTTAGCTTCCACTGCTGGCCCCTATTCTTTGGCGATTTATTTTTTACTATAAGATACAGAATTTCTTAATTATTTCTTGATTTACTCTTAATACCTGACCGTAATACTACAATTGCTTCCCTGGCACCTGGAACAGCCCCTTTTACATGAATGAGCTCTCTCTCGATATCTATACGCAAAATCTCAAGATTCTGGATTGTACATTTTTCACCACCAAGTCTTCCTGCCATTTTCTTCCCTGGAAATACACGCCCTGGATCCTGTGCCATACCTATCGAACCGGGGACATTATGCGATTTCGAATTTCCATGACTCGCTCTATTTGAGGAAAAATTATGCCGTTTAATTGTTCCAGCGAAACCTTTACCTATACTTTTGCTGGTTACATCTACAATCTGCCCGACTTGAAACATGCTCAATCCAAGTTTCATCCCTGCCTGAACTTCATTTAACTCTTCCGCGCTTACACGAAATTCTTTGATAACTCGCCCTGCTTCAACTCCAGCATTTGCAAAGTGTCCCTGAGACGGTTTATTCAACCGATTAGCATGCTGTATTCCATATGTCACTTGCAGCGCATCGTAACCATCAGTCTCATATTTTTTAATCTGAGAAATACGATTATTTGATACATCCAGCACTGTTACAGGAAAACTATCTCCATTATCAGTAAAAATCCTGGTCATACCTACTTTTTTACCGATTAAACCTATGCTCATTAATTTATTCCTTTGCAAACATCTTTATTAATAGCTAGCGCCAACTCTATGTTTAACTTTACTTTTATAAAGTTACAGCTTAATCTCCACATCAACACCAGCGGGCAAATCAAGCTTCATCAAAGCGTCTACTGTTTTATCCGTTGGATCTAAAATATCCATTAAGCGTAAATGTGTCCGAATTTCAAATTGATCGCGTGAAGTTTTATTCACGTGAGGAGAACGCAATATATCAAATCGCTCAATTCGTGTCGGTAGTGGAACAGGGCCTCTAACAACAGCACCTGTACGCTTTGCTGTCTCTACAATTTCCATTGCTGACTTATCAATAAGCCGATAATCAAATGCTTTTAAACGAATACGTATTTTTTGATTTTGCATATTAATCCTGAGATTAGTCGATCCGTATTTTAATTACAGAATTAGATCACTATCTTAATTGGCAATAATTCTATTCAATAACTTTAGCTACAACGCCTGCCCCAACAGTTCTGCCACCTTCACGAATTGCAAACCGCAATCCTTCTTCCATCGCAATTGGGGCAATAAGATTCACTGTCACTGAAATATTATCTCCAGGCATCACCATCTCGGTTCCTGATGGCAGCTCTATCGATCCTGTAACGTCCGTTGTCCTGAAATAGAACTGAGGACGGTATCCAGCGAAAAATGGCGTGTGCCGGCCACCTTCCTCTTTGCTTAACACATATATCTCAGCTGTAAATTTTGTATGCGGCAATATGCTTCCAGGCTTTGCCAGCACCTGGCCACGTTCAACTTCTTCTCGCTTGGTGCCACGCAGCAATATTCCAACGTTGTCGCCAGCCTGCCCTTGATCAAGCAGTTTCCTAAACATCTCCACACCGGTACACACCGTCTTCAATGTCGGCTTCAAACCTACTATCTCAATCTCGTCGCCTACTTTAACAATACCTCGCTCTACACGTCCCGTTACAACCGTGCCGCGCCCAGATATGGAAAACACATCCTCAACCGGCATGATAAAAGCACCATCTATGGCCCGCTGCGGCTCAGGAATATAACTGTCCAGCGCATCCGCCAATTTATATATCGACGGCTCTCCAATATCGCTCTGATCTCCCTCAAGCGCCTTCAATGCCGACCCTATAATGATCGGCGTATCATCTCCCGGAAAATCGTATTTGGACAACAGCTCGCGTATTTCCATTTCCACCAGCTCGAGCAATTCAGGGTCATCCACCATATCTGCTTTATTCATATAAACTATGATGTACGGAACCCCAACCTGCCTTGCCAGCAAGATATGCTCTCGCGTCTGCGGCATCGGCCCATCAGCAGCCGATACTACCAATATAGCCCCATCCATCTGGGCAGCGCCGGTAATCATGTTTTTTACATAATCTGCGTGACCAGGGCAATCTACATGCGCATAATGACGCTTCTCAGTCTCATACTCTACGTGCGCAGTATTAATGGTAATTCCTCGTGCACGCTCTTCCGGTGCAGAGTCAATCTGAGCATACGACTTCGCCTCTCCTCCAAATTTTTTCGATAACACCATCGTAATCGCCGCCGTCAATGTCGTCTTGCCATGATCTACGTGACCTATCGTGCCAACATTTATATGCGGCTTCGATCGCTCAAATTTACTCTTCGCCATGCTATATCCTTATCTTCAATAATTATTTACTTTTATTGATAATTGCTTCAGCAACACTTTTGGGTGCTTCTGCATAATGTTTAAATTCCATTGTATACGTTGCTCTACCCTGTGTTGCAGAACGCAGGATTGTGGAGTAACCGAACATTTCTGCCAAAGGCACTTCTGCTCTTATAATTTTGAAACCCATTGTATCATCCATGCCCTGAATCATGCCGCGCCTAGATGACAAGTCCCCAACAACATTCCCCATAAAATCTGCTGGTGTTTCCACTTCAACTGACATCATTGGCTCCAGAAGCACTGCACTGGCTTTACGCATACCATCTTTAAATGCAATCGAGGCTGCCATTTTAAATGCATTCTCATTAGAATCTACGTCGTGGTAAGAACCATCAAACAACGCCACCTTAACATCCACCACTGGATAACCAGCCAGAACCCCCGCTCCCAAGGATTCTTGCAATCCCTTTTCGACGGCTGGAATATATTCACGAGGAACAACCCCACCTTTGATTTCATCAATGAACTCGAATCCCTTGCCGGCTTCATTTGGTTCCATTCTCAACCAAACATGACCATACTGTCCTCGACCTCCACTTTGTTTGATGAACTTGCCTTCTATCTCTACTTTTTTCTTAATAGCTTCACGGTAAGCAACTTGCGGTGCTCCGACATTTGCTTCAACACCAAACTCACGCTTCATGCGATCTACAATTATCTCAAGGTGCAACTCACCCATGCCAGATATTATTGTTTGACCCGATTCTTCATCAGTTCGAACTCGAAATGACGGATCTTCTTGCGCCAGGCGATTAAGAGCAATTCCCATTTTCTCTTGATCATTCTTGGTTCTGGGCTCAACAGCAACATGTATAACTGGCTCAGGAAATTCCATTCGCTCTAGAGTTACAACATGCTCGGTATCGCACAACGTATCTCCCGTGACGACCTCTTTCAATCCTACCGCAGCCGCAATATCACCCGCACGCACCTCTTTGATTTCTTCTCGCTGATTAGCATGCATTTGCAATAATCGACCGATTCTCTCCTTCCGCCCTTTTACTGAGTTATAAACAGTATCCCCTGAGGTAACTACACCAGAATAAACGCGGAAGAAAATCAACTGCCCCACATAAGGATCAGTTGCAATCTTAAATGCCAAACTTGAAAATGGTTCATCATCAGTTGCATGCCGCTCATCTTTTTCCCCATTTTCTTTGGTTCCCTGAATAGCCGAAATATCTGTTGGAGCTGGCAAATAATCCACAACCGCATCAAGCATTGCCTGCACGCCTTTATTTTTGAAAGCCGAGCCACATAACATCGGAACTATCTCGTTATTTAGCGTACGCGCCCTCAATCCCTGCTTTATTTCCTCTACTGACAAGGCTCCTTCTTCAAGGTACTTGTTCATTAACTCTTCTGACGCTTCAGCAGCTGACTCCACCATCTTCTCATGCCAACTCTCTGCCTCACTCTTTAAGTTCTCAGGTATTTCGCGCTCCTCAAATTTTGTCCCCTGAGTAGCCTCATCCCAATGAATTGCCTTCATTTTTAGCAAATCAACAACGCCCTCAAACTTGTCTTCAGCACCGATCGGCAATTGAATTGGTACCGGATTAGCTTTTAATCGCGCTTTAATTTGCTCTAGTACGCGCATAAAATTCGCGCCCGAGCGATCCATTTTATTTACAAAAGCAAGTCGCGGCACTTTATACTTGTTGGCTTGCCGCCATACTGTTTCGGTTTGAGGCTGCACTCCACCGACCGCACAAAAAACTGTGCACGCACCATCTAATACCCTTAGAGAGCGCTCTACTTCAATAGTAAAATCTACGTGACCCGGCGTGTCGATAATATTTATACGATGTTCCGGATAGTTACCCGCCATTCCTTTCCAGAAACAGGTTGTAGCAGCCGATGTGATTGTTATACCGCGTTCCTGCTCTTGCTCCATCCAATCCATCGTAGCCGCGCCATCATGGACCTCTCCTAACTTATGAGATACTCCGGTATAAAACAACACACGCTCTGTTGTGGTTGTTTTACCTGCATCAATATGCGCCATGATTCCAATATTGCGGTAGCGCTCTATGGGCGTTTTTCTAGACATTAATATTAAACTCTTAAATTACCAACCAAATTTTTAAATGTTACGACTCTTCACTATATGCTCACATAAAGCATATTTATCAAAATATTTATCAAACCTTATTAAAACCGAAAGTGAGAAAATGCTTTATTTGACTCTGCCATGCGGTGCACTTCTTCACGCTTCTTGACTGCTCCACCCCGGCCCTCAGAGGCCTCCATTAACTCACCTGCCAGACGTATATCCATCGATTTCTCACCACGCTTACGCGCAGCATCCCGCAACCAACGCATCGCTAGCGCACTGCGCCGCACCGATCTAACTTCCACGGGGACTTGATAATTTGCACCACCAACACGCCGGCTTTTCACCTCAACCATAGGCCTTATGTTTGCCATCGCCTGAGTAAATATCTCAACCGGATCCTTTCCAGTTTTTTTCTCGATTTGTAGCATAGCGCCATAAATTATTCGCTCTGCGACCGATTTCTTTCCACCCGTCATCAAAACGTTTACAAACTTTGATATCTCAACATTATGGTATTTCGGATCTGGCAATATTTCACGTTTTGGCACTTCTCTGCGTCTTGGCATTTACAAACCCCAAACTATCCTAGTTAACTTTGATTGATTTTCACTCATTTCTACAAACATGCTTCACTGAAAAATTATTCTATGATGCCTTAGGCTTCTTGGAACCATACTTAGAACGTGCTTTTTTACGATCTTTCACTCCAGCAGTATCCAAGCTTCCGCGGACTGTATGATATCGCACGCCAGGTAAGTCCTTAACACGTCCACCTCGAATCAATATTACTGAATGCTCCTGCAAGTTATGGCCTTCTCCACCAATATAGCTTGCAACTTCAAATCCATTTGTCAATCTTACACGCGCAACTTTACGCAAGGCAGAATTAGGCTTTTTAGGTGTCGTTGTATAAACCCGCGTACAAACACCCCTCTTTTGCGGACACCCTTCTAGTGCTGGCACTTTACTTTTTACACGCTTTGCTTTTCGCGGTTTTCTTACAAGTTGACTTATGGTTGGCATAATATTTTATTTCTCAACTAAACCTTTGTCTTATTTTTCATCACGATTTTACTGTTTATGGGCATGCTACTATATTTTCAATCTATCTTGACTTTTCTTTTCTCAATCTATTTCTCTCTTCTCCACCCTTGTTTAAGATTTGAAAAGAGGCGGCTAAAAAGACTGCGGATTGTATGGGTATTATCGCTTTATGTCAAGGATGAAAGGTAAAACTTGCCTGATTTTCATTTATCAAAATTCTCAATGCTCATCAGAAATTTAGCAACTACTTTTTAAATTAGCAGCATAATTTTCCGGCTAAATATATTTATTGATCTGCAACTTGCTCAACTTTTCTTTGGATATCAGCCGGCGCCTTTAATTTCTGTTTTCCACCAATCTGATATTTTCTTATGTCAGCTTAGTTTCTATTATTTTTTCAACGGCTTTCTGAGTTTTGCAGCAATTCGCATTCTAAGCGCATTTAATTTGATAAATCCCGCGGCATCTGCGTGATTATAAGCACCGCGATCATCTTCAAAAGTTGCAACTGCCGGATCAAATAACGAATCAGTTTTAGAATCACGACCAACCACTGCTACATTGCCTTTATAAAGCTTTACCCGCACCCAACCGTTGACATTAAGCTGAGATTCATCAATCATAGTTTGCAACATTTTTCGCTCAGGACTCCACCAATAGCCGCTATAAATAAGGGCTGCATAACGTGGCATTAACTCATCTTTTAAATGTGCTACTTCCCGATCTAAGGTGATAGACTCTATGGCGCGATGAGCTCGCAACATGATTGTGCCACCAGGCGTTTCATAACACCCTCGCGACTTCATACCGACATATCTGTTTTCAACCAAATCTAAACGCCCAATACCATGTTTACCACCCAATTGATTTAGTTTTGCGAGAACTGCCGCTGGCGATAATTTTTCTTGATTCAGCGCTACAATATCACCACGCTCAAATTCTATGTCAAGATACTCTGGTTCATCTGGCGCTTTCTCTGGCGCAACTGTCCATCGCCACATCGATTCTTCGGGCTCTTTCGCCGGATCTTCCAATAGACGCCCTTCATAGGAAATATGCAATAAATTTGCATCCATACTGTACGGAGACCCAGTTTGCTGCTTCATCTCAATTGGAATACTATGCTTTTTTGCATACTCCAAAAGCTTCTCGCGTGAAGTGAGATCCCATTCACGCCACGGAGCAATTACATGGATATTGGGTTTCAATGCATAATAACCAAGCTCAAAGCGAACTTGATCGTTTCCCTTACCCGTTGCGCCATGCGAAACAGCATCTGCCCCCGTTTCTTGAGCGATCTCAATCTGCCTCTTGGCAATGAGTGGTCTGGCAATACTTGTTCCGAGCAAATATTCACCTTCATAGATAGTATTTGCACGAAACATTGGAAATACATATTCTCGAACGAACTCCTCACGTAAATCTTCTATATAAATTTCTTTAATACCAAAGCTTCGTGCTTTTGCACGCGCAGGTTCAATTTCTTCACCTTGACCAATATCAGCAGTAAAAGTCACAACCTCACACTGATAAACATCTTGCAACCATTTCAATATGACTGAAGTATCTAGTCCACCAGAAAAAGCTAGAACTACCTTGTTAATTTTATTCATAACAACAATACAGTTTCCCTACAAATTAATTAAAGCATCCGCTTACTTAATTTCTACTTTTCCCAACAACAAATATTCCATTAACGCTTTCTGAGTATGCAATCGATTTTCTGCCTCATCCCAGACCACCGATTGCGAACCATCCAATACCTCGGCCGCCACCTCTTCTCCGCGATGAGCGGGTAAGCAGTGCATGAACAGAGCATCCTTCTTAGCATAAGACATCATTTCCTCATCAACACAAAAATCAGCAAAGGCATTTTTTCTAGCTTCCTCCTCGGCTTCAAAACCCATGCTTGTCCATACATCAGTAGTAACAAGATCAGCGTTTTTTACAGCATCATGTGGACAAGAAAATTCCTCATAATAATCAGTACTATATAATCCAGCACGCTCTGGTTCGACTTCATAGCCGGGAGGAGTTGAAACATGAACATTAAAATTAAAAATCTCAGCAGCCTGAAGCCATGTATTACACACATTATTGGAATCACCGATCCATGCCACCGTCTTACCGGTAATATTTCCACGATGCTCTATATAAGTAAAAATATCACCCAAAATTTGACAAGGATGATATTCATCAGTTAATCCATTAATAACAGGAACACGAGAATATTCTGCGAAACGTTCAATTATACTATGCTCATAAGTGCGAATTATGACCATATCTACCATTCGCGAAACTACCTGCGCCGCATCCTCTACAGGCTCACCGCGACCTAGTTGAGTATCCCGGGTTGAGAGATAAATCGCATTCCCACCTAACTGATACATTCCCGCCTCAAATGATAATCGCGTTCGCGTAGAATTCTTATCAAAAATCATCGCTAGAGTCCGATCTGTCAGTGGCCAATATCGTCGATATTGCTTGAACTCATTTTTAATCCAACGCGCCCGCTCGAACAAATATTCAAGCTCTTTGTGGGTTAAATCGTTAATCTTCAGAAAATGCTTAATTTGCATAAAATGGTTGATTTAAATTGATGAACCAGGTCTGTCACGCGTGATTATATTCGCAGTTTGACTTGCCAAGAATCTATCAATAATTTCCGAAGAAATATCAACTACTTGTTCAGCTTCCGCTTGATTCATTATCAGAGCAGGTAACAACCGCACCACTCTTTCCGAAGTTACATTAATCAATAGTCGATGTTTTAGAGCCTCCTTAACCAGCTCACTGCAAGGTACAGGGAGTTCGACTCCCAGCATGAGCCCTTGACCTCGAATTTGTATCACATTAAGCCAATGAGCAAGTTTTTCCTTAAACCGCTCTCGTATAAAACTACCCACTTGAACTGCATTTTGCATCAAATGATCTTTTTCAATCACATCCAAAGTAGTTAGCGCCGCTGTACAAGCAAGTAAATTACCCCCAAACGTCGAGGCATGATTACCAGGCTTAAACACCTCTCCCGCCTCACCTTTTGCAATACAAGCACCGATAGGTACACCAGAGCCCAGACCCTTTGCTAGCGTCATAACATCTGGCATGATACCGCTATGCTGAAATGCAAACCATTTTCCTGTGCGGCCGATACCACATTGCACTTCATCGAGCATCAGCAACCAGCCATTCTGATCACATAATTGACGCAAACCTTGTAGATAATTAATTTGCGGAAAATTGACTCCTCCTTCACCCTGGTAAGTTTCCACTAACACTGCTACGACGTGCTTATTGTTATCAGCAATCTGGGTAACCGCATTGAGATCATCATAGGGAACACGCACGAAACCAGCGAGCAAAGGCTCAAAACCAGCCTGGGCTTTACGATTACCCGTTGCAGTCAAAGTCGCCATAGTGCGACCGTGAAAGGATCGCTCCATTACTATGATTGTAGGTAATTCAATTCCTTTATTGTGACCATACAATCTTGCCAATTTGATAGCAGCTTCATTTGCCTCTGCTCCTGAATTACAAAAAAATACTCTGTCCATTCCCGACAAAGCAGCCAATCTACCAGCCAGCAATTCCTGTTTTTCGATATGATAAAGATTTGAAGTATGTATTAGCATCCCTGCCTGTTCACACAGCGCTTTGGTCAATTCAGGGTGGCTGTGCCCAAGACTACATACAGCAATTCCGCAAAGAGCGTCAAGATAACAATCACCACGATCGTCCCATAACCAGACCCCTTCACCTTTGATAAAAGTTACAGGAAGCCGCAAATAAGTACTCATCAAGTTTGACACAGCGCTACACTCTCGCATTTAAGTTTGAAGAAAAAGAAAACAAATACGGCGGCATTTGCCGCCGTTAATCGATTAGCTACTTTATATTAAATCTATATTTACTTATTTAGTAAGCTTTTTCAAGAGGGGAAGGGCCTTTTTGTTTTGTGTTATTTTTAACATGAAAACATTTTATGATTAAGACATCTAATCTACCCAACCCAATAGTCTAAATTAATATATTCTGTCATCAAGTCTTATTAGCGCTTTTACTAGCTAAGTTATAGCTAAGGCTTACAATGAAATAAATAAAGAGGTGACATGCTAAAATATAACAACTAATGCTCTGATTGTCTTAGCAGGAAATCAATTTTTATAGCCATATCAAACTTTTCAGCTCAATCCAACAATAATAAATATGACGAGCTGAATTCCGAACTCGATAAAAACCCATCAAAATGAATCAATTCGCGAAGGAAACCTTACCTATCAGTCTCGAAGAAGAGATGCGACGCTCCTATCTTGATTATGCTATGAGCGTCATTGTTGGACGTGCTCTACCCGATGTTCGGGACGGGCTAAAGCCAGTCCATCGGCGAGTTCTATATGCCATGCATGAGCTCTCAAATGACTGGAATCGTCCCTATAAAAAATCTGCGCGCATCGTAGGCGATGTTATTGGTAAATATCATCCACATGGTGATACCGCGGTATATGACACAATTGTCCGAATGGCTCAAAATTTTTCTTTACGTTATATGCTAATCGATGGACAAGGCAACTTTGGTTCGGTTGATGGTGATAACGCCGCAGCCATGCGTTATACCGAAATTCGAATGTCGCGTATCGCGCATGAATTACTTGTCGATCTTGATAAAAATACTGTTGATTTCGGGCCTAACTATGACGGTTCTGAACAAGAGCCACTCATTTTTCCAGCAAAGATTCCTAACTTACTCATCAACGGTTCTTCCGGAATTGCAGTAGGCATGGCAACCAGTATTCCGCCACACAATCTACATGAAGTAATCGATGCCAGTCTTTTGTTACTTAGTAATCCAGAAGTCAATATAGATAGGTTAATGGATCATATTCAAGCACCTGATTTCCCTACAGCTGGCATTATTTATGGAACAGCAGGTATAAGAGATGGTTATCATACTGGGCGAGGTCGGGTAATCATGCGAGCGCGTACGCATTTTGAAGACATAGATAAAGGTAATCGCCACAGCATCATCATTGATGAATTACCTTATCAGGTAAACAAAGCTAATTTACTTATACGTATCGGTGAATTAGTACGTGATAAAAGAATCGAGGGTATTTCTGAATTACGAGATGAATCTGATAAATCAGGCATGCGTGTAGTCATTGAGCTGAAGCGCGGCGAAATTCCAGAAGTAGTCTTGAATAATCTGTACAAAGAAACGCAGATGCAAGATACCTTCGGGATGAACATGGTAGCCCTGATAAATGGTCAACCTCGCCTACTGAATCTAAAGCAGATTTTAGAAGCATTTCTGCGTCATCGGCGTGAAGTAGTAACGCGCCGCACCAGCTTTGAATTGAAGAAAGCACGTGAACGTGGACACTTGCTCGAGGGCTTAGCGGTAGCATTATCCAATGTAGATGAAATTATCGCACTCATCAAAGCTGCACCTACACCTTCCGATGCTAAAAGAACACTCATGTCTAGAGTTTGGCGCTCCCGGGTGGTAGAAGAAATGCTCATGCGAGCAATGATTGATGCAAAAGCTTTGCGTCCAGAGGGATTAGCAGCTGAATTTGGTTTATTCGATCAAGATTATCGCCTGTCTGATACACAAGCCCAGGCGATCCTAGATCTTCGCCTTCAACGCCTTACCGGCCTAGAGCAAAATAAAATTACTGATGAATATAGAGAAATCATCGATAAAATCATTGATCTTCTTGATATCCTCGCTAATCCAGTGCGAATAACTGCTATTATCTCGGAAGAGCTCACCAGTATAAAGCAGCAATTTGGTGATAAACGTCGCAGTGAAATCGTTATTGATACCCAAAATTTAAACACAGAAGATTTGATTGCACCAGCCGATGTCGTCATTACATTGTCGCATGCAGGTTACATCAAATCACAGTTGATGGATGATTATCGAGCTCAAAAACGTGGTGGGCGTGGGAAATTAGCGATAGCTACCAAAGAAGATGATTTCATTGACAATATGTTCATCGCCAACACCCATGATTATATACTGTGTTTTTCCAGCCTAGGGCGCGTATATTGGATTAAGGTTTACAATGTCCCTCAGGGTAGTCGATCTTCTCGAGGAAAACCCATAAATAATCTGGTACAGTTGGAAAAGGATGAAAAAATCAACGCAGTATTACCGGTAAAAACATTCGATGACAATCGTTATATTTTTATGGCGACTGCTTTCGGCACTGTTAAAAAAACACCCTTATCTGAATTCTCACGACCGCGCAATAATGGAATTATTGCAATCGATCTCGATAAAGGTGATTATCTCATCGGTGTCGCATTAACCGAAGGAAAACATGATGTCATGCTGTTTTCGGACAACGGCAAGGCCATGCGTTTCGACGAAAATGATGTTCGACCAATGGGGCGCAATGCGCGTGGTGTGCGCGGAATGAAGCTCGGCGCTGGCCAGAAAGTTATTTCAATGCTCGTCGCTGAGAACGAGGAATTAACTGTCTTGACGGCAACCGAAAATGGATTCGGCAAGCGTACTCCGATCAGCGAATATACTCGCCATAACCGTGGCACCCAGGGCATGATCGCAATCATCACCAGCGCACGTAATGGCAAAGTGGTAGCAGCACAACTCGTCAAACCAGATGATGAAATCATGCTGATCACAACAGGTGGTGTATTGATTCGAACCCGTGTCAATGAGATTCGTGAAATGGGTCGTGCCACTCAAGGTGTTATACTCATTAACCTAGATCAGGGAGAAAAACTTGCTGGACTCGAAAGAGTGATTGAAACTGATGAAACATCGGATCAACCTTTTTTGTAATTGAGAGGCCGCAGGATTTAAATTGAAATAATCCAGAAATCTACCGATGAACATAACCTACAACTTCAGCGCCGGACCAGCTGTATTGCCCAAAGAAGTACTCTTACGAGCTCGTGACGAAATGCTAGATTGGCATGGCAGCGGCATGTCTGTCATGGAGATGAGTCATCGCGGTGAAGAGTTCATGTCCATCGCCGCCAAAGCCGAAAGTGATTTACGCGAACTAGCAAACATTCCTGATCATTACAAGATACTTTTTCTTCAGGGGGGGGCTTCCAGTCAATTTGCCATGGTGCCAATGAACCTTCTGCATGAAAAAAAGAGAGCTGATTACGTCAACACTGGTCAATGGTCACAAAAAGCTATTGATGAAGCGAAAAAATATTGCACAGTTCATCTCACTGCTTCAGCAGAAGACGCTCATTTTACCTATGCCCCCACACTTGATAAATGGGAAATTGACCCTAATAGTGCTTATGTTCATTACACTCCCAACGAAACCATTGGCGGGGTGGAATTCAACTGGGTACCCGATCTCACGCAAGTGAAAGGGGGGAGATCTGATATTCCCCTGATAGCCGATATGTCTTCCAATATTTTGTCACGCCCGCTAGATGTCACACCGTTTGGGCTTATTTATGCGGGCGCACAGAAAAATATCGGTCCAGCTGGGCTTGTAGTTGTTATCGTACGCGAGGATTTATTAGGTAGGACGATAAATGGTACTCCGACCATGTATCATTATAAAACTCATGCAGAGCATCACTCCATGTATAACACACCACCCACCTACCTAATTTATATCATGGGTCTCGTGCTTGAGTGGCTGAAACAAAAGGGGGGATTAGCAGCAATGGAGATGATCAATATCTCCAAATCCAAATTACTTTATGATTTAATCGATTCCAGTGATTTCTATCAATGCCCAGTTGCCAAACCTGACCGGTCACGGATGAATATTCCGTTTACACTGAAAGATGCTGCACTTGATAATGAATTTCTAAAGCAAGCTAAGACACGGGAATTACTTCAGTTAAAAGGCCACCGTTCTGTGGGTGGAATGCGAGCTTCAATCTATAATGCCATGCCCTATGAAGGCGTCATGGCTCTGGTTTCTTTCATGAAAGAATTTGAGAAGATCTATGGTTGACCAGACGCAAAGGATTTTTAATATCCTCACGCTTAATCAAATTTCAGCAGTTGGGTTGAAGCGTTTTCCCTCAGATCATTACCATATCGGTAGTGATTTAGCTAGCCCTGATGCCATTTTGGTACGTTCGCACAATATGCTGAACATGGACATACCCAAAAGCGTTATCGCAATTGGGCGAGCGGGCGCTGGTACTAATAATATTCCTGTTAACGAAATGAATCGTCGTGGTGTTCCAGTATTTAATACACCTGGTGCCAATGCTAATGCAGTCAAAGAATTGGTATTAGCCAGCATGCTAATAGCAGCACGCAATCTGATTCCTGCATTTCGCTTTGTGGAGAGTTTGCAAGGTGATGATCAAGTTTTACACAAGCAGGTTGAAGATCACAAAAAAAAATTTTTGGGAGTGGAATTGCCCAAACGGACACTTGGCATCATTGGTTTAGGCAAAATTGGACGGCTCGTAGCGGATGCTGCCATTAAGCTTGGCATGAAAGTATTGGGATATGATCCAAAAATTACTGTTGATGCTGCCTGGAGTCTCTCTTCAGAGGTACAAAAAGCCCACAGTATCGAAGATCTGTTGCGTCGCAGTGATTTCATTTCGTTGCACGTGCCTCTGATGGATTCTACTTATCATCTCATCAATGATGAGCTGATACACTATTTGAAGCGAGACACAATACTTCTTAATTTCTCCCGTGATGCAATTGCTGACGAAGATGCAGTTCTCACTGGAATTAAGAATGGTAAGATTAAATATTATGTGTGTGATTTTCCAAGTCAAAAATTACAGCATCATGAAGCAGTAATTACGCTACCTCACCTGGGCGCATCTACTCAGGAAGCAGAAGAAAACTGTGCAATAATGGTTGTTAACCAATTGATGGATTATCTACAACACGGCAATATTATTAATACGGTTAATTTTCCGGATGTAGTGATGGAACGAGGATCACCTTACCGGATTGCAGTTGCCAATTCCAATGTTCCCAATCTTTTGGGTCAAATATCAACTTGCATGGCTAATGCGGGACTGAATATACATAATATGACCAACAAGTCTCGTGGTGAAATGGCTTATACCTTGGTGGATACAGACAGCCCAGTATCAGAAAATGTAATTGACGATCTTTCTAGAATCACTGGCGCCTTACTGGTCCGCTATTTGCCCATTCCGGTAGAAAATTCAGACTAATATTGATTTCCCATGACTGAACAACTCAAACAGTTGCGAGATAAAATCGATTCGATTGATAGCGAATTACTCAAACTCATCAATACGCGTGCTGAGTTAGCACAACAAATCGGTCATCAGAAGAATGGTGTAACCTACCGTCCTGAGCGCGAATCTCAGGTATTAGCACGTCTACAGAAGTTAAATCCCGGGCCACTCACCGATGAACGTATCACACAATTGTTCACAGAAATCATATCGGCCTGCCGGGCAATGGAAGAGCCCTTGACTGTTGCTTATCTTGGCCCTCAAGGAACCTTTTCTGAAGAAGCTGTAACCAAGCGTTTTGGCAGCACCGTGACAACTCTGGCCTGCAATTCGATTGATGATGTTTTTCGCAAGGTAGAATCAGGTACTGCTAGCTATGGTGTCGTCCCTGTGGAAAACTCTACAGAAGGTGCTGTCGGACGGACTATGGATTTGCTATTACAAACTTCACTCACCGTATGTGGTGAAATAGAATTGCCAGTTCATCAGTGTTTGATAGCGCAACAAACAGATCTAACGGCTATTCAAAAAATTTACTCTCACCCACAATCATTTGCGCAATGCCTTGGGTGGTTGAACAAACATTTACCCAATTTGCAAGCCATAGCACGCATTGATACCGCAAGCAATGCTGATGCAGCTCGAATGGCTGCAGCAGACAAAAATGCTGCTGCTATTGCGGGAAAAAAAGCTGCTGACGTGTTTGGTCTTACGATCTGCGCCAAAAATATTGAAGATGATCCGAACAATACCACCCGATTTCTAGTTATTGGCATACAGCAAGTTTCTGCCTCTGGCAAGGATAAAACTTCAATTGTCACGTCGACAAGCAACCGACCTGGCGCCATCCATGAACTATTAGCCCCTTTTGCTCGCTATCAAGTTAGTATGAACCGGCTAGAATCTCGGCCTTCCCGTAGAGGACTCTGGGAATATGTATTTTTTATCGATATAGAAGGCCATCAACAAAATGAAAACGTTGCAAAAGCGCTGGAGGAAATTCGTAACAAAGCAACTTTCCTTAAAATACTTGGCTCATATCCGTCCGCGTAATAATTTGATCTATTCTTGATCCTGGTAATTTTTTTACTTCAATATTGTTTTCTAGTTTTAGTATTCAGACCTTATGAAACTTTGTGAACTTGCACCAGAATGTATCCGAGCTATACACCCTTATCAGCCAGGCAAACCCATTTCAGAGCTGGTACGAGAGCTTGGTCTGGAAAAATACGGTGTCATCAAACTTGCATCCAACGAGAATCCGCTCGGAACAAGCCCATTGGCTATGGAAGCAATGATTAACGCACTCCAAGAAATTGCTCGATACCCTGATGGAAGTGGTTTTGAGCTAAAAATTGCCTTATCAAAACACTATGGCGTAAATGTTGACCAAATTGTATTGGGAAATGGCTCGAATGATGTGTTGGAACTCGCTGCTCGTATTTTCCTGAAACCAGGCGCTTCAGCTGTTTATTCACAACATGCTTTTGCAATTTATCCACTGCTGGTACAGGCATTAGGAGCGCATGGTATTGCCGTTCCTGCCAGGCTTTATGGCCACGATCTAGTTGCCATGCTCAATGCCATCACACCAGAAACACGCATCGTCTTTATCGCTAACCCCAATAATCCCACAGGCACGCTCTGCGATGCTGATGACTTATTACGCTTTCTTGAGCGGGTTTCACCGGACGTCTTGGTCATTTTGGATGAAGCCTACGATGAATATCTCCCTGAAGCTAATAAAGCCAATAGTATTTCGTGGTTAAGAAGATTTTCAAATCTATTAATTACACGCACCTTCTCAAAAGCATACGGCCTAGCAGGCATTCGGGTAGGATTTGCGCTGACTCACCCTGATTTAGCAGATTTGATGAACCGCATCCGCCAGCCGTTCAACGTCAACAGTATTGGATTAGTCGGAGCGCTCGCTGCATTACAAGATATCGAATTTGTCAAACGCTCCTATACGCTCAATCGGGCGGGCATGCTGCAGATTACCAATGGACTGCGCCAATTGGGTGTGGAATATATTCCCTCCTACGGAAATTTCATCAGCTTCCGCGTGAGGGGTGATGCTACCAATACAATTAAGATCTACCAAAGCCTACTTGAGCAAGGCGTTATCGTACGTCCACTGGGTGTTTACGAAATGCCTCATCATTTAAGGGTTACCATTGGATTGGAATCTGAGAATCAGAAATTTCTGCATGCTTTGGAACAAGTATTGAAAACCTCCCTCTGAAGATCAATATCCGGAATCACGACAACCCTATAATTCACCCAAAGGTACGCACCCATGACATCTCCCCTCCTGCATAAGCTTGTTGTCATCGGCGTCGGTTTGATTGGAGGCTCCTTTGCGTTGGCATTGCGTCACGCAGGAATGGTCAAGCACATCGTTGGCATCGGACGTAGCCAAAAAAATTTGCAGCGTGCTCTTGAGCTGGGTATCATCGATGAAGTAGCGAGTAACTCAGTATCTGCACTAAAAGACGCGGATTTTGTCCTGCTTGCCATGCCCGTGGGTCAAACCAGTAACATCATGGCTCAGATCGCTCCTTTTCTGGGGTCTGGAACGATTGTCTCTGATGTGGGAAGTACCAAACAAGATGTAATATTTGCTGCACGTACTCATCTTGCTCAGCATCTCACTCACTTTGTTCCTTGTCATCCCATTGCTGGAACCGAATTCAGTGGTGCTGAAGCTGCTAGTACTCATTTGTTCTGCGACAAACATCTGATCATCACTCCTCTGGCAGAAAATGATGACCAGGCAGTCAATCTAGTCTCAACCCTCTGGCAGCATTGTGGCGCAAAAATCTCTTGCATGGCTGCAGATCAGCACGATCGGATACTTGCCATTATCAGCCACTTGCCTCACATTCTAGCGTTTACGCTCATGAATCATGTTCGAATCAATATTGAAGATAAACCAGAAGAAGTATTGCACTTTGCGGGCAGCAGTTTTCGTGATTGCACTCGCATTGCAAGCAGTTCGCCGGAAATGTGGCGCGACATCTGTCTAGCTAACCAAGAATTGTTACTTAAACAGATTGATGCCTATCAGAATGAGCTAACCAGTCTGCGCACTATTCTAGCAAACAACGATGGACAAGCACTCGAAAGGACATTTGCGAATGCTCGTCAAACACGGCAACAATGGCTAGAAAACTATTAGATTTCCAAACAACCGTGCTATGGAGCCATTTTCCTACAGGCTTACTCTGCAAATATAGAAAAAAACAAGCAGCTTGATCGAACTTCCTGTTGAAAAGGTAGTCCTTTTATTGTTTATTAATCTTAATTTAAGAATAAAAAAACATCTATGCATCGACATCTGATTACATTTATCGCTTTTGCCATATCTCTTACATGCTTTAAGGAAGCTAACGCTCAGCAACCCAATGTGGAAGTTCCTGCTGATTTAACTAAAATCACGACAGTTGAAGGTATCTCTGAATATCAGCTTACCAATGGATTACGTATCCTGCTTGCTCCGGATAACTCGCTCGATTCGATTACGGTCAATGTTGTTTACCTCGTTGGTTCACGTGATGAAGATTATGGTGAAGCAGGTATGGCGCATCTGTTAGAACACCTTTTATTCAAAGGAACAGAGCAATTTTCCGACATCAAAAATGAATTTACTAAACGTGGTGCCCGTTGGAACGGCACCACTTCCTATGATCGCACCAATTATTTTGAAACCTTTACCGCCAGTGCGGATAATCTTGATTGGGCGCTCCGCCTGGAAGCTGATCGTATGGTCAATTCACGTGTTGCAAAATCGGATCTCGATAGCGAAATGACCGTGGTGCGCAACGAATTCGAAGCCGGTGAAAACAGTCCCTTCAGCGTGCTATCTGACCGCATGACTTCAGCAGCTTATTCCTGGCATAATTATGGCCGCTCCATCATTGGTTCACGCTCAGATATCGAAAATGTACCGATTGAGCGATTACAGGCTTTCTATCGCCACTACTACCAGCCAGATAATGCTGTGCTTGTAATTGCCGGAAAATTCGAGGAGGCTGAAGCATTGAAAATGGTGGCGCGTCATTTTGGCCCTCTTCCACGCCCGACACGTAAACTGCAAAAAACTTATACAGTCGAGCCAACGCAAGACGGTGAACGTATGGTTAAGTTACGTCGTGTGGGTGATACCCAGATTGCTGCCACGCTTTACCATCTTCCTTCTGGCGCACATCCTGAATATGCTGCGATTGATCTATTGGTCACCATCCTCAGAGAAGTTCCTGGCGGTAGACTGCACAAAGCGTTAGTAGAATCTAAACATGCAACCACCGTTCTGGGCTTTGATCGACAGTTGCGGGAAGCAGGTTATGCTTTTTTCAGCGCAAATCTACGACCCGACATGTCACTGGATACTGCACGTGATGTTCTGATCGATACCGTCGAATCGCTCGCTGCTCACCCGATTACTGCCGAAGAACTTGAGCGTGCTCGTACTCGCCTACTAAATGAGATTGAGCAACTACTTGCCGATACACGCAAATTCTCCATCACGCTCACTGAATTCATTGCCATGGGTGATTGGCGATTACTGTTCCTGCATCGCGATCGCATCAAACAAGCAACACTTGATGAGGTACAGCGTGTCGCTAATAGCTATTTCAAACCAAGCAATCGCACACTGGGTTTATTTATACCTAATTCGACCCCTGATCGTGCCGAGATACCAGCAACTCCAGATATAGCCCGCATGCTTGAAGGGTATCGTGGTGATCCCAGCGTTAGCACTGGAGAAGCCTTTGATCCCACACCCGCAAATATTGAAGCAAGAATCGTTCGTACAACCTTGCCTGGAGGCATGAAGCTCGCCATGGTACCCAAGAAAACCCGTGGTAGTACGGTCGTGGCATCACTTCTACTCCATTGGGGTGATGAGGAAAGCACGCAAAACCGTGCCATGGCGTGTAACATTGCTGGCTCCATGTTGATGCGTGGCACGAAACACCATACTCGTGAAGCGTTACGTGATGCATTCGACAGACTCAAAGCACAGGTCAATGTTAATATTGAAGGCGTTTCCATCGAAACTGTCCGCACAAACCTACCCGATACACTAAGGCTGGTTGCTGAAGTATTGCGCGAACCGATTTTTCCTAAAAAAGAATTTGAACTGCTAAAACTCGCCATGCTGTCATCCATCGAAAGCAAGCGAAGTGAACCTAGCGCCCAGGCAAGCTTGGTCATGGAGCGTCATCTTGCCCCTTACCCTGCTTCGCACTGGCATTATACACCTACATTAGAAGAGCGTATTGAGCGCATCAATGCGCTGACGCTTGACGAAGTAAAGCAATGCCACAGTGAGCTATTTGGTGCTTCAGACAGTGAATTTTCTATCGTGGGTGATTTTGAGCCAGAAGAAATTACCCAGCTCATGCGGCAGCTTTTTGGTGACTGGAAAAGTCCACGCACCTATAAGCGTATTCCTGTGCCCTATCAAGACATCACTCCCATCAATCGTGACCTTGAAACACCTGATAAGGCCAATGCTGTATTCCAAGCTGGTATGAACCTAAAGTTGCGTGATAATCATCCTGATTATCCTGCTCTGATTATAGGCAACTATCTTCTTGGTGGTTCGGCCGACTCAAGACTATGGCGCCGCATCCGCGAACAAGAAGGCTTGTCCTATAATGTCGCATCGAGTTTCTCAGCCAGTGCTTTTGATGAACAAGGCGAATTCAGTATATATGCCATTTACGCGCCAGAAAACCGTGCACGGATCGAGTCAGCCATGAAGGAAGAACTGGAGCGCATAATGAAAGAAGGTTTCACTACAGAAGAAGTTGAGACAGCCAAGGCTGGTTATCTGCAAGCACGGCGTATCGCCCGCGGGCAAGATAAAGCACTTGCTGAACGTCTGGCTAATTACCTGACACGCAAACGCACTATGCAATGGGATATTGAGTTTGAAACTAGAATCGCTACGCTCACTCCAGAATCGATTCTCGCTGCACTACGCAAGCATCTCAATTTCAACAGGCTGACAATTATAAAAGCTGGCGATTTTTCCAAAGTCACCACCGCAACTGCTTCACAATAACCTAAAACGATCTTAGTAATCGCCATGAAGCGATGATAAGTACACAGCACTCGGAGCCAGGAAATATATTGCGCTCCGAGCAAGCGGTTGAGTATATATACCTTGCCCTGTATTCCCCTCACTCACTTATTGAGATCTTCCCTCGCGATATCCAACTTAGGCTCTGGTTCACTCGCTGCAAAATCAAGTTCTACTTTCGCGCCATCTGGGTCGTGACAAAAAAGTTGCCACGTTTGTTGCTCAACGAGCCGGTGGAGTTTAAATGCAATGCTGTGGAGGTTTAGTTTGTCCACGACTAACTGGAGATTAGATGCAGTAAACGCCATGTGATCAATGATGCCCTGCGCATCTGCTGGTAAAGGCCTGCCTGCGATGATATGTAGAATGGCTTGGTCGCCAGAATAAAGCCAAGCACCCGGAAAAGAAAAGGATGGACGATACCCTTCCGTTAATCCAAGCACGTCAATATAAAAAGCCTTGCACTTTTCCAGATCGCTAGTCAGCACTGTAAAATGGTTCATACCCTCGATTGCCATTTTGATCTCCTAGAACTCGTCATTCTTTATAGCCTAATTAACACAACATCATAAGCTCATTTTTCTAGAGGCATATTAAAATTCATGCGACCTTATCAATTGACTGATGAATTATTTAATCTAATCCAAAACAAAACACAATGGGTAATTTCGTAACCATATTAAATATATGACAATAAAGCCCAATGCCACCCGCAAAAAATGTGGTTTAACTATCAGTTGAAAAACGTATCCAGGCAGTCGATGATCGGCAAAACCAGGCGAAGAAAGCGGAGTTTATATCTGATAAATGAGCATTTTTAGCCTGTTTTTAACACGGCAGCGGCAACGTAAATAGTTTTTCAACAGCCTGTTAATATCGAGGTTGTTACCAGACGCTACAATACGCTTCGAGATTGAAGGTACTGATAAAGAACCAGTACCTTCTGATCATCGTAATCAAGCCAAACTAAGCGATGCTGTTATCAATGAATCAAGGTCGCTTCAATTGCTGCAAAAGTTTTAGCAACTTCTGTAATTGGAATCGCAGTGCCTAACTGCTTTTCGATTTGGGTCAACGAAAAAATTCCACATATCATAGGTGCGCCATCGATATCTTCCTCCATAACCAAGGTATGCTGGCGTCCTGCCTCACACAGACTAGCAATCACATGCCCGACTTTGGCATGCTGCACTTCTTCGAGGGGAATCGCTTCTAAGCTATCGAGTGGTGTCATGATATCCGAGACTAGAATCTCATTACGTTTCACGCGGTGTTCCTCAATGAAGCGCAAGGGTTTCTCACCAAGAATATCGGAAGCGGTAATGACACCCTGCAGAAGGTGATCATCATCTAATACAAACAATGAGCGGACCCTTCGTTGCATCATATATGTATTGGCCGATTCCATCGTTGCATGCGGATCAATTTCAGCAACATGACTGTGCCGTAAATCAGTCATAATTTCGAGTGCTGGTGATTCCATTGTCACAAGTTTTGGTGGAATTGAATGGGCAATCCGAACAGCACCTGTTAAGTGCCGTGCAGGAAGTATATGGTATCCAGTCATGATAACATCCTCCATGGATAATGGATAAGTATGTAAAATTGAAAATGATTAAAACTTTATACCTATCCTTACCTTTACTTTACGCTTATCAAAATGAAGGGTCAATACGGCAACATTGCATATTTTTTCAAAATATCGCATATGTTACATACTCAGACTCAAAAACATACCAAGCGCGCTAGCAGGCTGTTGAAAAACTATTTACGTTGCCGCTGCCGTGTTAAAAACAGGCTCAACATGCACATTTGTCAGATATAAACTCACTCCACTTTTTTTCGCCTGGTTTTGCCGATCATCGACTGCCTCGAATACATTTTTCAACAACCTGTAGCTGCTTTACTCTTTATTTATAATTTATTAACGATTCAATCAAATCATACAGCTTCAAAGCTGTTTATGGGTTACAACAATAGCTAAACTTTTTGCTATAACACGACTAACAAACTGCTTTAGCATAGAAATGATAGGTGACCAGAAGCACTAATAATTTAGGGTCTTTGGAAGTTAAGCTCTTACAAAAGTTTGTTAACTTGCTGAGATGAATGTTAAAAATAGGTATTATTTCCGTTCTCGAATCAGAGAAGCAAAATTTAGGCAATTGATTCGTTATTTTTTCGCTGGATTTTACAGCTACCAGTACAGCCCAATTGATCGGTATTTCTGTCTGATCTGTCAATGCCATTTACCTTAAGGTACGACAGCAATTGCCCAGTGCTGTGAACTCGAATCGCCTCTGCAAGGTTCTGTAGCGGTTAATGAATCTTATTTTAGGGCACAACGTGTCCGAGGTAAAAGAGGATGTGGAGCGTATGGCAAAACGATCGCCTTTGGTGTTTTGAAACGCCAAGGAAAAGTTTATACAGAAATTGTGCCAGATTGCTCTAAAGCGACATTGCAAGCCATTATCCGTAGTCATGTAGCGCAGACACTGTGATTCATTCTAATGGGTAGCGCGGCACAGCATTATTTATCGTGATTTCAAATGATGCTATCAGGCATATAACAGAGCGAGGCGTAGTTTTTTTGCTAATTCCTCTTTTTTTAGCCCGAGAGTTTCGCTAGCGTTCAATTTCAAATCCCTTGAATGATTGACGGGCACGCAGGTAGGCAAGCGCTGCAAGAGCAAGATCCCCCAAAGCCAGACCACGGAATACAAAAGCAGTCTTCTCTTCGTCAGAGCAGCGTCCAGTGATTTCACCATTAATTAGGCCTGTCAGATCACCACTTACTAGCTCAGGATCAACCAGAGGCGTGGGCATTTGCGCTTCTTGCTCGATATCATCAATAATAATGCGGTCGAACGCGGGCATACTGTCTGTTAACCACGAAGCAGCCAAGTCTACCACCGCCGCAAACGCGCCTGGCTTCAACCAGCGTGCGTCCAGAAAGGGAACGAGCTCGGGTGAAAGGGTAACGCTCGAAATTACCAGATCTGCATCACTCACCGCCTCCCGTGCACTCTTGCTGGCGACTGCCAATAGACCCAGCTTTTCTGCTGCCTGACATAAGGCTTCCCGGTTTGCGCTTCCGCGACCGAATACCCGAATTTCCCTTAGAGGAAACAAATCGGCAAAGGCCTGCAAATGGCTGTGTGCCTGAATACCGCAACCGATAAATGCAGCAGTGGAAGCATCAGTTCTTCCCAGTCGCCTGGCTGCCACTGCACTTAGTCCTGCCGTGCGTACTGCTGTAATCCAGTTACCATCCATGACAGCCAACGGCAGCCCCGTATCACTATCGAGCAGAGTAACCAATGAATTAATGTCCGGCAGGCCCTGCTGCCGATTGCGTGGATTGAGAATAAGTGCCTTCACAGCCAGGAAAGGGGGATCATCAGCCGCAGATAGCGTCGCCATCATATATCTACCATCCGGCGGTGTAATGACAGCTTTTGGCGCATTCCAGACCTTGGATTGTTTGTACCCATGTAAAAGGTGCTCAATACTTTCGATGACATCTTTTGTAGTGAGAGTCAGGCTCTCAAGCGTCCTTTGGGACAGATACCATAAACTTTCAGGTCGTTCCATTTCCATTACCCATTTTTCATACCTTGAAATCCAGAATGATTGTTACGGCAGGTACAAACGTACAAGCATTCTGAGGAAAAGGTCTTATCAGCTATGATTAAGCGCCCATCTCACGATATCTGCCATTCCCATAGCGCCCGACTGACGCGCCACCTCATAGCCGTGGCGAAACAGTATCAGCGTGGGGATGCTACGGATACCAAACTGGGCGCCCAGCATTTGCTCAATCTCGGTATTGACCTTGACCAGACGCATTTTGGGTTCAAGCTGGGTAGCGGCCTGAGTAAACTGAGGCGCCATCATTTTGCAGGGACCACACCACGGCGCCCAGAAATCTATCAACAACGGAATATCATTATGACTAATATGCTGCTGAAAAGTGGACTCCGTCAATTCCACGGGACGACCATCAAACAATGGCTGATGACATTTACCGCATTTCGGTCCTTCGCTCAGTCGCACAGAAGGAATGCGATTAATGGCATTACACTGCGGACAAACAATATGCATAGACTCGTTCATTATTTCTTCCTAATTAAAGGTTATGGATCTCCCTATTAGCCAGATTACACTCAAACTAGCGTCTGTACATCACCTGATCAGCTGCTAGGGCTTGATCAGTGATGGCGTAAATTTATAAAATCGTCGCGCATCCTCGAACATGCTATCAAGCGTCTTCTGATGCAAGTAAGGCATGTGTCCGCCGTGGTAGACCTTGAGCTGAATGTTATTACTTATCAGCGGATCCAGCGCCATTTGTTTGATCATCATCTCTGAAGCATAGTATGGGGTGACCAGGTCGAAAACACCATGCATAATCTGCGTCCGCATAGCAGGATTCAAACTCATAGCTTCTTTCAGATCTGAAAGGGCTTCGACAAATCCTTGTTGCCCGCGAATTCCAGAGCGCCAATTCCACGATGCATATACTTCTTCATTTAACAGCAGAAAGGGTATGTCAGTTTTAAAATTAAGGCGATTGCGGACATAATTGTTAAAAGCTGCCGTCAGAGGCGCATTGAGCTGCTGGAGATAGAAATCGCTGCCAATAAGTAGAGATTCTGCTGGCTCTGAATCGACCAATGTAATCGATCCATCATACAAACTCAGCATACGACGTTGGTCAGCGAGCAGCGCCTTGGCAAAATGCACGGAAGGAACACGTCCCATCCCGCGTAGCAGGATATCCTTATCCAAGCCGATCAATTTGCTGATTTGCTCGAGCCAATCCTGTTCGAACGAGCCCGCGGCCAGTCCGCCAAGATAATCGGACAAGGCGACACGCTCCACTTCCGCTAGCGCAGAACGAGGATCGCCTGACCGGTAGTTTATCTCGTTACTGCGCTCATGGATTGCCGCAACCGCCGCGTAACTCGGCAATAACGATACCCATGGCCACAGGTTGCGCTCATTACCCCTGATAAAACTAAAATCCAGTACAGGCGAAATCAGGATCAAACCGGTTGGCGCAATACCAAACTTGGATTGCAACCGTTTAGACAGACGTGCGACTCGGAATCCCCCATAACTTTCACCAACCAGGTAAACGGGCGACAACCAACGATTTTCCTCAGTCAGATAGGCACGAATAAAATGAGACAGCGAAACGATATCTTCCTCAATCCCCCAGGCCTTTGCTCGCGGAGAAGTATTGCTGGAAGATTCCGATTTCCGCCTATCCTCACCATCCTTCTTGCTGCTTTTGTCATACCGCAATTCTCGGCTATAACCCGTTCCCACAGGATCAACAAAAACCAGATCAGTAAAATCCAGCCAGCTTTTCGGGTTGTCCACGATCCTAGCCGGCATCGGAGGTACTGTACCATCTGCATTGAACACGACGCGCTGTGGTCCGAGCGCGCTAAGGTGTAGATATGCGGAAGCGGCACCAGGGCCACCATTAAATACAAAGGTAAGCGGTCGGGGACGCCCACCCCGTTGCTCCATCGTGTAGGCAATATAGAAAATCTGACCCATAGGTTTTGATTGTTTATCATAAACCGTGATCGATGCAGCAGTAGCTTTATAGTCAAATTTTGTATCCCCTGCCTGAAAGGTATGCGAGGTGATCGAGCGATTGGATGGATCAAGCACACCCGATTCGTTGACAGGTTTTGCTTGTACCTGGGCCTTCTCTGGTGCGCTTATCCCAATCGTAACTTGCGTCAAACAGAGCCAGATTGTAACGAGTATCCCGAGCATACGCGGATTCTGAACAAACTTCCTTATCACCTGCATTTCCTTCCCCAAGCGCTAAGTTGACGTCCTACCTGCACGCTTTAGTTTACTACCAGCTCAACGCGACAAAGCGCTGTGTATCGCCTTCACGGATAAGCAGCAGCAGACGTTTGTCACTACCACTTTCCTTGATCGCGCGCTGGAACTCAGCGGCATTCTTCACTTCTTTGCGATTTACCTGCAGGATAATCGCACCTGACTTGACTCCCGCCATGGCCGCGACGGAGTCGGGCCGAACCTCTGTGACGATTACACCTTCACCGGCTGTGGCATCAAATTGCTCTGCCAGTTGCGGCGTCAGCGTCTGCACTGTCAAACCAATATCTTCTGCACGCTGCGATGTTTGCTCGGCAGGCTGCTTATCCTTGGTGAGTTTACCGATCGTGACTTCTACGGTTTTTTGCTTGCCATCCCGCAGAATAGTTAACTCGACGGTAGTGCCAGGGGCAATCAACGCTACCCGGTTACGAAAACTTCCTACATCTTTAACCGGCTCGCCCTGGAAGCGTTCAATGATATCGCCCTGCTGTAGGCCCGCTTCCTCTGCGGGGGAATGCTTACTGACCTGCGCAACAAGAATCCCTTGCGATGCCTTAATTCCAAACGATTCCGCCAGGTCAGATGTCAGTTGCTGAATGACGATACCCAAGTAACCACGCGTAACTTCGCCATGTTCAATCAGTTGATTGATAATTGCCTTGGCGAGATTACTAGGGATAGCAAAGCCTAAGCCCATGTATCCTCCGCTGCGACTAAAGATGGCCGTATTGATGCCTACAACCTCACCATCTAGATTGACTAACGGACCACCTGAGTTACCTGGATTGATTGCCGCATCAGTTTGGATGAAATCTTCGTAATCATTGATGCCGATACTGGTTCTCCCCTTGGCGCTGACTACCCCTACGGTCAGTGTGTGGCTAAGACCAAAGGGATTACCAATCGCCACCACCCATTCACCAACCTCCAGTTTAGAAGAATCAGCCAGAGTAAGCGCAGGATAGTCACGCGCAGTAATCTCGATCACCGCAATATCAGATTGGGGATCACGGCCGGTGACCTTGGCCACGAATTCACGACCATCCTGAAATTCCACGCGGATTTTGTCGGCATTTTCCACCACGTGGTTGTTCGTCAGAATATAAGTTTTGTTAGATCGCAGACCATGCTTGGCTGCAAAAACAAAACCCGATCCCTGCTCTATAATGCGGCGTTCTTCTTGTGGCTTGTCAGAATACGGCTTGCTGGGAATCCCTGGAAGCCGATCACCAAAAAATCGTTTAAAAAAATCGTCACTAAACGGCAACTCATCATCAAACGGTGGAAAAAATGGCGTAGCCTCCCCTGATGCTTTACCCTCCACCTGAATGAACACGACAGAAGGTGAAACGGCGCGTGCTACAGAAGCAAATGCCTTACCTGTCTGTCGCAAATTCGCGATAGCATCCTCACTCGCTTCACTAGGTAGAGCTATCAGCCATGCCACGCCCAATAACGAAGCAATTAAGTATTTTTTCATAATACTAGAACCTCCTCTTAGATGCTTGAGTGATCTATCTAAATGAAAACAAAACTATGGACACCTTGATACATGTGAATCCGTTCCCACTAAGGTTTAATGGTTTACAACTCGATTCTAGTCAGCACTAGCATCGAAGCGCTCGATCAATTCGATAATGAGGAATCAAACCTTTTACATGTTTAGGAAGACTCGAGTACGGTGCGTAGTCCCTGTAAATTTCTGATCATTTGCTCCTTGATTCGCTGGCGACCGATGCTGCGCTTCAAACTGTTGCCTTGAACTTGATCAGTGGAAGTCCTATGTGTATAAAACAAGATGGAGCCATTACCGTATGGCAGGCAACCCAAGATCAGATGGCTGGAGTTGTAAGAATGGCCGACAAAGAATTGTCTGGTGATAATTACCAAAGCAGCATCAGTTGTTAACACGATACGATGGTTGAGAATTGCCGTAGGTCGATTTTGCACTTGTCGATTGAGCCAAAAAAATCGTTCTTCAGTATCGGCTGGCAGTTGAGTCGGATAATTTAACCAGATTTTTTGTAAAGCTGGAGAAAAGTGCGCCAGTAATTTACTGTTAGCAGCTGCTATGCGTAATTCGTCAGCAAGATTGACATTTGCTCGCTTGCGTACGTAAGGTGCGAGTCCAGCTAGGCCCTGCTTACTATAAGCTTGCCAGCGCTGCCATAAAATCTGCTGGTAATGCTGCGATACGCTTGCAACCAAGGCCGCTTCGTCAGCATCAGTTAATTTTTCTCTAAGAGAAGCAAAGCTATCAATTTCCTTGGCAGACAAATTGAATTGATCACCCGCAGTAACTGCGAGCAAATTCCGAGCTTCATTGCTCTGCTCATGCGTAAAAATAAATCCCTTGAAAGCGTCTATACCGGATTGTGGAAATATCTCGCCCAGTGCCGAGACATCCTGATCGACCGTCGCCAAATCTTTACGTTTGAAAAAAGCTGCCAGCTTCGCTGGAGGAGATGGAAAATACATACTCAGACCCATCATAAATTCTTTTTGGGTTGTTGCCTCTCCTGTCTCAAAAGGGACGATTTTACCGCGCTCAAGATCAGCTACTTTATCCCGATCAAGCTTAAGCATGGTAAAAATGGCGTCTGCCGTGGGTATGGATGCCGCAATCTCCGTAGCAGACAATAGCGGCATTTGCCCAAGTAGAAACCACAAGAATATAACGCGCATTGGATAACTAATGACAGACTTACTCATTCATTATCCCTTTATATTCAGTTGAGAATTCGCGATTTTAGATGCTCGCTGCATCTTTGCGCTTCCCAGATCATTATCATTGAGTTGTTTATTGTCTATCGAATATAGATTATGTCACCACTGCATATAAAGTTGTATTCGTCTGCCGGTTTGCTGTTTGATCATCTACTTGCTATTGATCCGACAGATAAAGCTCTAACTACCAAATTAGATTTATAGCTAAAGTTAGCGCACGAGTGACAAAATTATAGTTGCTGACTTCAAACACCAAAACAGAGGCAACTATCAAACCATTTTCGCCTTTAATACATTATGATGCTAGGGAATAACAATCAGACAGGCAATAATGCATCTGCATACAATTTTATTCCTCAGCACCTGAAACCTCGGAAAGCAGCAAACATATAATTGGAACGCCGTATCAGCATCATTGATTTGGCAAGAAAAAGATTTAACTAGTCGTCCCGGGAAACAGTTTTCCAGGACAATGAAATTAAAGAATAGAAAGCCGATTAATGCATGAGCCATCATACCTTGACTCATGCATTAATTAATGATTCTTGGTATTACTTAAAAGGTTAGATGTAATGTTTTAAGATTCATCTGTCAATCAGCAGCGACCTTTTTTTGCTTGACCGGGAGGGCAGTGATAACCACGATCACCGTCATAATCGTTATAATGATTATGTTGATGGCGAACACCTTTAGGTGGCGCATTATAATACTGACCTCCTGGGGGGGCGGCATAATATTGATTTCTACGTGGTGCATGGCGGTGATCATCATCTGTGGTAATCGCTGAGCCTACCCCTGCACCCATTGCGCCACCAATAATCGCACCATTGCGGCCTCCAATCTCATTACCCAGTGCTGCTCCAGCAGCTCCGCCTAGCGCCCCACCAATGGCTGCATCGAGTGTGGAGTTGTCTGCGCTAGCTTCCACCGCTGCCAGTGCAAGCGCCAAGAGAAAGTATTTCAATTTCATAGAGTAAACATCCTGTGTAAAGTAAATTGATTAATATATTAGATAGCGTTACTTATCATCAAAACTTTAGAGAATATAACCAAATATCTCATCATAGCAAGTTTGAATGCATATGATATTTGCAAACTCTTGATGGATAAAATAACTGTTTGTTCTGATCTACTACCTGTTTAATGATATTTGAATTTCAAGAATACCCGTTCTAAGCTGAACTGATGATGAATGGCTGCTATTGGCAAAATAGCATGGCGGATGACAAAGTCTTATTCGCTCTACCACAATATTTGCAATAATCTGCTCACTCATATTCTTTGAAAAACTCACGATCTACTTCATAGATAGTTCGAGGCTTGAACATCCCGCTGGAATTTTCAAGTATTTTCGTTGATTTTTGTACGCATCTCATAGGCACGATTTTGTTTCAGCATTCTGAATATAATGCGGCAAAGCTGCCGGCCAAGCGCACGAATTGCCTGATTATGTGATTTTCCCTCAATCCGTTTTTTTTCATAATAACGCTGTGATTCAGGTACGCATTTTCGATGCTTGTCTACAGCGGCCATCATCGCACCTTTAGCTCGTGTGTTGACATGTTTCGGTGCTTTTGAGCCTCGAAACTTCCCTGAGCTGTTATCAAGGTTGGCCATCCCCAGATAGAGCGCCAGACTGCGTTCACTGGCAAACCGGTCAATGGAGCCAATCTCACCCGCCAACTCTGAGGCACAGATCACAGCAAACCCCGGAATACTATCAATTAACTTTGCAGCTTGGGATGCTTGCACTAATGTTCTACAACGCGACTCCAACGCCTGGATATCGTTTTTGAGTGCCAGGATGCGCCGGGCATCTTCAATGATCATTTCGCTCACCCATTCCACTTCATGACTAAATGATGCATGCGATTGCCATGCACGAATTTCCGCAGCGTACTTGCGGCCCACGCCAGGAATCTTTAGCAAGGTAGATAGGCGCAGACGCGACAGCTTTGTCAATTCGTCAACGCTGGTGATAAAGGTAAGAACCAGAGATTATCAGCATCTTTTGTGATATCCAACAGACCGGGGCACACGGCATGAAGATCGCCCTGAAAGCGACTTTGTACACGGCTCTTTTCATCCACCAAAGCACGACGGCGTCGACTCAACCGTTTGAGCATGTCGTTTTCCCGTGGTGCCGGCATGATTTCCTGAAGAACATCTTTGGCCAACGGCAGGTGATCTCGCAGCTGGAATAGTTCCAGGCCTTTACACGCATCAATGCGGTCATTCTTGGCCGCAGCCGGAAAGATTTCCTTAAAACGTGCCAGCTTCAGATTATTGATGTTGTAGCGTTGATAACCGCGCACCCTCACCAGGGTATCCAAAGGGCGAGCATAGCCATTGTAGCCTTCCATGGCCACTACTATCGTACCGCCATGGTGGCGGTGATGATGCTCAATGCGCTCAAAGAATTGTTTGAAGCCTTCCGGGCGGTGCAAAATATCAAATTCGTCCAGTACATCACCATTGGGTAAACCTATAGCCACACTGTGTTGGCGGCATCCAATATCAATGCTGACATATATTTGTGGAGTATTGTTTATGATCATGGAGTCTCCGTATGATTATGACTAAACCGATAAATCATCCGTCGGTCTCGTCTACATACAGAGCCACAATCAAAAGAATCGGCACCATCCCGAACGACACACCGGATGACGCAGGAGGATGGGGACGGCATTTCAAGCCTAGCGAACCAAAATCTCAGCCGCTGACCCCATGAGCCACATCCCCATCCGTATTTACTATATTAATCTATGGTTCTGTGGTGTGTCATCCTGCAAAATCCGATGGTAGACTCTAGCCGCCGCACGCAGCGCGCTCATAAAGCGGCGTGCATGCTGAATGCCCTCGATATAGAGTAAAATACATTCGGTATGCGGGTCAGATGCGAGGTAATCGAGCATCTCACCAAAATCCATCCCTGCTGCAGCGCCCAAGGAAATGATACTAGAGAAACCAACATCATTTGGTCGCGCCCAGTCCATAATTGCAGTGCAAACACCTCCAGACTGAGAAATCAATGCCAACCCACCAGCTTTTGCCCCTCCCTTGCTGAAAGTAGCATTCAATCCTGTTGCCGGACAGAGAATACCCAGGCAGTTGGGGCCGATAAGCCGCATACCATACCGCCGTGCGTTTTCTACTATAGCGCGTTCAAGCGCAGCTCCTTGTGGCCCGGTTTCACTAAAACCTGCCGACAACACTAAGGCAAACCGCACACCGTGCTTGCCACACGTATCAATAATGTTCGGCACGGTTACTGCCCGGGTGATAATGACAGCCAGATCAACTATTTCCTCAATCTGCTCGATACCGGCGTAGGCACGCTGACCTTGGATTTCAGGGTGATTCGGGTTGACCGCATAGAGCTTGCCCTGGTAACCGCTGTCCAGCATGTTTTTAAACACGACCCATCCAACCGAATCTATACGATTACTCGCACCAATCACGGCTACCGATTGAGGAGAAAAAAGCGGACTGAGATAATGTTTGTTCATTAAATGATCTCCCACAAACGTTAACATTCCTGGCGGCAGTATAAAAGATTCTTTCAGAATATCGGTTATACCAGCCTGATCTCGCTTTTCTGTGCCTATTTTATTCTTATAGTAGCACCATTTCTTGTACACTATTCTGCATAGAATTTAGGATGATTAAAAATATGCGATTAATTAAAAGGGGGAATTCATGATCTTCTGGCGCGTAAAATCGCTAGATGCCATTCTGGCTACAGCCGAAAAAAAAAGCCTTCACCGCTCGCTGGGAGCATGGCAGCTGACACTCTTGGGCATAGGCGCCATCATCGGGACTGGTATATTCGTTTTGACTGCTGAAGCCGCACAGAAAGCAGGTCCCGGCATGATGATTGCCTTCATCATCGCTGGCTTTGTGTGTGCCGTGGCGGCACTTTGCTATTCTGAGCTTTCTTCGATGGTGCCTGTATCCGGCTCTGCTTATACCTACTCCTATGCGGTATTGGGTGAATTTGTAGCATGGATGGTAGGCTGGGCATTAATTCTTGAATATTCCGTCGCTGCTAGCGCAGTCGCAGTAGGCTGGTCCGGCTATTTCGTTGGACTTTTAAATAATTCTCTCGGGATTGAAATTCCCTTTGCTCTGGCAAATGGCCCCTTTGCCGGCGGAATGATCAATTTGCCAGCGGTGGTCATCTGTTTGCTGATTGTTGGTCTGCTTGTCATCGGTACGCGCGAGAGTGCAGCGTTCAATGCCGCGCTGGTGGCGGTCAAAATCGCTGCCCTCACAGCTTTTATTGCGCTGGCCCTGCCTGTTGCTGAGTTGGAAAATTTCCAGCCGTTCGTGCCGTTAGGTGCCTCTGGGGTAGTCGCGGCAGCTGCTTCTATTTTTTTCGCGTATGTTGGTTTTGATGCGGTATCGACTGCTGCAGAGGAAACCAAAGATCCGCAACGTAATATCCCCCTCGCCCTTATCGGCTCCCTGGCGATCTGCACCTTATTCTATCTTCTGGTATCAGCAAGCGTGATCGGTGCAATTGGAGCACAGCCATTGACAGATGCTACCGGTCGCGGCCTCATGCCTGGTTCGTTAGCACTGGCCGAGCAATGCCAGTCACTCGCCGCTCTCGGGCAGCAGCCAATTGTGTGCTCACGTGAAGCGCTCGCGCATGTGCTGCGTGAAATCGGCTGGGAAAAAATCGGCAATCTGCTTGGCCTGGCCGCTTTCCTGGCATTGCCTTCGGTTATCCTTATGATGCTGTTTGGTCAGACGCGCATCTTTTTTGTTATGTCTCGTGATGGCCTTCTGCCGGAAGTGCTGAGCCGCATCCATGCACGGTTCAAAACACCGCACATCGTTACCATGGTCGCCGGTATTGGAGTAACGTTTGCCGCTGCCTTCCTACCGGTTGGCAAACTCGCTGATATCTCCAATTCCGGCACATTGTTTGCCTTTTTGGTAGTAGCACTCGCCGTAATGATTTTGCGCATCAAGGATAAAAATCGTAACAGGCCTTTCAGGACACCGGCCATTTGGCTGGTAGGACCTCTCGCTATAGTCGGTTGCATAACGCTCTTTTTCTTCCTGCCAACGGATGCCAAACTGGTATTCCCGATCTGGACGGGAATTGGCTTGATTGTCTACTTTCTATATGGTTACCGGAAAAGCCATGTGGCGCTGCACATTGAAACATCCGCTGGTGGTGAAAACATCATCGAACCGATTCGCCCGCTTGCGGATTACCGAGATGGCTGTGAGCCGCTTAAGCAAAAGGACTAAGAACTTGCAAGCACAGGAAGAAATTGATGCAGACAGCCTACATTATCCACCCCACCTGCCTTGAACATAACATGGGGTCTGATCACCCAGAATCGCCAGAGAGAATGAGAGCGATTGAAGATCAATTGATTGCATCGGGTATCTTCCCGCTGCTGCAACAATACCAGGCACCACGCGTGACGCATGAACAGCTCGTTCGGGTACATTCGGAAAGCTATCTCAAATCCATTGAAACAGTTGCACCGCAGCATGGATCGATCGGTCTCGATGCCGATACCTTTATGAATCCTTTCACGCTGGAAGCGGCATATCGTGCAGCCGGTGCCGTGGTGCTGGCCACTGACCTCGTTATGACCGATAAGGTAGAAAATGCGTTTTGTAATGTCCGCCCGCCCGGCCATCATGCTACCCATGATCGGGCAATGGGTTTCTGCTTTTTTAATAATGTCGCTGTCGGCGTTGCGCACGCCATGGCACAATATGATCTAAAGCGGGTTGCGATCGCAGATTTCGATGTCCATCACGGCAATGGTACCGAAGATATTTTCAAACATGATCCACGCGTCATGCTTTGTTCAACTTTTCAGCACCCATTTTATCCGTTTTGTGGCGCGGATAGCAGCAGTAATCATATCATCAACGTGCCGCTTGCTGCAGGTACAGATGGTCTGGCTTTTCGTTCTGCCGTCACCCAGTACTGGTTACCAGCTCTGGAAAGCTTCCAGCCAGAAATAATCTTCATTTCTGCAGGCTTCGATGCACATCGAGAAGATGATATGGCCCATCTGAATCTGATCGAATCGGACTATTCCTGGGTCACTGAACAGGTTAAAACGATCGCTGGCAAATATGCCCAAAAACGCATTGTCTCTGTGCTGGAAGGCGGTTACGCGTTGCATGCACTCGGTAGAAGCGCCACTGTCCATATCAAGGTATTATGCGGATTATAATTTGGTAAACATCTGCATCCGGCACTATCACAACTTTAAAATACTGTGGAATCTCGTTAGATACAGCTTTACGCGCTGTTTTTGCCAATTTCTGCAGTACATCTTACAAGAATCACAGCATCTCAAGAAGGTACAGGGAAAAGCTGTTTTGGCACCCACCAAAGATAAACTACCATCCCAAGCAGCTCAATCAGCGATTGAAAAACAATAATCACAACAGTCAATTCAAATGATGACGGCAGCGCAAGTGCAAGTGGCAGCATAACAAATGAGTTGCGTGTACCGAAATTGAACGCCAAAACCCTGCCCTGCTCAGGCGGAAGTGCGAATTGACGCGCAAGCAGATGAGCAATCAATCCTGCTATGATGAGAAAAGCAACGAACACCAGCAGCAGTTGGCCCAGAAAATAGGTTGAGCCTATGATGAGACCAACCTGCGTTGCCGCGATAAAAAAAACTACCAGCGCAAGCAATGGCACTGGCAACCAGGCTATCTGATCTAATATATAGCGTCGATCCTTATTTCTTTCTACCCATTTTTCTGTCAGATAAGCTCCAAATAAAGGTAACAGAATCAAGCCAGTAAATGCGGTGAGCATTTGACTTTGCGCTAAGGTAACGACAAAATTCTCACCCAGGAATACCCACAGATAAACTGGCAGCAAAATAATCTGCAACAGCAGACTAATTGGCGAGAAAGCAATGGCCAGCTTAGTGTCACCTCCACCGAGATGGGTGAAGGTGATAAACCAATCAGTACAGGGCATAAGCAATACTAGCAACACACCCAGACGGATTGCCGGCTCATCGGGTACCAGCATCAACAAACCCGACACGACCAGGGGTAACAGTATGAAATTGCCTATCACTGCGACCGCAACAAAGCGTAAATCAGTCAATGCTTCGCGTAAATGGGCTAGTGGCACCTGAGTGAAGGTGGTGTATAGCAGCACCCCAAGAAGCGGCCAAAGCAGCACTTCCAGAAATGAGATATTATCCGGAGATAACCTGCCCACGACTAAACCACAGCCAATGGCTGCCAGGTAAATAACAACCTGGTATTTTTCAAGTGACTGGCGCTTCAGCATAAGAATCTTCTCTTGGATTGTGCGAGCTAACTCTGCAGCCAAATCGCAAACACAATTGCAACATCGATTTTAGAGCTACTATCTGGTGAAAGTAAGCCCAATGAAGGCTTGAGCTGCACGACATTATCCCTGCTTGGCCAATGCTACATGACTGGAAATATCATTTGAGCTCCAATAAGAAGCCATCCCTGAAAAAAAATTTTTCAGGGATGATTAACTAATAATCAAAAATTAAGCTTGCATCAAACCATCAAGCTATCATTAAACTTTCTTACAAAGAGTCCCTTACATTGCAACTCTCTGCACAAAAGTCGAGCAAAGAAGATTATTCGCTAGGGTCTGTTGACATTTCACATAGGTAGCCACAGATATCCACACGCCATGGCTACCATACTCTCGTAATTTCGCTTCAGTTTGTCGTATCGTGTCGCTATTGCCCGATACTGCTTTAGTCGGGCAAAAGCATTCTCCACCAAATGCCGGTATCTATATAAACCCCAATCCATATCTGCATTACCCTTCAACGAGCTGCGCTTTCTCGGTATCACAGCCCGAGCTCCCTTCTGCGTTATCTGTTCCCGTATACATTCGCTGTCATAGCCCTTGTCCGCAACAATCGCTTTTGCGTCAGGCAACCTGGCAATCAAATCAGGTGCTGCAGAACAGTCATTGACTTCTCCGCCGGTGATTTCAAACTCAACTGGCAAGCCATAACCATCGACCGCTAAATGGATCTTTGTGGTATTGCCTGCACGGCTTTTGCCAATAGCCTGCGATTCTTGACTCGCTGCTCCCGCACTATGCTGATGCGCTTTAACATAGCTGCCATCAATAAATTCCCATTCGCAATCCGGATCAATAGCCAATGCTTTGAAAATATTGAGCCATTTCCTGCTCAATGACCATGCATTGAATCTTTTATAGATGGAATTCCAGCAGCCGAACGCCTTGGGCAGGTCTCGCCACGGACAGCCAACCCGCATTCGATACAGTATTCCTTCTACCGTCATGCGCAGATTGCGCTTGTTATAAATCGCTTCTTGAAGCAGAATCTTCTCTAGCTTCGACCAGAACTCATCATTGAGCATCAATCGGGGCATCGCAAACTCGTTTTGTTGGTGTATAGGAACCCCAATATTACGAGTTTGTTTCTATCTATGAAATACTTATCTTAAAACGTCAACAGACCCTAATATGCTTATAATAAATTCATTCATTTACGCTTGCTTCTAAAGCTGTATTTGGTGGTTCCAACCGTCGTTCATCCCACAACGGCACACCAAATACATCGTGAATAAAGTAATAAGTAACCGGAACACCAAGTATCATCCCCCACAAGCCAAAGCTGTGGTAAGCAATCAGCAAAATAATTAACACCAGCACCGGATTGAGTTTGAAGTGTTTACCATAAATTAAAGGATTGAGTCCGTAGGCTTCAATAATATGGATGATGGTGATCATCACCACTATTGCTATGGCCAGAGTTAATCCACCCGTATTCAATGCAATCAGCACCATCGGTGTAGTGGAGATAAACACGCCCAATACTGGAATAAAACTGCACACGAACACAATCAACGATAAAAGTGCAACTGAAGGGACACCCAGAATTATCAGTCCTATCAGAGTTAAGAAAGTATTCACACACGCGATCATTGCCTGTGCCTGGATAGCTCGGCCAACTACATATGCAAAGCGAACTACCGGTTGTGCAGTTTCCTGATAAAAATCCCGCAACCGTGAATCATGCAAGCTTTTCATCAGATCGCCCAGGCGAACGCTATCAAACAGGATCAGGAAACTGAATAACAGGGCAAGCAGCATAGTACCTGTGGCTTGATAGAAATAGTTGATAAGTTTAGGCAGTTGCTCACGGACTTTATCCATCTGTTTAGTCATCAAGGAATCAATTAGCAGTTCGGCTTCCTTATCGTAGTATTTTTTCAGCTTCTCCTGCATCTTTTCCGTCATGCTGCTATCTTTCTCATTTTCAGCATCTTCCGGCTGCTCGACCTCGGAAAGGTTGATTGTTTTCTTGAACGAATTAAGTTCTCTATCAATAACCTTTTGAGTATCTTCATCCAGTATGCTGCGGATATAACCGTGCAAAGAGCGCTCTACACCGGGGTATTTACTACCAATGTCTTGTTTTAGCTCTAGCAACTTCAACTGCAGTTCACTCAAATTATTCATGAAACGACTGGCCTCACCGATCACACTGGGCGTGACATAGTGAAAAAAGCTTCCCAACCCTACCAGAAAAAAGATATATACCAACGTCAGAGAGAGGCGGTAAGACAGTTTCAATTTATTCTGGCCAAGACGGATCAGAGGTGTAGCAATAAATGCAAGGACAAATGTAATAAAAATCAGTCCAAAAAAGTCACGCAATAACCAAAGCAAACCGATCAGGATGAGCCAGATCAATATGCGACGATTAGCTTCATAAAAACTATCCAAGCTGAATGGCATTATTTAAATTCTTTGTGCAGTTAATATTTAGCGAAGAATTGATCAAAACTTATTTAACTAAATTGTAATTTCTAGCATAGTGATAAATAATCCTAACAGCTGCTTTTAGGATTATTTATCACTACAAGTATAAAGTATAATAACGCGGCAAGATATCTGTTGGTGATTGGTTAATCAGGTGTTTTCGGCCTGTGCTATTCATTTAATTTTTACAGCAAACTCATTTGATTATTGCAGGCATTTTTGTCGTTGAGAAAATCTTCTCTCAATAAATCCACTAGGTTTCTTTTTTAAGCAAATTGAGTTGCAATGATCGCACAATTTGCGACATACTTTTTTTATTTCAGATTTTTCATTAGGAGTATTTTTAATGAAAAATCTGAAATAAAAATTGTATGCGTATGCATTATTGTTTGTCTATTTATTACTTCTTATTCTAATTGGCGTTACAAAGTGAATTAATTATCCAATCCCATCCGGCGATTGATTTCACCACATCCGTAGTTTCCTCCATATGTCGAAGTGCATCAACTAAATGAGATTCGAGCGCGCCGATGCTGTCAAATACACGGTTATGAAAGCTCTTTTCGCGCAACTCATCCCCCAGGTGCTCGACTGGATTGAGTTCAGGTGAATAAGGTGGCAGTAGCAGCAAGCGAAGATTCTCAGCTAACGTCAGCGAATGGCTGCGATGCCAGCCAGCACCGTCCATCACCCTAACGATATTCTCATTGGGGTAGCGCCTGGCGATTTCATCAAGAAAGATTTGCATGCACTCAGTGTTGACATTAGGTAATACCAAGCTGTCAAACTTTCCGTCCAGCGGACAGACTGTCGCATAAGCATAGCCTTGACTAGCGGACGCACTGGACGAGGCGCCCATGCGCGACGGCAGTCGCTGATGCGGCCAAATCGTGCTTCGTCTTGAAACATCAGCCGCATGGGGCGAGGCACAGCAAACTCTGTTATCGCTTGACCCAGCACCCCGGGGAGTTTTTTTTCCAGTCTTCCCGGACTAAGAGATCTCCTTTCGGGTGGGTGGTATCGGGCGCAATCTTACGCCAACCATGGCGCGCAAGCATTCGGTATATGGCCGAAAGCGAAAGCGGGACACCCATCTTCTGGCGCAACTTATCGGCAAACGGCGGAACCACCAATACGCCCCCAACGCCGGCACTGTCAAATACCTCCTGCAACAGCACCCTCTCTTCTTCAAGCGATCGGTTCGCCCGATTACGCAGATTACGCCTGGCAACGGGCGCAGCCATTCTTCCAGTAGCTCGCTTGCAGTAATTTGTACGCAGTGTGCAGGTCTTGCCTTTTGATCGACCAATAGCAATGGCCGTCTGCTCCAGACTCAGACCCAATTCGAGTGGCAGCAGTAAAGCCTGTGCGCTACGCAGTTCATCGGCTGTTTTAGCGATCCGTACCGCATTTCTGGCCAATTCAAGATGCTCTTCACCACTTGCTGGTCTTGCCATAATTGTCATCCATTTACGTGAGCCTAGATGACTTATTATTGCATATTATAACGCGAAATAGAATTAGCATGTTCATGTAATAGTGTTGGATTGGTTTGATCCGCTTCTTTTTGCTCTAACTCTAATTCAGGAAACGATCTAATCTATTTTGCTGATTGTTTTTTTATCTTATTGATTCAGTCAAGTGAAGTTTACGGCATTAATCTTTATAGCTTTACTCAATACCCTAGGCTTAGTATTATGAATCTAATAGTTCAAGCCTTATCTAATTAAATTAATGTGCATGCTGTCATAAAAATTGCATATTGAATGTGTTAATGTGAGTTCAAGGAGGAGCAAATATCTATGTCACTCAATCTCACAGTCATTATTCAAGAGTCGATCTAATCTATTTTGCTGATTGTTTTTTTATCTTATTGATTCGATCAAGTGAAGTTTACGGCACCAATCCCTAGAGGTTTAGTCAATACATACTAGGCTTAGTGTTATAAATCTGATAGTTCAAACCTTATCTGATCAAATCAATGCGCATGCTGCTCACAAAAAATTGTACATTTTATGTGGGCGCAAGGAGGAGCAAATGTTAATGTCATCTAATTACACTGCCTTTAGGCAGTCAATGGCACTCAATATCACTGTTATCAGGCAGTTTATGGCCACTATTTTCTCTGTTATCTTTTTCCTAGTGGCATTAATACTCACTTTTCTAACCGGAGAAGCCCTTTTCCAAGGGTTCGTAGGCAACATTGGGCTTATAGAAGCAGTTATTAAATCTATCAATATGGCTATTGTCGCATTAGCAATCTTTGAGCTTGGCTTGGTGGTTAATAAGGAATACGCGTGTAAAGAAGGTGAACAACACATCATAGTCGTGCTCAGGCGTACAGTCCCACGTTTTGTTAGTATCGTGTGTATTGCGCTTGTTCTTGAAGGATTATTGTTAGTTATCAAGTACAGTCAACTTGGACTTGCAGGCAATCTCAATTATCCGGCAATCATCATTATTAGTGCTGCGATACTGCTGGCTGCTCTTGGATTATTCATGCGTTTGACTGACGATAGCTACAATAACCATAACAAAATTTTATTTAATGAGAACAAGGGGCAAGCCGTTAGTGGATCAATGGGAGATTCACATACTTCTTTAAACCATCAAGATAGATTTATCTGATTTTCTCTTATTAAACTCAGTTAAAGAAAAGTAAAAATCTATTAGTTGATGGCTGATACATCATTTCACATGATCAACGGGTGGCGACTTAATCGAGTATCTTGATTAAGTTGGGTTAACCGCTGATCATGATACTTACCTTTAACCTAAAAACCGCAGCTGAATGAAGTGGAGCGTGTGGTGATCCAAGTGCGAAGCAAGGCGCGATAAGACCGCAGCCCCCCCCTGCAACGAAGAGCAACACCGCATCCACGCCTGGAGCGACATACGATGCACTCTGTAGCGGTCTCACCATTCTGGTGAATGGAAGAATTTCAAAATGCCGCTATATGTCATGGGTTTAGCTCTCCAATCAAGCGTTCAACTGTGATTTCTAGCTTTAGCCTAGATTTCTCAGTTGGACGGGATAATAGTCGTTCCATTCCAAGGGATTCAACGCAACCCAACACAGCTATGTATTTGCAAAATCATGCAATCCTGCCGAAGCAGAAACACTCAGAAAGTGAAAATGAAATTTGTAGTAAAGGTTATTATATTCATAATGTTCATACCAGAACGAGTAATCAACTGAAAAATCTAGATTTAACCAGCCAAATATCCGAATTGAGTTACTCATCTCGCATGCAAGAAACCGAAACAATCGGTCAAAAGCTTTTTATCTCTGGTTCCGATAGATTACAATCGTGAGGCAAAACACAATACAAAAGCAAATAGGAATTCGCTGGATTCTGCCTCAATCAGGTCAATAGGTTGGTAGCGTTTCCATGAAATTTGTTACCAAACTATAATCATCGTTTCAGGACTGCTCATAGCAACGAGCCACCGCCAGTGGACCACTTGTTTTTAAATCTTGATACTTTTTCCAGAAGGCTGAAGCGACCTGGTAAATACCCTTTGATGCAGACTTTTTTCGGTATCGTTCGAAATGAGCTGGGCCACCATTATAAGCCACATAAGTCAGGCGGGCCAAATGGTCAAAATTGTTGGTTTCTTTGTGTTTATCCTTGATAAGAACATAGTCGGTAAGATAATGGTGCAGGATTTCGTTTCCCGCTGAAGCATTGTAACTGATATCGTTACGTAGCGCCGGAATCTCATAAAAACCACGCCATACGTTCGGGTTCACTTGCATGATACCGATGGCGCCTGCGCGTGACATGAGTGGTTCAAGTCGACCGCCTTTTTTGACGAACTGCCGCCAACAACTTTCTTGCCATGCGGTGGCGAGAGACAAATGGCGAAAAAAATCATGATATTCATCCTGCAAATCTTTGTTCGTGATCGTCGCTTCCGCGGTGTAATCAAGCAGATCCGCCACCAGCGGTAAGTAAGTTTCAATTTCAGCACTGTCTGGCACCCAGCGGTTAAGTTTCTTGATCAAGGCGCGGTCTGGTGCAGCAGCCGCCCGCGCTGGAGTGAAGAAAAACCAGCTGCCATTATCGATGTAGGGCACTTGCTCCGTTACGGGTAGCGGTAATCCGAAACCGAACAGACGACGCAGCTCTGGATCCACCTCGAGACGGTAAACCAGAGGATCCTCATTCAACTCCGGTGCGAGCATGCGCGCCAACCGGCGCAAGCCATCAGCGGAGATCTCATAGCCAACCTCTTCGCTCACCTGATCCATTGCCTTCAAGGCATCTGCCGCTGTGATAAAACTCAAATAGCGGATCGCCGCCGTACCTGGCAAAGAGATTTCCATCTGTTGCAGAATAGGCGACAGCCTTTCCCAGCTTTTCAGGAATAAGCCGCGCACTGGATCCGGTGTTCCTTCCTTCCAGTCGACTAAAGCTTCAGTAAGATCGTAGCGACCGTCGAGCAGAACTTCAAGCAACGCCCGACGCAGATCAACCTGTTCAGTGTCTTTCGCCATTTGCTTAATCACAAAGATCAAGAATGCGTCCCATCGTTGCCAGGCAGCCTCCCAGTGTAGCGCTTCCTCTAAAGTTAGAGCTGGTTCTGGGGTGAGGATCATGGGCTGCTTGACCATCTCTGGGAGATTGAGCTGCAAGCTCAATCTGATTCCAGTTTCAGCGACTTCCAGGTCAGAAAACCTGACCGATTCCAGCGTGCGTTGCGCAGCATCAGAACCACTGGTAGCAAGCATCAAGGGAACAAGCGCCTGGATTTCCTGCAACGGGACAGCTAGATCTACCTTGAATGTAGCCAATCTGGAATGGACGTGCTGTGTGACCCAGTCCCACAGCATTCCAGTTATCAGTGGTTTATCTCCTTCCCGATTGAGTAAATTCGAATCAACCACCTTGAATTCAATCGCATGTTTCTCCGGAACGATGGTGGGTACATGGAAGACTTCGATGAACCCCTGCCACGTGGGTACGTGCCAGCATTGATTGGCGATTCTGCTGCCAAATCTAGCCTCGACTGCTGAAACGACCCTGATTCGGCCCGCCTCTGGACCGATTTGCGGATTAGAAAGAACAAGGATACTGCAATCCTTTTGTTCCTCAAGTACTTGCGCCGTATTATTTTGATCAGTATAAACTTGCTCCAGCAAAATGCGGCGAAGAAACTGATAATCCAATTTTAGCGGCACGCTGACCTCACTCGCATTGGCACCGGAGACAAATACCATCATAAGCAGAATAAATATTCGTAAGAGGTTTAGCCGGTATGGCTTTTTCATGGCCTGGCACCCAGAACAGTGGAGCACTGATGTTTACTATTGCATTGATTAATTCTTCTTTTGATTTGATGCAACCTTGTCACCTTTAGTTTCAGTTCCGCTATTTCAATGGAGAATTCACAATAATGCCAGTATGAGGCTTCACTGAATGCCTGTCGTCAAACAAGAATTACCAAGAAGTTTTTTTACATGCAAAAATTTATTACAGCCTGTTGCTCGTTTTTCAGAAAGATGCCTGTTTCTTCCGTTCTTGGCAATCGTTGACCAGCAATCTGCTGGTTGAGCGTTCTACTTTGTAAGAATATTATTGTCACCAATCTTTATTTGTTTGTTATTCTGAGCTAGCAAAATATGTTGATTAGAAACTTCTCAATAACGGATGCTCAACCACTATGCCACAATGATATCGCTAGCGTTCTACGTAGTTGCACAAAGCGAAACTGATTTATTGAGAGCTACACAATGAAGGTTATGAGTGTTCACGATATCCAAAAACTGATCAAAATTATCGGTTTGAAAGACCTTCTTGCCAAGCTGATTATGTTTCTAGAAAGCGATTTCACCCGTTGGGACACCTTCCATAAATCCATGCGGCATGCGATGTATTTTGCGCAAGGCGCCATTGAGTTGATGCCTTGCGCGAATGACCAATTCTATGCATTCAAATATGTCAATCGTTATCCCGGCAACACGGCACAAGGTAAGTTGAGCGTGATCGGCATCGGCCAGTTAAGCGATGCCGCTACGGGTTACCCGTTGCTGCTTAGCGAAATGACCTTACTGACCGCTTTGCGCACAGCGGCAACCGGGGCCTTGGCAGCCAAACATTTGGCCAGAGAAGAGGCCCACTCTCTGGCAATTATCGGTACCGGCGCACAGGCGGAATTTCAAGTGATAGCCTTTAACAATCTTTTCCCATTACAACAAATACGCTACTTCGATATTGATCCAGCGGCGATGGCTAAATTTTCGCGTAATCTGGCACCGTATGCTTTTGAGCTGATACCCTGCGCCAATATTCGGGATGCCATTCACAATACCGATATTGTCGTTACTGCAACGGCAACAAACAGACGGCTGATATTGTTCGAATTACAAGATGTTGCACCAGGCACCCATATTCATGCCATGGGCGGCGATTGTCCAGGTAAAACTGAATTAAGCCGGGCCCTACTAGAGGCAGCGAAAATCGTGGTTGAATTTATCCCACAAACACTAAAGGAAGGTGAAGTACAACAGTGCGATGCAAGCGATATTTATGCCGAATTATGGGAACTCGTCACCAAGCGCAAACGAGGCAGGGAAAATGCTACTGAAATTACCGTGTTCGATTCGGTTGGCTTTGCGTTGGAAGATTTCGCAACACTGCGTTTAGTGTATGAATTGGCTTTAGAGCATCAATTAGGGAGCGAGATCGCATTGATACCTGAACCAGATGATCCTAAAGACTTGTTCGGTGTGTTAACGTTTTCTTCCTGGCAAGAGAAAAACTAATTGTTAATCTGCATAAAACGTTTCCACAATTGATTTCATCAGAAGTAGCGTTTTAGCGTGGCGATCACTTTCCGGATTGAATTCACTGATTTCCAGACCACAAAACTTCGCATGACGCTTCACCAAGGCAAGCGCTGCCAGCAGTGCAGCGGCTTTAATCCCCCCCGAAACCGGCGTCTCTACGCCAGGCGCATCTTCAGGATCGATTAAATCCAAATCGAGGCTGATGCCTATTGTCCTGCAGGTTCTGCTTAATTGCTCGATAGCCGCAAGTAGTGTCTGTGAAAAATCACTGATTTGATCGACAAACACAATCTTGACATTTGCCTGTTTTAAAAGAGCGTATTCCTCCGCTTCATAACTGCGAACACCAATCAGCAGCAAATTTTCTGGCTGAATAAAGCGACAAGCTGGATAAATTGCGCCCAGCCGCTCATCCGCTTTGCCTAGCAGCGCGGCAACGGGCATGCCGTGTATATTGCCGGAAGGTGTGGTAGCAAAAGTGTGCGCATCCATGTGCGCATCAAGCCAGATTAAGCCAAGTTCGCTGCTATGCGGCAATCCCTGTAGTACACCTGACCAGGTACCGAGTGCACAAGAATGATCACCGCCAATCACCAGAAAATGGTGGTGACTTTCAGTCCAGTAGCGGGTAAATTGACTCGTTTTTTGGTAGAGATGGGCTAATCTGTCCTCTCTTGTGCCCGTCTTTTCGGGATATAGCATATGCCATTGCAGTTGCAAGCCAGTTTGCGCTGCCGACTGCCTAGCAAACTCGTCCCGCAGCAGTTCTGCCGCGTAACCACAGGTACGCATCGGTCCGCCTATACAAGAAGCAATCCCTAGTGTTTGTATCAGTTTTGCCATAAAGTAATAATGGCACAGCCTGAGGACAATGTCTCTAAGACAAACCAATTTTTTGACATTTTCCCAAGCAAGATTTCCAGTCAACCTCCTTTCACACCAGCAAAGAAAATACCCGAAGAAACAGGAATGACCGAGGTTACTCAGAGTTAGCAAGAAGATGTGATAAATTATGGATCAGGTGCAGTCGGATACAGAATATTTGCCAGAAAGCTTTTCACGGATCATTTGCACGTCATTCTGTCGGTTATAACATTTGTGCGCCTGTTCTCATCCTGCGCAACATCGGAAATAAATCACATGACTGAAGAATTCAAAACCTTTGTAAAGAAATTCGAATCTGAAGTCATTCCCTTGCATAAACAAGCGATACTAGCCTATTTCAATGCCACGATCTCGGGAAAGGAAGAGGATTATCAAAGTGCAGCTGATTTGGAGGTACAACTGACTAAGATACTCGCCAGCAAGGAGAATTTTCGAGACACTCAGGCAAATCCGCGTTGCGAATACCATTTCAGATCAATGCTGCAGCGACAGCTAGAGGTGCTGTATCTTTCCTATCTCGAAAAACAGCTTGATGAAGATAAGCTTGAATAGATGATTCGCTTATAAAATTAGAACGAAAAAAATTTTCAACTTTCCGCGCGGAAGTGAATGGTAAGAAACTCACCGACAATAAGATCGAGGAAATTCTTCACACTTCTACCAACAATACGGTACTTCAAATAACATGGACGGCAAGCAAGGAAACCGGTAGCATCGTCGCTGACGATATTCTGCGGCTGGTACGTATGCGAAATGAAGCGGTACATGAACTTGGTTTCGTCAACTATCATGCTATAAAGCTGCAATTGAGAGAGCAGAATCCCATGCAGATCGAGGTAGTGTTTGACGAGCTCGATGAACTGACTAAAGATATTGTTACCTTGGCTAGGCGGTATTACGCTGGACTCAACATACCTATTGATAACCTCATCGAACGTAGCGACCTGTTCGAGAAAGAAGGAAAGTATCAGCATGTCTATTGCACTGAAATCGATTGCGAAGGTGATGTGCGTATCTTGTGGTATGATACCTTCTGATATTGGAACCTTAGCGCAACTACTGATTACTCCTTACTCCGATTGTGTCAAATTTGTGCTATTCAGCACATCATCCACGACATGCGCATGCTGAGAAAATTGCTCAAGCGCTAGATGAGCATAACGTCTTATCATCTCAGCGGACTCCCAAGCGCCCATTTCTTGAATGATATTAAGCGGCACGCCATTTTGAGCTAATCAGCTTGCCCAAGTATGCCGCAAATCATGCTAGCGGAAATCCTTAATATCTACACGTTTTAACTTGCGCTCTAGCCGGAACTTGTTGAAGTATCGAAAACAAATACAGTTCCTGGGCCTATGTCTGAAATCAGCACGCTATCAAGGCCAGCCGCACCATCTCTTATAGCTATGACATCTGCATTTCTGTTCGTCACTAAGGGCAGCTGCCTCAGCTTTCAGTTGGGCGAGAGGTTTTATTTTTTAATGTAACCGCACACGTTATAAAGTAATCAGGGCTTAAGCACTACTTTTACACAGTTGTCCTCTTTACCATTGAAAATTTTATACATGTGGCTTGCCTCACTCAGGGGAACTTTGTGAGTGATCACATCATCGAGTACCACCTTGCCGTTTACGACCATCTCTAGAAGCAGATCAATATAGTTTTGGACGAGAGCCTGACCGCCTCTTAATTTGATCCCCTTGTCAAACCATTTATATAAAGGAAAATTGTCGTAAGGTGATCCGTAAACACCCACTACAGACACCGTACCTCCGCGGCGAACGGCGTCAAAACAGCTTTCCAGTACCTTCATCGTTCCTTTTTCCATATGTACCACATTCATCACTTTCTCTGCCATACTACGATGCGCCTCCATTCCAACGGCATCGATACAAATATCGGCTCCGTATCCATGGGTAAGCTCTCTTATCACTTTCACAGCATCGGTATCCGAAGCGTTAATGGTTTCCACCCGTGCCGCAACACGCGCTTTTTCCAGCCTATACTCTTCGATATCGATCCCTATCACCCGTTTTGCTCCTTTCAGCCAAGCCGCCTTTTGCGAGATTATTCCAACCGGGCTGCAGCCAAAAACAGCTACGGTCTCACCACCTTTGATTTCCGCCCATTCCACCGCTGCCCATCCTGTAGGAAAAATATCGGTAAGGAACAGCACCTGCTCATCGGCTAAACTGTCAGGAACTACCCGAGGGTTATAATGAGCGTATCTTACTCTCGCATATTCCGCCTGACCGCCGTCTACACCTCCGTAAATGTCGGTATAACCGTAAAGAGCCGCTCCCGCTCCCTTGCCTTTTATGATCTCTCCCTCGGGCCGTAAGTCTTCTCATTCGATCTTTCGCAATGTACGGGGAGCTGCATATCACAGAAATGGCATTTACCGCATGAAACAGGAAACGGAACGATAACCCGATCGGATCGCCGATCCGTAAATTAGTTACACCGGCACCAAGTTCTTCTACTATTCCCATGAATTCATGCCCTAATACCATGGGTCGGGGCTGTGGAACCATACCGTTGTAAATGTGAAGATCGGATCCGCAAATCGCTGTAGAGGTGACGCGTATAATGGCGTCCTGTTCGTGTTCTATCTTGGGGTCGTTTACTGTATCGACCCTTACATCTTTTGGTTTGTGAAATACGAGTGCTTTCATTTTGAGTTTTCCCGATCCTTTCAGTTCAGCGGCCATCTTTTTTCTGATCCAGTAAAAACACTGAACTTGTGATTAGCGCTGATCAGAATAATGAGATATACAGCAAAGTTATTTCAATCTGCTATAACTCATAGCACAAAACACAAGTGCCCTGCTGCTACTTTCAGTGTCATTCCTTAGAAGGTGCTTTTTCCGGCTCGATACTTTCGACTTGGGGAATGGCCTTATGTGGATGCTGTTTGACCATCCGCTTCAAATTATCATCCTTCGCTGGTCCATGGATGCCGCTCTCTTGCAACTCTATATTCGGTGGCAATTCCTCAGATTCTGGCATTTTTTGCTCAAATTCGGCTTCAGCTGCAAGCCAGTCATCAAGCTCATGCCCCGAAGCGTAACCACGCTTCGCGTACCGGTAATAGGCAGCCTCGCGAATCATCGCCTCGCGCTGCTCAAGTCCGTAAAATCCTTCGCCCGGAATGTTGGGACCGCTTTTCTGTTTAACGGGAGTGCGTGTCTGTTTAGCCATGTTTTTGTCCTCTATTGTTGTAAATGAGAGGCACGGAGCGAGTGTATCAGACCCGCATGTAAGACGCCCCTCGTAACTTGCCCGATTAGGTGGCAACCCTGACTACGACGACCAAGGCCATGTAGTATAAAAAATAAACGTCACTTCTCTTTATTTAACTTCATATCTCTATAGATTATTGCAATACTTTGTTTAAAAAAATACGTACAAGCACGTAGTTCCCTTCCTAGTTCAAACCTGATTTCTGTCAGCATCTCCTGGCTGTATTCTTTATACTGCCTGCGGTTCATCTTCACATCATATTTAATTTGAAAATAGAATTAAATTGTAGGGAAAAATTTATAAAAGGATGTTGTAACACATATAACTATCGATTAACCCAGATTTTTCAATAGAAAATTTTCCTAATAAAAAATCTGGGTTGATAGCTACTGGCTGGTGGCAGCGACAGTTAGCTGATAAAGCTCACGCTGTCCCCGCCTGTTAAATGATGTGTTAATCATCCGATTCTATCTGTCCACGCACTTCACCACCGGGATGATTATTGCTGTGGATATTCACATAAATATTCCCAGCAAGCATCGCATCGACCAGTTCCTTTAAGGTTTTTATGTCTTGTTGAATAGAGTCCGCGCACGTATTTTCAACAATATTAGCGTCGGTCAGCGTCGCTTTAATTTCAACCTTCCCATCGACCCCACCATTAATAACACCCGAGAGAAAGGCCACTACCGGTCCATTCTGACCTACATGCCCACAATGTATATGCGCTCCTGCCTGTCCAAGTAAACCGACCTGGTCTTTATCGTTTCTAGCCTTAAGTTCGTAATCCATCTTGGTACGGTCTTTATTAACCTCAAAGTGCGCTTTTGCTCGTATTTGGTTTACGACAGGTGGGACCTCCTGGTCTCCAGTAAGCTTGACCTTAAAGTCGAGCGAATCGTCGCTATAAACGCTTCCAGCAAGAAGCATAAGGACTAACAAGTAGGATACAGTCATAGCTGTTTTCATGATTTGATCTCCTTGTTTCATGATTTGATCTCCTTGTGGTTATTGAGCATCTTTCTATAGAAAATTCTTGATTGAACCCAAAGCAAGAGAGAAGAGTAATAAATCCTTTTACTAGGCTCTAACGGTTTAATAGATTATTAAAATATGCAGATAAAAAAATACGTGCAAACACGTAAAAATTACCCTTATTGACAGCCGATCAAATATTTTTAGCTGAAGTTATGCAATACACAACAAGTTAGGTGTATTTTTTAATTTTTCAGGGGTGAAATATATCCGCCAGAAATACAAAGATTCGGGAAAACTTGTGCAGATTTATAATTAGGTAGACCCCACGCAAGCGTTCAAAGTCTTCAAGCTTTCAAATTCTTATGCAAGCGATATGGCAATAGTCGGCACTGCCTGATAATGGAAATATATATCAGTGCACATGATCACCTGGAGGCGGCATAATCTGCTCCTCTTGGTTAAGTTGCTCTAACTGCTGAGTCAAGATACCTATATTTAACCAACCAAAGCCATCGAATTGAGCTACCCAGCGCGCTCTTAAGTAACCAAACCGATCGATCAGAAACTCCAGATGCCCAGGTGTCATGCCTTTGCCTAGCAAATCAGGAACCGTTCTATTCCGGCGATACAGGAGATAACTCTTGCTGATCTCCTGCCAACCTTCGGTCACCACAGGAAATGGAACACTACTCGTAATATCCATCATTTCTTGTTCATCAAGCGCTCTCATGGAGACTGCCATAATCTCAGTATTATGGATGAGACTGAAATTCTCATAAGCTTCTTTCAATTGACTTAAACGTTGCTGGGATTGTGGCCAGGAAAATAGTACCAGCACGATATTTTTTTGTAGACGGAAATCCTTTAGATTGCCGCCAGAACCGTCATGGGCAAAATAGGAGAAGACAGGTGTCCCAATATCCGGGGATTCCGGCGTGATCATAGTTCCCAGAAGACGAGCATCGAAACCACGGGATAAAGCATGCAGATAATTGACGATATCCCACAGATTTTCTTCAGACAGGTTAGCAGCAAAACCGGGCATGTGGGTTCCGGGAATGCCATGGGATAGCCAATGAAAAAAGTTACCGACGGTGTGTCTTGCGGTATGGGGTTTTGTCAGCAGGTCAGTCGGTTCTGTCGATAACGTATCAGCAAGCTCCCCGTTGCCCTTGCCTTGCGGGCCATGACAACTCGCACAATGCTCGGCATAAAGCAGGGAACCATTTGAGATCGAAATAGCATCGAAGGGCACCGGTGTTTTTTGATAGGTTTCAGGATAGGCTTCGATGGCAAGCGGCGGTAGCGCGATTGTTGAAGCAATGACTATCAGCCCACCCGGCACTAGGATTCTTTTCTTCCAGGTCCAGTTCTTTTTTATGCCTAACCAGATAGTAAGTAGCGCAACAAGCAATAATGCTGTTCCTGCCCACACCATTTCCTGTACGTTCGGTTCTTCCCAGGTGGCATTGATCGAAAAACGGAATGGATAAGGCCAGTTCTCGATGAGGGCATGCTTGGCAGGCAGAGTATTGGCCAGCATGGTGGCAAGCAGCATTAGCAATAGCGCAAGGATAAATTCGAAGCCGACCCACTTTCTGAGATGCTCGGCGCCTGTTTTGATCTGTTCTGCATTCTCAAACTGGGAAAACAAAGGGAGCCAGCGGTAGCGCGCTCGATAGGCGATAAACAAAATGACTGCTAATATGGCAAGCTTGAAATTCAACAACCAACCATAGGAACTGGCAACCAATGCGTGGTAATAGGTTTTCACCATACGATCTGCCACCATTAAACCAGTTGCCATTATCAGCAACATCACAGGCAGAGCAGTCGCTGAGAATTTCTTCAGAGACGCCGCATTTAACAGAGATGAAGTTTTATCTGAAGCCCGACGGCTGTCATACACAATCAATAGAAAAGCTGGCAATGCACCAAACCAAATTCCTGCCAGAAGAATATGCAGCGCATATGGTGCAATCGATGAAAATGATATTTCCTCTGCACCGGAATGACTCATCAATGAGCCCGCAATCAGGGGAAATGAGGCGGCAACCGCCCACAAAATATAGTGCCATCGCACGCGAGATAGGCGCTGGACATACACAATGACACTCAATAGAACAACTGCCAGCAGTGCCCTTGCCGCCCATAAATGCCCTACCCGTGTCCGCTGGACAATCTCAAACCATGCCGCTGGGCTCCAGGTATTCGCTACCCTTCCCGTTGCTTCACCCGTTGTCGTTGCCAAGATAGCCATCAATCCCAATAAGACTACACCTGCCAACCAGGGAAACCCTTTTTCCAGACGGCTCACCCACGGGGTTTCAAACACAGCCTTTTGTTGTCCAACAATGACAAGAAAAATACAGCTTCCAAACAAGATTAAGTTAGCAGTCAGTTGCGACCACCGGGCAAGACTAGCGATGATTTCGATCATGATTTTTACGGCAGAAACATTATGGTTGCTTTGATAATACCCGTGGCATAGATTACAACTGGTAGCCGCCAATCCAAAAGTTCTCGGATGATTTATAGTTTTAGCTTAAAAAGTTAGAGAGTATCTCATAAGCAGCCAGGCAATTTAAAGACTGTTAGATTTCTTGATATGATTGTCTACTATCATAATATTACTACACCGTTCAGCCTGAACCTGTCAAAGGCCCATATTCACAGCCTGGCGGTTCGATAAGCACACCGCGAACGGTAATAGTTCACGGGGGAAATCTACTCGTCATTACCCTCTGTAACCGTGTGGTATTTTTGACAGTCGCTGTTGCGTATCAACATGACCTTTGTGACGAGCCACCCCATAGTGCGTGTTCTCTTCTACATTTTCGTTGCCCCACTGACGCCAGCCGTGACGATGAAAGCGTGCGAACAGCTCAAGATAAGGGCCAGGCGAGCAGGATTCGATTAAATCGTAGATTTCATCAGGCTTGCGTGAATGTTCCCGTTTCTGGCTTAAAAAAAGATTGACCTGTGTGCGTCCTGGAGAAAGTGTCCGCAGACTGCCGCGTACACCGAATAAAACCAGCTCTGTAACATTTCGAAAATAGAAACCCACCCCTCGTCCATCTGGGCCGCCATCTTTGCGAATCTTATACCAAATTAGATTCGATTTGTAGGTAAAGCCCCATGCTTTCATCACCTTAAGGCCTTCCTGCAGCAGGGCGTTCGGCACCCAAAGATAAAGATGCGATTTGGCGGCTGCAAGCTGGAAAACAGGAAGTTCTATTATTTCTTTCAATTCCATGGTGGGATATCTGAGCAGCCGTCTGTGCTCGGGTGCCATTTTGCCGGTGCGATTCTGAAACTGCCAAGGCGGATCAGCCAAGATGGTCGAATACTGACCTTCTGTTTTCGCCAATAAATCTTCCGATGGATTTGACTCTGCAATGTGATAAATCTGCGCTACCACGACCAACCTTCCCTTTTCAAATAACTATCGCCAGTTTATCAAAATAGCGGATTCATACGAGTTTCACTATTGAAGCTAGATTCCTTTGATCAACAAAGCAACAGAGGGAGCCACTCCAAATGTAGATTTTCTTTGTGCAAAATTTACGTTAAAAATTAGCCTCCATCCCGCAGATACTTATGCAAAAAAGCAGACACCCTGGCTTCGTATTCTTTGGGATTATGCGCGTGGAGATTAATGTGGGCGGCACCTTCAACGAGCCACAGCTCTTTGGGTTGATTAGCTGATTCAAACAGGCGTTGCGTTTCTGCTACTGTGGGATGCAAATCTTCTGCACCTGACATGATGAGCACCGGGCTATGTAAGGCAGCAAGATTAGCGATAGGGCGAAGCCGGTCAGCTGTAACGCCCAGCCGGATGGGTAGCTGCCAAAGGAATAGCGGCGTAAGGAAACTTCCGAGTGGACCAAGCCGTTTCTGCAGTCTGCGAGCAATTGCTTCTTCAATGGTCGGGTACATTGATTCCAGCACCACAGCACTGGGAGCAGGAGATCCTTTCGAGAGCACGAGCGATGCCGCGCCCAAGGAAACACCGATCACAGCAATCTTTTCATGTGGAAATGACTCTGCCAGATTGCGCATGGCAGCTTCGACTCCTTCAGCCTCCCGATAACCAAAGGTAATGCATTCACCACTACTTTCGCCATGGGCAGGAAGATCGATCAGCATGATCGAGTAACCCGCCCGCAAGAGAAACTTGGTGCGATCCAGCATCTGGCGTCGATCATTGCGCAAACCATGCAGCAGCAAAACCACGCCCATTCCAGGTGTTCCGCGTATGAGCCATCCTGAAACCAGCTCGATCGTTTCGTTTGAAGCGCTTTGCAATGTGATCGTTTCGACAGGCAAGTCAGCCGGGGCGCTACCGACAGATCGCTGGGCAGGACGGCAGAGCTCACCTCCAGCCTTGATACCGATAGCTATAACTGCGATGCCACAGATAACGACAAGAAGAGTCAACGCAATGAAAGCTGGCGCATGAATAATGTGAAGCATTATTTAAAATTGACTGGTAACTGAGGTTGATTTGGCAAGATGCGCATCAATCCGCGGCGCAACCTCTTTAGCATGAATCATGACCAAATTGTGGTCGCCGCCTGACACAATATGCAATTTGGCATTTGGCAGCAACGCGGCAAGGCGCTGACCCACGCTGACAGGACTGATCGGATCGGCATCACCCCATAAAAGCAAGGTGGGTGCCTTAATCTTATGGAGCTGAGGCGTCAAATCTTCATCGTATTCAGAGAACCAACGAGGGAAAGACGGATTAGCAGCGAGTATGAGTGGACGCCAATCCTGCGCCCCGAAGCTCTCCACATCAATCCCGCCTGAGGTAACTGCCAACACCAAATGGGTGATGAGTTCAGGTTTCTCGAGTGTGGCCTGGATAGCCATGACGCATCCCATCGACTGCGCGATGAGGGCAACAGGTTGATCCACTTCGGCAGCAACTAATTCTACCAAATCATGCATGCTGTTCACCTTGGGATCGGACGGTGTGAGCCCCAATCCCGGCCATTTTAAATAAACTTTTTCAGCAGGATACGTAAGTAAATTGGCCACAGGCAGCCAGAACTGGGTATCACCTGAAACACCAGGCAGAAATAAGAGTTTAGATGGCATAGAATTATTCCAAATTGTAAATTATTCTATTTCTAAATCAAATATGACGCAAAGGTGAGCTGCAGTTGGACGGGACGGAGCGTGTGATGATCCAGTGCGAGGTAAGGCGCAATGAGGTCGCAGGGCCGCTCCCTGCAACGAAGAGCGACACCGCATTTGTGCCTGGAGCGATATATGATGCACCCATAGCGGCCCCACCATTCTGGTGAATGAGAAATCTTTAAAATGCTCCTATAGGTCATGGGTTTAATTCCCCAATCAAGCGGTCAATTGCGGTTCTTCGGATCTTAACTAATGTCATTCTGACAGAGATGTGGGAAGCTGCCTAGGGTTCACGGCTGGCTAGGAAAGTAGGCATTCTGAATTTCATCACCCATTACTCGTTACATCAGTTTGGTCAACCAGAGAAAGTGGCACTGTTGCAGCACAGCTCGTTTCGCATGAAGCAACTTACACGACTGAGACTGAGATTACCATCGTTTGGAAGCATTCTAGCTGAATCATTGAGAATATCCCCAGTCAATAATGATAGTGATAGTGATAATGCTGAACTGTCCTGTAGATTTCATTCTCACCTTCTGGGTATTTTCGCGCCGGTACGAATTGGTGATTCTGCAAGCACATGGCTGCGTTGCAACTCCTTGGAATGGAACGACCATTCTGCGTCGTTGCGCCTTGCCCTGCACTCGCAAAACCACATCACTTTATCCCGTTTAATTGGAAAATCCAGGTTAAATGGTTTGGAAAGGATATCCACCCTTCATCCCCCAGCTATGCTGAGGGGTACCTACTTTCTACCCTTTTAATCCATTTTTCTGGCTCCAGATTCATGCATATGGCTCAAGGCTTCTTCAGCATGTTTGGTTCCTTCCTCGGCATGACCCATGTCAGCGTGCTTAATGGATTCTCCTAAATGCTCAATAGCCATATCCATATGAGCATCAGCACCCAATTCTTTTGCTTTTTTAGCATGTTCCAAGCTTTCCTTCGCATGCTCGGATAGCTCTTTGGCATGACCCATCTTTCCGTGCTTTATGGCTTCTTCAACATGCTGTGTTGCTTCCACTCTCTCTTTTGTATCTTTTGCATAGGCTGGGATGCTCAAGAAAAACGCCAACATTGCAATTGCAAAAATAGTTGATATTGTTTTCATGACAATTACTCCTTATTTGGTTAAAGATTAATCATGTCAAAACACTCTTGCAACGATCGTGCCATTCAACTCCACAACTTCCGGAAAAGAGTCAATCACTGAGTATTTCTCTCAGATTCGTAGCACGCATTTTCTTTATAACATATATTGCAATAAAACAATATTGCTAAGATAGCTTGGCAATTTATCAAAGTAATAAATTTGCATTTCTACTACCCTGGCAATTGTTAGCTGTTGTCAGCTATGACGGATATTTTTTTTATTCACATCATTTTCTTCAGACACGTTTGTTCTGATCATGGAGTACGATCACAAGTTCCAATAGATTTATCCGATCATCTGACAGTCTGACAGGATTTTCTGGGCCAGTTATACTAACCCATGGTAATCTGCTGGAAGCAATCGAATCGACTGATAAAGTCTAGAACGCCATCTTTACAGGCTTCTTTGCTATTTACCTCCTGAGGTATATGACGCAAAGGCGAGCCGCAAACAGTATAAATAATACGGCAAAATGAAGCCAACAAAGTTAGGTTTGATTCAGAATGGAATAAAAGCAAATCTGGGTTAAATATCTCTTTACACTTTATGGTGTCTTCTCAAATAGCGACTCGATGAGAAAAGCATCGTCAAAGTGCCGGCGTCCATTAAAAGCGGTGGAATGACGCCCCCATTGGCGCATTGCACCTGGCGAGCGGATTCCCATTGGCCATAGAAGAAAACGCTCAAATCGTTCTGTTCCGGCAATTAATCCATGCGTGCCGAACAAGCTGTAATATCCTTCATCAGAGGGCAGAGAACGCAATACATCATAATCCTCCCACATCATCGGCTGGCTCGCCTGGACTGCTGATAATTGACCGTTCAGCGCACTGTCATGGTAAATCCTTTGGATAAAATGAGTACGGTGAGCGATGCGCAGCACCAACGGCTGATGTTCAGGCGCTGACTGCGGCAGCAGTGGTGACTCAAAATAGAGCAAAGGAAGGTCTTTACGCAAACGTAGCTGATGACTCAGAAAGAATTGGTGGTAGCAACCGCAGTTATGGATGGTATCGTACAGTAACGGCTTACCATCAGATCCTAAAGTGACCCGCCAGTTGATGCCGTCGAGTTGGCCAGCGTAAATGTCGTTACCAGCCCTTGCTCGAAACCAGACGATGTAATTAAGCTGTAGCAGTACCTGATTGTCGAAACGGGTATGTGAAACTTTACGATAAAGCACTGGGCGTGTGGCATCTACGGTTGGTCCATTTTGTCGGCGCACCATGCCAATGCGATCATTTTCATCCACTACATCCACTTCCCATATCGGAGCAAATGTATCGAAAAGCTGGTCAAGTTCATTATTCTCTGGTAGCGGAATCCCAAGGGGATTGAGCGAACGGCGTAGGATTTCACTGATTTGTTGGGTATCGAGGGATTTAGCAGGCGGCAAAGCCTCGGTCACATTAGTTATGGCGGTGGATAGTGGTGGCGCCCAACGCATCAGTTTGCCCCTAACTGGCAGCAATGCCAGTGGCGTAGCGAAGATATCATGTATTCTTCTCTGCCATGCAGATATTCCGATTGCCACAAATGGTGCAGTAAGCGGATAAAGACCCAATATTTGCCACCAGGTGACGTAATCATCGGGAACATGGACTCTGTCGCGCAGTTGAGCACGTTGCTTTGGATTCGTAAGATCAATCCTTATCAATAGATCACGACAACTGTTGAGCTCATCAAGCAACGTTTCTTTTCGCCGCTCCATCACTGAAGCGGGTAGATTGCGTAACTCTAATGCACGTGCTTGGGCATCAAGATCAGCCATGTGACCGATCCATGCTGACCACTGCAGTGATTCATCGTTTAATTCATGGCTAAACGAAGCCAATAGGCGTGTCGTGCGAAGATATGGAAAACCCTGAACCAACGATGCACTGTGATCGCGTATACCTGTCTTGTCAATAGCAGCATCAATTTCTTGGTATAAAGCTCGGCAACTGGTCTCGGCAATATCTACTGGTGAAGTCGATCGAGTTCTCACTGTCATGCAACTGATCAGAAACAGCGTGCTGAAGATAAGAATTATTTTTCCCCCATTCAGCATAATGCGACCTGAATTGTTGAAATAATCCATATATTTTTCTCTTCATGTGCTATTGCTCATCACTTGCTGTCAGTGGTCATGAAATATGAGCTACGAAAGGCAACATCTTTATTGCTGTGCTAAAAGAGGTCAGCACCATCCTCCATACCACCTAAATCGACATACTTTTTCACACTGATCAGCGTACGTGCTATCAGGTTTTTCTTGAACATATCTTCAATAAAGGTCGGAACATTTTTCAGTGATACTACGCAGCCGTAGCGTCCCAGGGTTTTGCCTTGACCAAACGAATAGAAGCGCCAGAGTCCGCGCAAATCTGTAAGGTCATTATCAAATTTTGGATCCAGCTTCCAAAAGAAATTAAGCCCTTCCTTATCAAAGGTAAGATTTACACGGTTGATAAAGGTCAAGAAGGCGAATCTGGTTTTGAACTCAACCGTTTCCTGTTGAGGGCGCTTAGCTATGACTCTGGCCTCTTCGAGCTCTTCGAGATATTTAACTTGATCTTCAATGCGAGAAAGCAGTTCCCACGTCTTTTCAGTTGTTTGATTAAAGATTACGGCAGCCTGAATCAATCTCGAGTGTTCTTGTCCAGTCAAATTAGTAATAGTAAAAACAATCTCACCACTAGCTAGCCGTCGTCTTTGTTCAATATCCAGATCTTTGAGACCATCGGAGCCGAAATCGGGTGTAGCAGCAAGGGACAGCGTAGAAACTAGGCAAAGTATTCCAAAAACAACTTCAATATATTTTTTCACCATACCAACCTTCCTCCTTGAATATCTGTTGAATCAATATCTAGTGGAAGTTACATATAATCATTGAATTGACATTGAGCAAAAATACCTCAAAGAAAGATGCATCACAAGGGTAAATTTGCTTTAGAGCTTCCATAGTTATTTATAAGCTATTTCAAAGCTGGACAGAATCCGTCTTTCGTATTGCATGATCCGATAACCGCTTACCGCTGTTAGGCATAGCAGTAGAGATTAGCTTAATCCTGTTGAACATTTAAACACCATGGAGCAATCGCCTGTTCGGTAACGCGCCTACCACAGTATCGATGTCTGGTTATATGCTATTCTCTTTGGTTTGGCCATGCTGATGCTGGAAGAACTGTGCAATACCCTGCTGTACTATTTGACCAAACAGAACCAGACCCGTTAAATCCTTCCGATTCTAAGCTCATTTCTCTCTTTTTTATTCTGATTGATCACGTAAACATAAATCAATGCACTCGCTACGGCTGCAAAGAAGCACCATACCGAAGCAAACGTTTCTTTATAGACATAAAAAGCAACCAAGAAACTCAGCGTGATCAGGACACCGGTGATGTTCAAGAACCGATCACTTGCTAGGATGAAGGGTACACAAGTGGCAAATAGATACATAGCGCGCACAAACTGCTGGCCTGCAACCTCATGCTCGTAACGGATACTGTCATTGACGATACGAGCCATGATTGGCTCGCTGATCAGGCCAATGATAGTATAAGCCGCTAGCCCCAAGCCCACTATTATCATGGAAATCATTACTTTTCTGGTAGAGCTCTCTAACTCTCCTTGATAAAGGGCAAAAGATGCATAAAAAGGCCATATTACCCCAATAAAAATTCCGTATAAATTGGCCAACCAAAATTGGGCCTCTGGCATCTCCCCATTTTCCAGAGCAACCCATAGCACTCCTTCCGTAAACTGCTGAAACGCAAATAGCAGTGGAATGAATGCGATGAAGATATCTTTTCTATTCTTAATTTTTTTGATTGCGCTTACGCTGACAATCGAAAGCGCACCGCTGACGATAAAACTGGCTTGTGCGGAGAAACACATTGTGTAATGACTATCTTAAGAATTAATGGGTAGGTTGATTGCCGAAATACTTTGAATAAACGTATTGTATATGGCAAGGCTAAGTAATAGCAGAAAATGCCTTAAATCAGGCAAGCACAAGAAAGAGAAGGCAGATAAAACATGCTCATCTAGTTTCTGTCTTTGCAGCCAGCTTGATGTTTAATAGGTTGTCAAGTCATGAGGGAAAAGTGATTCGAATGACACAACCTCTATGTTCGTTGACTTACCACCATCATTTTAACCTTGAAAGTAGGCAGAAGTAATAAACAAAATAAAGTAGCTGCACCAGAAAGAATAATGAGTGGAGGTAAATATCCTTCAAACCAGTTAACCAACATCCAGGAACCCATCACCGCGGACAACTGAGCACAGCCATTTACTACCGACATCAGTACTGCAAAAGTAAAGCCTTCCGCTTTTTCAGGACAGGCTCTAGCCGCAAGTGTAAGAATAGCTAGAAGAGCGACCATACTCGTAATACCAAAGAAGAAGGACAAAGCAATAAACAACACGCCACTGTAAGGAGTTGGCGTCATCGCAACAAGGTAAGAAAAAGTACTAAGCGCGCTGGTAAGAATGCTGAAGACAAGCTGAAAATCAATGCTGCGATTACTGAGGTATTTTCCATAGAGCCAAGCCCCGAGAATTGAGCCCGCTGAGCTTATAGCCCCTAGATGGCCGATGAACGATTGGGAAAAATTGAGCGTGTCGGTCATAAGGTAGTAAATTGGAATGCCAAAGCCTGGGCTAAAATTCCACAAAACTAAAAATAATATAGTGGCCCAGAGTATTCGATTTCGAAAAGTTTCACGTAAACCCGTTACTGTGGCTTTTAATGAAACGAGATTCATTGCCGTTTTTTCTTCTTTTACTATTAACCAGCTAAAAATTGCTATTATCGCTGGAGCGATCATGGTGATTATTGCGGCTGTACGCAAACCTGTACCAGGATCAGCCATTTCCGCTAACCATCCGCCCAATATTGAGGTAACTATTTGAGCAACATAAAACCAAAACCACTGTACAGCCTGAAACTGGACAATCATATTGAATTTCCGGCCGTTTTCTATCATTAAAGCATCAATAATGACATCCGAGGCGGCCGTTCCTATGGCGGTTAAAAGAAGTGCCAGGATTAATTGGTCGCCATCTGCTATTTCAGCTAACCAAAGATAGCCAATGCAAGTAAGTATGTTTAAAACTAAAAGCCAAGACTTACGACGATACCCAAACAGAGAAATAAAATCGCTAACCAAGCCGTAAACAGGTTTAATAATCCAAGGAATAGTTAGAATGGTCAGGTAATTGGTAGCACCTAATTCGTTCAGTTGCATTACTTCCTTAAGATAATAGTTCAGAGGCAGGCTGATAAGGCCTCCCGATTGAGCAATACCTTGGGCGAAATAGACAATGCCAAAGAGAAAAATAAGATGATTAACGTAACGGTTGTTAATCGATTCCTGACTTGCGAAAGGAGTATTTTCCATAAATGTTACTCTTAAAAGTGCTATCTTTGGTATGATAAAAATAACTTCAATTATTAACCAAAAATTTTATTATTCCATTTTCTACTCACGCATTTACGAGATGTTTCTTCCCGATAAAAACTTTTTATAACATTTTCCTGATAGCACTGCATGTGATAAGACAGGATCAGTTTCGTTTCAAGAATCAGGGTTAGAAATCAAATAAAATCGGAGACCTTAATAACTGATTTTTATCATGACGATATCTCACTCTCCTCAAACTTCTAGCAATAATGAAATGCTTGCACTTATAGTGGGAGTTATATTCTACTCAAGCATTTACGAGATGTTTCTTTCCGATAAAACTTTTTATAACATTTTCCTGATAGCATTGCATGTGACAAGACAGAATCAGTTTCGTTTCAAGAATCAGGGTTAGAAATGAAATAAAATCGGAGACCTTAAAAACTGATTTCTATCATGACGATATCTCACTCTCCTCAAACTTCTAGCAAAAATGGAATGCTTGCACTTATGGTGGGAGCTATAGGTGTAGTTTACGGTGACATTGGCACCAGCCCGCTTTATGCCATGAAAGAGGCTTTCAGCGGCACACATGCTCTTTCACCAGAGCCACAGAACATACTGGGTTTTCTCTCGCTGGTTTTCTGGGCACTCACTATTGTGGTATCTGTCAAGTATGTACTTTTCATGATGCGCGCAGATAATAAAGGTGAAGGTGGCATCATGGCACTGATTGCATTGACGCAGCGGGTAGGGAAAGATAATTCACGATTACGCTGGCTATTAGCTTCACTTGGGTTATTTGGAGCAGCACTCTTTTACGGTGACGGAATGATTACTCCGGCCATCTCGGTACTGAGTGCTGTGGAGGGGATAGCGGTTACGACGCCAGCGCTGGAATCTTTTGTCATTCCTTTTGCGGTAGTTATTTTGGTATTGCTGTTTCTGTTTCAACCACGCGGCACCGCTGGGATAGGAAAATTGTTTGGCCCAGTCATGGCAGCTTGGTTTCTGGCATTAGCGTTCCTAGGAGATAATCAACATTATTCAGCATCCCTTTGTGCTCAAAGCGATAAACCCTGGCTATGGCCTTGATCTGCTGTTACAGCATGGATGGTTTGGATTTTTGGTATTAGGCACTGTCGTGCTGGCGGTTACTGGCGCTGAAGCGCTCTATGCCGACATGGGGCATTTTGGTCGGAGACCGATCCAGTTCGCCTGGTTTGGATTTGTCTGGCCGGCACTGCTGTTAAATTATTTTGGACAAGGGGCATTGCTGATGAGCGATCCGACGGCGGCACGCAGCCCGTTCTATCTGATGGCACCCTCTTGGGCACTTTATCCCATGATTGCTCTTGCTACAACTGCAACAGTAATCGCTTCACAGGCAGTCATCACGGGTGCCTTCTCGGTCACTCGACAGGCTATCCAGCTTGGCTATATTCCTCGGATGCAGATGTTACATACTTCAGAGCGCGAGATAGGACAGATTTACATCCCGTTTGTGAACTGGTTTCTAATGCTGGGCGTGGTGGTACTGATAATTGGGTTTGGTTCCTCAAGTAATCTAGCAGCAGCTTACGGCATCGCTGTAACCGGCACTATGGCTATTGACACGCTGTTGGTCTTTTTTGTGATTTATGGCCTGTGGCGCTGGCATTGGTCAGCGGCAATCTTCATCATTATCTTATTTCTAGTGATTGATATTGCCTTTGTCAGCGCCAATCTTACGAAGGTAATTCACGGCGGCTGGTTCCCGCTGCTCATCGCCACAGTAATCCTTACTCTTCTAACTACCTGGAAGAAAGGACGCAACATTCTGATGCAACGCCTTCAGGCTGATGCAATAGATATCGACTTTTTTCTTACCAACATTGAAAAGGGGCCACCGACCAGAGTACCGGGCACAGCAGTATTCCTGACTGCCAACCGCACAGGTGTACCTCATGCCCTGCTTCATAACCTCGCGCACAATAAAGTGCTACATGAGCAAGTAGTGCTGCTGACGGTGGTCACTGCCGATGTACCATTTATACCGGCGAATGAACGCATTGAAATTAAATCGCTGGGGAACGGCTTCTATCGTGCTTTCTTTCACTTCGGCTACATGGATGAACCTGATGTTCCAGCAACTCTGGCACAATGTGAACTGCTAGGACTAGAATTCAATATGCTTGAGACCTCATTCTTTCTCAGTCGAGAAACGCTCATTTCTACCCCTTTTCCAGGTATGGCATCGTGGCGCGAGAAGCTTTTTATTACGATGGCCCGCAATGCCTCCAGCGCTATGACACTATTCAAGATCCCAGCTAACCGTGTAATTGAGCTGGGAACACAAGTTGAATTGTGAACCAGCCACTTTTCCTCGCCAGGAAACATTTTCAATAACAATACTTACTCATATCCTATAGCTGATCCCATATAAAATGATTCATAGTGCATAGGCGGTAAAGAGCTGCTCGATGGAGCATTCTTCCTTTTTTCTGATTGCTTTGGATTGGGCCCATCTTGGTTCAATGTCATTGAAGTCTGGAGAATAAGACGGCAGGTATTCAAGCGCGTGTGCCCGGCATTGGCCAAGGCGGTTTTGATATCCTGTCGTTGGTGGAACGTCGCGTTGTCCATGACGATCACGCAAGCGGGCGGGAGTTTGGGCAAAAGGTGCTGCGTAACCCATGCTGAAAAGATGTGCCGCTCTTCTGCGCTGGCCCTTGGGTGACGCAGCGTTTTTTTATAAGTCACGCCCAGACGCCTTAAAGCATGATTGATGCCCTGAGTGCTGACTCCAAGCCGTTTGGCGCGCTCGCACTGATACGCGTCTGGATGATCCTTCACGTCCTGTGCCAAAATCTCCATGTCGATCCTGGTTGAAGGCTTGTTGCGGGTTGTCCTGGGATCGGCAGTCTTGAGCCAGCGCGTCACGCTGGCTACACCTACGCAAAAACGCTTTGCCACTTGCACGATGGTAAGGCCCTCCTTCTCTCGAACGGATAATACCTTACGGCGAAATGATATCGGATATGTCATCCTTAAATTATAATCAATTTATACGTGATTTACTATAGCACACGCGCTGGGAGTCGTTGCTCGTGCCAAAGGCATGAAACAAATTGCGGAACACACAGGCCTTTCCCGCAAGCAGCTTTACCGCTTCTTCAGTGAAAACGGCAATCCTACCCTTAAAACAACTCTGGCCGTCATGAAAGCTCTCGGCATTAAACTGACCGCTAAAATCTCGAGAGACGATGAAGCAACGATGAAAGCTCTGTAACTTTCATTGTGCTGAAAAAAGATATTTTTAGTTGGAAGACTACTGTTTAATTCTTCGTGCGGTACCGTACAGATAAGTTTATAAGAACTGGGTTACGATTTCGATACAGCGCTTATGCTGGTTAATATGGAGGTTATCATGAAATTCACTTTAAAAAACACAGTTCATTCTTCGATATTTGCAAGTTTTATCTTTTTTGGTCTAAGTGGTATTCTGCATGCTACAGATCACGATGACAGAAGCTCTATGAAGCAGCCTTCATCACAGGGTAGTTCTATGCCCGGAGGCTCCTCATCTGGGCAGGGAAGCGCTCCAAGCTCCGGTGGACAGAGGCCTATCGATCCCTCCGAAGAGCCTTACTCGAGCGGAGACAAAGGCATGGCGCCAACTTCCACAGGATCGGATAATGCTCCTGGACCCGCTGAGCACCCGGGCGTAAAAAGGGGAGAAGGTAGCTCAGCGACTGGACAGCCTGCGCCGCACGGTAATTCCTCAAGCGAGCGAGAAAAAATGCGGTCGAGCGGAGACAAAGGCATGGCGCCAACTTCCACAGGATCGGATAATGCTCCTAAACCCCGTTGAGCACCCGGGCGTAAAAAGGAGAGACGATAGCTCAGCGACTGGATAGCCTTCGCCGCAGGGTAGTTCCTCAAGCGACCACGAAAATATGAGGCGCAACTATTAAATAAATATGAATCTGATGTTAAGATGTAGGAGGATAATTTTTTATCCTCCTATACCCTTGCCCTTTTTATCTCTGCGGGTGTCTTTTATGCTCCTTCCAAGAAGAACCAGAGCAGCAAATAAAGATATCGAGATTTAATGCGTCTGGGCGTGACTTATAAAAATAACTGAGTCACCCAAGGACCAGCGCAGAAGAGCAGCGCATCTTCCAGGAAAAAATTGCAGGCTATGAACGCGCAGGCCGCGTCATCGTTTACTTTGATGACCAATATCAACGCCGACATCTTTCATGTGTGAGTAACGCAGCACCTTTTGCCCAAACTCCCACCCGCTTGCGTAATCGTCATGGACAACGCAGCGTTCCACCAACGACAGGATATCAAAACCGCCTTGGCCAAAGCCGGCCACAGGTTTGAATCCCTGCCGTCTTATTCTCCAGATTTCAATGACATTGAACCAAGATAGGCCCAATCCAAAGCAATCAGAAAAAAGGAAGAATGCTCCATCGAGCAGCTCTTTACCGTCTATGCATTTTGAATCATATTATATGGGTACAGCTATAAGAATTGAATTGCTTGGTATGTATGTATACGCTGAAAAACCTACTACGGAACCAATGTATAACACACCAAGGTAATGACTAATACCCCAATAAAATTAAGTACCAAGCCTTCACGTACCATACGGTCAATTGGAATCATGCCGGTTCCAAAGGCAATCGCGTTGGGTGGGGTTCCCGCTGGTAGCATAAAGCCATAACTCGCACTCATTGCGGCAGGCACCATCAACAACGCCGGATCGACGCCTGCGGCTAGCCCTGCTGGGCCAAGAATCGGCATCAACATGGCAGCAGTTGCCGTATTGCTAGTCGTTTCAGTTAGAAAGGTTACTGCCAGGGCAACAGTAGTAATAATGACTAATGGATGTAGATTGGATAGCATTGTTAATTGTTCAGCGATTGATTTGGATAACCCAGATTCCACAAATGCTTGGGCTATAGCGATACCTCCTGCGAATAGAATAAGAATGCCCCAAGGTACTTTCACTGCAGCTTCCCAATCCAGCAACTTCCCACCTTGTCCATTGGGAATCAGAAACATTGTGATAACAGCAAACAGCGCAACAGTCGCATCTGATGCTCCCTTCACATCTAACCAAGTACTCCATCCTCCAAAAGGCTCGGTACGAGTCACCCACGCTAAAACAGTCAAACCAAAAATAATCAGAATACGTCGCTCTTCTGATCGCCATGGACCAGGCTGTGGCATGGAAAGCTCACCGACATGGGTCAGGTTGCGTGTCAACCACAAACCTGCCAGTGGCGCCATTAACAGAACAACGGGCACTCCCCAACTCATCCACTGCGTAAAGCTTACGGCTGTTCCAGTGAAATTCTGGTATTCCTGCATGAAAATCAGATTTGGAGGGGTGCCAATGGGCGAACCCAAGCCACCAATGCTACTGCCATAGGCGATAGATAACAGAAGAGGTATAGCGAGCTTTTTATCACTACTCTGATTGATCACAGCAAGCGCAAGTGGCAGCATCATCAATGTCGTTGACGTATTGGAGATCCACATGCTCAGCAAAGCACACGCACCCATGAAACCCAATACGATGCGTCGGCTGCTATTTCCCCCAACCAGCCTTACTAATCCCAGGGCGAGGCGGTAATGTGTTCCAGAATGCGCCATTGCGGCAGAAATCATGAAACCACTGAGCATCAGTAAAATCATGTCGTTTCCATAGGCTTTTGCGATTTCTTCTTTTGACAAAACGCCAACTATTGGAAAAACTGCTAACGGAATAAGAGAGGTAACAGGTATCGGAATAGGTTCAAAAATCCACCAGATAACGCAAAGCATTACCACTGCACCTGTCCAGCAGGCTTGGATATCCCACCCGTAGAAACTCATGCTTGCAGCAAGCCCTGCTGCAAGCAAAGGACCTGTGATTAATGCCCATTTACGATATATATGCATAATGATTAATTCACTGCGATGAAGTGCATAGGAAACTAGGAAAAATCAGGGATTCTGATTCTATTACTTAGCTTTTTTGGATGCTAGATCCATGCCCCTATAAAATTGAATTGAATCTCATCGTGATACTAGCCCATGTATTTATTTATTGCATTGTAGGAACCTTAATTGGATGAGTGATTGCAATACTCATGGCACTTATTTATCTTATTACATGAGTAAGAGTAATGAAACGTATTCCTCCTCGTCGATCTCCTTAAATCAATTCTCAATTAGAGTACCCAAACACGCTTTATCACCCATCCAAGCCAATTTAAGTATGACTTCTTGCTAGAATCACTTGATCATTTTTCTTTGATAACCCCATCTTCCAACTCTACTACCCGATCGGCAATATTCAGAATACGGTAATCATGCGTTACCAGCAAAATTGTAGTCTGCGATTCCTTGGCTAATCGCTCAAGAATCGTGACAGCTTCATGACCGCTTTGCTTATCCAGCGAGGCCGTTGGCTCATCCGCCAGAACGATTTTAGGTTGCCCCACCAAAGCTCTTGCAATGGAAACGCGCTGACGCTGCCCCGCCGATAGCTGGTCTGGTTTGTAATTGAGTCGGTCACCCAGTCCCACGGCTCTCAGCATTTCTGCTGCACGATTAAGCCTCTGTTGCTCAGTTATCTTGTTTTGCATCTCTAAAGTCATGCTGACATTTTGCAGCGCAGTGAGCGATTTAAGCAGATTATGCTGCTGAAAAATATAACCGATCTGCCGGCGAACTTTAACTTTAACCTGCTCGTTACTGTTAATTAATTGCTGATCGAGCACTGTCACATTGCCGTGAAAAGCCTGGCGCAGCCCACCGATAATGGTTAAGAATGTCGTTTTACCTGAACCGGAAGGACCTGTCATGAGCACGATCTCGCCTTTATGAATTGAAATCGTAATGTTTCTTAGGACAGGCTGCGTGAGCGCGCCGCTACCGAAATTGAAATTCAGGTTTTTGACATCAATGACGAGAGACATCAGAACATATCTGCTGGATTGGCAGCTTTCAACTTATGTATTGCCAGAAATCCTGCTGTCATGCACATGGAAAGAATAAACATGAACACGGTCACGGCCTTACTGAAAGTCATTGGCATCGGCATGAATATTTGTGATTCAGCCAGGTGGTATAGACTGAGAGAAAAAAGATAGCCAGGAATAAAACCCAAAATTGCCAGAAAGAATGCAGACGCAAATACCACGCGAATAAAATAACTATGTTCATAACCCATGGCTTTTAACGTTGCAAACTCATGACGATGATTGGTAATGTCAGTGAACAGAATCTGATAAACGATCACCAGACCAACCACCAGTCCCATCACTGTGCCAAAACCAAAAATAAATCCAATGGGTGCTATATTTGCCCAGTAATTTTTTTCATATTGCAGTAACTCATCATAAGTAAAAATATTGACAAACTCATTAAGCTGACTGCTGAGCTCGGCTTGCACCTGTTTTATCGATGCGTCAGGATGAAGTCTGATGACACCCAAGTCAATAGCGTCGAGATTTCTGTCTGGAAAGATACGCATAAAATTCAGATCACTCGTGGCAATATTGCCATCAGCAGCAAATGATACGCCCAACCGAAAAAGTCCTATGACGGACATTTTATAATCGTTAATTTCTGTCACATTTCGGTCTGTTTCGAGCAATTGGCGAACCGGTCCGAATTCAGGGCGGGAATATTCATCAAACAGTGCTGTATCCTTGAGCCGCAATGCAATTCGTTTGTTTTTAATCTCTTCGATATCAAAGATCACGGAATCCGGATTAAAGCCGTAAACCATCAATGTTCTTTTGACCCGGGTTTCGATGTTCTTGAAAGGAGCTAGCCCTAGATAGAGTGGATAAACTTCGGCAACTGCTGGATTGCCCAACGTACGCATAAGTTCGCTACGCCTAAAGTGGACTGGACGCCACATCGCTTCACTTTGCTTATGCATCAGAAACAAATCGCCATTCAATTTTACCGGGGCAGAAGCAGCACTGGCATAAAGCGCATCCCTGAATCCCTGTTGCATGAACACCAGCACACAGGCGAATAACACTCCACATGTAGCCGCAACTAATTTGGTACGATCAAAAATCAATTGCCGCCAAGCTAAACGTGCAGGAAAATAAAGCCAGATAAAAATATTCATAAGGCAATCCGTACCCAAACCTGCCGAAAAATCTGATGTTGTAACTCAACAACTGCTTCCGGTTCGAGCGTCAAGCGCACTTCAATGATACGATTATCCCGGTCTGCCAAGGGATCCGTGTCATTCAAATCGTTCTTTCTGACGAGAAAACCCAATTCTCTGACTTGGGCGTGATAACTCCGTTTGAAACCAGAAGCATTGATACAGCCTTTTTGTCCTACTTGAATACGAAGTAGATCTGTTTCATAGACTTCTGCAACGACATCGAGCTCGGTTAAATCCGCTATTTCCAGCAACCCATTATCTCCGATTCGTTCAGCGGGCCAAGTGTGAATCTTTAAAATAGTGCCGGAAATGGGGGCATTAATAAGCGTATTTTCAAATTCTGCTTCAGAGACTTTTTGTTCGGCTTGAGCACTGGCTATTTCTGCCGTCAAGCGTTTAAGATTCGCTTTAGATTGCTCAAATGCCAGACGTTTGGCATCGGCAAGAGAGGCGCTGGCAGCAGATTCTTGCTCAAGTGACTGATAACGCAGATATTCCTTCTTATTGAAAGTCAGTGCGATCTGCTCAACGATCCGTTGTGCTTCCAGCGACTTGATGCGTGCACTGGCTGCTGCCACTTCAGCCTTTTTCTTACTATGATCCGAAAGCACTGCTAGCTTGTCACCCGACTTAACCCGATCTGCCTCCTGAAAAAAAAGCTGCTCTACTCTGGCACCTTCTGGACCAGCATTATGGGAAACCTTGATCACGCGAGAGCGAGGCTCGATATGGCCTAAAGCACCAATTCCTGCAGCGTTATTATTAAATAAGCATTGCGTCTCGGCAAATACGCTAGGGGTCGCGAGAATAAAAACTATGATGACGAAAAGAGAATAATTGACCTTATTAAAGTACATGAATCATTTCACAATCCGAATTAGAAAAAGGTACATTTATTGGACGGATTCAAGAATCAGCCAGCTACAACTCTCAATATTTAACGCAGACCCTGCCTGAAAGAAGACCATGGATATATTCTACCTACTATCCAATAGATTGATTCGGATTTGAAGAAAAGCTCCCTCAGGAAACATGCAAAATCCGCCATTCTTCCAAAATACCGATCATTAAACCGACACACTCCTGATGCGTTGCGTATAGCTATATCTATAGCCCATACGGCTGGGACGCTTTCTTTGTGTGCTAGCGCACATACTAACTGCTCTATTCCTGCAATACTCCAATTTGATTTTTGTGAATATTTGACGGAAAATCCAATAAGGGCTAGGTTGCGCACCAACGTCACAGCAAGAAGGAACCGGAGAATATTTCGATGATTCTGTTAGTACCACGAAAGTCAAAGCGGCAATTTTCAATGAACCTACTCTGAAATCTGCCGAAATGAACATCGAAACTTTCAAAAGTGTCGTTCAGCTGAATGGCTTCGTCAGCTCCCAGGCCGATATCAACAAGGCGGTCAAAGCTGCTCGCAGTGTTAAGGGAGTGATATCTGTCAAGAATGCCATGCAAGTCAAGTGACGATAGATCGCTGCATTGATTAAACGTAGCCATTTATGCACTTTTACAGGAGACGCTATGCTAGATTCTGATTAATCAAATTGTTGGTATTGCCGGGAAATGGGCGTAAAGATTCCTATCCAAAAGGGAGGTACATTTCTAAATGGAGACCAATAACAATCGTTTCTTCCGATATGTGCGCCGGCTGAGTGCGAGCTTGCGCGGCGACATCCCCCTAAAGGATGCCTTCAATGAGCCGCCGCTACGCTCGGAATTGCTTAGCGCAGATCAGATGGAACAGCGTGGCAGGCGTCTCGCTGCCATGCACAAAGTGACGCTGGAACGCCCGCGGGATTACCTGATGACGCGGTTGGCGGCAAATGAAGCGGTCTTGATCGACGTCTGCAGACGACTCACAACGGCGGTAAGAGCCAACCAGCAGATCACGCCGGCCAGCGAATGGCTGCTTGATAACTTCTATTTAATTGAAGAACAGATCCGTACCGCCAGGCGCCACATGCCTAAGGGGTATAGACGGGAATTACCTCGTTTATTGAATGGTCCTTCGGCCGGATTGCCGCGTGTATACGATATCGCGCTGGAGATCATTTCGCACGGAGATGGACGGGTGGACTCGGAAAGTCTCAGCCGTTTCGTCGCGGCCTATCAAACGGTTAACACGCTCAAATTAAGCGAGTTATGGGCTATCCCCATCATGCTGCGATTGGCGTTAATTGAGAACCTGCGGCGTGTTGCCATTCGCATCGCCGCCGACAGAATCGACTTCGACCTTGCTAGCGCCTGGGCAGAGCAGATGGCGACGGTCGCAGAGACGGATCCGAAGAGCCTGGTGCTCGTGATCGCGGACATGGCGCGCTCGCAACCGCCGATGTCGACTCCATTCGTATCGGAATTTACGCGTCGGCTGCAAGGATATGGCCTCGCCCTGGCATTGCCGTTGACCTGGATCGAGCAAGCACTCGCCGAGTCGGGACTGACCATCGAGCAGTTGATCCAATCGGGAAACCAGCATCAGGCTGCCGACCAAGTTTCCATTAGCAACAGCATCAGCAGCTTGCGTTTTCTGGGTGAGATGGATTGGCGTGAGTTTGTCGAAACCATGAGTATCGTCGAGCAAACATTGCGTGAAGATCCGAGCGGCGCCTATGGCAAGATGGATTTTGCCACCCGCGACCGTTATCGTCATGCGATCGAAAAGCTTGCAAGGCGGAGCTCCCTCACTGAAATTGAGGTAGCGCAAAGTGCAGTCCAACTCGCGCATGAGGTCCAGGCAGCGCATCCAGATGAGGACGAACGCGCGGCACATGTCGGCTTCTACCTGATTGACCGAGGCTTACACAAACTTGAGACAAGGATACAAGCACACTTCTCAGTTGCTGATACCCTCGCGAAAATGGGATCACAGCACTCATTGGTCGTGTATCTCGGTCTAATTGCGCTGCTAACGCTGCTGTTCAGCGTCGGCCTGATGGCAATCGCTCATACTCAAAATGTGCCGAATGAATTCTCACTGCTGATCGGTATACTCGCACTGCTGCCCACCAGCCAGTTGGCACTCACTCTGGTGAATTGGCTGGCAACCTTGTTCGTGCACCCGCATCTGCTGCCACGTATGGATTTCTCCAACGGCATACCCGCACAATCGCGGACACTGGTCATCGTGCCGACGATGCTCACTAACCCGCAAAGTGTCGACGATCTGGTCGAGGCATTGGAAGTGCGCTTTCTGGCGAATCGGGACGACAATCTGTATTTCGGCTTGTTGACCGATTTTCGCGACGCGCACGAAGAAACGATCGCCGAAGACGAACCGCTGTTGCAGCTGGCCCAGGCACGAATCGAGACGCTGAATGCAAAATATGGCGCTGTGGAAAAGAGTATTTTCTTTCTTTTTCATCGCCCGCGCCGCTGGAATCCACAAGAGCGCATCTGGATGGGCTACGAACGTAAGCGTGGCAAGCTTGCGGACTTGAATGCATTGCTGCGCGATATAACGCTTAGCAATGCCGGCAACCGTTTCTCACGCATCGTCGGTGATATAACATGCCTCGCGAACGTTAAGTACGTCATCACTTTGGATACAGATACGCAACTACCGCGTGACGTCGCACGGCAGCTTGTGGCTGCCATGTCTCATCCGCTGAATCGCCCACGCTATGACGAACAGCGGCAGCGCGTACACGAAGGCTACGGTATTCTCCAGCCGCGCGTCAGTGTAAGCCTGGAAGGCACCAACCGCTCGCGTTATGCGCGATTGCATGGTGGTGAAGCCGGCATCGACCCCTATACCCGCGCCATCTCCGATGTCTACCAGGACGTATTTGGCGAAGGCTCGTTTATCGGTAAGGGCATCTATGAGGTGGATATGTTCGAGCGGGCATTGAATGGGCGCTTTCCCGAAAACCAGGTTCTCAGCCACGATTTGCTGGAGGGATGTTATGCGCGCGCCGGCTTATTGAGCGATGTACATGTGCATGAGGATTACCCTGCGCACTACAGCGTGGACGTGAGCCGCCGTCATCGCTGGATACGTGGCGATTGGCAATTGCTGGGCTGGTTGTTGCCACGCATTCCCGGTCCCGATAAACATCGACTGAAGAACCCGCTCTCGCGTCTGTCGCGATGGAAACTGTTCGACAACCTGCGGCGCAGTCTCGTGCCGACAGCGTTGACGCTGCTGCTGTTGCTAGGCTGGGTGGTGCTTGCATCACCCTTGCTCTGGACTTTGGCAGTGATCGGTACACTCCTGATTCCACCTTTGATCACATCGGTTGTGGAAATCTTTCACAAGCCGCACGAGGTACCGTTACGCCAACATTTTACCGCTGTACTCAACACGGCAAGCCAACGCCTGGCGCAAGCGGCCTTTACCCTGACATGCCTTCCCTACGAAGCCTGGTTCAGCCTGGATGCAATCGTACGTACAGCGGGACGTATGCTGTTCACCCACAGACGGCTGCTCGAATGGAATCCGTCGGGCGAAGCCGCACGTAACAGCCGCACGGACTTCGCCGCCACTTTGCGCGCGATGTGGATCGCCCCGCTGATTGCCATTGCTGCGGCACTCTATCTGCTGCTGTTCCAGCCTGCTGCACTCGCGGTAGCGGGACCCATCCTGCTGCTGTGGCTAGGTTCACCCGTGATTGTCTGGTGGATCGGCCAACCGCTCGCACGCCGGGAAGCACGACTATCGGCTAGGCAGACCGTCTTCTTGCGCAAGCTTTCTCGCAAAACCTGGGCGTTCTTCGAAACTTTTGTTAGTCCGGAAGATCATTGGCTGCCGCCGGATAACTATCAAGAGTATCGCGGCGCTTCCGTTGCGCATCGTACTTCGCCGACCAATATGGGAATGGCGCTACTCGCGAATTTATCTGCATACGATTTCGGCTACATTCCGGCTGGGCAACTCATCGAGCGCACGGCACATACCCTCGACACCATGCAAACGCTGGAGCGGCATCGTAGCCACTTCTACAACTGGTACGATACACAATCATTGAAACCGCTGCATCCGGCTTACGTTTCGACGGTGGACAGTGGAAACCTCGCAGGTCATCTGCTGACCTTGCACTCGGGTCTGCTCACGCTTCCCGATGACAGAATCCTCGGCGCGCGCTGGTTCCACGGACTCCACGACACGCTAGGAATTCTGGTGGATGCGGCAGGGAACGCCCGGTCAGACCTACTCGCTTCATTGCAGGCGGATATCGAGTCGGCATGCAGTTCCCCGCCAACTACGCTCGCACTGGCGTGGCAGCGCCTCGACCAACTGGCGAAACGCGCAGAGGAGTTTGCCGACAGCATTGAAGCTGTCTCTCGGAAGCTGCCTCAAACAGCTAGCGCGCTGGTGTCAGACAGACAAAGATGGCACGCAGAAACCGGAGGATACCTGGAGACGGATGAGGATTCCACGCACCACCCGACCTTGGATCACGCCAGCGCAGTCATCTCTGAGACAACTTCTGAGAGTGATGTGGTTTGGTGGGCGCATGCGCTGGTCCGGCAATGTCGCGCCGCTCTCGACGAATTGAACTTTCTCGCCCCCTGGCTAGTTCTGCCAACCGCACCGAGCGGGCTTGACGACAACTTCGGCCTCACCGCAATCCCAACGCTGCAGGAATTGGCAAACCTTGAAGGTGGATTATTGCCGACAATTGAACAGCGGCTCGACGTACCCCTTGTGGATACTGCGACATCCGCGGAACGCAAGTGGTTGCATGCGTTTAGAGGCTGCATCACACAAGCCAGCCGCCGTGCTACAGAACGAATTTCGACTGTCGAACGGCTTGCCATGCTGTCAAGCGGGCTCGCATGCATGCCGTATGACTTCCTGTATGACAAATCGTCGCGTCTGCTGGCGATAGGGTACAACGTGGATAAACAGAAGCGGGATGCGAGTTACTACGACTTGCTGGCTTCGGAAGCAAGATTGATCAACTTCGTCGCGATCGCGCAGGGACAAGTGCCGCAGGAGAGCTGGTTTGCCCTGGGACGTCTGCTCACGACCGCCGGCGGCGAACCCTTTCTTTTATCGTGGAGCGGCTCGATGTTCGAGTACCTGATGCCGCTTCTGGTCATGCCGACCTTTGATAACACGCTGCTTGACCAGACCTATAAGGCGGCGGTGGCACGGCAGATCGAGTATGGGCGGCAGCGTGGCATTCCGTGGGGCATGTCGGAGTCTGGCTATAACCTGGTCGACATGCATCTCAATTATCAGTACCGGGCATTTGGTGTACCTGGTCTGGGACTCAAACGTGGACTCGCCGATGACCTAGTCGTTGCCCCCTATGCCACAGTACTGGCACTGATGGTGGCGCCCGAAGCGGCGTGCCTGAACCTGCAACAACTCGCTGCGCAAGGGTTGGAAGGAAAATTCGGCTTTTACGAAGCCATTGACTACACCCCATCGCGCCAACGACGCGGGGAATTGAGTACTATAGTACGATCTTATATGGCGCACCACCAGGGAATGAGTCTGCTTTCCCTGGCCTATCTGCTGTTGGATCGTCCGATGCAGAAGCGCTTCGAGTCGGTCCCGCTGTTCCAGGCAACCTTGCTGCTGCTCCAGGAGCGGATTCCCAGAACCATGGCGCTCTTTCCGAGCACGGCCCAATTTTCTGACATTCGACTGACCTCCCGTACTGCAAAAGCGCCGATTCGTGTTTACAACCATGCTAATACGCCAATGCCCGAAGTGCAATTGTTGTCCAACGGACGCTATCATGTGATGATCACCAACGCCGGCGGCGGCTATAGCCGTTGGAAAGATCTCGCCGTCACACGCTGGCGTGAGGACACGATTTGCGATCACTGGGGATCGTTCTGTTATCTTCGTGACGAGCGTAGTGGGGAGATCTGGTCGACCGCGTATCAGCCGACACTGAAACAGCCACAGTATTACGAAGTGATATTCTCCGAGGGACGTGCTGAATTTCGTCGCCGCGATTCCATAGGCGATGGCCATTTCGAAACCTATACCGAGATCGTGGTATCACCAGAGGACGATATCGAGCTGCGCCGCGTGCGCATCACTAACCGCACCCATAACCGCCGCACCATCACGATAACGAGTTACGCGGAAATCGTGCTTGCCGTACCTGCCGCAGATGCGCTGCATCCGGCTTTCAGCAATCTGTTCGTGCAGACCGAGATCGACGAGAAACGCCATGCGATACTTTGCACGCGCCGGCCGCGTTCAGCTGCCGAGCAAACATCCTGGATGTTTCACATGATGACGGCGCACGGAGCGGATATCGATACCATCTCTTATGAGACGGATAGGATGCAATTCATTGGCCGCGGCCACACCACCGCCGACCCGCAAGCGATGGGCGGCGCATCATCAGGGGTGCTTTCCGGTAGCCAAGGCTCAGTGCTGGATCCGATTGTCGCCATTCGCCATGCCATTACGCTCGATCCGGAACAAACGATTATCCTCGATATGGTGAGTGGCATGGGGGAAACCCGTGATGCCGCATTAAACCTGATCGAAAGATATCAGGATAGACGGATCGCAAATCGTGTTTTTAATGTCGCCTGGACACATGCCCAAGTGGTGTTACGCCAACTCAATGCGAGCGAGGATGACGCTCAACTCTACGGACGCCTGGCTAATTCTGTTATCTATACCAACGGCTTGCTTCGCGCCGAAGCAAGCATTCTGATGCAGAATCGTCGTGGGCAATCCGGTTTATGGAGCTATGCCATTTCTGGCGATTTGCCCATCGTCCTGCTGCAGATTGGCGACGCAGCCAATATCGAATTGGTACGTCAACTGGTGCAGGCTCACGCTTACTGGCGTTTCAAAGGGCTGGTGGTGGATCTGGTGATCTGGAACGAAGACCGTGCCGGTTACCGGCAATTGCTCCAGGATCAAATTATCGGTTTGATTGCGGCAGGTGTCGAAGCGCATGTCATCGATCGACCGGGTGGCATCTTCGTGCGACGCGCGGAACAGATATCGAACGAAGACCGTATTCTGTTCCAATCGGTCGCGCGCGCGATCATAACGGACAGCCAAGGAACGCTGGCGGAGCAGATCAACCGCCGTAGCCTGAGGGATGTGCGGATGCCGCGCTTACGGCCGAGCCAAAGCCACCACGCTGATCTTCCTGACGGCAGCCTATTGCCGCAGCGCGATCTCATTCTGCACAACGGACTGGGCGGGTTCACACGGGACGGGCGCGAGTACGTCATCACCACTACGGCCGCACAAGTGACGCCCGCGCCATGGGTGAATGTATTGGCGAATCCGCATTTTGGCACCGTCATTTCCGAGAGCGGCCAAGCTTATACCTGGAGCGAAAACGCGCACATGTTCCGTCTCACCCCCTGGCACAACGACCCGGTGTCTGATGCGAGCGGAGAAGCTTTTTATCTGCGCGACGAGGAGAGTGGTCATTTCTGGTCACCCACACCCCTCCCCTGTCGCGGCGCGAATGCGTACGTCAGCCGGCATGGCTTCGGTTATAGCGTGTTCGAGCATACCGAAGGAGGCATCGTCTCAGAGCTGTGGGTGTACGTAGCTGTGGATGCTGCGGTCAAATTCTCGGTATTGAAAGTGCGTAACGCATCAGGACGGCCGCGGCGGCTTTCCGCGACCGGCTACGTGGAGTGGGTGTTGGGCGATTTGCGGCCGAAATCGATCCTGCACGTGACCACCGAAGTGGATTCCGGCAGCGGTGCGCTGTTCGCCCACAACCCTTACAACACGGAATTCATCGGTCGGATTGCTTTCTTCGATGTGGATGAGACCAATCGCTCGATCAGTTGCGACCGCGCTGAGTTCATTGGACGTAACGGCTCGCTCAAAAATCCGGCAGCGATGACGCGTACACGGCTTTCAGGCAAGGTAGGGGCAGCATTGGATCCTTGCGCTGCAATCCAGGTGGGCTTCGACTTGGCTGACGGTCAAGAACGCGAGATCATCTTCCGCCTGGGCCAGGCCGGCAGACGTGGGGCTGATGATGCGCGCAATCTGGTGCGCCGTTTTCGTGGATCGGCCGCCGCGCATGCTGCGCTCGAAGCGGTGTGGCAATACTGGAACCACACTCTCGGCGCGGTTCAGGTGGAAACCCCAGATCCGTCTCTCAACGTGCTGGCTAATGGTTGGCTTGTTTACCAAACGCTTGCCTCTCGCCTATGGGCACGCAGCGGCTATTATCAATCGGGTGGCGCCTTCGGTTTCCGCGACCAGCTGCAGGACGTGATGGCGCTGATCCATGCCGAGCCGCAACGCGTGCGCGAACAATTGCTGCTGTGCGCGGCGCATCAGTTTGTGGAAGGCGATGTACAGCACTGGTGGCATCCACCGTCAAGCCGTGGTGTACGCACCCATTGCTCCGACGACTACCTCTGGCTGCCACTGGCGGTGTGTCGTTATGTGCTGAGTACCGGTGATACCGGTGTGCTGGATGAATCCATTCCTTTCCTCGAAGGCCGCCCGGTCAGCCCTGAGGATGACTCATATTATGACCTGCCAGGGCGCTCTACCGAGTCAGCCAGCCTGTACCAACACTGCGTACGCGCCATCCGGCACGGCCTGGCGTTTGGCGAGCATGGTCTGCCGCTGATCGGCTCCGGAGACTGGAACGACGGGATGAACCTGGTAGGCATGCACGGCAAGGGCGAAAGTGTCTGGCTCGGCTTTTTCCTGTATGAAGTGCTTACGCGCTTCGCAGTGCTAGCGCAACAGCAGGGTGACGTGCCGTTTGCTGAGCAGTGCCAGCGCGAAGCCGAGCAACTGCGCCAACGTATCGAGCAGAATGCCTGGGATGGCGCATGGTATCGCCGCGCCTACTTCGACGACGGTACCATGCTAGGGTCGGCAACCAACATCGAATGCCAGATTGATTCGATCTCACAAAGCTGGTCAGTGCTCTCCGGCGCGGGCGATAGCGCACGTTCGCGCATGGGCATGGACGCCGTATATACCCGACTGGTGCGGCACGATCATGCGTTAATCCAGCTCCTGGATCCGCCATTCGACAAATCGGATCTGGATCCGGGCTACATCAAAGGTTATGTTCCTGGCGTGCGCGAAAACGGCGGGCAATACACCCATGCCGCTGTCTGGACCGCAATGGCATTCGCCGCCTTGGGCGACAGTCAGCGCGCGTGGGAATTGCTGACCATGATCAATCCGGTGAATCATGGAAAATCGGCAGCGGATGTGGCGATCTACAAAGTTGAACCCTATGTCGTCGCCGCCGATGTATATGCGGTTTCGCCGCACGCCGGTCGCGGGGGATGGAGCTGGTACACGGGTTCCGCCGGTTGGATGTACCGTCTAATTGTGGAAGCTCTGCTCGGCCTGAGGCTGGATGTGGACAAACTGCATTTTGCTCCCTGCCTGGCTGCGTCCTGGCAAGCGTTCAAACTGCATTACCGGTATCGGGAGACCGTCTACCATATCACCGTGTCGCAATTGGATGCCGGCGATGCTATGCAGAGCAGTGCAATGCGCGTCACGGTAGATGGCATCGAACGCCCCGACAAAATCATTCCGCTGATCGACGATCGCCAGGATCATACGGTCGAAGTAAACATCGTAACCCTGCCCCAGCCACATTGATGATCCAGCAGATAAACATGAGCATAGTCCTCACTCTAGGTAATAAACCGAAAGCATTCATGTATTTTTCAGTACTCTGCTTTGCTAGTGCAAGGAGTTACGATGAACTACATTTTCTCTCCACCCGGTATGCAGGCGGGATGAGGCCAATATCAAATAACATTTTTTGAGGTTTCCATCATGCATAACTGTAATCAGCAAGCTATCACCAAGGCGATTTTTCCAGTCGCTGGTTTAGGAACACGTTTTTTGCCGGCCACCAAAGCCTCACCAAAAGAAATGCTGGTAGTCGTTGATAAACCGCTTATTCAATACGCAGTTGAAGAAGCCTATGCTGCCGGCATACGCGAAATGATCTTTGTGACAGGCCGCAATAAACGCGCAATTGAAGACCATTTCGACACGGCTTATGAGCTGGAAACTGAGCTGGCTGCCCATGGCAAAGACGATTTAATCGCGATCGTCAATGCCATTAAGCCTGATGACATGGAATGTGTATACATCCGCCAATCCAGGGCACTCGGTCTGGGTCATGCCGTGTTGTGCGCCGAACACCTGGTTCACGGCGCGCCCTTTGCGGTGCTGTTGGCCGACGACTTGATGGTAGGCGACCCACCCATCATGCAGCAAATGGCCGACCTTTTCGATCAACACCGGTGCAGCATTCTAGCGGTGCAGGAAGTACCGCAGGATCAGACCAGCCGTTACGGTATCGTTCAAGGAGAGACGCTGACGCCAGATCTTATCAAGATCACCGGCTTGGTGGAAAAACCTCATCCTAGTGTTGCCCCCAGTAACCTGGCAGTCGCTGGGCGCTACATCCTGACCACAGCAGTATTCGAGCACATCCGCGCACAACTTCACGACGCTGGGGGTGAGATTCAACTCACTGATGGCATTGCAGCCCTGCTTGGTTCAGAGCAAGTACTGGCTTATCGCTACCACGGCAAACGTTATGACTGTGGCAGCAGGCTGGGATTGCTACAGGCCAGTGTAGATATTGCATCTGCTCATCCGGAGCTGGGTAGCGAATTTTCTGCCTGGCTGAAAGCGCGGCCAAGCGTTTAACCCGAATATTTCACCAGGCTGGCCTGCAACATGATGCAAAAGCTGATGAACAACACTTCCAGGCAGATTTATACAAATCCAATTTGTATCGCCGACCTTTGCGGATAATTTGTAAGCTATTCGTACGGCAACAAAAGTTGTATTTATCCTAAATTCCTCAGTTGAAATCTCTTAAATCGCTCAAGAACCCTACTGATTAAGGTGCTTTCATAGATCCATGGCATCACCAATCAGGCGCGAGATTTTAGTGAAATAATCAAATCTGCTAAAAGTGTTGTCACGCCTTGCTTTCAGCTTGTTTACTATAACTGAGGAGCAGTTAACATTTTTAACCGGGAACCATTGATAGTATTAGATTACAGCTATTTTCATCATAAATTCCAACTGAGGAATTTAGGTTTATTGAAATGCCCTTGAAAATATGCCTATAAAACAGGACTAAGCGAACAACCTAACATAATGATCGTTCATCACGCCATAACACTCGCAGGATGTCGCTTCGAGCTCCTTCCGGTCAAGGATACTGATCTCACCGCGGTTATAGCTGATGACCTTTCTCCGTTGCAGCATGCCTGCAGCGATGGTGACGCTACTTCTGCGCACCCCGAGCATGTTGGCGAGGTACTCATGCGTAAGATGAAAATGATCGGCGTGTGCACGGTCATGCGTCATTAGCAACCAGCGCGCCAGCCGCGGCTCGATCTTATGGAAATGGTTGCAGGCACTGGTTCGCGACAATTGCGTCATCAATACGTACAAGTAACGGTTGAGCGTGTCCAGCAAGCAGGCGCTCTCGCGCAATTCGTGCTGGAACTGCGCGGCGGTCATCCTCAACGCGGTACCGGCACCTTGCACCATTGCTCGCAGCGGTGAAGCATTGATTCCCAGCGCGAGCGTCACGCCGAGCATGCCTTCGTTACCAATTAGTCCTGCTTCCAGCGGTTGATGGCCGTCCATTGCTACCGCCCGTGAGATGAAACCGGTAAGTGGAAAGTATACGTGCTGTAAAGGCTGATTGGCTTCACACAAGGTAGTTCCGAAAACCAGCCTTACCAGCTCGCAGCGTTTTAGAACTCTGTTTCGTTCCTCGCGCGGCAAACATCCAATCAGGTGATTGATCACTCGTGCCGGTGTTGTAGTCAACATCTAGTTATCCTGCAGCATGAAAAAATCCAGAAAATGGTCCGAGAAAGGTGCTAAACAATCCCGAAAATATAGCTTGATCGATAATCACACCATTGTCTGTACGTTACAGCACAGAGAGGGCACACCCATACTGCTTAAAGAAGGTTTGACTAAGAGTCTGTTTCAAAACTCCACATTCCGAGCGAGTCTTCGTGACATGAGCTTTATCATGGCGGTGTAAATGAAGGTGAGTGCAGTTTTGGCGTGCCTTTCAAAATCCTTTGCCAAGCGTCTATTGATATTGAGCCATGCGAACGTCCGCTCGCCGATCCACCGTCCTGGCAGAACGCGACGAAGCCTTTGGCGATACTAGATCGTTTGACGATTTGAATGGACAGTGAACTGTTGCCCTGCGCGATGAGGCCTGCATATACGCCATCGGCAAAGATATTTTCGACGAAGGAGAAGCGGGTCGCGTAATTCTGGCCAGCGCCAGGGCCGCGCCGTCGCGGTCTTGTATTCCAGCTGAAGGGACATTGGCTTTCAGGATCATGCCGAGAATATTAACGACGAATGACATTTACGACCTTTGATGTTCTTTCCTGCGTCAAAGCCGATATCTCCCCATGCATCAGGGCGGGTTTTGACAGATTGCGTATCGATCATGGCCAGCGTCGGGCTTACCTGTCGACCTTCCAGATCGCGGACAGCCCAATACAGAACGCCATGGATGCGGTCCCACGTCCCATTTTCTCCCATCCTGAAAATATCGGTAGACCGTCTGCCACGGCGGAAAGTCTTTGGGAGCATGTTCCACAGGCAACCCGATTGCAGCAAGTAGAAAATCGCGTTAACTATGGCGCAAAGACAGGTTGTGCGAGGGCGACCTATTCTGGATGGCGGCGGTGAATGAAGTTTGATCTTTTCCCATGCCGCGTCAGCCATATCGCTTGCGTAACTTTACTGCTCACGCGCACCCTCTTGCACCCTCTTTCTGGGTGATGGGTGTTCATACCCTTTGATCTTCCTTTTAAAGCTTTGATAACTCTACAAGCAAATCAAAGGATTAGCCCTCACTCAACCCTATTTCAGGAGTTTTGAAACAGACTCTAAGTGGTTGCAGAGACATATTGCTAGGTTGCGCGGTACTCAAACCATCGCTCAATCTGTCAACTAACCTGACGTGGAAAAATGTTGGGTAATAGGCGATTGGTTTCTTTCTTGACGAAGGCGTAACACTCACAACTCAACTGCCCAAGTCTGGACCGATCCAGTATCGTGATATGTCCGCGGTTGTATTCGATTACGCCGAGTTCCTGCAACTTTCCGGCAGCATCGGGGACACCTTCACGGCACACGCGTCGGAGCTGCACTATTACTATTTTTGGCTTGGATTATTACGAAGTCTAAGAATCAATCCTGAATTGATTAACATAGGACGTACATTATGAGCACGAAAGAAGCATACAATCAAAAGATAGAAGCCGAGGTTGAGCTGGCGCAGGCCAAATTGGCAGAGCTCAGAGCCAAAGTGAAGAGCTCTGCAGCCGATACCCGTATCAAATATAATGAACATATAGGAAAGCTTGAGCAAAAGGTTGATGCTGCGAAGGCTATGCTGAAAGAAGTAAGTGAAGCTAGCGAGGATAAGCGAGAGTATCTTAAGGATGGTGCAGAGAACGCGTGGGATAAACTAAGTAGCGCTGTTCGAGAGACTGCTATAAAATTGAAAGATCAGTTTAAAGATTAAATGTAGCTAGCCTTGTTAAACCATTCCACGCTAATGCGTGTACCGATCAGCGTGTAGCGTGGACATTGCAAATACTATTCATAAAATTGTACCCAGAGGTGAGCAGAATTGACTTCCACTTCTCAAAATGCTGTGTATTCGATTATCTCCGTTCGACGAAAAATTAAGTTCAAGTATCTCCCGAAAACGGTGTTGTTTGACCCATCAAGTCGTTTTCCACACCCGCGTTAGACCGTAGATTGGAAAATCGTGAAAATATTGCTTGCAGAGCCCGAACGTGAGCAGTCCCGAGGGGAAGAGATCGCGAACAGCATCAGCCATGGTATAGGACTGGTCGCAGCACTTGTGGCAACCCCATTTCTTATTATGCATGCAGTGCAGCACGCAGACACGGGATTCATCGCAGGTGCAAGCCTCTTCGCGGCAACGATGGTGCTGCTTTATCTTATTCTAATTGGCGTTACAAAGTGAATTAATTATCCAATCCCATCCGGCGATTGATTTCACCACATCCGTAGTTTCCTCCATATGTCGAAGTGCATCAACTAAATGAGATTCGAGCGCGCCGATGCTGTCAAATACACGGTTATGAAAGTTCTTTTCGCGCAACTCATCCCACAGGTGCTCGACTGGATTGAGTTCAGGTGAATAAGGTGGCAGTAGCAGCAAGCGAAGATTCTCAGCTAACGTCAGCGAATGGCTGCGATGCCAGCCAGCACCGTCCATCACCATAACGATATTCTCATTGGGGTAGCGCCTGGCGATTTCATCAAGAAAGATTTGCATGCACTCAGTGTTGACATTAGGTAATACCAAGCTGTCAAACTTTCCGTCCAGCGGACAGACTGTCGCATAAGCGTAGGTGTACTCGCAGGTAAGCATAGCCTTGACTAGCGGACGCACTGGACGAGGCGCCCATGCGCGACGGCAGTCGCTGATGCGGCCAAATCGTGCTTCGTCTTGAAACATCAGCCGCATGGGGCGAGGCACAGCAAACTCTGTTATCGCTTGACCCAGCACCCCGGGGAGTTTTTTTTTCAGTCTTCCCGGACTAAGAGATCTCCTTTCGGGTGGGTGGTATCGGGCGCAATCTTACGCCAACCATGGCGCGCAAGCATTCGGTATATGGCCGAAAGCGAAAGCGGGACACCCATCTTCTGGCGCAACTTATCGGCAAACGGCGGAACCACCCATACGCCACCAACGCCGGCACTGTCAAATACCTCCTGCAACAGCACCTTCTCTTCTTCAAGCGATCGGTTCGCCCGATTACGCAGATTACGCTTGGCAACGGGCGCAGCCATTCTTCCAGTGGCTCGCTTGCAGTAATTTGTACGCAGTGTGCAGGTCTTGCCTTTTGATCGACCAATAGCAATGGCCGTCTGCTCCAGACTCAGACCCAATTCGAGTGGCAGCAGTAAAGCCTGTGCGCTACGCAGTTCATCGGCTGTTTTAGCGATCCGTACCGCATTTCGGGCCAATTCAAGATGCTCTTCACCACTTGCTGGTCTTGCCATAATTGTCATCCATTTACGTGAGCCTAGATGACTTATTGTTGCATATTATAACGCGAAATAGAATTACTTCCACTCTCTATCCCGCCCTGCCGCGAGGCAAGGCCAAGCGTGTGTTTAAGATTCTCGAACACTGCGCGATCTTTCTCCTTATCGCCGGCACCTACACGCCGTTCACGCTTGGTGTGCTTCGAGGCGCGTGGGGCTGGATGTTCCTTGGGATCGTCTGGAGTTTTGCTGCAATCGGGGTGGCACTGAGGTGTTGGATAAGAGGCACCATCCTATCATTTCCACCAGTCTTTATCTGCTTATGGGATGGCTCTTCTGATCGCAATTTATCCATTGTATACCCGCATACCTGTATCCGGTCTACTATGGCTGGTTGCAGGGGGCATGGCTTACACCGTTGGCGTGTTTTTTTGTGACCGATGCGCGCTTTCGATACGGTCACTTCCTCTGGCATTTGTTTGTAATGGTGGGTACTGCATGCCATTACTTCGCGGTGCTCTGGTATGCGGCCTCCTAGCATGGCTCCTGCAGATAGACCTTCCACTTAGCCTATTTTCTTCCTGGTATCGATTTATTTCCACATTACGGCACAACCTGCCTTTGCTGCGGCAGTCTGTAGCTCAATTAGAGGCAGTCCTCGATTAACCATGCTCACCGCTGGCTCATCCGTATCCGCATCCTTATCCTCGACTGCTGGTGAGACTTCTTTTTGTGCATCTAAAGCGGCTGTTAAGCGACTCAGTGCTTGAGGAACATCCGCTGCCAGAATAGCGCCTGGCACGGTTGCGCTGTGCCCCATCATTTTCAACATGGCAAGCGCGTCGTCCCCAAACATGGTAATGTCGGCATAAGCATCGGTTGTAAATGTCACGAGCACACATTTCTCCTTGAATGAGTAGTGGATTGATTGCGACTGAGATTGACCTACTTTTCGGCCTCACCCTTCATAACCCCGCCATAAATTTCCTGGTTCTTGCCAGCCAACTAATCGCGCTTCCCGGCAATCATGCCGATATTCGCTTCCCTTCGTTCGCTAAAAAAATACGCACAACAGGCCCTGCGCGTTAAAGCACAGAACCTGTTGTGTAATCTCCTGTCATTACTTTGACTCTATAACTTTCCACGCAATCAATCGAGCGCTATATTCGGCCCATCAGCAACAGAATGACCAGGATCAGCAACACTATCCCGAGAATGCCGCTGGGGGCGTAACCCCACCCCCTGCTGTAGGGCCACGTTGGAATCACGCCAAGCAGGATCAGAATCAGAATGATCAGCAGTATTGTTCCTAGTGTCATTTTATTTCTCCTTCCAAACGGTTAGTCGTAACAACGCAATTTCCGGGAGAATTCCTGCAATGCACTGATGCCACTCTCCTCGGCACGTTGACACCAGTTTTCCAGTTGCTTTACAAGCTGTTCCTTGGATGCAGTAGAGCGGCTCCACAGAACGGTCAGTTCCTGTCGCATCGAGTAGATGGTCCTTAGCACCTCGCTGGAATGGAGCGCCTGCTCCAAGGCTGCCCGCTCTTTCTCCGGCAGCTCACCCGCATCCCTTTGCAGCCAATGCTTAACCGCTTCCAGCGCAGGGGCATCTTGCAGGCCTGTGAGATTTCTGGCGTGCAAATTGCGAATTTCAGCTACTGCGGTCTGCTTCAGGTATTTTGCGTACCTGGCCAGCACGTCGTAGCGATGCGTGATGACGGCTTGCAGCGTCTCTATGTCGCAGCAGCGAGTCTTGGTCAGGTTAAAACGGATCTTGGGTGCCACTTTACGCACTGTAGCCAGGCCCATTATCTCCAGGGCGCGAATGTACACCCAGCCAATGTCGAATTCCCACCACTTGTTAGACAGCTTGGCAGAAGTCACATAGGCGTGGTGATTGTTGTGCAACTCCTCACCTCCGATCAGAATGCCCCACGGCACGATGTTGGTAGAGGTGTCATTCGATGCGAAATTGCGATAACCCCAGTAGTGGCCGACGCCGTTGATAACACCGGCGGCGAAGAACGGGATCCACACCATCTGCACGCCCCACATGATGAGGCCGATCGGACCGAACAGGACGAGATCAATCGCCAGCATGATGCCGATACCGAGCATGTCATGCTTTGAATACAGGTCGCGCTCAAGCCAGTCGTCTGGGGTGCCGTGACCATATTTCTCTAGCGTTGCAGTGTTCCTGGCTTCCATACGGTAGAGTTTGGCACCCTTGAACAGGACTGTTCCGATGCCATAAATCTGCGGACTGTGTGGATCTTCTAAGGTTTCGCACTTGGCGTGGTGCTTGCGGTGAATGGCCACCCATTCCTTGGTAATTATCCCGGTAGTGAGCCACAACCAGAAGCGGAAGCAGTGACTGGCGATAGGATGCAGCTCCAGCGCTCGGTGCGCCTGGTGCCGGTGTAGAAAAATTGTCACCGAGGCGATAGTCATGTGAGTCAAACCCAGCGTAATCAGTACATAACCCCACCAAGGAAGCTCAAACAAACCAAGCTGCATAAATAGGTCCTTCGTTAAAATGAAATTTGTACCCATAACTATCCTACCCTCTTCATCTCTTGCTTGGTTTTCTCTCTTCTATAACTGTTGTCCTCGTTAAACAAACAACCCCGCACCGGGTTTTCAAATGCCAAATCTACCCTGCATACAATGTGATGCTTTCAATACAAGCTCCACTCTTGTGCGATAAAAAAAGTATACCTAATCCCCTGTCGTTTCTGTGCGCTAGCGCACATATTTTATTTTATGTCCTATGAAGGTAGAGAATTGGCTTATTGATCCGGCACGAAAGAAGATTGAATTTTGATGCCAAAACTATAGATCAAGTTCGCAAATAAATAGAATTTCTTGTGTTTTTCAGATCTGATATGCATGGAAAAAGGCAGCATAAGAAAGCCCAGCAGAGTGACCCGAGCGCGCTAAAGCTTATATCTACGATCGCTTTGTCAAATATGCTGCCTAAAACTATTTGAGGGCCCAATCAATAGCTTTAATGATGCTTATTGTTGGAATTTGCTCTAAGCTTTTTGTCATTTTGAGCTTTTCAGTGTTTGCGTTAAAGAGTGTTTACCAGTTCGTACTTTCCAGCAGGTGGTAGAGAATTTGACTGCCTCCTTCTACCTGGTAACAGAAGTCCATCTGCTATTGAAAAACCTGGGTGGTCGCTAGGATTCTTAAACATCACGGTCTGCCCGGCAGGGCATCGTCGCGCCTACTTGCACAAAGCGATACTTCATGCAAGCCATTCTGATTCCGATCCGCTTTCTGCTTGCTCCGGCTTTTTTCATTTCTGATCTGACTATTTCTCCTTGAATTTCTTTCGTCTGAAAGGGAAAATGCATCCAAACTTTTGACGTATTACAAGAGCAAAGCTTGAGTTCAAAAAAGGATTTCTTGATCACCGATCAACAAGGGTTAAATCTACGTGTTTGCACGTATATTTTTAGTCAACATTTTTCGGTATTCTATTGATCTATTAAAGCTCATTGATTCTGCCAAGTATCGTATAAAGTTACCGCCTACTGTAGCGGCACTCAAGCGACAAGTTTATTGCTATAAATATAATTTAATAGTTAAAACTTTATCTAGCCGGCTCAATAATCATCTTTTTATATGCACGCAGTTTTAGCTTAAAAGGAGATTACCCATGTCTACTGCTCATTCCAAGATTCCCCATAGCGCACACCAGAACCATCTCCTCGCCGCCCTGCCCCCAGATGAGTTGGAACAACTGCTTCCTCATCTGGAACTGGTGCCGATGCTGATCGGCGAAACCCTGTGCGGACCAGACTGTAAACTGAATAACGTCTACTTTCCCACTACCTCGATCGTGGCTCTACTCAATTTCACGAAGGATGGTAAATCAACCAAAATCGCGATAGTCGGCAATGAGGGACTAGTCGGGGTGTCCCTCTTTATGGGTGGGAGTACCATGCCGAATGTTCCCGTGGTGCAGGGCGCGGGCTATGCATACCGATTAAAGGGTGATTTGCTGAAAAAGGAATTCAATCACGTTATGCCGATGCAGCATCTGTTGCTGCGTTACACTCAGTCGCTGCTCACGCAGATTGCACAGACGGCAGTGTGCAATCGGCATCATTCGGTGGAACAGCAGCTCTGCCGTCTGCTGCTGTTATACCTTGACCGCGTGCCATCGAACGAGTTGACAATGACGCAAGAAATGATCGCCAATATGCTTGGCGTGCGACGCGAAGGCATTACTGACGCAGCCGGTAAATTGCAACGCGAGGACATAATCCATTACCAGCGGGGCCACATCACGGTGCTGGATCGACCGCGCCTGGAGGCCAAGGTTTGCGAGTGCTATAAAGTTGTCAAGATGGAATATGATCAGCTGCTTTCCGACGTGATCACAATGCGATCGACATTATCAAGAAAAAAATCAAGGTTTGAACTCACTGCATACAGTAAAAATAGTAGGCAGGCGAAGTTGACAAATTATCCGACGATTTAGAAATGGAATAACATGAGTGATTATCCACATCCGCACTTATCTGCGCCGCATTTATTCTCTGACGGCACCGCACAGACTGCGACCGCTTCACGCTGTAAGCTACAAATTGTATCAGTTTGAATAGCATGACACGATTGCACTAGCCTTTCCAGCCTATGACTCAATTTTCTGATGCTGTCTTCAGAAGCAGCATGCACTCGACTCATTTTCCTGAGCGGATGCCTATCAAATAACAGATCGGTAATTTGCAATTCTTCCAAGGAGATTGAAATGGGTAAATATTTACTGGCATGGTTACTCGGCGTGCCAGCAATCGTGCTGGTCATCATTTATATACTTTACAATTAAGGAAATTCTAAACAAGTTGGTTTCATTTTAATCTACTAAAATAAGGGAAGACACCAATAAATATTTTAAAGACATGTTTAGTAGTAGCGATTTCGATGGCTTTCATCGCTGGACTTCCCACCTGCGACAAGCAGAATTTGGCAGAAGCGGTGGGAAAAAATAGATGAGGCGGCCGAGAAAGCGTGTGAGATCCTCAATGAAAAGATTGATTGATAAGAGCCGGAGTCATCTAAGGAAGCTTTGACAGGATACGCAGCGAGTCGTTTTTCTACTGATTGTGGCTTGGCCTCCTTGGTCGGCGTTGACAATGCTGACCGAGTTTTCGGTATATCATCCTATAAGTAGGTTTTTAGCTCGGATATTTCATGGCATTAGAGTCAGATGACCTTTAAAACCGTTATAAAATATAGGTTTACGGTTAATTTGAGTTGGATTTTGCTGATGTCAAAATGTGCCATTCAAGGAGAGCTATTTCCCTGGTTTTTCACGCCTTCGTATTGAAGTTACCTTTGACGGTGGTAGCGTTACCTCTCGGATGGTGGGTTATTACTGGTACGACAGAGGGTCTACGGTATCGTTCAGGGTTATGAAGATCTTAGCGCCCATGATCGATTGCGCACTGACCCTGCGTTATTCACTGCTTTGTCAAAAAATCAGGAAGGCGCCTCCAGTCCCACGTTGTGCCGCTTCGAACATTGGGCAGATCATCAAGTAGCCTGGGCGATCCACGGCGAGCTAATGGAACAGTTTTTGTCCTCCTTTGCCATGCCGCCGGAAGAATTTATTCTGGATTTTAATGCTACTGACGATTTGGTGCATGGTAATCAGGAAGGACGCTTCTTCCATGGTTACTATGATAATTACTGTTTCTTCCCTCTCTATGTTTTCAGCGGCAGTCAACTGCTGGTTGCTTACCTGCGACCGGCTAAGCGTGATGCAGCTAAGTACGCTGGAGCGGTTCTAAAATACCTGCCCAGAGCAATCAGAGCACGCTTTCCTTAAACCCGGATCATTTTTCGTGGTGACTCGGGTTTGTATCAACGACGCATTCTGAGTTGATGTGAGCGTAATGGTGTAGGTTACATCAATCGGGTCGGGGTAATGGATTATGCCCGTTACCTCTCCCATACCACCGGACGTGCGGTTTTCCGCATCCATCGGTTAAACCCAGCGACTCAAATCATCGCAAAATCTGATGGAGCCCACAGTCCCCATCTCTTCAAACGTGAATTCTCTCACCACTGGGTTCGCTGCTGACAAATACCGCTACGTCATCCGCATATCGACAGAAACTTCATCCTCGTTGCTCCAGCTGTTTGTCTAAAACATCCAAGTAGATGTTTGCTAGTAGCAGACTCAATGGACCACCTTGCGGCGTTCCTTGGTTGCATTTCTCACGTTGCCTATTTCGGTCTATCGGTGCTTTCAAATATAACTCAGATATAACAAAACCAGCTAGGAATGATCCAAAGAGTATTCTCATTGTCTCATCGAACACAAATGGATACAGGCCAAAGCACAGCATAAACAACAAAACCAAATCGTCGATATGTTCTTCAAATCCTATACATTCTCAATTATTCTTAACTGTTTAGGCTATAGTGCCCTTCTCCTGTGTAAAGCAGAGCAGTATGTTGCGAAAGCGGCATACTGTGCAACCAATTTTTATCTTTAGCCAAGCGAAGTCCGCGTGTAAAGGAAATCATAAACAAATTCTGTTTTGTCTGTCGATAGCAGTTGGCTTTGCGTCTGCAATAAAATTATTCGCCAGATTTTCTGATGGATTGTAATGTAGTATTCGTTCAAACTTAGGAGAAACATCATGTCTAAAAAAAAATCTATCATCTCTGTCATGGTAGTTTCTGCTTTTGCTGTAACCCTAGGTATTGCACCCATAGCTTCTGCTGCTGAGAATCTTTTCAGCATGCAGTCTATGAAAAAAGGCTATATGGTCGCTGAAGCCGACAAATATGGTGAAAACAAATGTGGCGAAAACAGATGTGGTGCTACCACGGCGGACAACAATAAAGATAGCAAGGTTACTAAAGAAGAATGGGACAAGCACAGCGACGCTATGTTCGAGAAAATGGATGCCAATAAAGATGGGGTTATTGACAAAGGACAAAGAGAAGATGGACAAAATGAAAGCAGAAAAAAGAATAATGATGGTGACAAGAAGAACTATTAAGCTCCACTTTAACCAGAATCATCTATAATTTACAGGTGGAAGCAGGTTTTCGCCATGAATTGCTTTTCATGGCGAAAACCTGTCTTTTTTGTAAGTTGCCTTTTTGCCATAGATTACAGCAGTCGAGATTGTACTTGTCTATTACACGCCACTATCCAACCCACACTGTTTTAATATTCACGAACTCCCGAATGCCATGATAGGATAGCTCCCGTCCAAACCCAGACTCTTTTATACCGCCAAACGGTAAACGCGGATCACTTTTAACGATGCCATTGACGAAAACGCTCCCAGCCTGGATTTGGCGAGCGATAAACTCGCCTCGTACCACATCGCGTGTCCATACGCTTCCACCCAGACCAAATGACGATTGATTAGCCAAGCGAATCGCTTCCTCAGCGTTTTTAACCCGCACCATTACCGCTACCGGGCCAAATAATTCCTCATCAAAGGCAGGCATGCCAGGACATACCTGATCCAAGATGGTCGGTGCGTAATAAGCGCCTTGAGTACCGACAAATTCTCCACCAGCCACAAGGGTAGCGCCCATGGCCAGACTATGTTCAACTTGTGCATGGAGAGCGTCCCGCAAATCGGGACGCGCCATCGGCGCAAGGGTAGTCGTTTCAATTTTGGGATCACCGCTATGTAATTCACTTATCAACATTTTAAAGCGTTGTACGAATGAATCCGCAATGGCGTCCACGAGAATAAAGCGTTTAGCGGCAATACAACTTTGTCCCATGTTTTGAAAACGAGCGGTAACCGCTTGTGCTACCGTAAATTCAAGATCGGCATCATCGAGTACGATAAAGGGATCTGACCCACCTAGTTCCAGCACACATTTTTTTAAATGCTGACCCGCAATGGCAGCAACTTTGCGTCCGGCAGCAATGCTGCCGGTCAAGGTTACAGCCGCAATGCGCTTATCAGCAATGACTGTTTCAACCTGGTTTGCAGTAATCATCAATGTGCGAAAAGTATTGATAGGAAATCCTGCTTCGCGAAATACTTCTTCCAGCGCAAGCGCACAACGAGGCACATTGGAAGCATGTTTTAGTACCACGGTATTGCCCGCCATCATCGCAGGAACAGCAGCACGTATCAATTGCCAGAAAGGGAAATTCCACGGCATAATGCACAATAGGATACCCAAGGGCTGATAAACGACAAGACTGCGGCTGGCATCAGACGCAATGATTTCATCAGTCAGATAAGTACTGGCATGCTCTGCAAAATGGTCACAACCCAGTGCGCATTTGTCGATCTCGGCTCTGGCTTCTTTTAGTAATTTTCCCATCTCTTCACTGATCAGATTTGCGTAGTCATCGCGACGCTGACGAAAAACCTGCGCCAGCTTATGCATATAAACAGATCGCTGTTCGATGCTAAGCAAAGCCCAGTTTTCCTGCGCTGATTCAACCTCACTCAGGACGGTATCAATGGTATCGGCCTGCCAAGCGGGAAAGGATTGTATCGTTTGCCCTGTAACGGGATTGATTGAGAGCATGGACATAGTGTTAGACCCCCTTAAAGGATTTCATGTGTCACTTATCATTATCAGATAATACTTCTGAGCTGAGCAGAATAATTTCAATTTCATTAATGAGATTTCCTAGCGCAATTTTTGATACGCAAACACAATCTTGCTGGATCCCTTTCCAACTGTTGGATAGCACAATCTGTATGGGTTGATCGCTCTTTTACCCCACCTCACCAACTCATTCTATTTTTTTAACTCATCCACAGGCAGGAGGTGAGCTTAAGAGCTTCCTCCATCAAAGAATAAATTATCCTAAAAGAGGTTTTTTGGGATCATGTATGCGATTGCATTATTGCTTGGTTATTTGTTATCCCTTAGCATTGTCTTGTAACAAAAGTGAATTGAGCTGGATTTTCTCCGCACCAGCTATCTACCTGCATAGACCTGCATAGCACTTTGCTAATAAGTCTCAATTTCCAAAGGAAAAGGTACAGAACGACTCAATCATAACAATTAGCTTTAAAGTTGAAGGAGGGACCAAATGCAAGACTTGGAATCTGCTGCCGTTATTGGTCTATTTGCCTTACTCGTACTGGTCGCACTACTCTCTTTGTTGAGTCTATCACGCTGGCTCGGTGGCTATCGGCCGCAGTGGGATAAGGAACAACCTTTTGAGTGCGGTATCCCTCCTACCGGCGATGCGCGTCCCCAGACTCCTGTGCGCTTCTATGTGATCGCCGTCTCCTTTCTGATATTCGATATTGAAGCGATGTTTCTGTTTGTCTGGGCAGCAGCCTATTGGGAATTGGGCTTGCCAGGTGTAATTGGTGCCATTGTTTTTATATTGATTCTGTTGCTTGGCTTGGCCTATGAATGGTGCAAAGGAGGTTTGTCATGGAGTCCAGACAAAACAGCCAGGGACCTCTAACAGCCGTTTTCAGCAAACTGGAAGATGCGGTGTCTTGGGGACGCAAATATTCACTCTGGCCATTCAATTTTGGCCTCTCCTGCTGCTTCGTCGAGATGATGACGGCGTTCACGCCGCGCCATGATATCGCTCGCTTTGGTGCCGAAATCATGCGTGGCTCACCACGTCAGGCGGATCTGTTGATCATCTCGGGAACCGTATTCATTAAGATGGCGCCGATGATTTTGCGTCTCTACCACCAGATGCTCGAGCCCAAGTGGGTGATTTCCATGGGCTCCTGTGCTAATTCAGGGGGTATGTACGATATCTACAGCGTTGTGCAAGGGATAGACCAGATCCTGCCGGTGGATGTCTACGTACCTGGCTGCCCTCCTCGCCCCGAAGCATTATTGGAGGGGTTAGTAATATTGCAGGAGTCAATCGGTAACGAGCATCGGCCACTCGCTCGCAGGGTGGAGGGATGACAAATGGCAGATAGGGACAGACAGCGAGCGCTTACCACACAACTGCAGACTCTCTTCTCCGCTATTCCTGATGAATTACCTCACGATAAAATCGATACCCTATCAGTACCAGCCGATCGGATCACCGAAGCGCTAACCTTTCTCAAACATAAGGCAGAACCCCGCTTTGAGATGCTCTTTGACCTGTCTGCCATCGACGAGGCGGAACGAGGCGGTGGATTGACTGTGTTCTATCATTTGCTATCGCTATCCGGTAATGCCGATCTGCGCCTCAAAGTGAGCCTACCTGATGAAGCTCCGGTGTTACCTAGCGTCTGCACCGTATGGTCAGCCGCCAATTGGTATGAGCGCGAACTTTATGACATGTTCGGCATCCACATAGACGATCATCCTAATCTGAAGCGTATCCTGATGCCCGAATACTGGGAAGGTCATCCTTTGCGCAAGACGCATCCCAATCGTGCCACCGAGATGCCACCCTACCAGCTGCCCGAAGCACGCTACCGCAATATCATGGAAAGTTACCGCGCTGAGGATTATCGCGAACCCGGTATGAGTGATGAAGAAATGATCCTCAATATCGGCCCCACACATCCCGGTACCCACGGTCTTTTGCGTTTGGTAGTAAGGCTGCTAGGTGAGGAGGTACGCGATGTGAGTCCAGATATCGGTTTTCATCATCGCGGCGCGGAGAAAATGGCCGAGCGTCAAACTTACCATAGCTACATCCCTTACACCGACCGCATCGATTATCTGGCTGGCGTCCAGAATGAGCTGCCTTATGTGCTCGCAGTGGAACAGCTCGCCGGAATTACCGTGCCACCACGTGCTCAGGTGATTCGAGTGATGCTCTGCGAACTTTTCCGCGTGGCCAGTCATCTGGTCTGGGTGGCCAGCTATGCGCATGACACAGGGGCGTTAGCACCACCTTTTTATGCCTTCCGTGAGCGTGAATATCTGTTCGATGTGATGGAACTCATCACGGGTGGACGCATGCATCCGAGCTTTTTCCGCATCGGCGGCGTGGCTCTCGATCTGCCTGAGGACTGGCACGAGGCGCTGCAAGGTTTCTTGAAACGCATGCCGGCTGCTATCGATGAATACCAGGCACTGCTCGCGAACAACCCTGTATTTCGCGCTCGCACCCGTGGTATCGGAGTACTGTCCGCAGCAGAAGCTATCGATTGGGGAATGAGTGGGCCTAATTTACGAGCCTGTGGCCTGGCATGGGATCTGCGCAAGCGACGTCCTTACAGTGGTTACGAACATTACGAATTCGAGGTTCCCACCGCCAGTGAAGGGGATGCCTTAGCCCGTACTGAAGTACGCCTAGAAGAAATTCGTCAGAGTCTACGCATCGTCGAGCAAGCCATGCAGAATATGCCATCCGGACCGATCTTGTCCGCAGAAGCACGCTATGCCTTACCTCGCAAGGAGGCGACACTGCAAGACATCGAGACTTTGATCCACCATTTCATCGCTGTGAGCCGGGGTATGCGTTTTCCAGCCGGGGAAAGCCTCTTTGTGACCGAGGCACCCAAGGGAATGAATGGCTACTTTGTCGTCAGCGACGGTTCGGAAAATCCCTATCGCTTGCGTATCCGCACGCCATCTTTTCCACATATCCAGGCTCTGAAGCTACTTGCCCACGGCCACCTCGTGGGAGATCTCATCCCCATCCTGGGTTCCATCGACTACGTATTGGCAGACATCGATAGGTAGGGAGAAAAAATGAATGATAAGTTCAACCGACAAGTACTACAAAAACATCTGACCCAATTTCCTGTCACTCATCCGGAACGACGGGCGGCGGTAGTCCCTATGATGCAATCCTTACAGGCTGAACGCGGCCACCTTGATGACAGGAGTGTTGAAGAGGTCGCACATGTTACCGGTTTGTCGACTACCGAAGTTGAAGAGCTCGCTACTTTCTATAGTCTGATCTATCGTTACCCAGCAGGCCGACATGTCGTTCGGGTCTGCGACAGTCTCTGTTGCAGCCTTCGTGGGGCGGATCGGCTGCTAAAAACAGCCGAAAAATACAGCGGGGTATCATTAGGAGAAGTATCTCCGGATGGAGCCTTCAGTGTTTTGCCTAGCATTTGTCTGGGTTTGTGCGACCAAGCACCCGCGGCACTCGTAGATGGTGAAGCAGTGGGGCCATTGGATGAAGCCGCTCTGCAAGCACTGCTGCGACGCCTGCAAGAGGAGGGCTAAGCGCATGGAAGCCGTGCTGACCCGCCACCTCGATCTCAACGCTCCCTTGGGCTTGCAGGCTTACCGAGCCGCCGGTGGTTACCGTAGCCTGGATGCCGCCTTTGATCGCAAACCCGAGGAAATCATTGGGATAGTAGAAGCCGCCAATCTGCGCGGGCGCGGTGGGGCGGGTTTTTCCTGCGGCCTGAAGTGGCGCCTGCGGGGTGCAGACGCGCCGCATCCCCGTTATCTGATTTGTAACCTGGACGAATCTGAGCCTGGTACTTTCAAGGATCGCCATCTGCTCTATGGCGGCCCCCATCAGATCATCGAAGCGGCCATCGTCTCCGCCTACGCGCTGCAGGCTGAACAGGTTGTGATTTTTGTCCGCGGCGAGTATGCCAAGGGTGGCAATGGCTTGAAGCGCGCCATCGAAGAGGCTGAGAGGGCGGGATTGGTGGGATCCAATATTAAGGGCAGCGGTTTCAGTCTACAGATCAAGATGCACCTCAGTGCCGGACGCTACATCTGCGGCGAAGAAACGGCCATGACTAATGCCATTGAGGGGCGGCGCCCTAATCCGCGCCCCAAAATACCACGGCAAAGCGTCAAGGGCCTATGGGATCATCCCACCACCAGCAATAATGTCGAGACACTGGTCAATGTGCCGCATATTCTGCTCAATGGCGCAGACTGGTTTCGTGCTGTGGGCGTCAATGGCGGTTGCGGATCCAAATTATTCTGTGTCAGTGGCATGGTGCAACGCCCTGGCCTGTTCGAACTCCCCTGCGGCACGCCAGCACGAGAACTTATCTTCGAACATGCTGGCGGTCTTGCCGAGGGACACAGCCTGCTTGGCTTCATACCCGGCGGTGCCTCGACGGCCTTCCTGCTGCCTGAACACCTCGATGTGCCGATGGATTTTGATCCCGTCGCCAAAGCAGGCTCACGGCTCGGTACCGGCAGCATCATCGTCCTCGATAACACTACCTGTCCGGTGCAGGCTACGCTGAACCTGATGCGCTTCTTCGCTCGTGAATCCTGTGGCTTCTGTACTCCCTGCCGTGATGGTATGCCCTATCTGGCGCAAATCCTGACGGCTATTGCTGCCGGAGAAGGCCGGGCAGAAGACTTAGCCTTATTGGAGGAACTGTGCGGTATCATCGCTTCACAGTCCTTCTGCGCCTTCGCTCCCGGGGGAGTAACACCGCTCGCCAGCAGCCTGCAATGCTTTCGCGAGCATTATGAAAGCCATATCGTTACGGGTCGCTGCCCGTTTGATGCCGGCAATAAGAGCGGAGTTTAATCATGGGGACGATCCGTATCGATGGCCATGAAATCCCTTTTAAGGAGGGCGACAACGTCCTCAAGGCCGCGTTAGCAGCGGGTATAGAGATCCCCTATTTCTGTTATCACTCAGCCCTCGGCAGTCTTGGCGCCTGCCGACTCTGCGCCGTGGAGATGCCGCCCAAAGATCCAACCAAAAATCCACAAGTAGTAATGGCTTGTCTTGAGCCAGCCAGAGACGGACTCGAGGTTTCCGTCTCGGCGGTAGCCGCACGACAAGTTCGACAGCGGGTAATCGAATTTTTGATGATCAATCACCCTCATGACTGCCCGGTCTGCGACGAAGGTGGAGAGTGTCACTTGCAGGATATGACTGTTGCCTGCGGTCCGCCCTATCGCCGCTATCGCGGTCGCAAGCGCACTTTCAAAAATCAGTATCTGGGACCGTTGGTTCACCATGAAATGAACCGCTGCATCACTTGCTATCGCTGCACCCGTTTTTACCAGGAATATGCACTGGGGGATGATCTCGGGACGATGCGCCTGCGCAATGAGGTCTATTTCGGCCGCTTTCAGGATGGTCCGTTAGCAAGTCCCTTTGCTGGCAACCTGGTCGAGGTCTGTCCTACTGGTGTTTTCACCGATGCCGTATTTCGGCAGCATTTTGCGCGGGTTTGGGATCTGCAGACAGCTTCTTCCATTTGTCCCCATTGCAGCGTCGGCTGCAACACCCTGCCCGGAGCTCGGGACGGTACCTTACGTCGGGTACGCAATCGCTTTCATCCCGAACTCAACCGCTGGTTCATTTGTGACCGCGGCCGTTACGGTCATCAATACAGCGAACACACTAGCCGACCGCTGACACCCCAGGTGGCGGGCGTGAAGGTGAATTATCATGAAGCGTTTGCTGTCGCAGCAGAACAGATCAAAACTGCCAGAGATAGAACAGGCGGCCTCGGCTCAACCCGAGAAGATCTGGAAAGCAATGCTATGTTACAGACATTACTGAATGAGCTGAGTGGAATGTTCGCTACCTTTAGCGATCCCCAGCTCGAGACAGCAACCGCTGCTGCCGTCGCTGCTCTCCAAAGCAGCGGTGGGGCACCATCCCTGGCCGAAATGGAACAAGTTGACGCAGTGCTGGTTGTTGGCGACCTTACCGCGCATGCACCCATGATCGACTTAGCCTTGCGGCAGGCTTATCGGAGTGGTGCCAAGCTGGCCGTGCTGCATAGTGAACCCTCCCTACTGACTCGCTTCGCAGCCACGACATTGACAGTTCCACCACACGAGATAGGCGCACATCTTTTGCGTTTGAATGAGCAGGTAGCTGCGCCTACCGCTGCCCCCAATATGCAGGAGAAAGAACTAACGGATATTGCAACATACCTGACAGCGGCCCAGCGGCCGCTGTTAATAGGCGTGATCGAGACTATGATTGCACCAGAGATTGTCGCGCTGGCACAACTGGTCAGTGCGTTGGGATCCCGTGCTCGACTTGCCTATGCTTTACCTGGGGCCAACGCTTACGGAACGACATTGCTTACCCCGACAAGTAGCACTACTGCGATGTTAGAGGCAATCGAATCGGGTCACATCCAGACTCTGATCGTGATAGGCAATGATCCCCTCGGCGATGCACGCCTCGGTGCTCGCTGGCGCGTGGCACGCCAACACCTCAACACCCTTATCGTACTAGATTGTGTCGCTACCGCCACTGCCGAGGCAGCGGATATCTTGCTGCCCGTAGCAGCTTGGGCAGAACGGGGCGGCACTTTTGTCAATTATGAAGGCCGCGCCCAAGGCTTTGCTCCCGTCTTTCAGCGGGCAGAACGCCTGCCCAGCACAGCAGAGGTCATCGCAGACCTGGCTCACTGTATCGAGATCGCCTTACCAAATGCCGCAACAGTACTGAATAATACCTTCCCTGACTACCAGTCACCCATCCCTGGCACACTGGGATCGTCTCTACCTGCCCCCTCTCTGACCATGCAGATCGATACAACCATCCGTCCAGCTTCCTTAGCCCATCCCGGCCATTGGCAGGTCGCACTGGCAACCTGGTATGGAGATGATCTGCTTGCTAGCTACGCCCCGGCTTTGATGGAGCTTGCTCCAGCCGCCACCGCGCTTATTAATCCGACAGCAGCCTTTAAGGAAGGGATCGAGGATAAAGAGCAGGTCAGATTGCGCGGTCCGGCCGGTGCCGTAGTGTTACCAGTGCAGCTTAATAACGATGTGGCCGCCGACACGATTGCCCTTGCCAGAGTGACGCTGGTTCAATTAGGGGTTGGTCACGGTGATCTACTTGAACTGGAGCGAGTATCATGAGCTTTACTCAGTGGCTACTTACCCTCGCAAGCATGGGATTGGTATTGCTGGGGTTGTTGCTTATTGGAGCCATTATGAGTTATGGCGAGCGCCGCATTCTTGCGCTGCTGCAAGACCGCCTTGGCCCCAACCGCGCTGGTCCCTTCGGTTTGTTGCAGCCTGTGGCCGATATTCTGAAGCTGGTAAGTAAGGAAGACTTCGTACCCCCCTTTGCCGATCGTATGGTCTATACCGTTGCGCCGGTCATCGTCCCAATGACCACATTGCTTAGCTTTGCCGTAGTGCCAGTGAGTGAGGATGGGTGGCTGGCCGATCTCAACATCGCACTGCTGTTCGTACTGGCCCTTTCTTCGCTGCGGGTTTACGGCATTATGCTGGGTGGCTGGGCTTCTAACAGCAAATATTCGCTGCTTGGTGGCCTACGCTCCGCTGCGCAGATGATCAGTTACGAATTACCGATGGGACTCGCGTTGATGGGGGTAGTGATGTTAAGCGGTTCGTTCAGTCTAACGGAAATCGTTGCTGCCCAGGAGTTACCTTTTATCGTGCTGCAACCATTGGGATTTATCATTTTTCTGGTATGCGGCATCGCTGAAACCAACCGCCTGCCCTTTGATCTTCCAGAGGCGGAAAACGAGCTCGCTGCTGGTTACAACACCGAATACGGCGGGATCAGATTCGCCTTCTTCTATCTCGGTGAATACTTAGGGGTGCTGCTCATCGCGGCACTCGTGACGGTGCTGTTTCTGGGTGGCTGGCACGGGCCCTGGCTGCCCGGTGTAGTCTGGTTTTCCCTTAAGACGCTGGCGCTGATATTGCTATTCTTTTGGTTGCGGACCAGCCTGCCACGGCTGCGCTATGACCAACTGATGGATTTTGGCTGGAAATTGATGCTGCCTGCCGCGCTGCTTAATCTGCTGATTACCGCTGTGTTAGGACTGTTCTGGATGGAAGGTTAACTATTGTGGATTGCTAAACAGATGGATAAACGGACTCCAACTCTACTAATCAGGCTATGGCGCTCGCTATGGACGACCCTGCGCCATGTCTGGGCAAAGCGTGAGACGGTGCCTTACCCGGAAATCAAGCGCCCCCTTCCCGGGCGATGGCGTGGCCGCATCGTGCTTACCCGCGATCCTGATGGCGAGGAACGTTGTGTTGCCTGTTATTTATGTTCAGCGGTATGCCCGGTGGACTGTATCCACTTGCAAGCTACGCAGCAGGACGACGGCCGGCGTTATCCGGAAACATTTCGTATCGATTTCAGCCGTTGCATCTTTTGTGGCTTTTGTGAAGAGGCCTGCCCAACGCTGGCAATACAGCTTACGCCAGATTTCGAGATGTGCGAGCAAAGCCATAATGAGCTGGTATACGAGAAAGAGCAACTGCTGATCGACGGTCAGGGCAAGCACGTCGGCTACAATTTTTACCGCCATGCTGGCATCGCAATCTTCGGCAAGGCTATCGGCGAGGGTGGCCGAGATACACCACCGGTGGATCATGATACCAATCTGCCCTAGTAGACAGAAAATAGTTCTTCTTATAAGAGGATGCATCAATTTGACCTGCACAAAAATAAAAGAAAGCAACAATGATGAATAGAACAACCAGTTCAACAGGTTCAGCCCATGTATGAGTTTATTTTTTATTGTTCTTCCGCTATTGCAGTGATTGCAGCAGGCGCGATCTTGGTAGTGCGTCATCCGGTCCATGCCGCCCTTTACCTCATCGTGTCACTGCTGGCTTTAGCATTGTTGTTCTTCCTGCTCGGTGCACCACTGCTGGCAGCACTCCAGGTAATGCTATACGCCGGTGCGATCCTGGTATTGTTCCTGTTCATGATGATGGTGATGAATTTACGCACCGAACGAAATCTGTCACTGTTACGCCCTGCCAGTTGGGGAGGAATAGCATTATTGGCTCTGCTTCTGTGGTTGATACTCTTGCTGTTATTTAGCAGATCGTCATTCAATGAGATAGACAGCTTTACGGTGATCGGACCCAGGGCGGTAGGGAGTACGCTGTTTGGCCCATACCTGGTGATGGTCGAAGCCGCTGCGATTTTGTTGCTGGCGGCGTTGGTGGCAGCCCTCTATCTCAGTCGAAAGGGAAAACGATGATCCCGCTCAGTCACAGTCTGGCTATCGCCGCCCTATTATTTGTGTTGGGTCTCGCCGTGGTGTTATTGCGGCGGGAGTTGTTGTTCATATTGATAGGACTAGAGGTGATGCTCAATGGCGTTGCCTTAACGGCAATAGCAGCAGGTCAATACTGGGGCAATGCCGATGGGCAGGTACTGGTTATCATGCTGATGACGGTAACTGCTGCCGAAGTAGTGGTGGCGCTGATCCTGGTATGGCTAGCCTATGATCACTACAAGGCTGTACGAGTGGAAACGCTCACCCGCCTTAGGGATAACACTGAAAGAGGGGCATCATGAGTCAGTGGCTATGGTTGATTCCCGGTGCCCCCTTGCTTGGATCTCTCATCATCCTCTTCCTGGGGAATCTGCTGCGTCGGAAACACTTCGCCATGGTAGCTTGTTCTGCCTCAGCTGCTGCTTTTTTGGTGGTGATGCTAGTATGGCTGACCGAAACCATCAGCCAGCCGTTGCAGCAAACCCTCTACACCTGGGTAGCAGTGGGCGAGTGGCGACCGAGGTTCGGCTTCACGCTTGATCGCCTTGCTTTGGTCATGGTAAGCATAGTGAGCAGTGTAGGCTTATTGGTCCATCTTTACTCGGTGCCCTTTATGGCTGAAGAGGCTGATCAGCGTCGTTATTATTTTTTTCTCAACCTATTTTTAGCTGGCATGCTATTACTGGTGCTAGCCGACAATCTGCTGCTACTCTATTTGGGTTGGGAGCTGGTTGGACTGTGCTCCTATGCCTTGATTGGTTTCTGGCACCGAGACCCGCTACGGAGCAATGCTGGGCGCAAGGCTTTTATTGTCACCCGCATCGGCGATACAGCGCTGGCACTCGGCATCTTTCTCCTATTCAGCCAATTTCACGAATTATCCCTATCCGCGCTGCTCACGAATGCCACCGCCCTGTGGGAAAAGGGCTCAACATTGGCCACTGTGGCGACGCTGTTAATTCTGGGCGGGGCTGTGGGTAAGTCAGCGCAATTACCATTACAAGTCTGGCTACCTGATGCCATGGTCGGCCCTAGCCCTGTTTCTGCATTGATCCACGCCGCTACCATGGTCACGGCAGGCGTTTATTTGATCGCGCGCACTCACCCCTTATTTGAGTTGGCACCCCATACGCAATGGCTCGTGGCAGCCATCGGTGCACTGACCATCGTCTATGGAGCCAGCGCTGCTGCAGCACAAAGCGATTTCAAGAAAGTGCTAGCTTACTCCACCATCAGTCAGATAGGTTACATGTTTCTGGCTCTTGGTTGCGGAGCCTATGCCCTAGCGCTCTTTCATCTTACCACTCATGCTTTCTTCAAGGCTTTGCTGTTCCTGTCTGCAGGGGCAGTGATCCGTGCCAGCGGAGATGAACACGATATAAATAGTTTGGGTAGAATAGGTAATCATCCATCCATAGCTCGCTGGACATTCCTGATTGGTGCTGCTTCACTGGCTGGCGTGCCTTTCATCACCGCCGGCTTTTATAGCAAAGATGCCATTCTTGTCACCGCGTGGTCAGCACCGGTTGGCCCGCTATTGTGGGCTTTCGCTGCTTTCGGCGCTCTGCTGACTGCGATCTATATCTTTCGCGTCTATTTACTCGTCTTCCATGGTTCAGGCCCCAGAACCTCGACGACATCCCTTCCCTATCTCATGGCATTGCCGTTACTCATTTTGGCATTGCTCAGTATCGTGAGTGGCTTCATTGAGTTACCGGAAGGCTGGCCCGGTCCTCATCTATGGAGTCTATGGCTGGAAGATGAACTTGGTTTAGCAACATTCCCTCCGCTAACCGATACTTACACTCTCCAATTCATTACTGCGTTATTGCCACTAGCAGGTTTCAGCCTGGCCTGGTGGTTGATCCAGCGCGAGCAAGCGTATCAATCATTTCCCTTAGCAAATTTTCTGCGCACTGGCTGGGGTTTTGACGCTTTCTACCATATCACGCTGGTACGTCCCTACCTTGCCTTGGCAAGGATACTGCACGTTGGAGAAAATAAGGAAGGCATCACATATATCGTGGTACGTCCTTATCGTACTCTTGCCAGAGGACTATCAGGTGCTGTGGAAACTCTTCTGATTGAGGGAACACTAACCAGAATAACGCGTGGATTTTTGGCCTTTGCCACCTTCTGCCGCAAAGGTGTGGAGTACAACGCGTTAGAAGCCGGCATTACTAGCCTGGTGGCGGCGCTGCGTTTTGGCCATACGCTACTGAGTACAACCCAAAACGGTTTTCTGAACCGCTATGCTCTTGTGATAAGCATAGGGACCGTGTTCTTCCTGGGATATTGGTTATGGTGAGGAGGATGTTATGGACTGGTTGTTGAGCGTACTGATATTTCTGCCCCTGTTTGGCGGACTCTGGATCGGTGTGATCGGGCGCAACAAAATAGCCTTTGCACGTTGGGCTGCACTAGCGATTACCAGCACAGAGCTGTTGATTGCGCTTTGTCTGTGGTGGAGCGCAGTTTCCAATGAAGCGGGTTATTTTTACATCATGCGTGCTCCCTGGGTACCCGCCATGGGGATTCAATTTTTATTGGGGATGGATGGTATCAGCCTATTGCTAACACTTCTGGCTGCACTGCTAGGCCCTGTAGTAATCCTTGTCTCGTGGAATGCAGTACAACGCAACTGGTCCGCTTTTGCCGCACTCCTCCTCGCTACTGAAGCAGGAATTATGGGGGTCTTCCTGTCGCTGGACCTGGTGTTATTCTATGTGTTCTGGGAACTGATGTTAGTGCCGATGTATTTTCTGGTGGGGTTGTGGGGGCACGAACGGAGACTCTATGCCGCCTACAAGTTTTTCCTTTTTACGATTACCGGTTCACTTTTGATGCTCATAGCAATCCTCGGAGTGTACTTTGCTCATGGCGAGCAAACCGGTATTTACACGTTCGATTACTTCGAATTGCTACAGATCAATCTGCCAGACAACAGCGAGATGTGGCTGATGCTCGGCTTTTTTGTGGCTTTCGCTGTCAAGATTCCGCTGTTTCCGATCCACAGCTGGCTACCTGATGCTCACACTGAAGCGCCCACAGCGGGCAGCATCCTCCTCGCAGGCCTATTATTGAAGACCGGCGCTTACGGCTTGTTGCGTTTCTGCCTGCCTCTGTTTCCTGAAGCCTCCACAGATTTTGCGCCCATTGGTATGACTCTGGGGGTAATCGGTATCCTCTACGGTGCCTTATTGGCCTTGGTCCAGGAAGATATGAAGCGACTCATTGCCTATTCTTCTATCAGCCACCTGGGTTTTGTGGTGTTTGGCATCTATGCCTGGAATGAGGAAGGTTTGAACGGCGCTGTGCTCCTGATGCTGGCGCACGGGGTGACAACAGGCGCGATGTTTGCCATGGTCGGCATGCTGGAAGAACGCTCCGGTACTCGCTTATTAACCCAGCTCGGAGGACTATTATCGCCACTGCCCCGTTTAGCTTCCCTGTTGTTGCTTTTTACACTCTCTGCGATGAGTATGCCAGGATTAGCCAACTTCGTCGGTGAATTCCTGGTCCTTGCCGGCGTGTTCCAGGTCTCAGTTGGACTTGCCGTAGCGGGTGCCCTGGGTATTATTGCTGGAGTCGTTTACCTGCTATGGATGTACCAGCGCGCCATGCTGGGGGAGATAACCATTCATCGAGCATGGACGGACATCAATCTTCGTGAAGCTGTGTCGCTGGGACTTTTGGCATTTGCGGTACTGTGGCTAGGTCTGTATCCTGCCCCCTTTCTTGACAGCTTGCAAATCCCCGTAGCCGCTATCATCGAATCGAAAAGCTCTATGCCTACTGGATCGCTTGATGCCCTCCGCTGACCTGATCAATCTCATCCCTTACCTGTTGCTAACAACCGGCGGTCTCGCCATATTAATGTTGGGTATCTGGCCGAAACGTATTTCGATCCGATTATTATCGACTGCTGCGCTGGCTTTCCTATTGCTAAGTGCTGCCGCCACCTTACTGTGGCAAGTACCTGGTGCAGTAGGTAGCATGCTGGTAATCGACGACATAAGTCGCCTGTTTACTCTATTCTTCATATTCGGTGCCGCAGCCATCATCCTGCTATCATTCGGCCACGCCCCCATCCGCAATGAACTCCAAGAAGAATACTTGAGCCTCATCCTCTTTGCCACATTAGGAATGGCGTTGCTCGTAAGCTCAAACAATCTTGTCAGCGCCTTTGTCGGCCTGGAAATCCTGGCGGTACCGCTCTATGCCCTTGTCGCATGGCAGCCAACACGATACGGCGCGATCGAGGGTGGAATAAAATATGCTGTGCTCGCTGGTTTTGCAACTGCATTTTTTCTTTATGGCGTTGCACTGGCCTATGCCAGCAGCGGAACATTGGATTTGACTGAGCTGAATACAGTTGCTAGCGATGAATCCTTACTGCCAGTCGCCATTACCCTGATTCTGGTTGGGATAGGATTCAAAGTGGCTTTGGTACCGTTTCATATGTGGGCGCCTGACATCTACCAGGCCGCCCCTTCACCGATAACAGCGCTATTTGCGAGTTTCAGCAAAGCTGCAACAACGGTGTTTCTGATCCGATTATTGTGCTTGCAATTGCCTTCTCTATGGGAGGCACTGCTTCCGTTATTGTGGGGACTTGCGCTGATCAGTATGATAGTAGGTAACCTATTGGCGCTGAATCAACAAAATCTGAAAAGGTTACTCGCCTATTCCTCTATCGCCCATCTCGGTTATATCTTGGTAGCGCTGGCAGCAGGTACTGCTCAAGGCCGCGATGCCGCTATCTATTATGCTGTTACCTTAGCAATTATGAACGTGGGAGCATTTGCTGTCATCGTTGCGTTGACACGCCGTGATCAAGATCGCGAATACCTAACAGATTACTGCGGACTGGGGCGTCGTTATCCGATGCTGGGACTTGCCATGGGAATTTACCTGCTAGCCCTCGCTGGCCTTCCGCCGACAGCTGGCTTTATGGCCAAGCTACTCGCCTTTGGCGCAGCTGTCGAGGCCGGCAATATGATGTTGGCGATTGTGGCAGTAATCACCACGGCGCTCGCTTTTTTTTATTACTTACGGGTAATGATGGTATTTTATAGTGAGCAAGAGACAACCTTAGACACGGTTCCACCGACACAGGGCACATTGATTGTTATAATCATTGCCATTCTCTTGGTTATCGGACTTGGCATTTTTCCAGAGTGGCTATTGGGTTCTCTTCAATTGCCTTAAAACACAGTATCTTTTCAAGAAAATTGTTAACGGCAGTATCTATTTACAATCGTAATGATTAAAAGGAAATAGACATAGCAGCACGCCTACAAGATGGATTTCGATTGTAACTTGTCATTACTGGATAACACCTCTGTGCTGAGCATAATAATTTCGATTTCATTGATAATCTCCTCCTGACGCAATCTGTTAGCCTTCATCCGCAATCTTGCAGTATCCTTCTCCAGATGTTGCATAGCACTATCCATATGCGCCAGTCGTTTACGATTTTCCATCATGAATGATGAATAAAATACTTCATGTAGCAATACATAAAGATACTGATCAGTCAGTTTGGTCAGAAATTGTGTCGGTTCCAAATTCAACAAAGGGGGATAAGAATAAGTCGATTCCGTTTCAAGTAATGACAGGGGTAATAACTGGCGTAGCTTGATCCTCTCACTTTCATCGTCATAATAAAGCACGCTGATCCGCCCTATTTTTGATGACGCAGTCCGCTGCAATCTGTTCAGTACCTCAATCAGTCGTTGTAACGTAATCGACACCTCTTCTGCCACGCTATGGCTTTCAATAAAAGTGGCAATACTAAGGCTCTCGAATAACTTGCTTTCAAGCCTGCGTCCCACCGCTACCAGCAAAGTTTCTTTTTGCAGTTCCTGGCTGTTTAAAAATGTAATCAACGATTTATTATAATCACCGCAAAAACCTCGCTCTGAGCCAATAATAATCAATAGTTGCTGACTGTCTGGATAAGCCTGGATCTGTGGATAAAAATACAGAAAATCCTGTGCCGTCATTTCAATGCTGGCGGTAACACGGCGTTGCGTCTCAAGAAACATTTCCAATTTACGGATTTCAAGCAGAGCAAGGTTTTTCATCGTTTTCATGATGCCGTTAATCTCGTCCAGTGTCGCCAGCCGCTCCTTTACCTCACGTCGCTTACTCATGCCATCCCTATTTCATTCAGCGAGGCATGAACCAGGATTTTCCACTGATCATGACCTTCCTCAATACTCAACCTGGTGCGTGCTATTTGTTCCTGCAGAAGGTGCAGGCGCGGTTTTACCTTGTCCAGCTCAAGCTGATCAAACATCCCTTCGTTATAGGCAACTAACCAAGCCATCTGAAATTCAATGGTTAACGGAGTAAGCGGCTCTTGCTTGAGTATCTCCCGTAATATCTGACCACGCCGTATACGTGCCTCCATGGAAGGTTCGAGTCGTGAGCCAAAGCGTGTAAATACTTCGAGCTCAAGAAACTGCAAATAATCCAGCTTCATTCGCCCGGCTTCCTTCTTAATGTTGGGATGCTGCGCATTCCCTCCAATACGCGACACCGAACGCGTTACATCAACTGCTGGCAGGAAACCACGTGCAAATAACTCTTGATCAAGATAAATCTGTCCATCCGTAATGGAAATCAGATTGGTGGGTATATATGAAGCAATTTCACCTTGTTCTGTCTCTATAATCGGCAAGGCTGTCATACTGCCGCCCCCCTGTTTGGATGACAAACGGGTAGAACGCTCCAGCAGGCGAGAATGTAAAAAGAAAATATCACCCGGATAAGCCTCGCGGCCAGGCGGTCTGCGCAACAGCAAAGAAAGTTCGCGATAACTCTTTGCATGCGTGCTTAGGTCGTCATAGACCACGAGCGTATCATAACCTTCTGCCATCCAAGCCTCAGCAACAGCACAGCCCGCAAAAGGCGCCAGATATTTTAATCCAGGCATCGCAGTTGCTTCTGCAACCACCAACACGGTATTACTCAATGCTTGATTGCGTCGCAGAATTTCGATTGTATTCACAACGGTGGAACGTTTCTGGCCAATTAAAACATAAACACAATAAACATTCTTGTCACGCTGATTAATAACTGTATCAATGGCGAGAGAACTTTTACCGGTGCCATTATCCCCGATGATCAATTGTCGTTGCCCTTTGCCAACCGGAATCATGGTATCGATAATTTTGTTGCCGGTATACAGCGGTTGCGCCACAAAATCACGTGCAATAATTGGAGGAGAACGCACATCCAGCAAACGATAGGTATCAAATTGAATTGGACCGGCATCATCAAGCGGAACACCCAACGGATCGATCACTCGACCCAGCAGGGCACGACCCACCCCAATACTCAAACGTTTTCCTGTCAGAAAAACAGAGGTCCCTGCTGTCAATTGGCTAGTCTGTCGTAGCAGGATGGCGCCCACCCGATCACGGCCAAGATGAAACACTAAAGCACTGCTGCCATCTTCCAGATGGACCATATCCTCCATACGCGCAGAAGGTAATCCACTAATCCAGGCAATGCCATCACCGACAGATACCACGTTGCCTTGCTCTGACAAACGGAGACCATATTGGTAGCGAGCTAACCAGTCGGCTTGTCTGTCAAAAAAAGAATCGCTCGTAGAATTGGTATTGCTAGCTTCCCGCCGTAGCATGCTGCAAAGATCCACTAAAAAATTTTAATTCGTCACGTAAATTAGCATGCAGAATCCACGAGCCTATCATTATTTGAAATCCTGCGATCAAATCAGGATTCACCTGAAATTCGATTGGCAGCATTTTGCCAGCAACATCAGACAAATGATGCGTTAATTCATTTTGTTTGTTTTCATCCAGAGGAAACGCACTATGGATTTTTATCTGTAACTCTGGTACTGCTGTGGCTTCTGTAATGACGCGCTGATTTTCTTTGCTCAGACCGCGTAAATCTTCCAGTAACAATGCATAAAGATTAGCTTCCAATTCAGGTGAGGCAAGGCGGGAGAGTAATTTAGTAGTAAATGAGATACCTTGCGCAATTCCTTGTTCTTCCATTTTACGTTCAAACTCACGTTTGGCACGCTCATCCAGCACCTTGCGCCGTTCAGCTTCTTTATTGATTTTGGCATTCAGTTCAGCCAGTTTATTTTCACGCATTGCCGCAAGCTCAGCCATCAGGCGTGCTTGAGCGCCTTCTTTTTCTTTTTCCCATTCAGCTAGAAATTTTTCATGTTGTTGCTTAAGCTTATCTGCCTCGGCTCTAATTTGCTGCGCATCAGACAGAGTCTTTTCGATACCGGCGCGACGTTTGGCAATAATATCCAGTATAGGTTGATACAAAAAATGCTTTAAGATCCATACAAGCACCAGAAAATTGATGATTTCAAGGATGAAGGTTGTCCAGTCAAAATTCACGCATTCACCTGACGCTCATCGGTTAATCAGATATTCCAGCAGTGGGTTACGAAACAGGATGATAAGCACAATTACCAGTACATAAATGGCAAGTGATTCAATCATCGCCAAACCTATAAATAAAGTGCGCATAATAGATTTTTCTGTTTCTGGTTGACGAGAAATTGAATCCAGCGCCTGGCTGATTACCCGCCCCATTGCCATCGCTGGGAACATCATGCCAATAGCAACACCCAGTACTGCGCTGACGGTAGAAAATATCGTAAACCAGGACAAATCATTCACAAACCAGCTCCTTTTACATTTTGTTGAGATTGCATGGCGCCAGCAACATAAATCAGAGCTAACATGCCAAAAATATATGCCTGAACCAATGCTTCGACGATATGCAACATTAACAAGGGTACCGGCACCAGCAAGCCAGCTACGAGCAGAACTAGCAATGCCACCAGTTCGAAACTCATAATGTTGCCAAACAAACGTACAGCTAATGCAATCGTGCGCGTGACTTCACTAATCAAATGAAATGGTAGCAAGATTGGAGAAGGGCTGAGATAGTGTTTTAAATAACGCACTCCCTCATTCCGTATCCCAAACCAATGAACCGACAAAAAAACCAATATCGCTAAACCTGCGGTCACGGACAAATTGCCAGTGGGAGAATGCAGTTCTGGAACGATACCGACAAGGTTAGCAATGACGATATATATCCATAAAGTTCCGATAAATGGCATCATTTGCTGCGCATGACCCGGTGATGCTGCTTCGATGCTGTCCTCAATTAACAAAATAATCCCCTCCAGCATGGTCTGTACGGGTCCAGGATCGAGCGACAGCCTTTGTGTGGCAAGCCAGCAAAATACGCCTAGTAATAACATGATGCCCCAGGTGGTGACCACGATTGATGTGATTGCAAAGGGCCCAGCATAAAATACGATAACGGCTTCTTCCATCATTCGTGCTTCCGCACATACAAATAAACGTTAACCATACCCAAGATAATGCCTACGATAATGAGTCCTATGGTCCAATGAACAGAGTATCCTTGCGCCATATCATCCAGCCAGTTACCAAGGTAGGCCCCAACGATGATTGGCAGTACGAACAACAAAGAAAGTGTTCCCAAAAATATGGATTGAGCAAGCAGAGTAGGGCGTTCCTGTTGCGCGCGCTGCATCCGCTTCACTTGCCGTTCCACTGATTTGCGTAGCTTTTCTTCGTTCACGATTTATCTTCCGATCGTTTGCGTACTAAGGCGCCCAATTTGCCATAGCCGCCGGAACATTTCCTGTTCCAGATGAACAAGGCTATCTTTTAACTCTCGTAATGCTTCTTCTTCCTTGAGTAGCTGCTCCAGCAAGCCTTTACTAATGCGCTGATAATCCTTATCTTGCAGGAAGTGGCGCGTACTCAGATAGAGATTATTGTTCGTAAAATAAAGTATGCCACCAGGAAGCGCAAGGTAAATCCAGTTCCCATCCTGTAACTGATAGCGCGCCAGACCATAGCTCATTGCAGTCATCATGCGTTCATGATTCGCAAGAATACCGAAATTGCCAGTACTGTCCTCTCCTACAAAACTAATTACATCGTCAACATATACATATTGTGTCGCACTCTGGACATGCAAATTAAAAGTTTTCATATTCAATATTCGAATTTATGCCTGCATTGACCCGCGCATATAGCATTGTTCTTCCGGTATGGCATCGTAATCACCTCGCAGAAAAGCCTCACAATCGGTCAGTGTCACATCCAGTGGCACAGACACGCCAGGCACGCCAGTGTGCGAAGCCATTACATAGAATGGCTGGGTTAAATATCGTTGCAGCTTACGGGCACGCATCACAATACGTTGATCTTTCTGGGAGAGCGCTTCCAGACCAAGCATGGCAATAATATCTTCCAATTCATGATAGCGCGCAAGATGTTCACGGACACCTTCAGCAACGCTATAGTGCCGATCACCGAGAAAAGCGCGATTCATCATTTTGCTCAATGACTGCAAAGGATCGACTGTCGGGTAAATTCCCTTGGCTGCCTGACTTCGAGACAGGATAACAATGGTATCCAGATGCGTTAGAATGGTGCTGACAGCGGGATCAGTCATATCATCTGCAGGTACATATACTGCTTCCACTGCTGTAATATTTCCACCACGTGTTGAGATGATACGCTCTTGCAATTCTGCAACTTCGCTCATTAAGGTAGGTTGATAACCAACTGTAGCAGGCATTCGCCCCAGTAATCCAGAAATTTCACTCCCTGCTTGGACAAATCGAAAGATATTATCTATCATTAATAAAACTTCTTTGCCTAAGGTATCCCGTAGATATTCAGCATAGGTTAAAGCAGATAAGCCCACACGGAAACGCACACCGGGCGATTCATCCATCTGACCCAACATCATCAGCGCGCGCGGCATTACCCCGGATTCCTCCATCTGGTGCCATAATTCGTGACCTTCACGGATACGCTCTCCCACCCCCGCAAATACTGACACACCCTGATGTAGATTGACAATGGCATGCATAAACTCCATAATTAGGACTGTCTTTCCCACGCCCGCCCCCCCAAACAAGCCGGTTTTCCCCCCTTTAATAAATGGGCAAAGCAAATCAATGACTTTGATACCTGATTCAAGAATTCCTCCAGCTGACACTGTTTCAGATAACAATGCGGGAGGAGCAATAATGCTCCGCATCTCTTTTGTTTCGAGCGGTGGCCCACCATCAAGCGGCATACCAAACATATTCAGCATCCGATTCAGGCAATCCGGTGTTACCGGAACGCGTAAGGGAGCGCCACTATCGAAAACAGATAAACCCCGCTTGAGACCGCTGGTAGGATGCAAAGCAATTGCACGCACGCGTTGTTCGTCCAGATGGCGATAAACTTCAAAAGGGTAAAATTCATGATCAGTTGTACTAAATAGAGCCTGATGCAGCGGGGGTAAACGTTTACAAAACACGTCAACCACTGGTCCATGAATTTCCTCTATTATCCCAAGTGGATCTTGTGCTGAATGCATTGATGGGATTATCTGTTCCATCGGAAAAAAGTCCCTCAGTTACAGTTGTGCTCAATGATTGCTTTTTATACTGCTGAATTGAAGACCAGCGACTTGTATATTAGATTCTGTAAGCAATGATCGTCTAGTCTCAAAGAAGTTAAATGAATTACGGTAAAACTATAGACTTAGCTTGTTAAGCTAGTCTTTCAAAGATACAAAAATTTATCTCCCTCTCAAGGAAGAATCACATACCCACTCTGTTTGTCAGCACTTTTCATGTAATACATTGGTAAGTTCCGACATGGGCAAAGGTCGGCAGAAATAATAACCCTTGCACCAAATCACAATCGTGTGACCGCAGGAATTCAAGTTGTCTATCGGTTTCTACACCTTCCGCAGTTACTTCCATATCAAGCTTATGCGCAAGAGAAATACTTGCCTCCACGATAGCTGCATCACCCGAATGATCAGTTAAGTCACTCATAAAAGTCTGATCAATTTTCAGTGCATCCAGTGGGAAACGTTTCAAATAAGCCAGTGAAGAGTAACCCGTGCCAAAATCATCCACAGCGATCCGTACACCCAATCGATTTATTGACTCCAGTACTTCGGTCGCGCCAACTGGATCACGCATCAAGATATTTTCAGTAATCTCCAGTTCAAGAGCATGCTTGGGCATATTTTCCTCCCGTAATGCATACCGTATCTTATCGAGCAAATCTATATCATTAAATTGGGTAGCAGAAACATTCACAGAAACACGGATGTCATTGAATCCCGACGCTCGCCAATCGCGATGCGCTTTGCAAGCCTGGTGCAAGACCCATTCGCCAACCGAAATGATCATCCCCGACCTTTCCAAAAGAGGGATAAAATCAGCAGGAGACACTAGTCCACGCACAGGATGTTGCCATCGAATCAATCCTTCTGTTCCAATCACGCGGTTATTCCGAAGATCTATCTGCGGCTGGTAATGCAGCACAAATTCGTTTTGAACCAAAGCACGACGCAGATCTGCTTCCAAAGCTAGCAGCTCATGACCCCGGATATTCATATCCGATGCATAGAAACAGTATTGATTAGGCCCCATCGACTTTGCGCGGTACATGGCAATATCAGCATGTCGCAATAAATCTTCTATCCGGTCACCATCATGTGGATAAAGGGCAATACCAATACTGAACGTGACATAGACATCATGGTTATGGATAATCACTGGATGTTTGAAAGCAGCATATAGCTTGTTTAGTACATCCAGTATATTTTCTGGATCCTTTAGCTCGTTGATCACAATAGTAAATTCATCGCCTCCATGACGAGCAACGGTATCATGTGCCCGCATACAACTTTGCAGGCGCTGGGCGATCTGTTCAAGCAAGATATCCCCTGCTGTGTGACCCAGGTTATCATTGATTCGTTTGAAATTATCAAGATCTATAAATAGCACTGCAATATTATAATTGTGTCGTTGAGCATTTTTTAATGCTGCGGCAAAATGCTCAAGTAATAAAAAACGGTTTGGTAAACTGGTCAGGCGATCGTGAGTAGCCTGGTGCTGCAGTTCAGCTTCGAAGCGCTTCCGTTCTGAGATATCCCGTGCAATCGTTGATAAATATTCAATACAATCTTCGTTTTCCTTATGGGCAAGTACTACCTGTGAAACCGGTAGCTCTTTATTTCTGGGAATCTGTAACAGAGTTTCTCCACTCCAGATACCTTGCTGCTGAGCTATGGCAAGAATCTCAGCAAATGACTGCTGGTGACTGTCAGTAGCAAATAATTCCTGGATGGTATACCGACTTACATCTTTTTCCGCATCCAGCTCCAGCAATCGACGCCCTGATTCATTTAAATAGCGTAAACGACCCTCCGGCTCAAAAATAGCGACCAGATCCGGGGTGGCATTCAATATTGCTGTTAGCCGCGTCCGCTCTTCTTCTATTTTGACGCGAGCAGTGATGTCTCTGCCGGTAGAAACGAAGTGAGTGATATTTCCTTGTTCATCTTTCAAAGGAGTGATGATTTGTTCCTCGTAAAACAACTCCCCATTTTTGTGCCGGTTAACAAAGGTTCCTTGATAAGCATTACCACTCGAGATGGTTTGCCATAGTTGCAAATAAAAATTGTTGCCATGGAGACCAGAGTAAAGAAAGGCAGGTGTTTTTCCTTTAACTTCTTCAGCGCTATAACCTGTTAGTTTCTCAAAGGCTGGATTAACATATTCGATGCGACCTGCGGGATCGGTGATAAAAATACTGTCAGCCGCTTGATTGACTGCTAGCGACAGTTTACGCAGTAACTGATCGAACTGACGATGCTCCCGGCGCTTCTGAGTTTCTTGAAGCTCGCGATTGACAGCGGGGAGTAAACGGCTGAGATTTCCCTTCATGACATAATCTTGAGCGCCAAGTTTCATGGCTTCTACCGCCACATCTTCACCGATAGCACCCGAAATGAAAATAAAAGGAATATCCGGATCCTGCTGACGAACGATTTCCAGTGCCCGAATGCCACTAAACCCAGGCATGGAATAATCCGAAAAGATGATATCCCATGGCTTCTGTAATTCCGCGATCACACCTTTTTCAGTGTCCACCCTTTGCCAATCAAACCTGAGCCCTTGTGACTCAAAATAATCAGCTAGCAACAAAGCATCATCTTCTGCATCCTCTATAAATAAGAAGTGCAATAATGGTAGATGTTGTTTCTGGGTAATTGACATACCTAGCTCCTATGCATACAGCTAGCGTCTATAGGGTGATTCATTCACTTTCAACCAGTATTGCCCAAGCTGTCCGGCCACCTTGAGAAAATCATCGTAATCCACTGGTTTGCGTACATAGCTATTGGTACCCAGGGAATAAGCTTTGAGTCGATCTTCATCTTCATTGGATGAAGTCAAGATCACAATCGGTATCAATCGTGCCCGCTCATCAGCACGAACGCGACGTAATACTTCTAATCCATCTACCTTCGGTAGTTTAAGATCAAGCAGCATAAGTATCGGCATTTTGGTCAATTTCTGTCCGTCATAATCTCCCTGCCCGAACAGGTAATCAAGTGCCTCGACACCATTCTTCGCTATAAATACCTTATTACGGATATGGTTAGCTTGAAGCGCATCTATCGTTAGTGTTGCATCGTCTTGATTGTCCTCAACCAGCATTATTACCTCGGTGCTCATATTATTTCCCTCTCATCTAATGTGAAATAAAAAATTGATCCTTGATCAATAGTACTTTCCGCCCAAATGTGTCCACCATGCTTATGAATCACACGCTGCACAGTGGCGAGTCCGATACCGGTTCCCGGAAATTCATGCGGATCATGCAATCGTTGAAAAACGCCAAACAATTTATCAGCATAGGCCATATCGAAGCCGGCACCATTATCTCGGATAAAATAAATAACTCTCTCTTTAGTTGCCTTGCATCCAACTTCAATGAAAGCCTGCTGGTTGTGAGCGGTAAACTTCCAAGCATTACTCAGCAGATTATCCAACATGATGCGCAGTAATTGCGCATCACCACGGACAATCAAACCGGATTGTACGGTATACCGCACTTCTCGATCAGGTTCCATCTGTTGCAGGGTGCCTAATATTTCATTTGCAAACAGCGCCAGATCGACAACTTCCCACTTAAGCTCGGTACGGGTGACGCGTGATAATTTGAGCAAACTATCAATAAGCTCAGCCATGCGCTGCGCAGCTAGCCGTATCCGCTGAAGTCGGTCACGCCCCCGTTGATCGAGGTGTTCACCATACTCATCAAGCAATGTTCGACTGAAACCATCCAATGCGCGCAATGGTGCTCGTAAATCATGGGAAACAGAATAACTGAATGCTTCCAGTTCGTGATTGATTGCTTCCAATTCCTTAGAGCGAACTCGAAGATTTTCATTCAGCTGCTTAATCCGGCACTCACTCTCTTTGCGCACACTGATATCTTCTACAATGCCATCAAAATAGATACCAATCGTTTCATCCTTTTTCATCACTGCCGTCAATCCAGCATAAAATTCCCGTCCTTTTAATGTTTTCAACCGCACCTCTTCTCCATAGACATAGCCTTGGAGTAAAACTTTACCCATTAGTGCCTTACGTTCAGCAAGATCACAATAAAATTCACCAAAAGAGTGGGCGAATAATTGCTCGGTGGATTCAGCTTCGAACAAATTAACCATGGTTGGGTTTATTTCGAGAAAACTTCCTTTTGCATCAGGCAGGCTACGGAACACGCCCACGGGCAGATTATTAAGTAGATCACGATAACGTTCCTGCGCCCGTAGCTTGGCTGTTTCTGCTTCCTTACGAGCGGAAATATCGCGAATGATACTGGTAATCAATATCCCTTGCTCTGTCTCAAGTGGGTTTAAACTGATCTCAATCGGAAATTCACTGCCATCCTTGCGCCTGCCATAGAGTTCCATCCCATTGCTGACTGGTTGAGTACCTGTTTCAGCTATAAATTGATGCCGGAGAATCGGATACTCTTTATGAAACCGCTCTGGTATAAGTTGTAGCGCTGAGTGGCCCACTAACTCATCACGGTTATAACCAAACCACTTCTCGGTCTGTGAATTAATTAAAGCAATAAGTCCTGCCTGATCCACCAGAAGAATAGCCTCGGGTGCTGATTCGAGTAATCTACGAAACTGGAATTCACTTGCTCGCACTTTGCTTTCCGCCTGCCGACGTTGTAAGGCATAATGGGCAACCGTCCCACTTAGCAGCACAATTAATATAGTGAGCATGACGAATGCCAAGGTCAGATTACGACTATATTCAGCTGTGCTCGCAGCGATGATTTGTGGCGATATATGAGATACTAAAATCCAGTCTTCGCCACTTTTGATATTTAAACCTCCCGTGGGATTTTGTATTTTTGCCAGATTAACCTTAGTGTAAGTAAAAAGCCCCTTTTCATGCATCCATTGACCTATGGGAGATTCACGCGTAATAAACGCCCACAGCTCTTCACCAAATTTATTACTAAAGGATTCTGTTCCCTGGCTTCGAAACATATACCCCCCCTCCCCTGCCGGATGAGGCTCCAGTAGCCAGTTTCCCTGGTCGTTAACCAATCCCAGGTTGCCCATGCTAAGATCAGAAATGGCTCGCAGGCGTTTTATTAATCTCTCCCCTTTATAGTTAAGCACGATGAGACCGCGTAGCTGCTTCTCACTGTCAAATACCGGTACACTGAATCGTATCGTTGGTTTGATTGGATGCACAATAACGCCACGTTCGATAGTGGGTTCAAACGGCGATATGTAAACAGTCTCCTCATCCAGGGCAAGCGTTTTCTGCACAAAGTCTAGTTCAAATTGGTTTTGTAGTTCTTCCTGCGGCGTTACTACTATTGGCTTACCTTCGTTAGATTTGATGCGCACCACTTCCTGGCCGTTTTTATCTATGAAACGCACCTTTCCATAGAGCTGGCGAAATTGCGTAAAAGCCAGCAAATCTTCAGTAAGATGTGAATGTGCTGCGGGGTCACCCTTATCAAGCCATTGCTGCAACGACGAAAGCTCTGCAAGATAAAGGGCATCACCTCGTATTATAGCGAATACATAATCGATGGTTTTCTCACCCAGCATTACAGACAGTCGCTCGTTTGATTCCATGATTGTTTTGTTTGCATCTTCGTGGGCCTGGAGAAGAAGCTGCAGTATCAATGCAAGCAATAGAATAAGAGGTATGCATATAATCAGGAAATACTTCATAAACTTATAGCGATTTCTATCTGATCTCATAAACACCTCTTTTATCAACCTGACGTTCAGATAAGCCAACCATTAGCTATCGAAAAAAAAGAATATCCATCGATCGCAACAACTCAATCGTCCGGGCAGTATCGTAACGATCAGTACCAGTTGATACAAATCAATACCTCTCTAATTTGAACAAGAATTGCGGATTTTGTGATCTGAGTACAAGATTTACCAGCCATCATGCGATGAGCCAGATGAGCCAGTAAATTCTATCACTATTGGAGCAAATCATAGTTAGCGCTCCATTAGCTTTGTCTTTACATTCAATTGATACATTCGCCTGCTTAGGTTGCACCAACCATGACACTGGCCTGTACAATATATGATATACCCAGAATATCAATGCTAATCATCTTTTTTTTACAATATCTTATCGCACACTTATTGCACGCTTACTCAGATATTTCCCTGTCATTACTCCTCCGGTGTAGGTGAATATCCAATTGCGGAAATGCAATGTTGATTTTTTCTTCAGCAAAACGACGATTAATCTCCATGTTCAAATCATGAGACAGATCCTGTCGATCCGAAAGCTGACCCGCATAAACCCTCAACTCGAAATCCAACGAGCTTGCGCCAAATCCCTGAAATAAGGCGGCAGGCTCCGGTTCGCGTAGAACCAAGGGATGATTTTTGGCAATTTCCAGTAACAATGTTCTAGCTTTATCACAATCTGATCCATAAGCAATGCCCACGGGTATTCTGATACGAGTGACCTGATCGCTGAGAGTCCAGTTTAACAATTGCTGGGTGATAAATGTTTTATTAGGTACCACGACTTCCTTTCGATCAGCATCGATCAAAGTTGTCGCACGAATATTAATTTTGCTGACTGTACCGGTCACATCATTCAATGTGACAAGATCGCCTATTCTGATAGGACGCTCAAATAGAAGAATAAGTCCGGATACAAAATTAGCCACAATTTCCTGCAAACCAAAACCCAGGCCGACACCAAGTGCTGCAACGAGCCATTGGATATTGGACCACTCCATACCGAGCATTTGGAAGGTGATCATTACTCCGATAATGATAATCGCATATCTGAGTAGCGTGGTAATCGCGTATCCGGTACCCGTATTCAAGGTTAAATGTCGAAGAATCAAGAGCTCCAGCGTACCTGGTAAATTATGAGCAGCCACCATGACCAGGCTCAGAATTATCAATGCCACCAGCAATGTTTCCAACGTGATCAAGCGCACGACCGCTTCACCCTCCCTCATAATTGAGGTTCGCCAGACAACAATGTCTTCAAGAAATCCCAATGCCGGTAGCATTTCGTACCAGATGATGCTTAAGCCGCCAATCAGCAATCCCCATACACTGATTTTTAATAAGGTAGCTGATTGTGTGCTAATTGATTTGATATCAATGTAGTTATCATCCACAAACTCAGTCTCACTTTTTCCAGTAGTTGCGCGCTGTGCAAGCATTTCTTCCCGTTTGGCAATTGCTCTTTTAAAAGCAATTCTACGCTGGGCAATTAATAAGCTGCGGTAGCCCAGGAAAAAAACCAGACTACAAAGTATTATCAAGGTGACTGACTGGAAAATCAGAATACTTTGATACAATGCAGCGAAGTAATAACCTCTTGCTGTCATGACAATCATGTACACCTGCTGTACGAAAAGAAGTAACATCCACAGCCGAGGATTCTGAATTAAAGTAAAACTTTTTCCTTGATAGAGCGTTCTTCCAGAAGGCGTAACAGCTATCCAGCCTAAAGCAAATATTGCCAACACTATGCAGAGCAGCATAAAAGCAATTCTTCCGATACTGTTACGCACAACATCATCCGCAAGCGCATCTGTAAAAGCAATGACGACACTTAATACCAATATGGCGGGCGCATAATACTTGATATCCCGGTACATCTTATTAACCATGTCCGCATGCCATCGGAACTGAGTAATGAGTAATCCAGTTGGTCGGCAAAGCTCAAGAAGGAAATGCCAGAAAAAAACAGTGATGGCAGCGACATAAAAAGCAAGAGAAAACGCATGATTCATTTCTGTGTTCATACTGTGCTGCAGAACTAGATGAATCAGTAGAAATGGTAAGGAAGTCACTAAAGATTGGATCACTACGAACAACAACATTCCGATGGGATAGCGCGCCTTGTCTTGATTGACTTTTCCCCAAGCCTCTTTTCCAATCTCTTCCCACTGCAGATAGCGAGACCAATAAAACCGCTTTAAAATCACGCCGATCAGTAAAGAAAAGGCTAGAATGGCTAAAACTGGCAGCCATACTTTGTCGCTAGCTTTTGCTAGAGCTGTTTGTGTCTTGTCAGAAACAAACCAGGCGGCTGCAGCGCTGAGATCATTATTTATATGTAAATCGATCGGTTTTGCACTGCGGGTGATCAGCAAGTTTTCTCTGAGTAAAAGCTCATATTGATTGATTTTCTCAATCAATTGATTCTTAATTGAGGCATAAAGTTCTAAATCTTTAACATAGGAATGCAATATTTCTAGAAATTGATCGATGATATGTAAACGGGAATCTTTAAGCTCCTGGAATCCTTCTGTTATCTCCTGGTGAAAAGGTGTTTGCTCATCAATAGCATAACCTTCAGTCATTCTTTTGAAATAAACTTTATCATTCATCATTTCCAGCTTTTCTTGTTCAAGCTGGAACAATTCTAGTTTTGCACTACTCAACAATTTTTGTGTTTGCCTGATATTAGGTTTTGATAATATTTGCTTTAATTGTTTTCTGATCTCTGTTCCTAATTCTTCATCTTCCTCATGGAATACGAGTCTCTGCTGGAGTGCTGCATAGTTTTTCGTAATAAGATTAAGCCGATTCTCATTACGGTTCTTTTGCATCATCAATTTAGTCGCATGCGCAGCATAATCACTGAGTTTAGCGGCAAGCTCTTCATTATCTTTAACCATCTTGAGCAGTGCTGGATTCCATTTACTTTCACCTAGCAATAGCTCAGACTTCTCAACAACTTTTTTAGTCTCGGTTTTTCTTTCCAGATTGATCTGCTTGGTTAACCATTCTACTTTCTGCACCAACATTTGGATCTCTGGCTTAAGTGTCAGCTTTTCCTGTAAGGTAGCAATTTCAATAGCATTGGGTAAGGTTAAAGCTTCCAGCTCCAGCATGCGAATCTTGTCTGTCAGCGCTCGACTCTGATATTCCTGGAGAATCTTAAATGCATCAGCAATTTTTTCATCAGGCATGTCTGTCGCCAGAGGCGTTTTTTCTGTCAGCGCCGCACGTGTCTTACTTGTTGCGTCTATTTCTTCACGGATTCTAATGGCGCGTTGACGAAGCGTACCGATTTCGGAGGTCAATTTCTGCTGCTGATTTTGTAATTCTGACAATTTCGCTTGAGTAATAACGTGCAGCTGCTCCATTTCGCTTAAAGACAATCCTGCCAACTCTGTGGCATCAAATGTGATCGAAATAGCTTTGTCTTTCTGCTTTCTAAGTGTCTCAAGCTGCTGTGGATATTCCTTTAGCTGCTGCGAACAGAGTTGGGTTCTTTTGAGGTATTCCTGGTGGTCAAGCAATACCTGTTGCGTATCGAGATAAATCTCTTTAAGTTGCTTTTTTTGCGGCGTTTCATCCCCACTATTCAGCGTCTCAATCTTAGCCTGGATTACCTGAGATTGATTAGCCAGCTCATCAGCCTGACTATGCTCAGCACCTGTAACGGTCCAAAATAAAAAAAAGATGATAGAAAGTAATTTAATCATGAATATCCACTTTTCGATGGATTTGAACATCATCCTACCTGATTGTTCCAAGATTTCTAAAAGAAAGAATTTAGGGCAACTCAAAGTAATTACTGCGAACTTGTATCTACCTGGCAATGCTAATTAAGTAAAAAAGAGGAAAAAAAGTAAGAGTGTGTAATTAGGCGCGATCTTATTGCGTTGGATCTACTCGTCTTTTTTGTTAATAACCGGATTATTTATACTATTTACAAGCTGTTGATCTGAAATAGGATTTGCAGATTTACTCGTTAAGCCAGCGAGAAATATACCTAATTCGTAAAGTAAATAAAGCGGCACTGCCAGCATAAACTGCGAAATCACATCAGGAGGCGTAAAAATCGCGCCTACCACAAATGCTCCTACTAAAACATAAGGGCGCACCTCTTTCATCTTTGACAGCGAGATGACGTCTGTCCGAACGAGCACTATTACGAACACAGGAACTTCAAAAGTAATGCCAAAGGTTAGGAACATGGTGAGGACAAAACCGAGGTATTCGCCAATATCAGTCATAACCGCCACCCCTTCAGGTGCAAAATAAACAATAAACTCAAATACCAGGGGCAATACGACCAAATAAGCAAATGCCATACCTACGAAAAACAATAAGCTGCTCGCAATAACGAGTGGCAAAAACAGGCGCTTCTCATGGGAATACAGTCCAGGCGCGACAAAAGCCCAAATCTGATAAAGCGTATGTGGCAAGGTCATCAAAAACGCTGTCATCAGAGCCACTTGCATGGGTATAAAAAAAGGTGTGGTGACTGCTGTGGCAATCATTTGTCCACCTAATGGAAGCTTCTCCAGCAAAGGTTGCGCCAGGATGGTATAAAGATCGCGCGCAAAATAAGCGCAGGGTAAAAAACCAAGTACTAACACAGAAAATACACGAATTAACCTGCTACGTAATTCCACTAGATGTGAAATAAAGGTGCTCTCGTCATTCATATGTTCATAATGAATCAGACTAGGTGAATAGTCATTGCTAAACTTGGCAATTACGTTATTAAGAAACTTGTCAAGCTGAAATAATTATTGCATTGAAAAGTGTAATATTTTTCAGAATACGGTGTTGCTTTTATTTGATTCTGAAGTCTGTTGTGAAGGCAGAGTTTGACTCTGAACAGCAATTGTCTTTTCTGTAGAAGCGCCAGTTTGCTCGATCTCAATCAGCGCTGGGTTTTTTATCTTTTCTGCTGCGTTTATATCGGCAGCAGTCTCTATTTGATCAAATTCCTTCCTCACTGCTTGTTCGATGGAATGAGTCGTCTCCTGTACAGAATTTTTTAAACGCCTTAATTCATCAAGTTCTATCTCGTGGCGAATATCATTCTTGACGTTATCGACATACCGTCGCGCACGCCCTAGTAAATGCCCTATCGTACGCGCTACCCGAGGAAGTCGTTCTGGTCCGATTACAATTAGTGCCACAATCGAAATGACGAGCATTTCTGTAAAGCTGACATCAAACATGCCTCATTTCCTCCTAACAGATTACTTTTCCGAAGGAGCAATACCGAAAGAAACTGCTAATTTGTATCCTTCACTGATAGTACTCACCGATATCACCAGCCCTATGCGACACAATGATATCATAATTTAATCTCATTTTTTTCTTTGACACCTGCTTCGACAGAGTGATGGGTGATCTGCTGAGACTGAGAAGAAGGCGTATTACTCTCTTCAGCGCCTTTCATGCCTTCCTTAAATCCTTTGACCGCATTGCCGAGATCGCTGCCCAAATTACGGAGCTTTTTCGTACCGAAAACCAGCACGACAATCGCTAACACTACTAGCCAATGCCAAATGCTAAATGTTCCCATTGTTTACCCTCTTAATAAATGTTGATTACCCGTGATGAATCATCGTGGGCAAACGGTCTTTCCCTGCAATGATATGAATATGAAGATGAAACACCTCCTGACCGCCTACCCGTCCTGTATTGATGATCGTACGAAATCCATTTGCACACCCCTGCTCTTTTGCCAACTGGGGAATCAGCCATAACATTTTTCCCAATAGCTGCTGATCTGCTTCGCTCACATCATATAATGAACTGATATGTTGCTTGGGTATCAGTAGAAAATGAACGGGTGCAGCCGGGTGAATATCATGGAACGCAACAAAATCCTGATCTTCAAACACTTTGCTGGCAGGAATTTCTCCTCCCACAATCTTGCAAAAAATACACTCTCCCATTTATTGACCTGTTTTACGCGATAGTTTTTCTTCAATACCCGAAATACCTTCTCGTCGTTCTAATTCGTGCAGCACATCCTCTGGTTTTAATCCGTGATGAGCAAGCAATACCAGACAATGAAACCACAAATCTGCGATTTCATAAACAAGATGCGCTGTATTCCCATCTTTTGAAGCCATGATGGTTTCCGCTGTTTCTTCGGCAATTTTTTTGAGTATTTTATCCTGACCACTCGTAAGCAGTTTTGCCACGTAAGAATTGGAGGAATCAGTGCTTTTACGCGCTTCGATAGTTTCTGCTAAGCGATTAAGTATAGATGAATCAGTCATTGCTTATAGATCTCCGTCGGATCCTTAATAATGGGCGCTATGACCACCCACTGATCTCCCTCCAATTTATTAAAAAAACAACTCTGTCTGCCTGTGTGACATGCAATTCCCCCTATTTGCTCTATGGTAAGTAATATCACATCCTCGTCACAATCGAGGTAAATTGCTTTCACCTTCTGCACATGACCAGATTCTTCACCTTTCCGCCAAATTTTTTTGCGGGAACGTGACCAATAAACAGCCTCACCTGTCTCGGCAGTCAATTTGGCAGCATCTCGATTCATCCAAGCCACCATCAATACTTTACCGCTTTTTTCATCCTGTGCAATGACGGGTACTAACCCGTCTGCAGACCAATTTATTTTATTTAGCCAAGCATCCGACATAAAAGTTCATCATAATAAGATATTATTGAAATTCTATTTGTGTATTACAGACGCACTTCAATTCCATGTTTTGCCAAATATTGCTTGGCTTCCTGGATCGTATGCTGACCATAATGAAAAATGCTGGCCGCCAATACTGCATCAGCACGCCCTTTCAGAATACCATCAACGAGGTGATCCAGACAGCCTACCCCACCACTAGCAATTACCGGCGCATCGATTGCATCTGAAATGGCGTGAGTCAGGGCCAGATCAAATCCGTGGCGTGTGCCGTCTCTGTCCATACTGGTCAGTAAAATTTCGCCTGCACCCAGTGCCTGCATTTTTTTGGCCCATTCAATCGCATCAAGCCCTGTTGCGTTACGACCACCATGAGTAAATACCTCCCAACGTGGACTATTGCGTTTGTCGTCCATGACTTGCTTGGCATCTATTGCGACAACGATGCACTGGGAGCCGTAATGACTCGCCGCATCTGCTACCAATTGCGGATTGAGTACCGCAGAAGTGTTGACACTTACCTTGTCAGCGCCTGCATTTAACAGCCGGCGGACATCATCAACCTTACGTACTCCTCCACCGACAGTTAGTGGAATGAAGACCTGGGCTGCCACTTCTTCAACAATATGCAGAATCAAATCGCGATTATCAGAACTGGCGGTAATATCCAGAAAAACAAGCTCATCAGCACCCTGTTCATCATAGCGACGCGCTATTTCCACAGGATCGCCCGCGTCCCGGAGCGAAACAAAATTAACGCCCTTGACAACACGTCCATTATTAACATCAAGACACGGAATAATTCGTTTGGCAAGACCCATGAATCCAGAGACCTTTACAATATCGAATAAAAAAGAGGAAGGTAACATGTGAATAGACTTAAATTCCATTCACGATATCATGTTATTTTTGTCAGACCATTTCACTTAGCTCATCGGCCAATAGTTGTGCCTTTTTAAAATCCAGCGTACCCTCATAGATAGCACGGCCAGTAATCGCACCCATTATGCCTTCTGACTCAATTTCACAGAGTGTTTTAATATCATCCAGATTGGTAATGCCACCACTGGCGACCACTGGTACAGTCAGTTTCCGCGCCAATGCTATAGTTGCCTCAATATTGATACCAGCAAGCATGCCGTCACGGCCGATGTCAGTATAAATAATCGCCTCGACTCCATAATCTTCAAACTTTTTCGCCAAGTCCACCACATCGTGGCCAGTGACTTTGGACCAGCCGTCCACTGCCACCTTACCCTCTTTAGCGTCAAGCCCTACCATAATCTGACCGGGGAAGGCATAACACGCATCATGCAGAAACCCAGGTATTTTTACTGCAGCAGTTCCAATAATGATATAACTAATGCCATTATCCAGATAACGCTCGATGGTTTCTAGATCGCGAATCCCCCCGCCAAGCTGAATCGGAATGCTGCCATCAATTGCCTTAACAATAGCACGAATAACTGATTCATTCTTTGGTTTACCAGCAAATGCGCCGTTTAAATCGACTAAGTGTAATCGACGCGCGCCTTGCTCCAACCAGTGCCGAGCCATAGCATCAGGGTTTTCAGAAAATACAGTTGCGTCATCCATGACTCCTTGTTTAAGACGTACGCATTGTCCATCTTTAATATCTATTGCAGGAATAATCAGCATATATTGTCAGGATAAATAATTGAGAATAAAAGTAGCGAACTGAAAAAAACCATAGATAATGTGAATTAAATTAGATTGTACTAACGACTCGAATGCGGCTCCCACTTGGTAAAATTACTTAATAACGTCAAACCAGCCAGCTGACTTTTTTCCGGATGAAACTGAACAGCAAAAATATTGTCTTTAGCGATTGCACACGTAAATGGAGTTGGATAAAGCGTATAAGCAGCTGTTATTTCTGGGTTAACTGTTTCCACATAATAGCTATGAACAAAATAAAAGCGCGCATCATTGGCAATACCATTCCACAATGAGTGCTGGATTGTTTGATGCACCTGATTCCAGCCCATGTGAGGAACTTTGAGCTTATTTTTATCAGAATCTATCATCGCATCATGCGAGAAATGACGCACTTTGCCAGGCAAGACCCCTAAGCCTTTTACATTTCCTTCTTCACTTTCATCAAACAACATTTGCAGACCCAGGCAGATTCCAAGAAAAGGTTTATTCCTGGCCGCTTCCAGTACAGCATCCTTTAATCCATGATTCGTTAGTTCACGCATGCAATTAGGCATCGCTCCTTGACCAGGAACAACAACGCGTGACGCTTTTTGCACAACGGATGGGTCACTGGTTACGACAATGGAAGCGGTGGGTGCAACATGCTCGAGCGCTTTAGATACCGAACGTAAATTACCCATTCCGTAATCAACAATGGCGATATAAGTCATACTTGATTTGAAAAAATGAAGAAATTTACAAAGAACCTTTTGTGGAAGGAATCAAATCGATAGCACGTGGATCTACTTCTAACGCCATGCGCAAAGCGCGCCCAAATGCCTTAAAAATAGTTTCTGCCTGATGGTGCGCATTATTACCTGAGAGATTATCTATGTGCAAGGTGATCATGGCATGATTGACTAAACCCTGAAAAAATTCATGTACCAGATCGACATCAAATTCACCAATACGAGCACGAACAAATTCAACGTGGAATGCCATACCAGGGCGACCAGATAGATCAATTACCACTCTTGACAATGCCTCATCGAGCGGTACATAAGCATGTCCGTAGCGACGTATGCCTTTTTTGTTCCCGAACACCTGGGCTAACGCCTGCCCCAAGGTGATCCCAATGTCTTCCACAGTATGATGAGCATCGATATGTAAATCACCTTTTGCTTTTATTTTCAAATCAATCATGCCATGACGCGCGATCTGATCAAGCATGTGATCAAGAAAAGGTACACCGGTATCCAGTGTCGCTTGACCGCTGCCATCTAGATTAATTTCGACAGTAATTTGGGTTTCCAGCGTATTACGTGTAACTTGGGCTTGACGCATAGAGAAATTCTGGTTCGTGATTATTTACAATCAGGCTAATTGCAATGGTTTCTCGAGTATGCGACGAAGTGTTTTGCAGAATAGTGTATTTTCATCAGAAGTACCTACTGTGACACGCAGGCAATTTTTTAATAATGGATGTGTACCATCAAGATTCTTGATTAATATCCTGTGTTGCTGAAGTTCTTGAAAAATCCGGCTAGCCTCATTGAGACGAAATAAAACAAAATTTGCATCCGATGGAAAGACTTCCACACTCTCCATCGTTGCCAGACGAGCTCTTAAAATCGTCCGTTCAGCTTTAATGGCCGCAGCCTGCTCCAACAATATATCATAATGTTGAAGTATTCTCTCTACTACCAATTGTGTCATGATCCCTACATTATAGGGTAAACGCAGCTTTTCCAATTGTGCCAGCCATTCAGGCCGTCCAATCAGCAGCCCCAATCTTAATCCAGCCAATCCTAATTTTGAGAGCGTACGCATCAGCAATAAATTGGGATATTGAGTGAGCATATCCATAAAAGTTGCATCGGCAAATGCCTGATAGGCTTCATCGACTATGACAATGCCGGGAGTAGCCTCAATAATACGGCAGATTGCCTGAGGATCAAATAAATTACCGCTGGGATTATTCGGATAAGCCAGAAAAATAACTGCAGGCCGGTGTTGGGAAATAGCAGCAAGCATGGCATCCAGATCAATAGAAAAATCAGCGGTTAATGGCACCCCCACATAATTCATGCCACAAAAAGTAGCAATGATACGAAACATGGCAAATCCCGGATCAACACCCATCAGCACCGCTCCTGGTCTAGCCGTAGCAAGCGCAATAACCTGAATGATCTCGTCCGATCCATTTCCCAGCATAATCGCCATTTCAGAAGGAATGGACAGCGTATTTCTTAATACCGCTTTAAGTGAGGCGGCACCAGGATCGGGATAACGATTAATATGGGCATCTTCTGCCAATTGAGAAATTTCTTCACGCAAAATCAAGGGCAAAGTATAAGGATTCTCCATTGCATCCAACTTTATCATGCCCTCTGCAGAAGGAACATGATAAGCAGAAAGCGCAAGAATTTCCGGGCGTATGATACTTTCGAGTAAATTGGACATGCTATTTGATCAAGAATAACAGGAAGTTCAAGCTTGAAAGACAAGAAGTGAAGTCATGTAAAGCATTTAATCGCAGCAAATTAAATTGGAATTGGAATATCGATATCGACTAACATGTTATATAAATCAAATTACCAACCTCAATGGATAGATCATCATTTAGCATTCAATTTTTTTATTAGATACTCATTTTCATTTTATATCTAGTCAAGAAGTATCCTGAGCTTTAATGTACAAAGTTTAACACACACGATCAGAAACCAAAGTATTAAAAAAGCTTTTATAAGCTTGAATTATTCAATGATATAAGTCTATCAGTTCTTTTTTATAACGACTCATTATCTTTTTTCTCTTGCCACGTTATATATAAAAAAACACCTACAATGACCGCGACAGGAAAAATTACATAATAGCCAAGCGCATAAATTGCTGCCTCTGTCTCCTCCCCTGCTGGCAAGGGACTGCTGATAATTTTATAGCCATGGAATACCGCCACAAAAAATACACCCACCAGTCCTGCAATTCGCCGATTGAATAATAGCCGACCTGCTATCAGATTAAGTCCATGAGTAGCAAAATATCCAAGAAAATAGATGACCGTATAAAAAATTAATGCGCCCACTGAAGTCAATAAATCTATGAGTTTATCGGACAAATCAAATGAATGATTAAATCAATCTCTTCCTAATCTCTTTTAATCGCGATAATACCTAAACAATTGATCATCAATCAACTTGTATTCCTCAGTTGAACTCAGTTGAATGGGCTCAAACGTCTGGTTTGGTTAATGCCTTGCCTCGTATTTTAATCAAAATCAAAATTTTTTGTCACAAGAGGAGTCAAATATTGGATATAAATAAAATACTTATTTAATATATTCCATCATTCCCAAATGATAATGAATAGATATCACACTCGTCCGTCACAATCATATAATAAAGCACCCCGCAGCAAGCTGCGGGATATTAACTGCGCTCTTCCATCTGCTGGTTTTCAACCAGCTTTCGTCCCAAGGGGCGGAGAATTGAACCCGCAGAGATTCAAGCTTTTTCAATTCGGGTTTGAAGTGCTATTATCATGCAAGAAACTTAAATAAGTTAGTGTGCCGTCAGCTATTAGAGCAATACAAAAATTACAAACAAGATTTCCAACTGAATAGGGATATCGATAACCACTAATAGTTAGTAATACTGGATGAAGTTGAAATTACATTGAAATTACCTTGTCTAATTGAGTAAGAAAGAAATTAGATCGCTATTAGATTATAGAACAAAGCAACCCATTTAATCCCTATTGCTATTATCGAAAGGGAAATAATATGAATAAAAATCAGGATTCCATAAAAACTAATGACAACGAAATCCACAGTAAGATAGAACTTTCCACTGAACTGCAAATACATCGGCTGGAATTAGAAAAACAATACAGCAAGCTTAATGATGCACAACAGCTAAAAGAAACGCATGACCGCTATGCCGCTTTCTATGATAATGTTCCAGTAGGCTATCTTATATTGGATAAAGCCGGGAACATCCTGGCAATCAACCTCACCGGATCTACCCTGCTCGGTAAGGAGCGGACATCCATTCTGAATGAGTCTTTCTCAACGTACATTGTTCAAGATGACAACGACAGGTTCCTTAACCATTTACAACAAACTTTTAATTCCTCCAATAACACCGTCACCGAATTGAGGATCAAAGGTCCGCTCAATAAAGTAATCCACATACGACTGGAAAGTTTGGTCATAAAAGATGCCAATATTTGTCGCACGGTAATGACCAATATTAACCCTATCAAAGAAACAGTCGACCACAATCAAGAGTTGTTGCACGGCCACCGTCGACTGATGCAGAATCTATTCAAAATACAGGAAGAGGAACGACGCCTTCTTGCGCGCGAACTGCATGATGAACTGGGGCAGTGGCTTACAGCCATACACGCGGAAACAGAAACGATTGCCTATTTCTCGGAAAAAGATTCAACCATCCATATTAGTGCTCAAGCCATTAAAGAATGCATAAAAAAAATGCATGACGCAATGCACGATATGTTGAGTCAATTGCGCCCTGTTCTACTGGACACGCTAGGACTAGAAGATGCGTTACTTGAACTAAAAAAACAATGGACTTCCCACAATCCTCACATCAAGCTCGAACTGGAGTTCGAAGGCAAATTTGACAAACTCAGCGAGCTCATTAATATCACCATATTTCGCATTGTTCAGGAGGCGCTCAACAATGTCCGTAATCATGCTCAAGCTAGCCGAGTGCTGATATGCTTGCATCGCAAAACTGGTGCAACCGCCGCAGATGATATTTTGTCACTAAGTGTGGAAGACAATGGCAAAGGTTATAATGCTGATCAAATACCTCATGGATTGGGACTATTGGGAATGCGTGAACGAGCAATCGCAGCGGGGGGTAAGTTGTTTGTTCGTAGCATTCCAAACCATGGAACACAAATCCACGCAAAGTTTCCACTTGATTCCTCAAACAGAAGGAGAAAAACGGATGCACTTTAGCGACTCAAATGAGTTGATCAAAGTGATCCTAGTAAATGATCATCCTGTGTGGTACGCACCATCCAACTCGCTTCCTGCTATCGGTTGCAAATTAGTTGCAATGTAATTTACAGGAAATATGGCTGAGTTTACGCACACTTTTTTTATATCCTAGACTCTGATTCTATCTCCCATTGCAAGAAAGCTATTCTCTCCAGTTGATCTAGCATTCTTACCCCAGTTTAGTACGCTCGCAAGGAATTTCCTTAGATTAAAAGGCAACTCTATACTTATTTTATTGCTGTACCCAATGCACCAAAATATACCCAAACCATAAATTAGGCTTACTTGGATCATAATTCATAACCTGAGGTTACTTAGTATATTTTTGTAAATGGATTAAGACTTCTAGAAACGTAAAGATTAAAATAAACATATGTGATTATGAAATACAGTGGACTAACCTCACCAAGCTCTACAGTAAATGGAGTACAAAATTCACGTTAGCTTCCACTGAAAACAGTAGAGGGGCTCGAATTGTGAGAGAAAAACCAATTACAGTTTTATTAATTGATGACCATCCAGTAGTACGCAATGGATATCGCCGTCTACTCGAAAGTACGGCAGATATTCATGTAGTAGCCGATGCCGATAATGGAGAAACCGGCTGTACCCTTCATCAAGAGCATAAACCCGATGTGACCATTATTGATCTAAATCTAGACAGTCAAGGAATAGATGGATTAGAGACCATTCATCGTATCAAAACAAAAAATCCAGCTGCAAATATTTTGGTATTCAGCATGTACAGCAATGAAATTATGGTCCAACGCGCGCTAAATATGGGGGCAACTGGCTACATCACCAAGCAAAGTAGCCTCGAACAGTTGCTAGCAGCGGTTCGTAAGGTAAGTCAGGGGCGCGTCTATATTGATCAGGAGTTGGCTTCTAATTTGCTTACTGACAAATGGGGCGGCAAACCTTCTGAAAATCCATTGGATGTGCTTTCCAAGCGTGAATTCCAGTTATTTAAACTGATAGCGGAGGGAAATTCAGTAGCGCAAATTGCAGAAATGATTTCTATCAGTCCCAAAACTGTTGGCGTCCATCAGGCAAGCATCATGAAGAAATTAAAATTAAAAAATAGTTCTCAACTTGTTCGTCTCGCCATCAACTGTAATGTCATTCAACCATAGCGCTATCCATCTCCATTATTTCCTAATATTGGGGGAGCGTGGGCGCATACTACTCAACACAGAACAAATCAAATATTTCTGGCAAAGCTGGTAGTTCGAAAGGGAGAGAGCTAAATCCTTTCTTTTAATTCTTTGTCTTTCTTTATGAATAGAAGTTTTGCTGAAACAGGCAAGACAAGAAACTAGAGCGCTTAAGAAAACAGCTTGATGCGCTTTCTGCACAATCTTCAGCGACAACATCCCTGACAAAGCTTAAGATTTCATCAGGACTCTGCTCCACCTTCATTGGGTTACGCTGATATATCGCAATTTTTCGGATAAATTTTGCGACTGCCTGCCCTCTCTCGTCAAATAACAGCGCGTGTCATAGGCGCACCCTGATTGATGGCCAAAGCAAGGGAATGGGACATTACTGGATGTTCTCTTATGGAGACTCAAGCATCAATTTAGAAACATCTGCTTTAGGCATACGATCAGGCAGTGTTGGCATAATGGTATGTAGCACTTTTTGTGCAGTTGCCCGGCATACTGTCAGTTTACCACCATAGATGCTGACGACGCGTGGCTTCTGAGGAGAATCACACTGTAAATGAATTTCTCGGGAGCGATGAAAAGCAGCCCCTTGATTCGCCGGCAGAACGCGCAGGCCAGAAAATTTTTCTCTGACAACCCTATTTCTTTCTGGAAAATAATGATGAAAACAATCCAATAAATAAGTCTCTTCCGTAGCTAATGGATACGATTCTTCCGGATCGCCATTAAATAGAGTTTCGGTCGTCCCTAGCAGGATATGTTGATACCATGGCAGCACGAAGACTGCTCTTCGATCAGCAGGAGACTCTAGATAATAGCATCCCTTGTTTAGACAACCCTCCAGCACCAGATGGGTTCCTTGCACTAAATCAATTGGATATTCCGGTGGTTGAGGATCGATCCGATGCAGCACCTTGTTAACCCAGGGACCGGCAGCATTCACCAGCACTGCTGCACTGCAATGATTTATTCTGCTTCCTTGCAGGTAATCAATTTCACACATTGATGAAGAAAGGATGGCATGAATAAATTCAGCAGGACACAGCAATTCTGCACCCAATAATTGCGCAGAATGCATCAGTGCTTGTGTCAAAAGCCGATCATCAGTCTGTGCATCCCAGTATTGAAAAACTTGCTTTAATCCATCAGTTGTCAGGCCATCTAGTTGCTCCCATTCCGATTTGGGGACGGAGCGGAAACGCGCTGAGCCACCTTCCCCAGCCAGCAAAGTATACAGACTGAGACCTGTACGTATTACCAACGTACTGCGGGATGTTTCCCGGTAAACCGGAATATAAAATGGACTCAATCTGACCAGGGAAGGTGCTAATCTCAGCCAGTCAGCTCTCTCTCGCAAGCTTTCATAGACGAGTGCAAAATGGCCATTTTCCAGATAGCGTAGACCACCGTGAATCAATTTACTAGAACGGCTGGAAGTAGCGGCAGCCAATGTGGTTTTTTCCAACACCATAACAGTATAGCCACGTGCTGCTGCAGCTTGTGCCACTGCGGCGCCCTGAATCCCACCACCAACGATAACGATGTCATAGTGATTGGAGACAGGCATTTCTTTTTAGTATCGGATGTTGTAACAATGTGCCAATGGTATCGGTTTCAATCAGAGGAATTCCCTCATCAGCATACTTAAGTACCGTGCGACTATCATTGACCGTATAGACAGCCCATTGCCAAGGACCTTGCCATCGTTTCTCAGCTCTATGTGGCAGACGTTTAGCGTTACAAAACAGAAATTCTGGTGTCAGTTGCTTAGCGATAGCCGCATGTCCATGATCCCATTTAGGGATGACCCAGCCAATCCGATCAGCACCTTGTTTCCTTGCAAACGCTACTGCTTGTGAATCAAATGAAATCAAAACACATTGCTTGGTGTAAGGATAAATAACTTCAAGAATGACATCCATTGTTGCCGTCAAACCAAATTTAGCAAGACTTTCCGATTTTATTTCCACAAATGCAGTTACCCTCGGTCGCTCCTGTAAGAGCTGACAGAAAGTGTCCAAATTAGACAATGGTTCTGTTTCTGGTGGGCTCGTAAGATTAAAACCTGGGTAAGGCACTGAAAGTGTATTAATAACTTCATCGTCAAGCTGGGTTAACCAGTGATCACTACCTGTCAAACGCCTGAGATGATCATCATGGCATAAGTAAGGGGTTCGGCGAGCGCTTAACTGAATATCGATCTCGACAAAACATGCTCCAGCCAACATCGCAGCCTTTAGCCCAGCGAGGCTATTCTCAGGATAGCGCGCGGGATAACCACGATGGGCGATGAGATAAGGAATATTTTGTTCAGTCATAGACTAGGTTTCCCTGCAAATAATGTGAATCAGAGTCTACTCTGAATTCTTAATCATAGCGACTCAATCAAGATTTGACTGCAAAAATAGATGATAAAATCCATAAAATAATATTGGAAATTATGAACTCGCTGGGAAAAATAATGCGTAAATTTGCTATCAGTTTCAATATGCTCCTTCCTATCATATTGGCAGCGCTACTTTTCATACCCTATATATTAAATTTTCTTGCACACGCTATGGTTGGAGAAAAACAGTTTCCTCCCATCATCATGATGAGATTACCCGTTGAAAGTACGGCCGTCGCGCTACCTGCAGAAGTGGTGCAATTCATGCCTTTTGATATTACGCTTCAATTGGATAGTGATGCGTTAGCAAAGCGCATCAATGACATTCTAGCCAAGTCCCCCCATGGTGTTGCCATGCAGGGTATAAGCGGCAGGGTACTTTCCAGCATGCAAGCAGAAATTGTCGGAAATGGGTTTCACATTGACAATCCGGGACCGCAAGTGCAGCTTATTTCCACTCGTGGCGCAACGCTTTGGTCCTGGAAAATCACTCCTTTATCACCGAGCCGCCAAACACTCGCACTCCGGCTTCATATCATAGCCATCGACCGCGACCAGGAAAGCCAACAAATTGTTGATCTCGCTGAGATACAAACCTTTGTACGAAAAAATCCGGCTGAATGGATGAAACGATATGGAATCTGGTTCATAGCAGCAGGTTTGTTAGCAATAGTAACCTGGCGAAGAATACGCCGGTCTAAAAATTAGAGAATATATAATACGCAAGCAATACTGGTCAGAATCATTACAATGCGATCTGGTCTAATTTATTTAATATATTTACATTTTTGATAAATTATCAGTTTTATCATCAGTATCAAATAGGGTACTTTTATGATATTCATCAAATGGACATTGTTCATTATTTTATTAATAGTCATTGCGATAGCGCTAGCAGTGCTGGCAGGTCAGCTTGGTATGTTCAAAGGAACGGCACCGACCGACCTAGGTATTCATGATGGCAGGCTTAAACCGCCTGCCATGACGCCTAATAGTGTATCCAGTCAGGCAGCACTTTACCCGGATCATCCACAACTTCTTTACGCCAGCATCGAACCCTTGCCGCTTATCGGCGATGCAACCACCACAATAGCCCGCATACGCAGCATTGTCTTAAGCATGGAAGGTGCAGAAGTCATCAAAAGCGATGAGGATTACCTCTATGCTCAATTTACCACCAAAATCATGAAATTCGTGGATGATGCCGAATTCTGGTTTGATCCAGTTGCCAATGTAATTCAGGTGCGTTCAGCTTCTCGCCTAGGAAAAAGTGATTTAAGCGTGAATCGCAAACGAATTGAAGCAATACGCGCACAGCTTCAATCTTCCTAATGCTGGCAAATAGTTAGTAAAATGGTTCGCCGAGTTAATCTGATTCGCTGGCTTCTGCTCGCGCTGCTGGTTCTGGTGCTAGGGCTGACAGGCGCATTCTGGCTACTATTACAAGGCAGCTTGCCAAAATATGATGGAGAGGCGCATATTTCTGGTCTTTCCACATCGGTAGTAATCGAGCGGGATGAGTTGGGAAGTGTAACCGTACACGCGCAGGATCGTCTTGATCTCGCTAGGGCCGTCGGTTATGTTCACGCGCAAGAGCGTTTTTTTGAAATGGATCTCATGCGCCGTAGTGCTGCTGGAGAGCTGGCTGAGTTATTTGGTGCGGCAGCACTGCCAGCCGATCGTAAAGCACGGGGACATCGTATGCGCGCCCGTGCTACAGCGATGTTGTCCGAGCTACCTGAAAGTCAACACCGCTTGATTGATGCTTATCGTGATGGCGTAAATGAAGGTTTGGCTACACTGGCGGCACGCCCTTTCCCCTATCTACTGACACGCACCCAACCGCACACCTGGCATAGCGAAGACACCCTATTGGTGGTCATATCGATGTATTTTACTTTGCAAGAATCAATCTTTCAGCGCGAGCTCCAACTTTCCACATTGCGCGCTGGTTTACCCGAAACTGCTTACCAATTTTTAACCGCAGGCGGAGGTGAATGGGATGCACCGCTGGCTGGGGTTCCTTTTGAGTGGCCACAACCTCCTTCCAGCGAAGAACTCAATTTGCGCAAAAGTGATCCCAGCCTGAAGCGCAACTTACAACATCATAGAAATGATCAGCATGATGAAGCGCCGGGTAGCAACAGTTTCGCAGTGGCCGGCTCACTGGCTGGTGGTGCTGCGCTGATAGCCAATGATATGCATCTCTCGTTACGGACGCCGAGTTTATGGTTTCGCACGCGCATCATTTATCCGCATTCCCAACGGCCCGAGAGCTTCGTTGATACCATTGGGGTGAGTTTGCCCGGCACGCCTGCGATTGTTGTAGGTTCCAATCGCCATATTGCCTGGAGTTTTACCAACAGCTACGGTGACATGGCTGACTGGGTGCGGGTAATGATTGATCCAGCAGATCCATCGCGTTATCGTAGTGCCCAGGGTTGGAAATCAGTCACAGTCCACCGTGAAACACTGCGTGTACGTGGCGCACCGGACGAAACAATTGAGGTTCGCGAAACTGAATGGGGACCGATACTGGCAAGCGATCATGATGGCACACCGCTGGCGCTGGTTTGGGCTGCCTATCAGACAGGTTCGATCAACATGGATCTGATCGAGCTCGAGCAAGTGGAAACAATAGACAAGGCTATTGTAGTTGCCCAGCATGCAGGTATTCCTGCACAAAATTTCATTGTTGGCGATCGCGATGGCAATATCGCCTGGACAATTGCTGGACGCATTCCATTACGTCGAGGTCATTACAATCCAAGCGAACCGGCGAACTGGAGTGAAGGAAATATCGGTTGGCAGGGTTGGCTCGAAGCTGCAAAATACCCAGTGATCAGTAATCCACAGGAGCAACGTCTGTGGAGTGGTAATGCACGAATGGTCGATGGCGTCATGTTGGAACATCTTGGTGATGGTGGCTATGAACTCGGTGCGCGCGCCCGGCAGATCCGTGATAGTTTGCAGAAAATTGAGCATTTCACACCCACTGATTTTTTCTTGGTTCAATTAGATGACCGCGCCTTGTTTCTTTCTCGCTGGCGGCAACTGCTTGAACAAACATTAGATCAGGCACCTTCCTCTATCTGGCGTACAGAAATGCAAGAAGCACTGCGTGACTGGGATGGACATGCCTCTATCAACTCCGTCGCCTACCGGATAGTGCGCACATTTCGTCAAGAAATCATCGGTAGCATCCTGGATAATTTTACCGCTGAAGTACAACGTCATCATCCGGATTTCTTATTCCCACGACTAGCTCAGATCGAGCACGCCGTTTGGATGTTGATTGTGCAAAGCCCTCTGCATCTGTTACCGCCGGAATATGCCAATTGGGATCAACTGCTTGAAACTTGTGCGCAACGTATCGCAATCGAGATGCAGGCTCAACCAGGCGGAATCGCTGCGCGCACATGGGGAGAGCAGAATACTGCGGCTATCCGGCACCCATTAAGTCGTGTGCTGCCAGGATTTATCGCTCAGTGGCTAGATATGCCGCATGATCCCCTGCCGGGTGATAGTTATATGCCACGCATCCAGTCATCCAATTTTGGTGCTTCACAGCGTTTTGTGGTTGCACCGGGTGAGGAAGAGCAAGGCTATTTTTCGATGCCCGGAGGTCAAAGCGGTCACCCGCTCTCTCCCTACTATGGTAGTGGTCATGCTGACTGGGTAGCAGGCAAAGCAACGGCGTTTTTACCTGGACCGCCTGAACGCACGCTTTCTCTGCTGCCATTCAAAACCAGTCAATAATTTTATTGTTTGTATTGATAATAAGCTTAAAGGAGATCGCAATGAAAAAGATTTATGCGCTTATATTATGCCTGAGCGTGACTACAGTCATGGCTATGGATATCGATGAACGCAAAATACTCTCACTCAACGAAATGCAGCGCAATCACATTCTGACCGAGATGCGTGCTTTGCTGCTTGGCACGCAGCAAATACTCCAGGCGCTTTCGGAAGAGGATATGATGGCAGTCGCTCGCCATGCCCGTATGCTGGGCATGGCGATGACGCATAAGGGAGAGAATCATTTACGTTCCGTGCTACCGGAGAATTTCATGCAGCTTGGCATGTCAGTACACCAAAGTTTTGATCAGATTGCAGCCGATGCAGAAACTTTGAAAAATTCCAAACATACTCTGATCCAATTAAGCACTACCATGCAGCACTGTGTCACTTGTCATGCTGCCTATCAGATCCGACCGAGCGAGCTACCCGCCCAAGCTGAAAACCATCCCGCTCATCATAAGCATCATTAATAGAAAATCAGGCGACATGGGTGCTGCTTCTGACAAAGATACGCTGTCTGGCCAGATCAGCTTGCGTGAAGCATGGCTGTTCTGGTTTAAAATGGGCTGGGTCAGTTTCGGCGGTCCAGCAGGACAGATTGCCATTATGCACACAGAATTGGTCGAACGGCGACACTGGGTCAGTGAAAAGCGTTTTCTGCATGCACTCAATTACTGCATGGTATTACCTGGCCCGGAAGCCCAGCAGCTTGCGACCTATATCGGTTGGCTCATGCATCGAACCTGGGGGGGCGTCGTCGCGGGCGTATTGTTTGTATTACCTTCATTCATCATCCTGATTGTTTTATCCTGGTTCTACATTGCGTTTGGTCATACTTCTCTCGTGGCCGGACTGTTTTATGGTATCAAGCCTGCAGTAACTGCTATCGTTCTGCAAGCTGCCTACCGGATCGGATTGCGTACACTCAAGAATCCAGGATTATGGGCTATCGCTGTAGCTTCCTTTGTCGCCATGGCAATTTTCCTGGCGCCATTTCCGGCGATTCTGCTGGCTGCCGCGCTGATCGGTTATATCGGGGGACATATAACACCAGCTCAGTTAATGGGAGGTACAAACCATAGTAAGCTTGATCGATCATACGGCCCAGCTATCATCGATGATACCACTCCCTTGCCTGAGCACACCCATTTCCGCTGGTCACGTCTGATCACTGTAATCACTGTGTGCGCCTTGCTATGGATTGTGCCGATGGCATTACTCGTCAGTCAATCTGGCTGGCTTGGCACGCTGACTCAGATGGGCTGGTTTTTTACTAAAGCAGCCTTTCTGACATTCGGTGGCGCTTATGCAGTCTTGCCTTATGTCTATCAAGGCGCAGTCGAATACTATGGATGGTTGAATCCTGCCCAAATGATCGATGGCCTGGCACTCGGTGAAACCACCCCTGGTCCACTCATTATGGTAGTCACGTTTGTCGGCTTTATTGGTGGTTATACAAACACATTGTTTGGCGCAGACTTTCCTTTCCTAGCGGGCGCTACAGCGGCCGTGGCAGTAACCTGGTTTACCTTCTTACCCTCGTTTTTATTCATACTGGCCGGTGGACCATTAGTAGAAACCACACACGGCAACCTTAAATTTACTGCCCCATTGACCGCCATTACTGCCGCCGTGGTCGGCATCATTTTCAACCTGGCACTGTTCTTCGCCTATCATGTTCTATGGCCGCAAGGTTTCTCAACATCATTCGAATGGCCAGCTGCGCTGATTACACTAGTTGCCAGCATCGCGTTGTTCTATTTCAAGCGCAATGTCATTTATGTGATTGGCGCATGTGCCGTGATGGGCCTAATTTATAGTATCTTTTGGAGGTAAGCTTGGAGGAGATGCGATAAGCGCAGCATCTTCCATTAGACTGCAAAAAACATAATACGGCTATACAAGGGTCACTTTCATACTGAAGTTTTTAGTCACATAAGGAGTGTCTGATCATGTCATTAATGAAAGATTATGTCACAAGTGTTGAGCGTTATGAACCTCACTTATCGCATTTGCCACAACGTACATTGCGTACAGGAACACCCGAAATCCATTTTTTTACTTGCTCTGACGGGGTCTCCCTGCGCCTCAAACGTTATCGAGGAGGAGGCAAAGGCCCAGTCATTCTGTCTCATTGTATCGGTGTTTCCTCGCTCATGTATTCACTGACAACGATCGAAACCAATTTACTCGAGTTTTTGTTTGAGCGAGGCTTTGATGTCTGGTTACTCGACCATCGTTTGAGTATTGAATTACCTGCTTCAGGCATGCTCTCCACCATGGATGATGTCGCTTTGAAAGATTACCCAGCAGCAGTGCAAAAAGTATGCGAATCAACAGGTAAAGCGTCGGTGCAGATAGTTGCTCATGGTGTAGGCTCTTCTACGCTTACTATGGCTTTGCTGACAAGACTACAACATGTGAACGCAGTAGTGTGTTCGCAAGTATCGACTCATTTGTATTCTCTGCCTATCAATCAGCTAAAAGCCAGAATGTTCATGCCGGGAATATTGCGATTCTTTGGCAAGCAATGGCTGACTGCTTATACAGATATCCACGCAGGCATGACAACACGATTATATGATGTTACTTTGATGCTGCATCCAATTCCTGAGCATGAGCGTTGTGCCAATGCGGCTTGCCATCGAATTACCACGTTGTTTGGTGAATTATATAAGCATGCTCAACTCAATCAATCCACCCACGATTCACTCGCGCGTTTGTTTGGTCGGGTCAACGTAGCTGCCATGAAGCAACTGACTTTAATCTTGCTGAAAAACCAATTGATCAGTGCGTATGGAGAAGATGTTTATTTACCCTATATCGAGCGGCTAAAATTGCCCATGATATTTTTATCCGGAAACAAAAACAACTGCGTGTTGCCAAAGAGTACGCAAAAAACCATTGATATTTTGAGTGATGCTAATGGTGCGCATTTTTACAAGCGATTCGAGATTGCTGATTATGGTCATGTGGATTGCATTATTGGCCAGAACGCCGCTCGGGATGTCTATCCATTTATTCTGGATCAGCTGGAATCGGTCAATAGCTAGAAAATTGTCAATTGCCATTATAAAAAGAAAAATTAATAGCGTTATTAATTAGTTTAAGGAAAGCTTGAAGGTTTTAATTCCATTCCAAAGTCAAACCTGACTTTGTTGGCTACTCCTTGCCGTGTTATTTATACTGTTTGCAACGCGCCTTCGTATCATGATGATTGATTTGTAAACAGAATAACTGCGTTAGCATTATTCATATGGCAATAAATATGGCAATAATATTGTCATAAATACAATTTATTCGTTAAAACTCCTGAGCTGACCGGAACAATAACAAGACAACTAGATCGTAATGCTAATTTTTTGATGTTCCTATTGCTAATATATATTAAATGTATACTAATGCATTATTGCTGATCTATTTGTAATTCTTTAGTATCAATTTGTAATAGAGGACTTAGTCAGTTTGATTCATTGCTTCTATTCTGCTGCTGTTGAGATTTTTTTATTTTTTAAGTTATTGATTAGTCTATGTAAAAATATTGCCTTAGCGATACTTTTACGTTAAGTATATTGGTATAGATTCAATTTATTAATTAAATCTTTAGTTGGCTAAATCATAATTCTAATTTAATATTATTAAGGTGTGGTAAATATGATACATTCACGCTTTATATTGTTTAAGAAATCAGGTAGCATCGCGGTGTTGTCATAGGTTTTTGAATATGCACTTGAATGGACAACAACTTGTGTTGAGAATTTAGAGTTTTGTCTTAATCAAATAACAGTAAGGAGATGAAGATGAATAAGAAAATTAAATATGTATTTACTGTAACAACCCTAAGCGCTCTAGTTGCATTATCTGGATGTGCAACCACAGGGCAACTCGAAGAAGTAAAATCACAGCTCAATGCTGTTCAGCAAGATGCAAATTCTGCTAAATCAGAAGCTGCTGCAGCTAGAGCATCTGCAAACGAAGCAAAAGATATTGCAAACAGAGCACTCAATACTGCCAATGACGCCAATTCACGCGCAGCGCAGACTGATGAAAAAATTGATCGTATGTTTAAAAAATCTATGTATAAATAATTTACGTAGCAAAATAAAAAAGCCCCATTTGGGGCTTTTTTATTACCTGTTACACTTTATTTTGAAATCAAGACCGGAATTCCATTTTTTTCAAACACTGCCAGCTCAAGCGCCATTTCATCAATGACTATATTTTCTCTAGCTTGATTTGTTTTCTTACCATTGGCACTCTTCTCAAGAAAACTGGCAATCGCTTCACGTACTTTCTGCATATAATCGTCGGCATACTCCTTCTCGTTTTCTTCTAATGGCGGATGTAATTCTATAAACAACGAACCAGCCAGCCAGCCAAGTTTTATGGGTTGATTGACTAACTGCACCGGCGTTCCGACGGGCACCTGATCAAACAATTTTTCGATATCTTCAGGATACATGCGCAGGCATCCATGAGTGACGCGCATACCTATTCCAAAGGGCTTGTCAGTGCCATGAATCAGATAACCTGAGGTACCCAGATAGATCGCATGCCGACCTAATGGATTGGTCGGTCCAGGTGGCACGACATCCGGCAGTGGTGGATTGCCTGCTTCTATAGCCTCTTTCTTGAGTGATTGAGGCGGTATCCAGGTAGGATCCTTTTGTTTCCTGACGACAGTTGTTTTACCCAGTGGCGTGCGCCAGTCCATTCTGCCTATGCTGATAGGATGAGTAATGACGACTGGCTTCTTCCCTTTCTCAGGTTTGGAAAAATAATAAAGGCGCATTTCAGGTAGATTAATTACCAGGCCTGTCCGCTCAGCCTGTGGAAAAATGTACCGGCCCGGTATTACAACCTTGGCACCTTCAGGCGGGAGCCAACGATCAACGAAAGGATTGGCCAACAGTATTGCATCCTGTCCAATACCATACTGACGTGCAATATCAAGCAGAGTATCCTCTTGGCTCGCCTCTATAACCTTTACTTGACCAATAATATCAATATCCGATGGTGGCAATGTCCAAGTCGTGGCTTGTGCCAGTGTCGTTGTCAAAAAGGTAAAAAATAAAATAGCAATGCTACGCATAACTTAGCTCACAAAAAATATATCCATTTTTCCTGGTCGTCCAGGAAAACATTTACAAATGACAAAATGCTTAACTATAACAGATACTGAGAATTCTGATTAGAGGCGGTATACAAGCAGACTGTCTTCAAGTGCCTATTGATTCATATCGTTGTGCAGCTATCCAGGACTGACCTAAAGAAATAGCGCTGTCATTAGGTGGTAACTGTTTAGCATATAATACTTTTAGGTTATTTTCAGCAAGATGCTGACTCAATAGTCGCAGCAATAATTCATTATGAAAACAACCACCACCCGGTGCAATCCGTGCACAATGGTATTTACTGGCAGCGAGCGCTACCCACTTGGCAAGCCCAGCAGCGATGGTAGCATGAAATACAGCAGCACCCTCGGATACATCAGTACATTACATAAGCCAGGCAAGCAACGGAGAAAAATCGAGAACATTATTGACGGTAATTTGGTAACCATCCTCAAGAGAAGCCACCTTACCATAAGAATCTGCCAATGTTTGTAACTGAATTGCAGCCTGAACCTCATGAGATTGAATTTCATTCACCCCCAATAAGCCAGCAACTGTATCGAATAGTCGCCCCATACTCGAAGTAGCCGGGCAATTCAAATTGCGTTGCAGCATGGTAACAACAGTATTAACTGCTGGCTGAGCTGGGAAACGCGATGTTATCTCATGAGCATGCCCCAGATCGAATAACGCTGCTGCGGCCATGCGCCAAGGCTCACGCGCTGCCCGATCACCACCTGGCATAGCAAGTGTAGCCAGATGCCTCAGACGTTCAAAATATCCCCCTTCCACTCGTAACAATTCGCCTCCCCAGAGCGTCTCGTCTATACCCAATCCTACCCCATCCAAGGCTAGACCCAGCACAGTTTCATTGATCCCATGCTCCGCACAGATGGCAGCAATATGGGCATGGTGATATTGCACTGCAAGAATCGGTAAATCATGCTTTGCTGCATAAGTATGTGCAAATTGCGTACTGTAAAAATCAGGATGCAGGTCATGTGCTACCATTTCAGGCTGCACATTAAGTTTCTGGCACATGTGGAACACGGTTTCATCCAGCCTACTGCGTGCGTGTGCAGTATCAAGATCACCAATTACCGGCGAGACTAAAGCATTATGACTTCGTGTGACGCAAACCGTATTTTTTAACCAGGCGCCACAGGCCAGCACGGAGGGTATGGCAAAAGGAAGTTCAATCGAACGGAAAGGTAAATCAGCCCAAGTGGAGCTTATCAGCATGATGTTGAGAATTGTCTATTTTCATCTTGGTGGCTACAACCTGATGATAGCCAACTTTAATCCAATCTATCCATTCCGACATTCCTTCCCCACTCAAAGCTGAAAGTCGAATCACTCCCAGCGAAGGGTTAATGCGGTGGGCATAGTTAATCGCGAGTTCTGTATCAAAGGTCAGATAAGGCAGTAAATCGTACTTGTTGAGTAACAGCAGATCTGCGACACGAAACATATCCGGATATTTGATCGGCTTGTCTTCGCCTTCCGTCACAGAAAGGATCACTACCTTATGCGCCTCGCCCAGATCAAAACCAACCGGACAGACCAGATTGCCGACATTTTCACAATAAACAATACACTGTCCTCCCGCACAGCCAGCTGTTGCATCGCTTGACTCACCATGTAAGCATCTAGATGACATCCCTTGCCTGTGTTAATTTGCAAGGCAGGGACACCGCAGGCACGAATGCGTGCAGCATCATTTTCTGTTTGCTGATCGCCCTCGATCACGTACATGCGCTGCTCTTCTCGCAAGGCAGCAATAGTTTGAACCAATAAGGTCGTTTTGCCAGAACCGGGGCTGGAAACGAGATTGAGTGCAAAAATTCCACGCTCAGTCAAGTAACGGCGATTGGCCTCGGCATGAAGGTTATTCTTGGCAAGAATATCACGTTCAATTTTTACCATGCGTGCTTGACTCATGCCTGGTTCATGCGCTTCCGCAGCGCTTGAACCAAAATCAATCAGATCAGGCTTATGAACAGGATAATGAGCCGATGCCTTCAAAGAAGTTTGCCTTGACATGTTGGCAGGCATTCGGTAACGGATTGCTCCAACTGGTTTACGGGAATTCTGCAATAGTTTTCTTCCTATCTGCATCAAACCATGTCCGCAGCCGCATGTTGTACACATGATAGTTACTCCTTCTATTCAACTTCAAGTTCTTTGACACGCAAGGTATCGCCACATAATACTTTAAGTCCAAAATTCCCACATTGTGAGCAAACAGCATAAAGTGTAGCCATAGGCACTTCTTGAATACATGTTTTGCACCAACCTAATTCTGGTATATCAATAATTTCCAGCCTGGCATGCTGAGCGACACTGCCCCGCATCACAACGTCAAAACAGAAACGCAACGCTTCCGGCTCCACACAAGTCAACTGGCCAATTTCCAGCCACACCGTTTTGATGCGTGTAAAAGACTGATGATGCGCTGCTTCTTCGATGATCTGCAAGACATTCTCAGCCAATGACATTTCATGCATAAACAATTCTACCCCAGCATTTCAAAGGTTGTGAGAACGAAGTTTCAGCGTAGCGACATATCAAGTAGATGAGGCGAGGAGCAAATACCGCCCAACACAGCGATTAGAGTACGCAGTAGGTTTATTAGCGAAAGAAACTACGTTTTCATAACCTCTCATCCGATCAATACAATGCTACCTCCATACAAAATAACCCCCATTCCGGCAAGCTGTAACCATTGTACTCTTCCCTTGTGTTTAATTAATATGCCAATACCTATACCCAAAGCATGAAGTAATGTAGTAGCAGATACAAATCCCAGCGCGTAAGTTAGCCCTGAGACATTTTGGGACATTTCTGCACCATGAGCATAACCATGACAGAACGCAAAAACACCGACTATCATAGCACTTACGATCAGCGACAATCGGATGGCAGCTGCAATCAACATACCGAAAACCAGCAGTGAAATAATAATTCCGACTTCAGTATATCCAAATGGAATCGCAATTATTCCCGCTAATCCACCCAATCTCATGACAGCAACAAAAGTAAAGGGGATTAACCATATCGTACGTCCACCCATTTGAGCTGCCCATAGACCCACAGCGATCATAGTAAGAACATGATCCAGTCCATCTATAGGATGAATAAACCATGTACCCAGCCATTCTGAGCGTCAATACCAGTATGAGCATAAGCTAATGGGAGGTAAATCATGGAAAAAAACGCCAGAGAGGACAATAGTAATAATTTGATAACTAAATATTTCATCGACATTTTTATGCTATTTCCTTAAGCATTTGTTTACTAACCGATAGCGAGTAGCAACGTGCCGCTAATTCAGTATTCATCAAAAATCAAATACCTAATTTCATTCCTAAATCAAACATGACACGAAGGCAAGCTGCAAACAGTATAAATAATACGGCAAGGTGAAGCTGACAAAGTCAGGTTTGATTAGAAATGGAATAAAT
>CAWFHT010000009.1:0-47394 GCA_963815685.1 uncultured beta proteobacterium
GTCAAGCAAATCATCTGCAATCGTTGTCCAACACCTTTTACCTCGTCTGACACCTTGTCTCCCAAGCTTCTTCATGAGTCGTTCGACTGTACAGCCGGCAACGCGAATACCTTCACATAATAATTGCCGCCATACTTTGTTAGCACCATAGACTTTGAAGTTGTTTTTCCATACACGCTGTATATCGCGTTCAAGCTCTCTGTCTCGCTTAGTACAATCTGGCAGCCGGTCAGGATCTCGTGCTCGTGCTTTGTGCTCATAGTAACTCGATGGGGCAATCTGAATTTGCCTGCAGAGCGGCTCGACCCCATACTGTTCCTTATGCTGATCTACAAATAACACCATCACTGCGGTCGGCGGTCGAGCTCCGCCTGAACAAAATAAGCTGATGCCTTGCGCAGTATTTCATTTGCCCGCTTCAGTTCCCGATTCTCTCGCTCAAGCTGCTTGAGTCGCTCACGGTCCAACGTGGACATGCCACCTCGAATACCTTGTTCAACTTCTGCTTGTCGCCCCCATTTACGCAGCGTTTCAGCACTACAACCTATCTTGGATGCAATTGATTCCAATGCGGCCCACTGTGATTCATATTCCCCTTGGTGCTCATGTACCAGCCGGACTGCACGTTCCCGTATCTCCGGTGAATTTCTTGTTTGTTTTTTATTACTCTATCCTCTCAAGAAATAGAGTCTCCGGCAAACCCGGGGCGATTCATATTGAAGTATGGGAAGTAAATCGTCCTGATCGCGCCAAGCGCCGACTTCAAGGAAAATCCGATCCGACTGATGCTGAGAGTGCAGCACGCACAGTACTTTCCGGTAACGCAACGGCAACGCCAAAGTCACAGTCAGGCGTGGCTGAAGCACTGCGTATGTTATCGGTTGTCAGACGTAGTGCAGTCAAGGCAAGGCAAGGATACAAACCATCAATCAACTCAGATCGTTATTAATCAGTGCACCGGATGATCTGCGTGAACGACTCTGGAAAACCAAAGCGGAAGAATGCGTAGCAGGCTGTGCACGACTTCGGAAGGTAAAAGGCAATGTTTTGCATAAAACATTAGCTGCAACACTTCGTTTGCTGGCCAAACGCTGGCTCATGCTTTCAGCAGAACTAAAAGAGATCGATGTGACGCTTGATCGTTTGACAAGTCAATCAGCGAAGCGCCTTCGGAGTCAGTTTGGAGTCGGGCCGCAAACGGCAGCGACACTTATTGCCGTAGCGGGAGATAATCCAGAACGTTTAAGGAATGAAGCGGCCTTGGCTGCGTTATGTGGAGTAAGTCCACTGCAGGCTTCCTCTGGAAAAACTATCCGCCATCGATTAAATCGAGGAGGCAATCGATCTGCAAACAACGCGTTATGGACAATCGCGATGGTACGTATGCGCAGCGAACCAAGAACCCAAAGTTATGTGACACGACGCGCTGCTCAAGGGATGTCAAACAAAGAAATTCAACGCTGCCTGAAGCGTTACATTGTTCGTGAACTGTATCCGCTTATTCTCGCAGATTTATCTGATGCTGCTGCAATTACTTGACATAGGAGCGTCATAGTGTGGTGGAAAGTTTCTTTGGCAGCCTGAAGCAGGAACGGGTGCAATGGCAGCACTATCAGACGCGATATGAAGCGCAACAAGATATTTTGAATTACATGTCCATGTTCTATAACAGCTATCGGCTACATTCTTATCTGGATTATAGAAGCCCCATCCAATTTGAAGCTGATAGGGCAGAGCTTAAAAAGATCGCTTAACTGGGTTGTCACAAAATACTTGACCAGGTCAAACTTCCCGCGGAGGCGGTTAAGCGCCTTATCCCACTCACTTACGAAGGTGTTGAAGTACGCCGCATACGCGCGAAAGATCTTGAGACCGACGAAGCAGCTGACGCAGCGGTAAAGGATCTTATTGAGTTCATGGCGCGACGCAAGGAGGCACGATAGTGTGGCCTAATTCCTTTATCAAGTGGACGCCTTCTGGCACGGGCTTCGCCTGCTTCCAGTCGGTACCTTACCCCAATATTAGGTTCCGGCAATGAGAAAAAAATACCATTTCAGGAAAAGTGAACTCGGTCTCCTGGTTTGGGATGTGCACAGACTCATTGATCTTACAAAAGACAGCGATCAGTTCGAGATACCAATTTCTGAAATCGCAGAATTGAATGAGTCGTACTGGTTTAATGGGAAAAGTCCGATGTGCAAGGATTTTTTGGCTCATATACATCTTATCGAAGCTGCCGATCTTAGTTATCCAATAATCCTTTGCCCTAATGGTCGGTTGATGGATGGCATGCATCGCATAGCTAAGGCGTATTTGTACGGTCATACCCACATCAAGGCAGTTCAGTTACAAGTATTGCCTGAACTTGACTACATCGGCGTGCATCATGACGATCTACCCTATGATGAGATCTAATACCATACTATTTATTTTGGATCGATTTCTACCAATGAATCACATTCTGACACAGGGCGCCTTGTGCGATACCCTGCTAGACGGAGGCTGAAAACGAAGAAAAACGAATTCCAGTAAATTCTGCGGTTCGCATTGCAGTATCCAGCGTTTCGAATTCGGCAAGTTGACCGCGTGCATCTTTTAGCCGCCAGATTCGACCATTTTCACCTTCAATTACTAATCGCCAGGTTCCAGACTTTGAACCACGGATCATTGATAATCCGGTAATCATGCCTAGCTCATAGTAAAGACGCGCTTGTAATAGCGTGATTCCCATCACAACCCCCAACAAATGATGATAGATTTATAAGAATTAACGGTTTCTATGCTTTAAGCTTTAAGAGTTTGAGGTACTACTTAATATTCTATTAATTGTTTAATTTGGTGAGTTTATCAACGGATGTGGATTAGGTTAATTCACCATCATCGTGTGATTTTCTTCAGGGTGCACCCTCTCCTGGGGTATGGTCTAAGCGATCGCCTATTTAATAGACTGATACAGCAGTCGGGGGTGCAACAATTAAAACGGTCAAAGAAGTCCATAACTTTAATATGGCAGTTGGGAAAGGTAAGGAATCGGGTAAATCGTGAGTTAATCTCCGAAAAGCACTCTCCACTCCCTCTAGCCCGCAAGCGAGCGCTCTGTGAGATACCCTGCTAGTCAGGAGTTGGTTAGAATCTAGCTTCGTTTTCCTTTGGAGATCTTTGATTTCCGCCAAAAACTCTCAGAAGTAAAAGATAAGTCTATTGAAGATTTTTAGGTGGTGGTAATATGAATCGGAGCTGCTCTTTCTTACCGTTTACAATATCATCAGTAAGTTGGCAAAGATAATTGATTGTAATAATTGAATAACCCGGTTCAAGTCCTTCTATCTCGCCATGCTGATTTTCAAGCATATGGAGAACTACAAAAAGTGAGCCATATTCAAGAGCAACAGTCGTGTTATGTTCATTGACAGAAGGTGCAACAATTATCTTATCTTGATAATTTAATTGCTGAGGTATTGGAGCAATAACATGGTTTTGATTCTTGTATAAGAGATCATCGTATGTTCCATAATCGACAAGTAGTAAACCAGAGTAATTTTCCTCCTTGCAGAACTGGCTAAGGATTGCGGAGTAATCACGATTTAACTTAGTTATGATATTGCGATGTAGCTTTTTCATTATGAGCTCCTTATAAAGTTGTCGCTACAGTTGCAAAACTTTTATCAGGTAACCTATGTTTTAACAACAAAACGACACTTTTTTGCTGGAATAACAAGGCGTTCAGAGCTGTGCACATATGCAGCTTGCATTGTTTGATATACAGGATGAAACTTTAGTCCAATCTAATTGTTCCGATACGGAAGTATTGATTACACGTATTGGTTTTGCTGATTGTTTAGAGTTGTTTTATTGGCTTCGTGGTTTCAATCTGTTTGATTTCTTTTTGTGCGATTTGTTCTTCTTGTGGTTCTAGTCTCACCATGACGCGATACATTGAGACATAGAGCAGTATGGGAGCAATAGGAATTGCTGTGTGTGAGGCCCATAATTTTAAAGGTATGGGTTTTGCTAGGTTTGCTCGTTATCCACATTTTCCGTGGATAAGGTTGTGGATAACAGCCTTATCTTGAGTATGGGTAAAGCTTATTTCGAGTGCTGCAAAAATAAGCTAAACCTTTTCCATAAATAGCCGATAAAGGATTTGTAGTAAATTGGTGTTATTGTTGTACTAATACTTGTGATAATCCTATGAAACCCGGTGGGTCTTTGCAACCGCTCACCGGGTTATTTTCATTACAGCTGAACCAATACTGACTAATTATTCATCCTTCTTATTAGTACAACATTATTTACCAGCAACCTCCAGTTTTTTGAAGGACGACCCTTCCAGTGAGAGATCCCCTATAAAACCCTTTTCACCAAATATAAAGGCAACAATAGACTTTTTAATATTAGTTGTATCCAATGATGCGCCTGCTCCAATTTCAGCGACCGCCACCGATGCATCCACGCCAATCTCCCAGTCACCCTTACTAGTCGTAAATATATCGAGATCCGCCTGATCCTTGAAAACCAGAATGAGCGAGTACCATTCAATGCCAGATAATACACCTACTTTTGCGGCATGGTTACTATAATATTCCACAGTCTTTCCATCTACCTGTAACACACAATCTCCACTTTCAACACCGATAATCAATCCACCCTTGGTAATCTTCGGACAAATAAGAAGAGCTTTCGCGTTATTCAGCAAATCTTCCTCACCACTAGTCTCAGCCCGGAATCGCGCTTCCGCCGCTGACGCCTCGTTTTGTAACTTTGTTGCATCCGAGGTAGTAAAGTCAGCAAATGCCTGGCTAGCTAAAAAAATGCCCAACACGCAAATTGCACTTTGTCTGGTCAGTTTCATAATTTCCATAATGGCTCTCCTTTATGTTAATTATTAATTCCTGAATTAATTTAATATCAACGTTGATGCAGCAATGCTACGTGTTGTCGAGTACTGTCTTAGTCCTATCTATGTTTTTCGAGATTCATATGTCACGAAAGTTTCTTATAATTTTTATTTACGAAGACTCAGTAAAAGCTATGAATATTGTGTTTGTATTTAATCTGACGTATTCAAAAATAGAAGTGAATAAGCAGTGACAATTACCCTCATTGAAATGACTGCTTCCGGCTATAACCAACCAGCCCATTCTTTCAATAATTTGTCAATAATCTAGCCAGAGCAGTGGACAAACGAGCTGAGGTTGTTACGAAAAAAATACACTTGTTAGCTAATGCTTAATAAGCACTTCGGGACGTACATTTTTATTTCCTCCTCCCCGCTATGCACCGCATTTTTGGTTTATCCCTAATAAACATGATGACGCTCGTTGTTGCCTAAACTTTTGTGGTCTGCGCGACCAGACATCTAAAATTTTTATCTAAGTTTTTTGAACTTTTTTATTTAGAGGAAGCCTAGTTATTTAGTACTTCTAAAATTTAGGAGTACTACGGTACACAGCTGCTGATTCTCTCCTATTAAATCACATAGCAGCTGTGTATTTTTGCTCGTTTCCACCATTGTGGTGCATAGTTTAGAGCTTCCATCCATTCTACATTCTATCTAGCTATGCGCCGCATCCTTGGTAATATTCATCATTTATTAAAAGCCTGTACCTTACATCTGCGGATAACAACTTTATCTTGAAAAAGGGTAAAGCTTATTTGGATTGCTTCAAAAATATGCTAAATCTTTTTCAAAACTGGCCGATAAAATATTTGCATTAATGTTGTATTAATAATTGTCATACTCCTTTGATAACCCGGTAAGTTACCTGCATCTCACCGGGTTATTTCCTACTAGATATTACGCATCATTTGATTTTTCTTGAACTTCTTTTATTGATAACTAGTAGTCAGTCAGTTTAAAACAAAGCGATCGAGTCAGTTATTGATGTATGGTATGAGTTTTTGCTTAAAGAGGTCGAGCCATGTCCGCCATCAAATATAAAGTGAGCTTGAGTGAGGATGAAAAACAGTATTTGCAAGCTCTGATCCGCAAAGGCACAAGTGCGGCGCGCAGCCAAACGCGGGCGCGTATCCTGCTAAAGGCCGCTGAAGGTGTGCAGGATAAAGCTATCATCGAGGCGCTGGGCGTATCGCCGTCAATGGTGGCTAAGACCCGCCAGCGGTGCGTGGAAGAAGGCCCGGAAGCGGCGCTGAAAGATCACCCCCGTCCCGGTCAAGCGCCAAAACTGACGCACAAACAGGCCGCCCACCTCATTGCCATCGCCTGCAGCGCTGCACCAGAGGGCCATACCCACTGGACCTTACGGTTGTTGGCGGAGAAGGTGGTGGAGTTGGCTTATGCACCGTCGTGCAGCCACGAAACCATCCGCCAGCTTTTAAAAAAACACTCTGAAGCCCTGGCAGCAACAGGAATGGTGCATCCCTGAAGTGAGCGCGGAGTTCGTGGCAGCCATGGAAGACGTGCTGGATCTTTATGAGGAACCCTATGACCCGTTGCATCCGGTGGTGTGTTTTGACGAAAGTCCCAAGCAATTGATTGCCGAAGTGCGTATACCGATTCCCGCCGAACCGGGAACGCCGGCGCGTTATGACACCGAATACGAGCGCAAGGGCGTCTGCGATTTGATGATGATTTGTGAGCCCAAGCGCGGCTTCCGTCAAGTGGATATTGCCGACCGGCGCACCAAGATAGAATTCGCCCAGTGCATGAAGCGCATTGCCGACCTTTATCCCAAAGCGACGGTGATCCGTGTGGTGCTCGACAACCTCAACACGCACAAGATGGCTTCCCTATACGAGACTTTTCCTGCCGAACAAGCACGCGAACTGGCGCGGAGATTGGAATTCCACTACACGCCGAAGCACGGCAGTTGGCTGAACATCGCTGAAATCGAACTGGCCGTGCTATCAAATATGTGCCTATCGCGACGGATACCAGACAAGGATCGCCTACGACGTGAGATCGAAGCCAATATCCAGGCACGCAATGCGAAAGCCATGTCGGTCAAATGGCGTTTTACCACGCAAGATGCACGACGTAAATTGGCTCGCCTTTATCCTTGTGTTTCAGCATGACTGACTACTAGCAATTTAGTTACAGAAAAGGACGAAGAAAGAAGAAAACTTTTTGAAAGCTGTCTCAAGAAAACAAGCAATGCAGCAGCTAGCGTAGCTACGATAGTTCTTTTAACTTCAGTGTTGACCCTCTCCCCAGCCAAACCCTTACAGACAGCCAATCTTGACCAAAACGCATGCGGTAAAATGATTTGAAACGTATTTGATATTTTTTCTGCTCGTTATAAAATATCGCTAGTCTATTTATAGTGAGCAAAAAATTCTTTTATCAAGATCTGTCCTAAATTTATAAAAATGTTTAGCTTAAATGACAAGCTGATTAGAGAAGCACTCTTAAAAAGATTGTCAAATTTTACCATTTCTCCTAGGACTATTATTCAGGAGTTACGCATTCATAATGGAAATGTGATTGCTGAGGTTGTAACAGTGCACTCATATCCGCATTGTTACGAAATAAAAGGCCTTACGCCTGATGAAATCGTTCTTGATTGTACCATTCAAACCATATGGATAAATTCTGTTTTACCTCCTCCAGGTTATTGAATTCTCTGGTATATAAAAACTCATACTTAACTGTCCGCCATAATCGCTCAACAAAAATATTATCATAGTAGCAACCTTTGCTATCCATGCTGATCTGGATATGGTGATTCTTCAATATTTCTCTCCTCCCCAAATCCCCATTCTGATAAGAGATGTCAACTTTGACGATAGGCATCTATCATCTTTCAATTAGAAGCATCTTCTTGATTTTCGATTTGCAATGATTTTGCCTTGAGGAGGCAAATAAAATGGAGGATCTAATAAAAAGTATTAGCAGTCTCAAAATTGAAAAAATAACTGGCGAAAGTCAAGAAACGATTAAGCGTTGGAAGAAAGAATCAAAGAAGATCCCAGAATCAGCTATCAGACTTTTAGCTATACGCTGAGGGTGATGCTACCGCCTTATTAGGCAAAGATTGGGACGGTTATTGTTTCAAAAACAATATGCTTTTTGTCCCTAAGTGGCGGCGCGGTGAGCTATGATCATTTCTGGTGTATGACAGGAGAAGGAAGCGGTGTAACCTGTTGGTAAAGATCTCGGCAGATCAATCACCAATAGGAGGGGCACACCGCTATGATAGATAGTAATCATTTTAACCTGAGTAAACCAGATCAAAATGATCCGTTACAGGAAGCTCTCCGCGCAGGCGCCCGTAAGATGTTGGCTGCAGCGATTGAAGCGGAGGTAATTGCTTTTATTGAGCAACATAGTGCTTTAAAAACTGATGAGGGAAAACCGGTAGTGGTCAGGAATGGTTATCTGCCAGAACGTCCGATTCAAACAGGGCTGGGAGCTATCGAGGTCAAAGTACCCGAGGTTCGGGATCGCTCTGAATCTGGCATCAAGTTTAACAGCAGCCTGGTGCCACCCTACTTGAAGCGTACCAGAAATATTGAAGAATTTTTGCCCTGGCTTTATTTACGAGGCATTTCAACGGGGGATTTTTCAGAAACGCTGAAGCATTTGTTGGGGCCTGCTGCGCCAGGATTATCGGCAGCTACGATCAGTCGTTTAAAGCAAGGCTGGGAGCGGGATTATTATAATTGGAGTCGACGCGAGCTGAGTAACAAACGCTATGTCTATGTCTGGGTTGACGGTGTCTACAGCAATGTACGCATGGACGATCGCTTGTGCTTTCTGGTGATAGTTGGCTCTGATGAAACAGGACGTAAAGAGTTATTAGCGCTATCTGATGGTTATCGTGAATCGGCGGCAAGCTGGGAGGAAGTGTTAATCGATTTGAAGCAACGAGGTCTTAAGAATGCACCTAAATTGGCTGTGGGTGATGGTGCGCTGGGATTCTGGAAAGCGGTAGCCAAACTCTGGCCAGAAACGGACCAGCAACGCTGCTGGGTACATAAAACGGCTAATGTATTGGAAAAACTACCCAAAGCCATGCAACCCAAGGTCAAAGAGGCTTTGCATAATATAGCATATCCCCAATAAATTGATTATAATTTACGGACGACCTATCCGATATCATTTCGCCGTAAAGTATTATCCGTTCGCGAGAAGGAGAACCTCTCAATCGCGCAAGTGGCGCAGCGTTTTTGTGTAGGTGTAGCCAGCGTGATGCGTTGGATCAAAACTCCCGATCCCAGGACCACCCGTAACAAGCCTGCAACCAGGATCGACATGGAGATGTTGGCGCAGGACGTCAAAGACCATCCAGACGCGTATCAGTACGAGCGCGCCAAACGGCTTGGCATCAGCACCCAAGGCATCAATCACGCTTTAAAGCGTCTGGGTGTGACTTATAAAAAAAGCCTGCGTCATCCAAAGGCCAGCGAAGCAGAGCGGCGCATCTTCCGGCAGAAAATTGAAGGCTATGAGCGCGCAGGCCGCGTCATCGTTTACCTTGATGAAAGCGGCTTTGCGCATGACATGCCGCGTACGCATGGCTATGCGCCTGTGGGTCAACGCTGCCATGGTGTAAAAGATTGGCATGCAAGAGGCCGAACCAATGTCATCGGTGCTCTGATCAAAGGGACGCTCCTGACCGTGGGCCTGTTTACCGCCAATATCAACGCCGACATCTTCTATGCGTGGGTGACGCAGGACCTTTTGCCCAAGCTCCTGTCCGCTTGCGTGATTGTCATGGACAACGCGACCTTCCACAAACGGCAGGATATCAAAACCGCCATTGCCAATGCCGGGCATACGCTTGAATATTCACCGTCTTATTCTCCAGACTTTAATGATATTGAACCAAAATGGGCTCAGGCCAAAGCCATCAGAAAAAGAGAAGGTTGTTCCGTCGAGCCGCTTATGAAATTTAAATCGTTTTATATGGGATCAGCTATATTTGGCAAGTCAGTACCCGAGAACAAGCTTACCAGGCATTTGATCATTGTATTGAACGATTCAGCCCAAAATATCCAAAAGCAATGGAATGCCTGGCTAAAGACAAAGCTTCCATGCTGGCTTGCTATGAATATCCTGCCGAAAACTGGCAGCATATTAGAACAACCAATCCGGTTGAATCCGTCTTTGCTACTGTCAGATTGAGAACAGACAAAACCAAGAATTGTGGTAGCAGGACAACCACATTGACTATGGCATTCAAACTCATGGAAATAGCACAGAAAAAATGGTTTCGTTTACGAGGCTATAAGCTGTTAGCTGATAACAATCAGGAGATCAAAAACAGGCAGCCGCTTAACTCTCCGTACACCAGATTTGACTATTGCTCAAATTTCTCACTGCTAGAATCAAGAACTACATTATAGTATTTTGATTGTTGTTTTTTTATAGCCTTGTGGCGATAGTTGCAGAGCTTTTCTCAGAAAAACCATGGCAAGCAGCAAGGCGGCATGTGTCGGGAGGAATAACAAGTCGTTCCGCGCTGTGTCCGTAACAGCTGCATTGTGTTTTGCTGGATATGCAGCCTGATACTTTTGACCAGTCAACTTGATAGGATACCAGTGTAAAGGTTTGCGGGATAATTGGAGCTGGTACTAGCGCAAGTGTTGGGTTTGTGCGGGGGTTATTGATTCCTTATTCCATTTCTATTTCATAAGTGAAATAATAGAGGTAACTTATGAAAGGAAGTATGGTGATGGCACGAGTAGCGAGTGGCAAAGAGGTGTTGGAACAAGCAAAGGATTTGCTGATTAATGCAAGAACGGTAGAAGAATTAAGACAGGCGCAGGCTGTGGTGCTACCTCTGGAATTTGGCTTATCAATGAAGCAGACAGCTACCGTAACAGGTGTTTCAGTAGGCTGGGCATGCCAACTTCGAATGCGTTTCATCCGCAATGGCGGCATGGGTGAGACAGGGAAGTCTAGCCGTGGTGGGCGGCGGCGCGAGAATCTTTCACGCGAAGAAGAAGTTGCTTTTCTAGCGCCCTTTATAGAAAAAGCATCGGCAGGAGGTATTCTGATTGTGAGCGAAATCAAGCAAGCACTTGATGCGCGCTTAAAGCGCAAGACATCGCTCGCAGCCACTTACAACCTACTGCATCGCCATGGCTGGCGCAAGCTGGTTCCTGACAAGCGCCATCCCAAAGCAGACGTGCTCGCTCAGGACGAGTGGAAAAAAAACTTCGAGATACCCTCACAGAAATTGACCGGGAGTGGCAAGCAGAAGGGCAACTGCGTCTGATGTTTCAGGATGAAGCCCGCTTTGGGCGTGTTTCTGATACACGTCGATGTTGGTGCCCCAAACCTATACGCCCGCTATGCCAGGCAATGATCACCCGGCAATATGTCTATGCTTATGCTGCTGTCTCTGTCGCTGATGGCGAACTGGATACACTTATCCTGCCTCAGGTTAATAGCCATTGCATGCAGCTATAGCAAGTCTCATATAAATTGATTATAATTTGTGAATGACATATCCCGTATTATTTCGTCGTAAGGTATTATCCGTTCGAGAGAAGGAGGGCCTTACCATCGCGCAAGTGGCGAAGCGTTTTTGCGTAGGTGTAGCCAGCGTGACGCGCCGGATCAAAACTCCCGATCCCAGGACAAACCGAAACAAGCCTTCAACCAGGATCGACATGGGAATTTTGGCGCAGGACGTGAAGGATCATCCGGACGCATATCAGTACGAGCGCGCCAAACGGCTTGGAGTCAGCACCCAGGGCATCAATCACGCTTTAAGGCGTCTGGGCGTGACTTATAAAAAAAAGCCTGCGTCACCCAAGGGCCAGCGAAGAAGAGCGACGCATCTTCCAGGAAAAAATTGCAGGCTATGAACGCGCAGGTCGCGTCATCGTTTACCGTGATGAAAGCGGCTTTGCTCACGACATGCCGCGCACGCATGGCTATGCGCCTGTGGGTGAGCGTTGCTATGGCGTAAAAGATTGGTATGCAGGAGGCCGAACCAATGTCATCGGCGCTCTGAGCCAAAAGGCGCTCCTGACCGTAGGCCTGTTCACGGCCAATATCAACGCCCACCTCTTACATGCGTGGGTTACGCAGGACCTTTTGCCCAAACTCCCATCCGCTTGCGTGATCATCATAGACAACGCGACGTTCCACCAACGACAAGATATCAAAACTGCCTTCGCCAATGCCGAGAACACGCTTGAATATTTGCCGTCTTATTCTCCAGACTTTAATGACATTGAGCCAAAATGAGCCCAATCCAAAGCAATCAGGAAAAAGGAAGGATGCTCCATCGAGCAGCTCTTTACCGCCTATGCACTTTAAATCATTTTATATGGGATCAACTATAGTTTCGAAGCTTGCATAAGAGATCATCATAAGTTTCATAATCGACAAGCAGCACGTCGGAGTAATTTTTTTCATTGCAGAACTGGTTAAGGATTGCGGAGTAATCATGATTTAACTTAGCTATGATACTGCGTTGTAGTTTTTTCATTATTAACTCCTTATAAAGTTATCGCTACAGTTGCAGAACTTTTTCCAGGCTACCCATGTTTAACCGCTAAATGACACGTTTCTACAGAAATAACAAGGCATTCAACGCCGTGCCCATCACAAATACATGAAATGGTCCCCCAAAACTGTACAGGCTGTTAAGCTCTGATAAAATTAAAAAGGAGCCTAATGACGATGAGTAAAAAGCACGCACAATATTCGAGTGAATTCAAAGCAAAACTAGCGCTGGCAGCGATACGTGGAGATGAAACCGTTCCACAGTTAGCAGCGCGTCATAATGTACATCCCACGCAGATCAATAGTTGGATAAGGCAACTCATTGAGCAAGCCGCCGAGTTATTTTCTAACAATAATGCCACCGCTAATAAGGAGAGACATACTACTGATGACCTGCACCGGGTTATTAGTCAATTACGGTTGAACGCAATTTTTTAGCAAGAAAGCTCAATCATTAAGTCTTGCAGAACGAAAAGAGCTGAGTATGTCAATTAGGCAATAAACCACCATATAGAAAACTGAGATAGTCAAATATGATTATACTGAAGGGCAATTTTGGAATGCTTAGCATGGTTACATGATCACGCACAATTAAATAATCATATTGATCCGCCACTTCTTCCATTTATCAAAGACCAAAGTGGCTATTAGAACATCAACAAACTGTCTGGCTATCTTAAGCCGCATAGTTAATGATAACTCTGTCAGATATTCTGCTAGCTATAAATATCAAGTACGAAAAGCACGATGTCTTATTGCATTACGATTATTTTCTCATAGTTCATCGTGAGAAGAATTTAGAGAAGCCATTATTTTGTTTTGAATAGCTGGAATTTGATAGCTTGCTTTAACATTAAAGCGAATCAATGTTAAATTAGCGTTTCTACATATATTTTCAACAAATGAATCTCTATGAATAATTTTTTCTTCTAAGTGGCTTTTATCATCAAGCTCAATAACTGCTACAACTGACAATGTGTCTTTAGTGCAAAGTACATAATCAAAATGCTTACTAGCAATTTTATTAAAAGCTGTTTGCTTGACACTATTATTTGAGGCCTTTTTAATCCCAAGAACATCTGCAATACGTACTTTACCAAAAATTAAATATTGATTGGACATAGCTTGGGAAAGAACTCCAAAGAAAGACCTTTCTGCAGGAGTAAATAAAGCTTTAGTATGGTAATAGACGCGATTGCTTTTTTTATAAAAGATTTTTAATAAGATGAGTAAAACAAAACAGCTAGCAAGACCAATGATAATAATATTTTGTAATTCCATTTAGATACGCCATTCTCAGAATAATTATTACTTTACTCTTACGGCAAGTAATTTTTAAGTTTAAAGGTTATCGAAAATAATGAAAGTTGGAAACTAGTACGATGCTTGATGCGTTGTAGTTTGAGCTGCGACAGGGATGAACTACTTCTTTGTTCTGATTTCTTCGGAATCTACGCGGGAGCCTTTTCAATTCTCTGATTTGAATGTCACTTCATTAATTACTATGCCTGTACCTTAGTACAATTCCAAACATCTTAGAGAAAGTAGGATACTTTAGCTGTAGTATTTTTAAGCTGCTGATTTGGTTTTGTTGAATGCATTTCTAGATACTGAATCATATTTGGAACTCCTTAATTGATTGATAGGAAATTGGCGGTGTACATCTGCAAACTTCTCCCTCCACAGCTTGCAGCTGTGCACCGTATTTTTTAGATTACTACTGAATAGTCATTTGTAATTTTCTTTTTCATTATCCAGATCAGTAGGGGTAGTAGGCCTGTTATCTGATAATATTTTTGTTGGTGACTATAACGTACTGCCAAGCGCGAACAACTATATTCACAGAATTTAAAGATCTAAAGTAGCCAGGAAGGTTTAAGCACCTAGTTTAAGCGGTATAATTCAAAACAGTTTTAACAAAGCCTCAATGGCTAGATACTAATAAAATTTACTCTCACTATCACACAACAATTCATCAGGCTGTCTGGGCTTGATAGTTACCCTTTCAAAGTTTAATTTATACTGAGTTTGTTCAATTAATGGGAGTCATTTCGATTCATTCTGTGACGAATCTGTGGGTAATTGGAGCAAACTACAAATTCAGTTTTTAAGCATGCAAAGTTTTCGAATTATTATCCTAAATCTGAGAGTAAGGATAGCAGACTCCTAGTATAATAAAGGGAGTTTATTTATAAATTCTCGATTTTTTATTATGAGCGATAACATCCTTTGATGAGTTAAAGAATGAAACCTCCTGTTTGCATTGCGATCACAGGTGCAGCCGGTCATATTGGTTATAGCCTGTTATTCCGAATAGCGGCTGGTGATTTGCTGGGAAATGATCAGCCTATCGTCTTACATCTCCTTGATCTCCCTCAGTCTCAACATGTTCTTGATGGTGTAGTAATGGAATTGTGTGACTGTGCCTTCCCTCTTTTGAAGAATGTCATCACAACAGATGATCCGTTAGTCGCTTTCAATATGGTGGATATAGCCATTTTAGTTGGTGCGCGCCCACGCACTAAAGGAATGGAGCGAAAAGAACTACTCACGGCAAATGCAGAAATATTCAGCACTCAAGGTAAAGCCCTTGATAAAGTTGCAAATCGTAATGTAAAAGTACTGATTGTTGGCAATCCAACCAATACCAATGCTTATATTACAATGAAAAATGCCCCTAGCCTGCCATCAACTAATTTCGCTGCCATGCTTAGACTTGATCATAATCGCGCCTTGTATCAAGTAGCAGCAAAATTAAGGGAATCAGTATCTAGCATCAGGAAAATGATTATTTGGGGTAATCATTCTTCTACACAGTTTCCTGATCTAAGTCATGCAGAAATCAACGGCAGGAAGATTATAAATCTTATCGAGGATCAATCCTGGATAGAGGATTATTTTATTTCTACCGTTCAGAATCGTGGTGCCGCAGTAATTGAAGCAAGAGGATTATCGAGTGCGGGCAGCGCTGCTAATGCAATAATTAATCATCTTAATGACTGGATCATTGGTACAAGAGAACATGATTGGGTCACAATGGGAATCCCTTCTGATGGAAGCTATGGAATTCCAGAAGGAGTAATTTATGGGTTTCCTGTCACTTGCAAGAATGGCGATTATACGATTGTTCAAGGGCTAGATATAAATGAAATATCTAAAGCAAAGATGCTTGCTTCATATAAAGAGCTTTTAGAGGAAAAAGACTCAATTAAGCATTTATTACCTTAATTTTATTTAACTTTTTTCTAGTTCTCTGATAACCGAGAGAACTTCTTCAGCATGGCTTGGCACTTTCACGCCGCGCCATTCTTTTCGTAATATGCCTTTTGTATCAACTACAAAAGTACTGCGTTCTATACCACGTACTTGCTTGCCATACATATTTTTCATCTTAATGACACCATAGAGTTCACAAACGGTTTCATCTGTATCGCTCAGCAAATCAAAAGGCAATGATAATTTCTCCTTAAAATTGTTATGAGATTTTATACTATCTCGCGAAATCCCAACAATTTCACAATCGAGCTCTTTAAATTTGACATAAAGATCGCGAAATTGCAGACTCTCATCTGTACAGCCTGGTGTATCATCTTTAGGGTAAAAATAAATCACTATATTTTTACCCAAAGATGCTGACAGGCGAAATGTTTTCTCACCAGTAGTCTTAAGTTCAAAATCTGGAGCTGGTTTAAGTATCATTGGAGTATTTAAAATCTCGCATTTAACAAGAGGCTGTTATTAGGGAATTATTTGATCAATTACGACGGTAATATCTTTATCACCAAGTTTTACAGGTTTGCTAAACCCTTCTAGATCGCCACTGGCTGGAACAGCCTGGCCTGATTTTGTTATCCTACCACCTATTACTACTTCTGGAAAACTAGACATCTTCATGGTTGGTGTCATCGCCATATCATCATTTAATGAAAATGTTGCAGGTAAATCCTTTACAGTCAGTTTTAAAATAGCCAATGGCATTTTAGGCCCGGCTTTAGCTCGTGCAAAAACAAACACTGTATCATTTGGGGATACCTTACTGGCTAATGCAGGACTGAGCGTAACGGTTCCAGTGATGGTAGCCGCTTTGGCGGTGTTATCTGATTTATCAGATTGTGATTGCTGATTTTTCTCAGCAGGTAAGTCTGTATTTATATTCGAGTTTTTTGCCAATTGCATCGGGGCTGAATCTTTCCCTTCCGTCGCTAATGACTTTGCCTGAGCAATACTATCATTTACTGATTTAGCCAATTGTGAATCAGCTGGAATAACACTCAACAATTTTTCCCAAAAAGCTGCAGCTTGTTCATATTTTTTTTGTTCAAATTCAATAGTACCTGCTAGTGCAAGTGCTTTTGGATAATTCGGATCGATCTTAAGTGCTTGATTAATTAATTCAGCAGGTTTGCCTATTAAACTTCCGTTATTTGTCATGGCAAGTACGTCTGCATAATCACTCAACAATTGTGCATTATCCGGGATCATTTCGACTAATCTGGCATATGTCGCACTTGCTTCTTGATATTGACCTATAATAGCGTACGTTCTGCCTAGCATCACCCAGCCTTCTATGTCTTCTGGATTTTCTTTTAGACGCGCAACCAAATTGTCCACAACAGATTTAATTTCGCTATGACCAGGAGGCATTTCTGCCATGTCTTGTGCATGAGATTGCGTTACACTGGCTAACTGAGATTGGGGTAGCAAACCACGTGTATCACCCAGAATCATATATAACGATATTGCAGTTAGAGGAACTGCAAATATAACTACAACTGACGTAGCAATTCCACGACCTTTTATTATAGAAGAAGTTGCGGGGTTTTTTGATGATGTTGCCAAATCTTGCAACATTCTTTTTTGTAATTCCTGCTTACTTTTTTCGTATTGCTCCTTGGATAAAATATCATTACGTAAATCGTTTTCCAATTCTGCAAGCTGGTCACGATAAATCGCAATATTCGCAGCTTCCCGTTCTAATAACTCAATCTTATCTTGTCTTTTCCTCAGCAAAGTTGGAAGAACAAACATTAATGCAGCAACAATAAAAATTCCAGCAACAACCCAAAAAGAAGTCATACTTATTCCTTATTAGTTTTATTTATTAAAGCTTCGGCCTCTAAGCGCTGACTTTCCGATAGTGGTATGTCTTCCAATTGTGTGCGACGCCGTCTTAAATAAATAATTAAACCTATTGTTGCAGCTACAAATAAAATAAGTGGGCCAAACCATAATAATAGTGTGGTAGCTTTGAATGGTGGGTTATAAAGAACAAAGTCACCATAACGGGCAACTAGAAAATCTATGATTTCTTCGTCACTTTTATTCGCTTTCATCTGCTCTCGCATTTCTCGTCTCAAATCATTGGCAAAATCAGCACGAGAACCAGCGAGAGATTCATTTTGGCATACCAGACAACGTAGATTTTCTGACAAGTTAATCAAGCGTTTTTCCAGTACTGGATCCTCTGCAACCGGTACCGCTTCTTCAGCAAAGCTAATCAATGGTATCAACGCCACAGAGAGAACAGCAATGAGCTGTTTTATAAATTTAGAATAATGATCAATACGTTTTTGCAATATAAAAATATTTGCTGCCTCAAATTTATACATCGAATTTATCCTTGCAACTCTTTGATCAGTGGAAGAATTTTATCTTCCAACGATTTTACCGTCACAGGTCCAATATGTTTATAACGTATTATTCCCTGTTTATCAATGACATATGTTTCAGGGACACCATAAACACCGTAATCAATACCCACTTTTCCATCGGAATCAACGATACTGACTGTATAAGGGTCACCATATTGCTTAAGCCATTGTATGGCGGTATCTCGCTGATCTTTATAGTTCAGTCCGTATATCGGCACTATTCGTGCTTTAGCTAATTGTACAAGCAAAGGATGCTCATCACGGCAAGCGACACACCAGGAAGCCCAGACATTTAACAACCATACTTTCCCCAGATTATCTTGCGACATAAGAGTTTTATCTGGATCATGCAAATGATGCAGCTGAAACACAGGTGCAGGTTTGTCAATAAGAGGAGACGGTACCTGACGAGGATTCAATGTCAGGCCAACTCCAAGAAATACGACTAGAACAGAGAATATCGCAAGCGGCAATAAGAATCGGGTCATACTTTTCTTACCTCCGGAACAATGATTGGTTCTGCTTCTGTGGGTTTTGTGCCTTTATCACTTTCAGCAGTCGTTTCTAAGGTGATTTCAGTTTTGCTTTTTTTGCGTACGCCGTAACGATAACGACGATCAGTAACAGATAAAACTCCACCTAATGCCATTAACAAACATCCAAACCATATCCAGTCTACAAAAGGCTTATGATAGACACGAACTACCCAGGCATTATTATCTAGAGGCTCACCTAATGCGATGTATAAGTCACGGAATAAACCAGTATCAATGGCGGCTTCAGTCATGACCATACCCGAAGCATTGTAGGTTCTTTTTTCTGGATATAGCTTCCGAATCTGCTTATCATTCTTCAGAACATCGATATCACCTTCAATTGCTTTGTAATTAGGTCCAGGTAAGTTTTTTATCCCATTAAAACGGAAAGTATATCCGCCAATTGAAACAGTATTACCGATTTCCATACGAACATCTTTTTCAGTTTCATAACCATTGACTAGCGTTACGCCGATTATAAAAACTGCTATACCTAAATGTGCGCAATGCATTCCATAGTAGCTACGAGATTGTCGGGATAATTTGCTAAATAATCCACCTTCACCACCATTTTGTAAGCGATGTTTGATATTTACGAAGATGCTGGCAATGACCCAGAAAGCTAATAACAAACCAAAGCTAACAAGCGGTTTCCATTCGCCCATTAAAAAGGGTGTAATTAATGCGGAAACTAAGCTCACGGCAAAAGCCCAGCGCAAACGGACTACCAGAGACGGTAAACTTGCTTGTTTCCATTTCGCAATGGGTCCTACTCCAATCAGAAAAATAGCGGGTGCCATTAACGGTGCGAATACAGCTTCAAAGTAAGGAGGCCCAACTGATATCTTCCCAAGCTCCAAGGCATCAACCAATAATGGATAAAGTGTACCCAGCATGACGCTACCAGCAGCAACTAACAACAATACATTATTTGCAAGAAGCATGGTCTCGCGTGAAACAAACTGAAAGCTTCCTCCTAAACCTACTTTTGGCGCTCGCCAAGCAAATAGTGTTAAGGAGAAACCTATTATCACAACTAGATAAACCAGGATGAATATCCCGCGTGCAGGATCTGTTGCAAATGCGTGAACGGATGTAAGTACACCAGAGCGAACTAAGAATGTCCCTAGTAAACTCAATGAAAATGCAATTATTGCAAGCAGCACGGTCCAACTTTTAAAACTGCCACGTTTTTCAGTAACTGCTAGAGAATGAACAAGGGCAGTACCAACTAACCAGGGCATAAAGGAAGCATTTTCAACTGGATCCCAGAACCACCAGCCACCCCAGCCCAATTCATAATAGGCCCACCAGCTACCAATCATAATACCGATAGTCAAGAACACCCATGCAACGGTTGTCCAAGGACGTGACCAACGTGCCCAGGCAGCATCTAACTGACCACTGAGGAGAGCAGCAATAGCAAAAGCAAATGCCACAGAGAAGCCAACATACCCCATGTAAAGCATGGGAGGGTGCATTACCATTCCAAAGTCCTGAAGCAAGGGATTCAAATCACTGCCTTCAAATGCCGCAGGTAAAAGACGATCAAAAGGATTAGAAGTAAAAAGCAAAAATAATAAAAATCCCACACTAACCAGACCTAGCACACTTAAAACTCTCGCTACCATATCGTCTGGTAATTGACGGCTAAATACACTGACCGCAACTGACCATCCTGCTAATAGCATTACCCATAGCAGCAATGATCCTTCATGCGACCCCCAGGTGGCAGCAAATCGGTAATGGAGCGGTAATTCCGAATTAGAGTGAGAGGCTACATTAATTACCGAAAAATCATTGCTAACAAAGGAGTATGCTAAGCAGCCAAATGCGATAGCAATAAACACGAATTGTCCTTGTACAACTGGACGAGCTAAAGCAATCCATGAAGGGATACCACGAGCTGCACCAATAAGAGGCAGAGTCCCTTGAATTAAAGCTAATAACATCGCAAGTATTAGAGCAAAATTACCAAGTTCTGGAATCATGATTGAAATGCTATCCCTTAAAAATTATCTGAGATTAAGAAAGTGTCTATAAAAGCTTTTTCTTACTGAGCTAATGATGCTTTCTGGGCTTTGGCTGCTTGTTCTAGGGCGCTTGCAGCCTCAGGTGGCATGTAATTTTCATCATGCTTGGCAAGAACTTCATCCGCATAAAAAATACCATCTTCTGCTATTTTTCCTTGTGCTACTATACCCTTACCTTCCTTGAACAAATCAGGCAGTATCCCGGTATATACGACTTTTATGGCTTCTGCAGTATCTGTTACTGCAAAACTAACAGTCGTGCTACTTCCTTGGCGCTTTAAGCTGCCTTCTTCTACGATCCCACCAATTCTAAAATTTTTTCCTACAGGAGCTTCATTGGCTGCAACCTGACTTGGACTAAAGAAAAAAACCAAATTACTCTGAAAAACATTCAATACTAAAATAGCAGCAAAAGTTAGCGCAGTAACACTTGTGGCGATAATCGCTATTTTTTTATGACGCGGTTTCATTCTTTTTCTCTCTCATAGTTAATTCGTTTCTCTGACCAAGATACTTTTGCAAAGTTCGCTGACGATTTAATAGAATCCAAATTTCGCCGGCGATACAAACAAACGATACCAGATATGAGCCCCAGACATAGAGTCCATACCCACCCATTGAAAAAAATTCTGACCAGCTGTTCCAATTCATCGTGTAATTCCCTTTAATTCTGCTACCCATGCTGTATGGCGCTCACGCTCCAATATAATAGTTCGCGCTCGCATCAATATCATGGCAATAGAGTACATCCATGCTGCAAGTGCCATAATTAACATTCCTGCAAGCATAGCTGTAGCCATCTTGGATGATTGAGTAATACTGACGGATGCACCTTGGTGTAATGTATTCCACCATTGAACAGAAAAATAAATAATAGGTATATTAACTACTCCCACTAATGCAATAATTGCACCAGCTTTATCTGCTCTCCGTGGGTCATCAATAGCCGCTTGGAGTGACATAAACCCAATATAAAGAAAAAACAAAATTAATTCAGAGGTGAGTCGAGCATCCCATACCCACCATGTTCCCCACATTGGCTTACCCCACCAAGCTCCTGTCCATAATGCAATAAAGGTGAACATAGCCCCTGTAGGCGCGATAGCTGTCGCCATCATCGATGAAAGACGCGTATTAAAAGCAAAACCCATCCCCGCCCAAAATGCCATAACTACATATAGAAACATTGACATCCAGGCAGCTGGTACATGGATAAAAATAATACGATACGCTTCACCTTGTTGAAAATCGGTCGGTGCTATAAAAAAACCAATATAAAGACCAACAATCAGCAATATTACAGCTGCAATAGAAAAATACGGAATCATTCTTCCTGCCAGAAAATAAAAACTTGCAGGTGAAGCATATTTATACCAGTTTATCGACATATTAGATTTTTGTTTATAAGTTTTAGTTGAATTTTATTCCATTGAAATCCTGAGAGAGGCTGCTGTTGCCCACGGTGCAAAAACCAAGGATACGAGCAAGAAGGCACCAAGTAATGAGAAATGTGCCTCGAATCCCAGGCCTGCGGTACTGGCTTCGACCGCGCCCGCTCCAAAAATAAGAACAGGAATATATAAAGGAAGCACCAATAATGATACTAATACCCCCCCTCCTCTTAGCCCTAAAGTAAGCGCCGCACCTATAGCACCAATTAAACTCAGTATAGGAGTGCCCAATAATAATGATAGTGTCAATACTACCAGCGCGCTGGAAGGTAAATCATATTGAATACCCAATACTGGAGCCATCAATACTAGCGGAACTCCCGTAATTAGCCAGTGTGACAACATTTTTCCCAGCACTAATAACGATAAGGATGTTGGTGAAAGCAATATCTGCTCTAGCGTTCCATCTAGATAATCATTAGAGAACATACGTCCAAGCGAAAGCATTGACGCTAATAATGCCGCAACCCATACAATCCCAGGAGCCATGATTCGAAGTGTATTCATTTCTGGTCCCACTCCAAGTGGAAACAGACTTACTACGATAATAAAGAAAAATAATGTCGTTAGTACATCAGCCTGCCGACGCACGGCCAATAATAAATCACGCCGAATTACCCAAATCAACATATCAAGAAAGGTATAACTGATGCGTTACCGTAGCTCTAACATCAATTTCCTGATGTGTTGTCAGTATTACCATACCACCTTGTGCCAAATATCGCTCTATTATATTTTTAATCAATTCAATTGCAGACACATCCAATGCGGTTAAAGGTTCATCTAATATCCATAACTTAGTATTTACTAATATCAAACGTGCCAATGCGACTCTCCGTTTTTGGCCTTGCGATAATACCTTAGCTAATAATGTTTCACGTTCCTCTAGGCCCATTTTCTGCAAGGCTTCATAGGCTATCTTTTCATCAATTACTACCCCAGCAAGAGCGCTTGTAATACGTAAATTTTCAATGGCGGTTAAATCATCTTTTACACCACTCAAATGACCTAAGTAGGTGATAATATTAAAATAATCCGCACCCAGAGATCGAATACTGGTGCCATTCCAATTAATCTCTCCCGAACTTGGAACAGCCAATCCGCATAACATTCTCAATAAGCTTGTCTTGCCACTACCATTAGGCCCACGCACCTGCATTAATTCGCCAGCTTTTATAGAAAAATTGATTCCACTGAATAATACGCGATCACCGCGCGCGCATTCTAGATTGCTGCCTTGCAACATAGTTAGCAATTAATTAAAACTAAATATTATAACGTACTGAAATACCTTTGACACTTTGTGTTATAGAAAAAATATCCGGAAAATAGTTGAACCTAAAACTAAAACCGCCTTTTAGACTGAAAGTACTATTCATTTCACTTCTTATAACACCATACGTTTAGAAAATCGTATTACTCAATAATATGAATTTCTAAATCTTATGAGATATGAGTCTCTTAGGAGCTATTGCTCCAGTTTCTATTATTTCTCCTACTCCAAGAAATAATCCTCTATTACCGTATAGCTTAACGCGGGTTCCGGCTGGCAAATCAATTTTATTTTTACTCTTTATAAATTGTCCTTGAAATAAAAATAAAGATTCTGTGTCATTGAGCGTAATGGCAGGGAAAATTCTGTAGGAGACTATCTATAGGATATAAATATGCATCATGTTCAGAGGATAAAGTACCCTGAAATTGATCAAGCTTATAAGCTTGATGTAAACTAAAACTCCCAACCTGATTGCGACATAAACTTGTAAGATATGCACCACCAAATCCCAGTGCTTTGCCTATATCTTCAGCCAATGTACGTATATAGGTTCCTGTTCCACAATGAACCACAATAGACATTTCATTCCCGATCCATGAGTCTAGATATAAATCATAGATAACAATCTCACGAATTTTTCTTTCAACTTCTTCCCCTTTCCGCGCATATTGATATAAGGGTTTCCCATTAAATTTCAGTGCGCTGTACATAGGAGGAGTTTGTTTAATCCACCCTCTAAAAGTCTGGAAAACTTCTTGTACTTGCAACAAACTCAATTTTTCGTTATTTAACTTTGTGCGTGCTGCTGCAATTATCTCCCCTTCTGCATCGCCAGTAGAACTGAGATAACCCAGCTTCAGTGTGGCATGATAGGTTTTATCTGCATTCAACAACATGGCTGAAAATTTTGTAGCTTCGCCTAAACAAATGGGCAGTAGACCAGAAGCCATGGGATCAAGTGTGCCAGTATGACCTGCTTTTGTAGCTCTGAAAAAACGCTTGATAATTTGTAGCGATTGATTAGATGTTAAACCAGAGGGTTTATTGAGTAATAAAACACCACTAATATTACGTTTAATAAGTTAAATTCCTTAAGCTTTGAAAAAAATTGTGTAAGGTAAATAAATTATAGCAATAACTGCAATCTTATTTACTGCTCTTCTCAAAATTAACTATTTTATAGTTAAATTCCTTGTGGAATTTGTTTAGTTAAAAAATAAATTGAAAGGAGGTTATCGTTTTCAAGTGAAGAAATATTTGTTAGATTTTGCCTATTGCTTTATCTATTAATTGTGAAAGATATAATCCACGCTCAACTGATTCATCATAAATAAAATGAAGCTGAGGAATTACTCTCAATCTAATTCTGCTTGATAATTGGCTACGCAGGAATCCACTTGCATGTTTTAAACCCTCCTCAATAGCAACACTATCTTCTTTATTACTGAGAGCTGTATAATAAATTTTGGCATGAGAATAATCACGTGTAACTTCTACCTCAGTAATAGTAATCCTTCCTACTCGTGGATCTCTAACTTCGGTTTCAATCAGTTCAGCTAATTCACGCTGTATTTGATCAGCAATACGCTGCGTTCGAGAATAATCTTTAGGCATTATGTTTATTTCTGGTGTTATAAAACGCGTGCTGTTTCAATAATTTCATATGTCTCTAGCTGATCACCAACTTGAATATCATTAAAGTTCTTAAGTGAAAGTCCGCATTCAAATCCAGCCTTTACCTCCTTCACATCTTCTTTGAAGCGCTTCAAAGAATCAAGACCACCACTATGAATTACTACACCATCACGTAGGACTCGCACAAGAGAATCACGTCTTACCACACCATCCAAAACATAACAGCCAGCTACAGTGCCTACTTTTGAAATGCGGTATATCTCACGAATATCAACCAAGCCAAGAATATTTTCTTTACGTTCTGGCATCATCATGCCAGAAAGTGCCTTCTTAATCTCATCAACTGCATCATAGATCACGTTATAATAGTGAACATCAACACCTGTTGAAGCGATTAACTTGCGAGCACTCGCATCAGCACGAGTATTAAAACCAATCACTACAGCTTTGGATGCAAGGGCTAAATTAATATCAGACTCAATGATTGCACCTACACCACTATGAATAATATTGATTTTCACTTCTTCGGTGGTAAGTTTCTGCAAAGCATATGACAATGCTTCACACGAACCCTGAACATCTGCTTTAATAATAAGATTGAGTATTTTGGCACCTTCTTTCTGACCAAAAACATCCTCCATCTTCGCAATTTGCCGTTTATCAAGCTTCACATCACGGAATTTACCCTGACGAAACAATGCAATTTCGCGTGCTTTACGTTCATCTTCTAGAGCTATCACTGTTTCACCTGCTGCCGGCACATCAGATAACCCCTGAATTTCTACGGGTATAGATGTTCCGGCTTCTTCAATTGAATTACCTTTTTCATCCAGCATCGCCCTTACTCTTCCAAATACAGCACCAGTCAATAAAACATCACCACGTCTTAAAGTACCAGACTGCACTAATATGGTTGCAACTGGGCCACGCCCTTTATCCAAGCGTGACTCAATGACTACTCCTTTCGCAGGCGCATTTCTAACTGCTTTAAGCTCTAAAACCTCTGATTGCAATAAAATGCTTTCAAGAAGTTCATCAATACCTTGGCCAGTTTTAGCTGAAACAGGTGCAAATATAGTTTCCCCCCCCCAATCTTCTGACACAACCCCTTGATTTGAGAGTTCTTGCTTAATACGATCAAAATTTGCCTCAGGTTTATCTATTTTATTAACAGCTACCACAATAGGAATATTTGCTGCCTTAGCATGATGAATAGCTTCTATAGTTTGAGGCATTACGCCATCATCAGCTGCTACAACAAGGACTACAAGATCGGTAATTTTGGCACCTCGTGCACGCATCGCAGTGAATGCTTCATGCCCTGGTGTATCAAGAAAAGTAATCATCCCATGTGAGGTTTCAACATGATAGGCTCCGATATGCTGTGTAATTCCCCCAGCTTCACCGCCAGCCACACGTGTTCTACGAATATAGTCCAACAATGATGTTTTTCCGTGATCAACATGCCCCATAACAGTCACTACCGGCGCACGAGGCTCCATCTCTAGTTCGGACACTGGTGTCTTAATTTCTTCAAGGAAAGATTCCGGACTATCAGATGCCGCATATTTTGCAATATGACCCATTTCTTCAACTACGATCATGGCCGTATCTTGATCCAGCATCTGATTGATTGTCACCATAGTACCCATTTTCATCAGCACTTTGATAACTTCAGCAGCTTTTACTGACATCTTTTGTGCAAGCGCAGCAACAGATATAGTCTCAGGCACCAAGACTTCATGCACGACTGGCTCAGTAGGTGCAGAAAACCCGTGCTGTATTTGCGCCTCAATCAAATTTGATTTACCATGCTGCTTATCTTTGCGGACGCGCCAACCTTGATTCCCAGACAAATCACCGCGTATTTTAGCTTCGCGTCTTTTGCTGACCTCGTCCTTCCATAAATCTTCTTGTTTAACCGGTTTTTTCTTCTTTTCTGTTTTATCTTCAGGTTTAACAACAGGTTTGTGCTGTGCACCCTCAGCTAATACCTGTTCTGGCTGAGATGCTGGTATTTGAGTTGGTATCTCTTCAGAGATAGATGGAGGAGTTGGCTCTTCTTTTTTTGGAATTAACTCTTCTTTTTTGGATTCTTTTTTTACCTCAGCGACTATATTTTTTCTTTTTTCCTGCTTTTCTTTAAGCTCAGCTGCTTGACGGGCAATTAACTCAGCTTGTTTTAATGCTTCCTGCTCACGTAAAGCTTGTTGTGCCGCATCAATTACTGGTTTTTGGATAGGTGTTGATGGAATAACAGAGGCTGAAGTAGCGGTTGCTTCAAGTACTACCTCTCTTTCAACATCTTGCTCAGAGGGCTTAGTGAGCACACGTTTTTTTCGGACTTTGACCTCAATAGTCCGAGCTTTACCAGTTCCATCCGATTGCCGTATTTCAGTAGTTTGCCTTCGAGTCAACGTGATCTTCTTCTTGGATTCTATCGATCCGTGTGCTTTACGAAGATAATCAAGCAACTGTGTTTTATCTTTTTCTGTCAAAATATCCCCTATCGACTGCTTCTTGACGCCTGCAGCCAGAAGCTGGTTAAGTAACGCTTCTGGCAACATATCCAGTTCATTGGCAAATTTTTCTACAGTCATTTGAGTCATCAGCAACCTTTTTCACCCTAAATTCATTTCAAAAAACAGGAATCTTATTTTGGTTTTTAATCTTACGTTATTGGTGTTGATAGTTAAAATTTCAAGCTTAAAGTAAAACAATCAATGTAAATATATTTTAATTAAACCATGGTTCTCGCGCTTTTATAATAAGCTTGTTAGCACGCTCAATATCAATACCTGTCATTTCGACTAAATCATCTGCGGCAAGATCAGCAAGCTCCTCTTGTGTGTTAATACCTTTGGCAGCTAACTCACGAACTAGTTGCATATCCATACCTTCCAGTGAAATCAGTCCGTCTGATATGTGTTCAAATTTTTCTTCGTTAGCAATCGCATCAGTTAAAAGAGCATTACGTGCTAGATTACGCAATTCATTGATCGTTTCTTCATCAAGTGCTTCTATTTCAAGCATTTCATTAAGTGGTATGTAAGCAATTTCTTCTAGTGTAGAAAAACCTTCCTCTACCAGAATATCTGCTACTTCTTCATCAATACCAAGTTTTTCCATGAACAGCTTACATATCCTAGAGGTCTCTTCTTCATTCTTTTTCTGTGATTCCTCTACTGTCATGATATTGAGATTCCAGCCAGTTAATTCTGATGCGAGGCGTACATTTTGCCCACCGCGGCCGATTGCTTGCGCGAGATTTTCTTCATCAACAATGATATCCATATTATGTTTATCTTCATCGACCATAATGCTGCTGATCTCGGCAGGGGCAAGAGCATTAACGACAAAAGTAGCAGGATCTTCCGACCACAATATAATATCAATCCGCTCCCCCGCCAACTCGCTTATAACAGCCTGCACTCTAGAACCTCGCATACCCACGCAAGTTCCAATTGGATCAATGCGTGGATCAGTTGATTTAACAGCTATTTTAGCGCGCGAGCCAGAATCTCTTGCTGCCATCTTAATTTCTAATAACCCTTCTTCAATTTCAGGCACTTCCAATTGAAATAATTTAATCAAGAATTCAGGAGAAGTGCGTGATAATACTAATTGAGGTCCTTTTGTTAAGCGATCGACTCTAAGCAGATATGCGCGAACGCGATCTCCAACCCTTAGATTTTCTTTTGGGATCATTTGATCACGAGGTAAAATTGCCTCAATTCTTCCTGACTCCACAATAGCATTGCCGCGCTCCATGCGCTTGATAGTACCAGCAATCAAATATTCTTTACGTTCAAGAAAATCATTCAGATTTTGTTCTCGTTCTGCGTCACGAATTCTCTGAAAGATTACTTGTTTAGCTGCTTGAGCACCAATACGATCAAATTCTATTGCCTTCAAAGACTCTTCGATGTGGTCCCCTAATTTAATATCAGCATCATACTGTATTGCCTCGCTTAAAGAAATTTGCCGGGCAGTGTTCTCTACAGCATCATCAGCAACCACTAATCTGTTACGAAAACATCGATAGTTTCCAGTTTCCCGCTCAATTACAACTTGCACATCAATATCTTCATGAAAATGTTTCTTTGTGGCGGACGCAAGCGCCATTTCTAAAGCAGTAAAAACGATTGCTTTATCAACATTTTTTTCATGTGCCAAGGCATCTACTAATAGCAAAATCTCGCGGCTCATATTCCTCCAGCCAATTTTTTATGCATCTATAGTTATAGTTCCGGAACCAACCGAGCTTTTTCTAAATTATCTAATTCAATATGCAGCAATCTCCCCTCAACTTCTAGCTTTAATATTCCATCATTGACTTCTCGTATGTTTCCAATAAAGTTTTTCTGACCTTGTAGTGCTATTCGCAATTTAATTTTTATTAATTTCCCAGAAAAGCGGATAAAATCACTTTCTTTTGTCAGAGGTCTGTCTAGACCTGGAGAAGATATCTCAAGTCGACTGTAATCTATCCCTTCTACTGCTAATAATTTATTAAGATGGTTACTAATAACGACACAATCGTCAAGAGAAATACCACCATCTTTTTTATCTACAAATATTCTTAATAATTTACCAGATGCTGATTGCTCCACATCTACCAATTCATAATCCATTCCCGCTAAAATCGGATCAAGTAATTCATATAAGGTCATAGCTTAGCCACAAATAAAAAATGGGCTGAATAAGCCCACCAGACATTAAGGTTATTATAACAATAATCAATTGCTAACAAAACAGAATTTTATTTTATGATAATAATTCCAATAAGTTACTGTTAACCTGATGTGACTTATCCTTTTGCTGTTAATGCCAATATTTAATGTGGATAGCAATCTGTCACTCAAAGTAGATCAAAGTATGACTGGGCACTGATTTGCGCATAGTAATCTCGCAAACAAAGTATACAAAGATATGTAATTCCAATTCCCATTAAATAATGAAGCAATATAGCCATGGATTAGGAGGAAAGGAATCATGGCAAGTAAGGCGAGCGGAATAGCTCAATTGGTATTTGTCCGAGAATTAATTATTGAGAACAGCCAAAACAGCAGAGGAGTTGAGAGCGGCGCACGCAGTATTGCTGCCCTTGGAATTGGGCATATCGATAGAGGAAACGGCGAAGGCTATTGGACGTTCCATTAGATGGACGTGCAGCCTGCGCACGCGTTACGGTAGAATCGCTCGCTGCGAGGAAGAGGCGCCTCGTACGAAACGAGCGCTTCGTAATCGTGCGATTGCCACGCTTGAGCAGGAAGCACAAATTCTGAATGAGGTTTTGGTGGCAGCGGCTCAAGGCGGCGTGGTGGTTGTTCCTCCGCTTAAAGAGAAAATCGAGAAACGACTGGGCAAGCGCGTCGAGCTCTCGACGATTTATCGAATGCTGGCTCGCCAGGCTGGCGTAAATTAGCACCGGCTACCGCTCATCCTCAGGGAGATGCTGCACTGCGTGAGGACTGGAAAAAACTTAAGGAGCGGCTAGATGAATTGGTAGCCACGTGGAGTAATCCTCGACCACTGCGTTTGATGTTCCAGCATGAAGCCCGCTTCGGACACATTGCGGGCAGGCGCTATGGTTGGTGCCGCCGTCCAGATCGACCGCTGGTGTGTGCGATGGTGACGCAAGAGTATATACTTACGCTTACGGCGCAGTCAGTCCTCTCGATGGGGCTTTCGACAGCCTGGTGTTGCCTCATGTCAATAGCCATTGCATGCAGATTTTTATCGATGAGATTGCCAGCCGTTACCCTGGTGATCATATCGTCATGATGCTTGATGGTGCCGGCTGGCATAACAGCAAGGATTTCCATTTGCCTGAGAATATCCGCTTGTTATTCCTGCCACCGTATTCACCTCAATTGAATCCGCAGGAACACCTTTGGGACGAGCTGCGAGAAAAATACTTTCATAACCGTGTATTTGACAGTATCGATGCGCTCGAGAATCATTTGGCTACTGCATTAGGCGATCTCGAAAATGCTCCGGCTTTAAGAAGCTGTCTGGCAAGATGATTTCCATTAGAATCAAGGATTTTTTATAACAAGTTAAGAAATGTCATACAAAACGGATATCAATGATGTGGAATGGAACTTGATAAAAAAGAGTTTGCTCCTATCAGTAAACGCGGCAATAGCCACAAACATAGCAAAAAAACCATTGTGAATGCCATTCTATACGTTGTCAAAGGCGGTATTCAGTGGCGGCTGATGCCGAATGATTTTCCTCCTTGGCAAACTGTTTACGATCACTTTAACCGATGGAACAAGCGAGGTGTCCGGGAGAAATGCCTGGCTAAGTTGACGGTTCTTCGTCGCCAAAAAACTGGACGCTGTGCCGTACCCGGTTATGGCATCATTGATGCGCAAAGTGTAAAAACCCGGTATGCCAGCGTAGAACGAGGAATTGATGGTGGCAAAAAAGTTAAAGGTCACAAACGGCATATCGTAGTAGACATTCCTGGCAATTTACTCCCTGTCAAAGTTCATGCTGCCAATATGAGCGCTACCAAAAGCGCTGGTATGGTGTTGGCAGGCGTTATCGATAAATACCCTTCACTCAAAGCATTCTCAGGGGATGCCGCTATCGGGGTACAGCAGTTGATTTCGTAGGTAATGGACCAGGTCTGAGTTTGCACATTTCAGAAAAAATCGAAGGTAAATGGACTGTTTTGCCAAAGCGATGGGTAGTCGAACGTACGTTTTCCTGGCCAGGTAACTTCCGCCGTTTATCCAAGGATTTCGAAATCTTGACCGGTACTGCTGAAAATATGATGCGTATCGCCATGATGAAAATAACTCTTGCAAAGTGTGTCTAATGTTTTACCAGACAGCTTCTAATCAAAAGTATTACTAAATGGAATTGGATTATTAATGCAGCTTCTAGTTGATCTGCGCTACTGTAATCCCTGATATTAAAGCAACAAATTTAAAACTTTAGTTTTTTAATATGAATAAGCCTCATTAAGGGGGGCAAATCAAAATTGATTATTATGTAAAAATAATTGATATTGATAAGGATAGGGCTGAGTAAACCGTTTACCGTTGCACAGTTGCCATAAAGTTGAAGGATGGCGCATCTTGCTTTTTTATGATGCATCTTTCGCGCGGTTAGTGCGTATTTTAGTCTCATATCCACGCAACTCGCTCGACGGAAAAAGTGTATTAAGAAGAGGTGAAGAGATTTATCATATCAATACATCTCAATACATCTTCTGGGGCGCATGCCGCTAATCGCTAGGAAGCCTTTATTCTAGCCTGTTCGATTACAATTCAGTCGTTCTACCATTGATAACGCTTTAATAAAACTTAGCATGAAGAAATTGTGTGCAAACAAAGGGATATATGGAAGTGTCTCGCAATTGCTTGCTAAAAGAGATTACGGTCGATACCGATCCATGCAGAAAATTAGAAAAAAACTATCAACTAATAGGCAGATTAATGTAGCTAGAAGTCGTGTCATACCACCATCGACTTCTAGCCAATATAACGCATTCAATTAGACCTCTCTTGACCTTTATACTAATCAACAAATGCGCCAAGAGATGATTAGGGAAATAGAGTATTCTCCCAAACGCGACTAATTAGTATTTGCCACCCGCTCCGGTAAACCATACGATTAGTCCAATAATTATGAAACCAATAGTTGAAGCCGCAACTACTTTGAACAAACCACCCTCATTTGATCTTCTATTTTCTTCCATATCTTCTTTCTCCTTTTGAAAGTTTACTCTTTGTTCTTAGAAAAACCCATAAACTAGGTAGGGTTGCGAAGATTCTACGCATATTTCTTTAGAATGGCAATATTGAAAATGTATAACGTCGGAATGGAATGGATATATATGTTTCTTCCACTTTTTTGTGAGGCATATTGAGATTCGTGTGGCGAGTAAGGATGCGAGCAAGTGCCAGATGCTATTGCTCATGCAAGCGTGATAGAAAACCTGACAGGCCGGCGCATGTACAACTCATTGAGTGAAAGTACGAAGTGTGTATGCTCCAGCGGATTGAGGGAGAGCGAAGGAGTCTAACCAGGCCTCTTTCGGCATCGACATCAAGTAATCCATGGCGCAGGCAGAGCGGCCTGGAACCTAGCGTGGTGTCGCGGAGTCCGCAAATGAAAATGCCCAAACCGATAGGGGTTGGGCATGGAATAATGGTGGCCAAGGGCGGAATCGAACCACCGACACAAGGATTTTCAGTCCTCTGCTCTACCAACTGAGCTACTTGGCCTTTAATACAACGAAAGCGATATTTAATATATTACTTTCAACAAAAAAGAATATTATTTCCTTTAAACCTTAAAACCGCTTTATTTAAATAAGAAGAAAAGATGGCGCGCCCGGCAGGATTCGAACCCACGACCCCTTGGTTCGTAGCCAAGTACTCTATCCAACTGAGCTACGGGCGCTCCTAGCTTTTATTCCTCTCTTACTGTTTTTATTATTAGTTAATGGAACAACATTATATCAAAGCCATTAGTAAATAATTGAAACCATCTTTCTTTAAAATCTTTTCATCAATTATTTAATGCTTTATAACAAGCCGGGCATGATGTTACATTTAACTGCTTTTGTCAAGAAATAGCCTCTTATGAAATAACCTCTTATCTTCAATATGCAATAGAATCAATCTATCTTTCAATAAACATTATTAAGGTTTTTTCTACCAAAGAATAAATCGTTAAAGACCACTATTCTAAAAGAAATACTTTTAATATAAATCATAAAAGACTGAATTAGTGATCATATACTCTTATGCAATATAGAAAAACCAAGGCCAAATCATTTTATTTGAGCTACTAAGAAATGCAGAATACGGTATAAATATCATTCATCCTAATATTCTTGCCTCTATCGGTATACTCGGCTTCGTCAAGGGCATCATTGTTGTGCCACTATAAAAACGAAATTTTTTGATATGTTAAAGATGGACTAGGATAATCTCGACAATGATAAAATTCGTGGCTTGATTTATCATTTATAAAAATAAGCAAAGATTGAATGATAGGAATTTTAATAATCTCTCATGATAAGCTTGGTGAGAGTTTTACTCATTGCGCAGCCCATATTCTGGGAGAAAAGCCGCAGCAATTAATATACCAAGCTATTTCTATTCAAGATAAACCTGATGAAGTTGTTGCTCAAGCTAAGGAATTAATTAAAAAACTTGATCAAGGCGATGGTGTATTAGTGATGACAGATATTTTTGGTGCAACTCCCTCTAATATCGCTAGTCAATTGATCCAAGCTGGAAAAGTAGAATGCCTTGCAGGAATGAATTTACCCATGTTAGTACGTGCATTAAATTATCGGCATGAACCACTTTCAGTTGTAGTAGCAAAAGCACTTGCTGGAGGTAAAGAAGGTGTCATGCATATTTTACGTGGATGCTGAGATGCTACTCAAAGAAGTTACTATTATTAACAAGCTTGGCCTACATGCACGTGCTTCTGCAAAGCTTACACGCTTAGCAAGTCAATTCCAAAGTGAAGTATGGCTCATACGTAACGATCGCAGAGTCAATGCAAAAAGTATTATGGGTGTAATGACTCTCGCTGCAAATAAAGGATCGACAGTTGCAATTGAAATAACCGGGACTGATGAGACTGAGGCCATGCAGGCATTGACTGCTCTGATCAATGATTACTTTGGAGAAGGGGAATGAGTTTTATATTGCATGGTGTAGGTGCATCTGAAGGTATTGCTATCGGGCACGCGCATCTTGCTTCTCCAGCGACACTCAATGTAGCTCATTATTTGATTCCCAAAAACCAGATAGACAAAGAAATAACACGATTAGACTGTGCTTTCGCAATCGTACGCAAGGAGATTGAAAAACTACAATCTTCAGCCAATCAAGGGCCTACATTTGCTGAATTCAATGCTTTTCTTGAATTGCATCATATGATACTGGATGATCCAACACTTAGCTCCGCGGCAGTCGAGTGTATTGCTCAAACTCAATGCAATGCAGAATGGGCCGTTACGCAGCAGATGGAAGTATTGCTTGCCCAGTTTGAAGAAATTGAAGATGCTTATCTACGAGAACGTAAAACTGATGTCATTCAAGTCGTCGAACGAGTATTGAAAGTTTTATTGGGGCATCCGGGTTACATCCCTCCTCCCTTAAAGCATGATGGCAACAGTATTCTGGTAGCACACGATCTAAGTCCGGCAGATGTTATGCAATATAAACAACATCAATTTGCAGCTTTTCTTACTGATTTGGGTGGTGTGACTTCCCATACTGCAATTATAGCTCGCAGTCTGAATATTCCTTCCATAGTAGCGATGCACCATGCGCGCCAACTTATTTACAATAATGACAATTTAATAGTAGATGGTGGTCAAGGGGTTGTTATTGTCAACCCTGACAAATATGTGCTTGCTGAATATCGTTTAAGACAGAATCATTTAGATCTGGAAAAACGTAAATTCAAACGTCTCAAATCTATTCCCACTATGACACTCGATGGTACATCAATAGAATTACATGCCAATATTGAGCTACCTCAAGATGTTGAACAAGTTAAAGAAAATGGTGCAACAGGTATTGGTTTGTTTCGCAGTGAATTTCTTTTTCTCAATCGGGATGATTTGCCCAATGAGGATGAGCAGTTTGAAGCTTATTCAACGGTCGCCCAGAGTATGCGGGGTTTACCAGTTACAATACGCACCTTCGATTTAGGTGCTGACAAGAGCCTTAAAAATAGCTACCGCTCTTCAATCAATCCAGCGCTAGGATTGCGTGCCGTTAGACTAAGCTTAGCAGAACCAGCTATGTTTCTAACACAGCTGCGTGCCATTTTGAGAGCGTCTGCGTATGGTAAGATTCGCATCCTAATCCCAATGCTTTCAAATGATTACGAAATTAATCAGACTTTACAGCTTCTTAATCATGCTAAACAAAGTCTGCAGGAGGAAAAGGAACCTTTCGATGAGGAGATCAAGGTAGGTGGAATGATTGAAATTCCTGCAGCAGCACTAAGTCTGGAAATGTTCATGCGTAAACTGGATTTTTTGTCCATTGGTACTAATGATTTGATTCAGTATACATTAGCTATTGATAGAGCGGATGACATGGTTGCCCATCTTTATGATCCACTGCATCCATCTGTGCTTTGGCTACTGGCGCGAATTATTTATACTGCCAACCGCGCCAATATGCCCATTTCAATTTGTGGCGAGATAGCAGGTGATATCCAATATACTCGCTTACTATTAGGGCTTGGATTACAACAGTTCTCCATGTATCCAGCGCATATCCTGCCTGTTAAGCACGAGATTCTGAAAAGTCATTTACCAAGTATCATGCCGATAATCCAAAAAATTCTTAGAACTGATGAATCTGAGAAAATTCATGGATTATTATCAAAATTAAATAGTTAATCTTTTTAGTTCGAAATAATCACGATTTTATAAATGCTTATGCCTCATAAGCATTTTTGGCGATATAATGCTTATTTCACATAAGTATTGGATAATCTTATACAGAATTTCCTGAAATATTCTTATATTCATGCATGATTCAGACTCCATTGGCATCATTGCGCCACTACGGATTTACTTCGACACACCGCTCAGTCTGGAAAGTGGTGCAGTATTGGATAATTACGAGCAAGTTTATGAAACTTATGGTGAGTTAAATGCAACTAGATCCAATGCAGTATTAATTTGCCATGCACTCTCGGGTAATCATCACGTTGCTGGCGTGTATGCTGATAATCCTAAAAATGTAGGCTGGTGGAACAATATGATTGGTCCTGGCAAACCTATCGATACACATAAATTTTTTGTGATTGGGGTAAACAATATAGGTGGTTGCCATGGTTCAACTGGTCCTGCGAGTATCAATAAAAAAACAGGTAAGCATTATGGCGCAGATTTTCCCATGGTCACAACAATAGACTGGGCAGAAACTTATGTGCGATTGGCTGATAAACTTGGCATTGATCAATTCGCTGCTGTAGTGGGTGGGAGTCTTGGTGGCATGTCGGCCATGCAACTAGCACTTTATGCGCCTGAGAAAGTTCGGCATGCTGTTATTATTGCTGCTGCAGCCAAATTAACGGCGCAAAATATTGCTTTCAATGATGTCGCACGTCAGGCCATCATTACCGATCCGGATTTCCATGGGGGGGATTATTATTCTCATGGTACATTGCCGCGTAGAGGTCTGCGTCTTGCCCGCATGCTAGGGCATATTACCTATTTATCCAATGATTCCATGGCAGAGAAATTCGGACGGGAATTACGGACAGGATCGCTTAGCTTCAATTTTGATGTAGAGTTTCAGATCGAGTCTTATTTGCGTTATCAAGGAGATAAATTTGCTGACCAGTTTGATGCCAATACTTATCTGCTTATGACGAAAGCACTAGATTATTTTGATCCTGCGCGAGATTATGATGATGATTTGAGTGCAGCTTTCCGTTGCGCTAAAGCAAATTTTCTTGTGCTTTCATTTAGCTCTGATTGGCGTTTCTCACCTGAGCGCTCGCGCGCTATTGTCAAAGCTTTACTGGATAATGAACTCAATGTAAGTTATGCAGAAATACCATCCAGGCATGGCCATGATTCCTTTCTTATGAAAGATGAGCACTATCACCAATTGGTGCGGGCTTATATGAACAAAATCGATATTTAATCTTTCCACGGTGTTTTCATGGCTAAAATACCCTCCTCTCTAACTTTATTGAGACCCGATTTTGCTGCCATTGCCGCTTGGATCAGACCAGAATCGAAAGTACTCGATCTTGGATGCGGTGATGGCACGTTGCTGCAGTATTTGCAGGATACGCTCGGCGTACATGGTTATGGCGTGGAAATTGATGATGCCAATATCTTGGCTTGCCTCAATAATGGGGTTAACGTCGTTCAGAGTGATTTAGAATCAGGCTTATCCGGCTTCGAATCTAATTCGTTTGATTACGTCATTCTCTCGCAAACTCTGCAAGCGATGAGGCACACGGAAAAAATCATTCAGGAAATGCTCCGTGCGGGCAAAGAAGGTATCGTCACCTTCCCTAATTTTGGCCATTGGAAAAACAGATTGCAAGTTTCATTGGGTCATATGCCGGTATCACAAACTCTGCCCTATGAATGGTTTGATACTCCCAATGTTCACTTATGTACACTAAATGATTTTGAGCAGTTTTGCCACCAGCATGGAGTGCATATCTTAGAGCGGAGAGTCATGAGTGGTAACCGACGAATTACTCTCGCTCCTAATTTTTTTGGGATGCTTGCATTTTACCGCTTTACCCGAAGGTAATTTTCTCAGCACGATTTTCCACCCTACTGTTAGGCAGGTATTTTAAATTCGATTCGCCCGACCATCCATACCAGAAGGAGAACAGGTAAACCAAGTAAGGCAGTGCCTGTGAAAAATAGCGCGTACCCATATGCATCTACAAATTGCCCACTAAAACCGGCAATAAATTTTGGAAGCAGTAACATGGTTGAACTAAATAAAGCATACTGGGTCGCTGAATAGGCAGAATTAGTCAATCCTGAAAGATAAGCGATAAATGCTGAAGAAGCGATTCCAGCGGAAAGATTATCGGCAGAAATAGTAAAAATTAGTGCAGTAATATCGTGCCCTTTCATCGATAGCCATACAAATAACAAATTAGTCACGGCAGATAAAATTGCACCAAAGAATAAAGTTTTAATTACACCAAATCTGACTATTAATAGCCCCCCTATTGCCGCACCTAAAACTGTCATGATGACACCATATACTTTTGAAACAGCTGCTACTTCATCCTTGGTATAGCCCATGTCCACATAGAAAGGATTGCTCATCACGCCCATTACAACATCCGAAATACGGTAAATAGCGATCAAAGTCAGTATCAAGATGGCATGATAGCCATGCCGCACGATAAAATTCTGGAAAGGCGCAATCAAGGCACCATATAACCAGATCAACAATTGTGTAAGGGGAATATTCAAATTCCAACGTGCAATCATTTGGCTGGCTTGTCTTTCATTTTCCGCAGCAAGATGATTGATTGGAACATCAGGCTCCTGAATAATGAATGTGGTGATAATGCCAACCGCCATAGAGGCCGCCATGACCAGATAGGCTATTCGCCAAGACTGATAATCATAATCAGCTGGGGAAGCATCCAGCGATGCTGCAATCCACAACACTCCCGCAGAAGCCAATATCATCGCTAAACGATAACCCGCTTGATAAGTAGCTGCCATCGCGCCTTGTAATCTTAGTTCGACTGCCTCGATTCGATAAGCATCTAGCGCAATGTCTTGGGTGGCTGAAGCAAAAGCGACTGCCAATGCAAAAAAAACCATGTGGGAAAGATTTTCAAGTGGGTCGGTACTAGCCATGCCCACCAAAGCGATCGTTATCGTGGTCTGCGAAATCAACAGCCAAGCACGGCGTCGACCTAGCAATCGCGTTAAGAGCGGCAATGGAAGACGATCGACCAAGGGGGACCACATCCATTTAAAGCCATAAGCAAGACCAATCCAGCTTAAATGGCCTATGGTAGTGCGATCAATACCCGCTTCTCTTAACCAGAAGGATAGCGTGCCAAGTATCAGCAGCATGGGCAGTCCTGCTGAAAAACCTAGCGCCAGCATTCCCATCACCCTGGGATGCGCATAGATACGACAAAAACTCAGCCAGCTAGCAATGGTAGTACTGATCATAAGTGATAATCGTAATCAATGATTAGCGGCGCATGATCCGAGAAGCGTTCCTGCTTGTAAATAGATACGCTGGTCGCTTTGCCGGCGATCGCAGGGGTTGCAACTTGATAATCGATACGCCATCCTACATTTTTGGCCCATGCCTGCCCCCGATTTGACCACCAGGTGTATTGTTCTGGTGATGGCTCAATTTTTCGGAACACATCAATGAAATTTAATTCATCAAAAACTGTTGTCAACCAAGCACGCTCTACTGGGAGAAACCCTGAATTTTTTTGATTAGCGCGCCAGTTTTTTAGATCAATTTCCTTATGAGCGATATTCCAGTCTCCGCACAAAATGAATTCTCTACCACTGTGAGCCAGTGCCTGTAAGATCGGGAAGAATCGTTCTATAAAAAAGAATTTGATAGCTTGTCGGTGTTCACCACTCGATCCTGAAGGAAGATAAATCGATATGATGCTCAAATTGCCAAAATCTGCACGCAAATATCGTCCTTCAGAATCGATTTCCGGGATTCCTACACCCTCAATGATTTTGTCAGGCGCATGGCGAGAATATATCCCTACTCCACTATAGCCTTTTTTATCTGAACAATGAAAATAACCTTGGTAGCCATTCGGAATTTTCATTTCACTCGTCATATCATTAAGTTGTGCCTTCAATTCCTGAACACACACAATATCAGCCTGTTGCTTAGGCATCCATTGAAAAAAACCTTTATTAGCTGCAGAACGTAATCCATTCAAGTTAAGTGTTATAACTTTCATTTTATCTTTAAGTTTTTGATTCTATTACATGCGATTCTTTAAATGTTTATCCGGTATACCCTGTTATATACCCTTTTTTATTTTCTATGGTGGTATTCAAATATAAATATTAAAAAGAATTATACGCAATGACTGACTGGAGAAGAAATTGCAAAACGGATTTAATAAAAAATGACTTATAACAGAAATACGATTACAGGATTAATACAATGGATGAGTAGATGCGCCAAATATAATGGGGTTGAATTAATATCACCAGCGATGGTTGCTGGCTGGATTATGGTCATGGATAAATGCACACTTAACCCGACAAAAGAGCAGATTCTTTCTGCATTCGGAAGACTTAGAAGAACCGGAAAATTAGATAGAATTATTATGACTGAAATAGCCTGGCTTGATCAGTATAAATATATTGAACCTAATAAAAAATTAGAAAGCATTGAAGATATTGCTAAACTGATTTAGCATGAATCAACTATGGTAATTTTTACCATAGTTGAACGGCATGCTTGCATAAACCATGTTGATTTTATCGAACTCAAACGAGGTGAAAAAAATCAACATGAATTTATCACCAAGAAACAGCTAGAACTTCCTCTTGCGTTGCAGCCGATTCAACCAGATTCTCAGCCGTTTGCCGACGACCAATAAGCGAACCGGCAGACGCAGCATACAAATCCCGATTGGTTAATATCTTGGTTACAAGTTCAGCAACAGTTATTGAGCGTTCAGTAGCGATCGCGGTCAACAATGGGGTTACGCTTTCCGGATCCGCATTATAAGCTTCTGCTTCACTTCACTTGCTGCGGCCAGGATTTAATTTCATATTCCGGGTATTTTGTCACCAGATCGCGCCATAGCAGAACTGAAAGCGTTGTTAATTTCAACCAGCTTAAGCGATTTTGCAGATTCCAGTTTAACATCATCCCCTGCTTCCAAGCGTAATTTCACCAAGGAATTGCGTGTCTGCCAAATTGCACGCTGGCAATTCTTCATCCTGTCCGGTTTCGGTTACTGATACGAATACACCATTCTCTCGATATTCAACTGGTACTGCCCAGGCTTTTACTTTAGCAGTCATTGGTTACGAAGGGCAATGGCACTGTAACATCAATACCATTCAATGTGACAACTAGATTACCGTTTACTATCTGCATCTCATAAAATCCTTATATTAAATTTTTGCAATGCGTGTCCCGGCGTATCCAAAGCATGTGGTTGGTCAAACATCATGCAGAATAATCCAGAGGCTGATCCAAATGCATAATGCCCTCCATGCAAAGCTTGAATCGTAGATCCATTGGCTGCATTGCTAGCAAATGCGTCAGGAATCGTCGCCCCACTTGCAGCTCGCTACGGTAGCAGGTAAGAAAAACAAAACCAAGGTCATAATTAGCGCCAGTAGATACTGATAAAGTTAACGGATAGTTATTAAATGAACCGACATTCAAGGATGTTGTTTCATCAGTTTCGTTGCCATTCTTGTCCCATATCGTTAGCGCACCACCAGTAAGTCTTTCGAGCCCTTGAACATATTGAAATATATTGCCCCACAAACCGACTATTCCGCGCCATGTTGCTTGAGCAACCGTAGCATTGTTGGTCTGCTAACACTGTGCCCGCTAACATTCCCCTGTCCGATTAACGACTGGCTATCAGAACCACCCATCTCAATCAGAGCAAGTAGTCTGAATCGCAGCAAGCTGATAGATTGACCAGACCATAAACCCGGTAACACCTCCGACATTTCGGCAGAAGCCTTACGATAACCAAGTTAGTTTTAGTCTGCTGCACCAATGGTATAACACCAGATTTTGATCCTAATTTAGTGCCACCATCATCTGTATGCCTGATATTTACCAATCCAGAATTGATCAATATCGGAACCACCATCCTTGAATGCCGGATGAATCACGAAACCGCTTAAAGGTTGATCTGAAATCATCCAAAAGCGTTTTCCGGAATACGATCCACTCGGTACGGTTCCAGTCTTTACGTAGAACTTAGGAACCTTGATCATGGCCTGACTGTCAATGGTCTGACCGATCACGCCAGCATAGGTAGGATGATTGTTGAATGTAGCTTGTGTAGGAGTGATGGCATTAAAATTTTCATCTATCCTTTGCCATGTTCCAGCTCCACCACCGGTAGCAGTCAGAACAATACCCAACACATTTGCAAATGTCTGTTTGGTAGTAAATTCAATATCATTACTCCACTCAGAATCATCTAATGCTACGCCAGTGTGCTTGACGCGCATCACATATTTCTTTTGACCTGGCAATAAAACCCCTGCAGGTACCGTGTAGTTGGTTTTATTGGTTGTATCCACACCAGAATCATGCAGAATGGTTGACCAGGTATCAGATGCATTCCTGATTTGCCATCGGCTTGACTCATGCGTGTCTGCACTTCCAATAGCAGAAAATGCATTGGTCAGGAATGTTGGTTGCTCGGGTATCTCAGTCTGACCGTTGCTTGGTGTAGTCACAAGAGGCGTTGCAACGTATGCGTAGGTGGTGTCCGTGGTAAAGCTGATGTCATCTGACCAATCGGACCACATATCAGAAGAGCTTTTAACCTTTGCGCGAACATAAAATGTTGTGTTTTCTGGCAATACTACCAGCAGGAACAGGATAAGTCAGCGCAGACACCTCGCCAGAATCGTGCAAAATAGTTGCAAAGGTATTGCTCGTGCTAATCTGGAATTGAGCTTTGGCAAATTCATCATCAGCTGGGCTGGAATAGCCAGATAACCGGATAGTTGGAGTTTCGCTCACACCTGTTGCGCTATCAGCCGGTTCGCTGATCGTTGGTGCGTCTGGTTTTAATTCTGGATTGATGAACCCTAATAATCCGGTAACACCACCCAAACCAACGATATGGTTAATTACCATATCCTCATCTTCAACTTCAATGCGCAAATACCCATCGCCACGCATCGGAACCAGGTATTCGTAATCCGCGAATCCTTCTGGCACACCTGATGTGCCTCCACCGGAACGTCGCCATGTCCATAAGCGTTCTGTCCAGCTTGTCGTAAAGTTGTCGCGGAAATATAAACGGATATTGCCAGCGTTCAGCGTGCGACGAATCACTATGGAACGCATGGTGTTATCTTCACCTAGATTGATCGCTTTGGAAATCCACTGCGAACCATCAACAGCATCAACCCCACCGCTTTCTTTGTCTACTAATGTAGTACCGCCTAATTTTGCAGTTTCATCCCAATTCTTAGTTAGATTTGCTGACAGTCTAATACGGGCAGATGTTAGAACTGCATCGACATGGACCATTACTGTATCAGTTGCATCATGAAGAATATAATCTTCTCCCACCTTGAATCCGCTGGTATCTGCAACGTCCAGCGAATCATCACCTAGCACACCCTGCACAACAGCCACATCATCATGAATTTTCTGCGTATAGCCTGGAACAAATAATTCAAAAATAATTCGATTGTTACGATAAAGCCAGTCCAATCCGACAGCGTTTTGTATGGATGCTGGTGATGCTAAACCGTTGAGTGTGCCAGAAATGCCGCCTATTTGAGTAGTGATGGCATCTATAACAACATCAAGAGAAGCCTCGCCGTTCCGAGCCGCGATAATTTCAGTTTCCAAATCTGTAGTACGTTCATCAAGATTCTGGAAGTTTTCATCAATTTGTGTGTAGCGTGCATTCCAGAGAGAAGGAATTGCATCCGGCTCATCGTTTGGAATCGGGTCAATCGTAGGATTAGGTAATGTCATTTTTTATAAAACTCCCTGGAATCTCAAAAACGCAGCTTTAAAATGGCCGTGTAGCTTTCACCTTCTTCAACAAATTTGGGAGGGAAAGTCTTCCATCCATCCATTTCCCCATCCTCATCGAGCAGAGCAACCTCAGAGAACACACCACCTTCTATATCAACGCCATAAACGATAGCTTCACCAGTCACAGAATACATATCCTCTTGCGTTACAGCTCCCAGAGGGACACGCAAAATTTCGTTATATAGCGAAGTAGCAGCAGCACTCGCGCTCTTGGCTGTGTTATCACCATTGTGCCCACCATTACCAAATGCCATAAACGCAATTTTTTTGGCTGTACTAATGCCAGCTTTGTGTGCGGCTAATCGCTGTCTGTATCCATCGGTTGTAATTGCCTCTGACACAGAAATATCTCCTAGTTAATTTTTGGTGAATTCAAAGACAGCATTCTTTCTTCCTCCAAGCTTCCATTGGCCTGATAACGTCAATCTGGCAGGCTCTGGCGGCAAAAGAACAGGTTCTTTAATGCTCATAATTGTGAGTTCGCTTAACTGTCAATGACGGAGCAAAAAGGTACCAGCATAGCGCGCCAAAAGTGTACCAATCAGGTTAATAAAAAAGAGGATTTAACCTCTGGTTTTTTGCGTCTCTGATTTTCTTTGGGGAAACATGCAGAGCGTAGCTTACTCCCCTAACATCATTTATATCGTTCTGGTATCCTCCTTTTCCATAGGCTTAGTTTGTCCCCCCTGTCTCTGGCGTTTCTTGCTTGTAGCTAAACGGTATGATTCTCCGTTCATTTCGAGAATATGCACATGATGGGTCAAGCGATCGAGCAGTGCGCCAGTCAATCGTTCTGATCCCAGCACGCCAGTCCATTCATCAAACGGTAAATTCGACGTAACTAGAGTAGCGCCATGCTCGTAGCGGCGGCTGAACACCTCGAACAGGAGTTCTGCGCCAACTGCGGTAAATGGCACATAACCCAATTCGTCGATGATCAGTAACTTGACGTTAACCAATTGCTTTTGTAACACACGTAACCGCTTTTCATCACGCGCCTCCATCAATTCATGCACCAGCGCTGCAGCCGTTGTGAAGGCTACACTCATCCCTTTCTGGCAAGCTGCCAATCCTAATGCCAGCGCTGTATGAGTTTTACCGACGCCTGAAGGACCCAGCGCAATAACGTTCTCACGCTTATCAATCCATTCACAGCGCATCAACTCCAACACTAGCGATTTGTTCAATTCGGGAATCGCAGCAAAGTCGAAGGTATCCAGACTTTTAATGACCGGGAATTTTGCCAAACGTATGCGTCGTTCGGTATTGCGACGCTCACGATCAATACTTTCCAGTTCGCACAGTCGCAATAAATAACGTGCATAGTCAACATTTTCACGCGCACATTCGCTTCCCACCTTCTCATATTCACGCGCAAAGGTCGGTAACTTCAATGTCTTGAAGTGATTGATCAGTAAAATCTGTGGTGTAACTGTGGTAGAAATAGACGCATCAGTCATAGCGCACCTCCGGAAGGAGATTGATGGTTTGCCCTGGATATTTGGAGCAAGCTTAAGTACGCCCGTGGTTCGGTCGATTTCACGCTGGTAGTGGGCAGATATGGATAGATTGTCAAGTCGAGCTTGGCAGGTCGTCGTTCTATCGCGCACAGAATCAAATGTTTGATAGCATCAAAACCGATTGCTCCCAAGTGCAGTGCTTGCTTGATTGCATGCTCGACCTGCGCCTGGCTAAAATTCTCCAGTAACCGCAAGACCTGAATATATTCCTTGCGACCACGACGTTCCATGCGCTCTTCCATCATACGACGCAAGCGGTCAAATACTTCGGGTAGCACCCAATTCTGCAAGGGTGCCGCCTGGCCGAGCGCACGCGGTTTCTGTTCCAGCAATGCCAGGTAGTGCAATGGATTGTAAATGAATTCTTCCCGACCATAACTGCGCTTGTGCCGTGCAATGATGTCTGCGCCTAAGCAAATGTCGACGTGATCCACATAACCCTTGACCAATACTTCCCGGTGGCTGTATTCGGTAGGCACCGAGTAGTCATTGGTCCGGTAACGTACCAGCGATAGTGAAGATACACGGGTGGAAATCTTGTGGCAGGCATCAAAGGCAGTCGCAGGCAATACCATAAGCGCAGCGGTATCACGCTTCATGCGCTCAGCGATGGTTTCAGTTTGACCACGCAATCTGGCTTGTTGGCGCTTGATACAGCCATCCAGTAGTTTTGCATTTAAGGCATCAAAGTCATCGGCAATGGGCAAAGGCACCATAAAGTGTCGGCGGCTGTAGCCAACCATGCCTTCAACATTACCCTTATCGTTTCCTTTGGCAGGGCGTCCGAACTTATCTTCAAATAGATAATGGCTTTGCAGCTCGCTAAATGCCTTGGTACGCTCGCGCTTACCATCACCCAGTATCCTGGCCACCGCAATCTTGGTGTTGTCGTACAGGATCGATTGCGGTACTCCACCCAGAAACGCAAAGGCAGCTACATGCCCATCCAGGAATGATTCAGTATCTTCAGTTGGATAAGCTCTGACAAAACAGCCATCTGAATGAGGCAAATCGAGGACAGAAATAATGGAATCGCACCAACTTGCCTCCAATATAACCATTGGCTTCACCAAAATCAACCTGGGCATGACCAGGCAGATGCGCCAGCGGTATGAACATTTCCTTCTGCCGGGTAGCGGCTTGATGGAGCATAATTGCGTACGATGGTATAGCTACCGGTAAAACCATGTTCATCGCGTAGCCGCTCCAGTATTCGCTTCGCTGTATGGCGCTGCTTAACATGCACTTGCTTGTCAGCCTCCAGCATGGCATCTATGATGCCAGTGAATGCAGCTAACTTGGGAAGACAGGGTGCGCTCTTGCGCCGGTAACCAGGCGGTACCACGAATTGGCACATTTTCTTGACAGTCTTGCGGTGTATGCCAAAGTGTCGCGCAACTTCACGCTCACTTCTACCTTCTACCATCACCGCACGTCGAATCTTTATATATAGTTCCACTAAATACATCCTTTTTGCCTTTTACTTGATGTTAAATACATCAGCTTACAGGCATTGGACTGGTACACTTTTATTCCGCGATCGCAGCGAAAATTAGTGCACTTTAGTGGTACATTTTTACACCGCTATTTA
>CAWFHT010000010.1:0-59795 GCA_963815685.1 uncultured beta proteobacterium
AAGCGTGCATCCAATGCTTGCTTGATTTCGCTCACAATCAAAATACCTCCTGCCGATGCTTTTTCTATAAAAGGCGCTAGAAAAGCAACTTCTTCTTCACGCGAAAGATTTTCGCGCCGCCGTCCACCACGGGTAGGCTTGGCTGTATCACGTATGCCGCCATTGCGGATAAGACGCATTCGAAGCTGGCACGCCCAGCCTATTGAAGTACCTATTGCTGTAGCTGTCTGCTCCATTGATAAGCCAAGTTCCAAAGGTAGCACTACAGCCTGTGCTTGTCTTAATTCTTCTATTGTACTTGCATTAACCAGTAATTCCTTTGCTTGCACCAAAACTTCTTTACCACTCGCTACTCGTGCCATCACCATATCTCCTTTCATAAGCTGCTTATATTATTTCACTTATGAAGTAGAAATGGAATAATAAGCTGTTGCCAAGGGTTCATTGAGCTTAAGTGCTTGCTCCAGACGTTGACGCTCATTGCGCGTGTCATCCAGATTATCAGGATTCTTGAGCAGCAACCAACGAATGCCTTTCAAAACAGGTTTACCCGGCCCATCTTCTACCTGTCGTTGCAGATCGCGGCGCAGTTTGGTCAGTTTTTCATTGAACAACTTGATGATATGAAAGTGGTCGAATACCAGCGTGGCCTCCGGGATATTACTCTGTACTGCACTGATATAAGCTGGACCCATATCGGTTGCGACCGCCTCAATCCGTGCGCCCGATCGTTTCAAACGCTTCCAGAATGGAATCAACGCATCTGCGCCTTTCCCATTGCCAACAAAAACTACCGCACCACGTTGAAGGTCCGGAACAATGGTTAAATAGCCCGGCTTCTTGCCTTGATATATCTCATCAATCGCTATACGTTTAACTTTTGCTAATTTCGGGAATCGATAATGTTTCTGCAGACTACGCTTTTGGATTTCCTTAACCGGATCCCAACTCACTTCAAGGTAATGTGCTATCCCACGGATGGTCATATATCGGGAAAGTTCCAGTACCAATCTTTCAAACGCACGGGTATAACCTTTACGTTCATCGGCAAACCGCACCTTTACCTGGCGTACTGCCTGGCACTTGGTGCATTCTACTCGCTGGACTGGAAGATCAATATAAACAGCCTTTTGACCTATCGGTATCGTTCGAAAGCGACGAATCACTTTTCCTCGACAGAATACGTTTCGACTTCGGCAAACGGGGCATCTTAGATGCCACTGATCCTCTTTTATCGCAACTACAATGGCGTTCGCAATATAACGGGTACTTTGATAAAAATAACCAATTATGCCAAAAGCGTGATAGAGCAAACTCGTTGACATTTTGATATAACCCCATGATTAGAAAATAGTGGTTATTTCAATCTATCTTTCCCTACTTTTCTATCATCTCTTTGAGCTGCTACGTACGCAATTCCCGGATGAACCATTTTTAATTTAGATGAATCGTATTTCTAGTCAGAATTTGTTGTTAAGCATTATGCTTTTTTATGTTTTCTGGTGGAGTTATGGCAAAAAAAATGGGAATTTCTTCAGTTAATAGGCATAGCGCATCCACCACATAGCTATTTTATGCGGTGAACGGTAGTGCATAATCCTGGAAATGAATTATCCGGAAGTAAGTCTAGCTGCGACTTGGAAGAACAGTTTCTGGTAGGGGCAGCTGCTTGCAAGTAAAAAGCAAATACGGCGAGTGTTACGTAGGATGACGGCACCGATTTTGATTAGTTTGAGGCGTAATGTGCTCACATAGGCTTGAGCCAGTTCTGTGCCTTGCAATGCAAGGCGCCTTATGGTTTCCAGCAGGATGTAAGCTAGCGAGGACAGAAGCAGACGAAATTGATTTGACCTAAAGCCGATGGCAACTGGTGCGGTCGGCAAACAGATCAAGCTGTTGTTCTTTAATGCGATTTTCCATTTCACCGCGTAAACAATAAATCTTATCGTAGAGAAGCTGCGGTTTACCGGTCAGATTGGTGACCACATAACGTGGATTACTGCCTTTCTCAGTAGGCTCGATTTTAACGATGATGCGCCGTAGCTGCTGCCAGCTCTTGGCAGCATAGTGAAATTCACCCAACCAGCGTACTTTCTCACCTGATGTGGCATATTGCTTCTCTGCTGCTTGCTGCCATTGCGCAGTGATCTCATTCAATCGCTTGTTTCGGGCGATACCCACGATATAGCTTACATCATGGCGCTCGCACCATGCCGGCATTCTGCGGCGGCAAAAACCACTGTCACCTCGAAAAATGATACGAACTGCAGGCCAGCTTTGCCTGAGCCGTTTTACCGGCAATGATAGAATAGCCCGGGCATGTTTTGCCCCATCGATATTGCTTGGCCGCAAGTAGCTCACCAGCAGTTGATCTTGGCAGAATACATACAGTGGCAAAAAACAGTAGTGATCATAATAACCATGAAAGAAGCGGCCTTCCTGTTTGCCATGGACCGCATCATCAGTAGCATCAAAATCTAGAATCAGTTCTTTGGGCACTCGTTTGAAGGAAGCCACAAACCATTCTATCATTACTTGATGAATATGCCAGGCTGTTAGTCGATTCGCCTGATTCTCCCGGCGGCATAAGGTAGAACTGCTCGCTAATATCTCTTCGCGTTCAACCGCTGATTGAATCGCCAAATCATGGCGTAATTGCTGATGATCATTGAGGTCTTCATAGCCACATGCCAACGCATAAACCCGTTGGCGCAATAGCGTCAAACTATCATGCTGACAGCTTGCCTGCCGACGATTATCTTCCAGCGCCTGAGCAACCGCTTTACTCAGCCCAATGTGCTTATCCACCTGCCGCAATAACATGACGCCACCATCTGAAGTAATATCGCCACCCTGGAAATTCACTTCAACAGTACGCTTTTTTACATCTGGAAAATTAAACGATTCCCGGGTACACTTTGTCACTGGCAATTCCTTTTCTTTATTCAGCATAGGTAACTGAATTATAAAGAATTATCATGGATTTGCCACTTCCCTTCGTGCAATATTCAGGCTAGCACATTATCTAGAAGATCAGAATATGACCCATACGCGTAATAAACCCTACCATCCGCAGACCCAAAGTAAAATTGAGCGCTGGCATCGTTCACTGAAGAACCAGATCAGGCTGGAAAACTATTATTTCCCCGGTGAACTACAAGATCGCATCCGCCAGTTTGTCTATTACTACAATCATGAGCACTACTATGAATCATTGAACAATCTGACACCCGCTGATGTTTTTTATGGCCGCGGACAGTCAATTCTGAATAAACGGGTAAAAATAAAACTGCGAACTTTAGCTATGCGCCGGCAAATGTATTACATTAACCAATCAAAAAACTCAAACCTGATGAGCTAAAGTGTCTCTTAATTCAGACTGCCATCTGTCTAAATTGGTTTGACAACATCAATTTCTAAAACGTAATAATTAGTAGTGATGAATCCAGAGCACTTGCAGCTATTAGTCACCCGAGTCATGCCTTATGGCAAGTACAAAGGACGTCTGATTGTCGATTTACCTGGAAATTATCTTAACTGGTTTGCTCGTAAAGGGTTTCCTCCTGGCGAAATCGGGAAACTATTGGCATTGATGCATGAGCTTGATCACAATGGACTAACATCGCTATTAGCTCCCCTTCGAGAGCGGCGACACAATTGCTAAAATAAAAACACACTATTGAAATACTAGCAAATCGTTACAAGATACTATAAAGCACTTTGGATAGCTTAACTCAAGTTCTGTTTTTCTATTTATCCCGTATGTTAAGTGTTATAAATTGTATTTAGATGAATATTGAAATTTAAGCGTAGCATTACACTGATGAAAACTCCAAAAAGAATTGAACCACTGATCCAGGATGGCTTTATCGATGAAGTTATCCGTCAATTAATGAGCGGCAAGGAAGCTTCGGTTTATGTTGTTCGCTGTGGAGAAGAGATACGTTGCGCTAAAGTATACAAAGAAGCCAACAAACGTAGTTTTCGCCAAAGTACGGATTACACCGAAGGCCGCAAAGTAAAAAACAGCCGTCGTGCACGAGCCATGGAAAAAGGTACGCGGTATGGACGCAAAGCACAAGAAGAATCTTGGCAAAATGCCGAGGTGGATGCCCTGTACCGACTCGCTGCTGCTGGTGTGCGTGTGCCCAAGCCGTATAATTTCCATGAAGGTGTGCTACTGATGGATCTGGTGATCGATAGCAATGGCAACGCAGCCCCGCGGCTCAACGATCTTGTGCTGACTGCAGAGTTATCTCGTGAATATCACCGCATACTAGTTACGCAGGTGGTTCGTATGCTTTGCGCTGGGATTATCCACGGTGATCTGTCTGAATATAACGTGCTAGTCGACAGTACAGGCCCTGTTATCATCGACTTGCCACAAGCTATCAACGCAGCTGCCAATAACCAAGCCTGTAAAATGCTGCTACGTGATGTCGAGAACTTGGCTATTTACTTCGGTCAGTTTGCGCCGGAATTGCTAGCCAGCAGTTATGGTATGGAAATATGGTCACTCTACCAGAGTGGACAACTTCATCCGGAAAGTGTTTTGACCGGGCGTTTCGAGTGTATTGAGAAACCTGTAAACATTCAAAGTGTTCTGCGTGAAATTAATGACACACTGAAGGAAGAAGAAGCAAGGAAACTTTATCGTGCATTACATGCACATTAATGATGTTCAGATTAGGACTCGCCGTATGTTGTAATGGAATGGACACTCTCTACCCTAAATGGCGCCAAGATGCCAAAGTAGTGGTTCAATAAAGCCTACTAAGTAGAGTGTAATTACTCCATCTTTGTCCTCTATTTCATGAAATTTTGGACTCCTTGAGAATCTGCATATCTCAGCGTGCTTGTTGAATGCTGGATTAGAGTCCGTTCATACTTCGACAAGCTCAGTGTGAACGGAGTGGATTCAGCATTAAGATCAATCGTAGTTACATAATCGATCCTGGTTCTTGCCTCTCTGATTTTGTTTGTGAAGCAGCAAATCGAGTGCCTAGCTGATTTTTCAAATCCTGTAAGCTCGCTTTCGCTTCCAATACTAATTCTTCTATTTTATGCTCGCTTTCAGAGCATTCCAGATGGGTAAATTCATGACTGTCTTCATAAGCCTGCTTGGTCGTGCCTGTCATTTTAATCAGACTACCTGCAATAACACCACCTACAATTGCTAAGGTGAGTGTAATGCCTATGCCAGTAAATTGTGCGACGGTTATGCCTGGAACGATCACAATTGCACTCAAACCACCCAATAATCCGGGTAATCCATGCAAATTATGAACTCCGCAGGTATCGACGGTTTTAAATTTGGATTCCAGCATGGGTTGAACGAACACAAAACCTAGGACGGAAATAGCGCCAGCAAGTAAGCCTATACAAAAAGCGCCGACAGGTCCTACGATGTTACAGGTCGATCCAATGGCAACCCCTCCGGCCAGCGCAGCATTCGCCATATCCACCATCGATGTTTTGCCTTTGTGCAGTATAAGGTGCTCAGGAAATACGTGACGAGCGTCGCGCCGCTCAGCGCTAGCAGGGTATTCACTACAGTCTGTGGCATATCCTCAAAAGGGACGATAGCCGTTGCAAAACTTGGCCAGAAAAGCCACAGTACCATTGACCCCAGCATCGAAAAGCGATCGGAAGTGGCATCTGATTCAATCGGTTGGCTGCGTTGCTGAGCAGTAGTCAGGACGATGGAAACGCCTAATCCAAAATAAGCGCCAAACGCATGAATGATGATTGATCCAGGAGAATCCTGGAATCCTTCGGTGAGGCCTGAAGCATTATCCAGCACCAGCCATTCATTGAGCAGATAAATTGGAACCAATAAAAGCGCCAGTAAGGCATACTGGGAAACACGCAGCCGTCCTAGTATCGCGCCCATGGCGATTAAGGTGGTAGCTACAGCAAACTCGGCATAAATCAAAGTTGCTATAGAATGCGGAGCCAATTCATGACCAAAAACACCGTTTGCCCGCAATAAAATATAAAGGGGCAACCCGGTTGCAACTACCAGATAGGTGCCTGTCGTTGCACCAAACCCATATCTTCGGATAAAAACCATCAGAAAACCAAACCCTACCAGCAGCATGGCTAGTATGTGTATAGAATAGTTATACTGCGCTACGAGCCGCGCTTCATTGATACTGGTCGCGGGATCTGCCGCGCTTACCCAGCTACTGAAACATAAAGAAACAGACTTACTGAACTTAATACTTTCAAACATAAGCTATTCTTCATTTTGATTCTTCCTTATATATTGGGAATCTGGGTTACCCCGCCTAGCAGTGTACCCCAATAGCCACATACACAATATAGATAATCAAATATTCAGCTCAGAGTCTGAGGAATTCCCTTTAATATGTGAATACTATGCAGGGCCTACTTGTAGCCTGCATTCTAGGACTCCGTTTTTGATTGCTTACTTCAAGTGTCGAATGCACAACATCATGCCCATTCATGAGATACTCAATTTCAACGTATAACAAGTACTGAATTCAATTAACTGATATAAATCTATGACCACTTATATTTACACTACGTCCGTACCGGTTTTCAAACAGCTATTGAAAAGCCTCAGTGCTATTTTGACCAAGGCTGAGGCATATGCTATCGAGAAAAAATTTGAACCGAAAGTATTGCTGGATGCTCGGTTGTTTCCTGATATGTTCCCCTTGATCCGCCAAGTGCAAGTCGCAGCCGATTTCGCCAAGAGCGTGTCAGCGCGGCTGGCAGGAGTTGAGGTTCCGGTGTATGAAGATAACGAACAGACCTTCGCCGATTTGCAAGCACGAATTAGCAAGACCTTATCGTTCATCGAAAGCCTGACGCCCGCGCAATTTGAAGGCAGCGAAACGCGTGAAATCGTGTTACGTCCGGGGACGCCGAAAGAGAAAAAACTAGTTGGCCACAACTACCTGTACAACTACGGCATGCCTCAATTTTTCTTCCATGTCACCACTGCCTATGCGATTTTGCGGCACAATGGTTTGGAAGTCGGCAAAGGCGATTTTATGGGAACCTATTAAGGTTGTTCAGAAGAGCTTAATCTGTCCAAATTGGTTTGACGACATCCAGACTTAGAAACTGTTTGGAAATTGTGAGTTCTGGGTTAATGTAGCGTCTTTTTGCTATTAGTAGACAATATCATGAATGAACAAAAAAGCGGAAGAAACGTTATCCGAGTAATCTGAGTGATGGAGCGTGGCGTTATTTGAAACCACATCTGCCAGTATCGGCCGTGGGGAGGCCACGAGAGTTGAGTATGCGTCAGGTGGTAAATGCAATCTTGTATATTTTGAAAACAGGTTGTCAATGGCGGCAATTGCCTCGTGAATTCGCGGTATGGAGCTCGGGTTACTACTATTTTTTCGCTGGTCCCATAACGGGACATGGGAACGTCTTCATCATTTGTTGCGTTCCCGCTTGCGAGAAAAATGTAAATAGCGGAGTAAAAATGTACCACTGATGTGCGCTAATTTCGCATGAATAGCGGAATAAAAATGTACCAGTCTGAAGCCTGTAAGCTGATGCGATGAGCATCAAGTGAAAGGCGATGAGGATGTATTCAGTGGAACTATATATAAAAATTCGACGTGCTGTGATGGTGAAAGGTAGAAGTGAACGAGAAGTTGCGCGTTACTTTGGCATACACCGCAAGACTGTCAAAAAGATATGCCAATACGCTGTACCGCCGGGTTACCGGCGCAAGAGCGAGCCCGTTTCCCCTAAGCTTGTCCTTTCAATGGCATCATTGATGGCATTTTGGAAGCTGACAAACATGTTCATACCAAGCAGCGCCATACTGCGTTGCGGATATTGTAGCGGTTACGCGATGAGCATGGCTTTACCGGTGGCTATATCATCGTTCGTAACTATGTTAATAAGGCTGTGCGGTTCGGCAGAAGGAAATGTTCATGCCACTGGCACACCTGCCTGGTCATGCCCAGGTAGATTTTGGTGAAGCCGATGGCTATATTGGCGGCAAGCTGATTCGATTCATTATTTCTGCCTTGATTTGCCGCATTCGGATGGCTGCTTTGTTAAAGCTTATCCCACTGAAGATACCGAATCCTTTCTGGATGGGCATGTTGCTGCATTCGCGTTTTTAGGTGGGGTACCGCAATCGATCTTGTATGACAACACCAGGATTGCGGTGGCCAAGATACTGGGCGATGGCAAACGTCAACGTACCAAGGCATTCAGCGAGTTGCAAAGTCATTATCTGTTTGAAGATAAATTTGGCCGGCCGGCTAAAGGCAACGACAAGGGCAATGTTGAGGGCATGGTTGGCTACAGCCGTCGCCACTTTATGGTGCCGTTACCCGTCGCCGCTGATTTTAATGCCCTGAATGCAAAATTGCTGGATGGGGGCATCAAACGCCAGCAAGCCAGGCTACGCGGCCAAACTGAAACCATTGCTGAGCGTATGAAACGCGATACAGCTGCACTGATGGCTTTACCTGCAGTTGCTTTTGATGCCTGCCACAAGATTTCCACCCGTGTATCTTCATTGTCTCTGGTGCGTTATCGAAGCAATGATTACTCGGTTCCTACTCAATATGGTCACCGGGAGGTACTGGTCAAGGGTTATGTGGATCACGTCGATATTTGCCTGGGCACAGATACGATTGCACGTCATGTGCGCAGCTACGGTCGAGAAGAATTCATTTACAATCCATTGCACTACCTGGCATTGCCAGAACAGAAACCACGTGCGCTTGATCAAGCAGCCCCCTTGCAGGATTGGGTTCTGCCTGAAGTATTTGATCGGCTGCGCCGACTGCTGGAAATTCGCATGGAACGCCGAGGCCGTAAGGAATACCTCCAGGTTTTGCGGTTGCTGGAGGATTTCAGCCAAGTACAAGTTGAGCAGGCAATCAAACGAGCGATGGAGTTTGGGGCAATCGGTTTGGATGCCATAAAGCATTTGATTCTATGCGCGCTGGAACGACGACCTGCCAAGCTCGACTTGACGCTCTACCCGTATTTGCCTCGTGCTATAGCGTTAAATCCACTGAACCACGAGCGTACTTAAGCTTGTTACAAATGGCCAAAGCAAACCAGCATGCTGCGGAGGAACATTATGACTGATACCTCTATCCCTACCACGGTTGCGCCGCAAGTCTTGCTGATCAATCACTTCAAGACATTGAAGTTACCAACCTTTGCACGTGAATATGAGAAAGTGGGCATTGAATGTGCACGTGAATGTATTGATTATGCACGTTACTTATTACGATTGTGCGAACTGGAATGTATTGATCGTGAGCAACGCAATACCGAACGGCGCATACGTCTGGCAAGATTCCCAGTAATTAAGAGCCTGGATACGTTTGACTTTACTGCCATTCCTGGATTGAACAAATCACTGGTACTGGAATTGATGCGCTGTGAATGGATCGACAAGCGCGAGAACATCATTGCGTTGGGTCCTTCAGGCGTTGGTAAAACTCATATCGCATTAGCTTTAGGATTGGCTGCTTGTCAGAAAGGAGTAAGTGTTTTCTTCACAACCGCTGCAGTGCTGGTGCATGAAATGATGGAGGCACGCGATGAAAAACGTTTGCGTACCTTACAAAAGCCGTTGGCCAATGTAAAGTTGTTGATCATCGACGAACTGGGTTACGTGCCATTTGACCTGGTGGGTTCAGAGCTTTTGTTCGAAGTGTTCAGTCGTCGCTATGAACACGGCGCCACTCTGGTCACATCAAATTTACCGTTTGATGAATGGACGAGAGTACTGGGATCAGAACGATTAACTGGCGCGTTACTAGATCGCTTGACCCATCATGTTTATATTCTCGAAATGAATGGAGACTCATATCGCTTGGCCATAAGCAAGAAACGGCAAAAGCAGACTTTATAAACCAAACCAATAGAAAAGGAGGATGTTAGAACAATATGAAAGATGTAAGGCAATATATACTATGCTTTAACAAAAAAACCTGAAATTAAAAAATCAGAAACGCAAAAACAGAGGTCAGATCCCTCTTTTTTATTAACCTAACTGGTACACTTTTCGCGCGCTATCCGGTACCTTTTTGCTCCGTCATTGACACCTATGAATACCATTGAATACAGGATGGGTGGTCTTGATTGGTGAGGGTGTCGATTTAAATTCATTCTTCTTAAGGGGATCTGCGACAGTTAATCTGGGTGTCACTGGTATGAGACAGGGACAGGGAGCCATCTATATGTAACACGTTGTATTATAACGATATTGTCTAACTGCCCTGGCGTGTGTGTTGGAGTAACTGCCACTTCCTTTTTTATATTCAACAGTTAATTGCGATATAGCCTTAATTTACATTAAAAGGTGAGATGTAATTTCACTGTATCCTGTTAATCCACAATATGTCTCGTTTTATTATGCTTATTTCTTAAGTATTTTGTTGTTAATATATGCCTTCATAGAGACCATATAATTTATATGGCTATCTGAAGTACAAAGAAAACTCTGACGGAGTAAATTTATGCAATTATCTAAAGAGTATTATTTTATTTTAACTATTATGGCATTCTTGAGCATTCTGGAATTGATATCTTATTAAAAATAAATAATAAACATACATTGCCGCCACAAATAACGTTATACGGTGAATCTGTGGCGGCTTTTCTTTTCTATGCTAAATTGTAAAAATTTAGCTAACCATCGTAGAATACAAATTAATTATTAATATTTAAGTAAAGTTTTTTCTAACTTCTTTTCTCAGAAATCAATCGCCCCAAGCTGTTTTACAATTTTGGAATCTTTGCGTAGTTTACAATCCTTTGTATCCAAAATATCTACAGTATGATTCCAAAACTCCATAGCTCTAAAAAAAATTAAAGTGAGTTATGCTGCTCTTCATAGAGTTCTATCACATACAATCAACTGAATTAGTAGCTTCTTAATTCCCCTAACCCAATGCCAATCTACCAGTACCGCTACGATATGGCGGTGTCACTTGGGTGCTCAGGGGTGTACGCAAGAATGAAGGGGCAGGGCAGTTTCCCAATGGAGGTTGGGCACGACTTGATCCAACTACAGCAGGCAAATGGAAGCATTGGCACCCAATATCTGTATTGATTCTTGCTGATAGCTTTCCAAAGAAAGATAGCGACGAGAAATCCTATTGGATACCTCTTGAATCCAGGATGGCCACTCAAGCTTTACTTGCTGAAAGGGATGGTGAGCAGAGAGTCCACAGAATCACCGAAGAGATTTCCCCTGAATACCACTGGACAATTGATCGCTATCTCTTTGCCCCCTAGAAGTGCCTTCGATGGGGGCTTCCCGCCCGTGTCGCCGACTCGACTTAGGCTAGAGCTTGTGCTTTCACTAGTTGGCGACGTGGGTCAGGTGATCACTCAGTCTGATTAATGTGCGTATGCAATCGGCACGTCCTGCCATTTAGTGGTGTAGCAGGGTAACCTATTTTCCCGCCGCATCATCCAGGATTTATTTTTACCCACTGAAAATACCGATACGGTCTCACGTCCATATCTTTGATTTAACTGATCCAGCGCGCTCATCAATCTTGCTGATCTGTCGTCTGCGCTAATTTGCTGCTGATTAAAGGCAAATTTTGCGAATTTTGGATGACTTTCCGGTCAGGTTGACGACCAAACTGTAACCTTGATACATTCGGTTCTCATGAAAAAGTGTGTTTATTGTTTCTATACACCGCGCAGGATGTGGCTGACTACCGGACCTACAGCAAGCTCGACATGCCGGTCTTGGCCATGGGCGTTCCGGCCTTCTGATTGATGAAGAAGGTAATGCTGGCAAAGATCTCGAACCTGACAGCCGTCAATGTCGAGAACGCCGGCCACTTCATCCACGAGGAACGGCCTGAGCTGATCACGAAGTCGATGTTCGACTTCCTGCAAGGCCAACTCCAGGCCTCGACCCAGTGATGTCGACGCGGAGAACTCTCATGCTGAATCCGTCATGGCGAAAGTCCCTCGCCGCCACTATCTTCCTTGGTATCTCACTCTTTACGGAGTTTGCTATGGCACACGACGAACAAAGTCCGCGCGCAAAATTCGGGTACACCCAAATCCGGCCCGATATGAAGCTTCGTAGCATGGTCGTGCACCATCCGAAGCCGAAGGGGTACGTGCTCTTCTTGCATGGTTTTCCGGAGACGGTCTATGTCTGGAAGGACATTGCCAAGACGCTCGGAAAGGATTACGAAGTTCACGCCATCGATTGGCCAGGCTACGGCCTGTCCACGAGGCCTGACGCTAAGCAGTTCTCCTACGCTCCCAAGGACTACGCTGCGGTACTGAAGGACTACATCCACAAGTCAGGCATCGACTCCTCGAGCCTCGTCATCTACGCCACCGACATCGGTGCGTTGCCAGCATTGCTCCTTGCTATCGATGAGCCGAGGGTTGCCAAGTCCATCGTCGTCGGTGACTTTGCACCCTTCGACCGACCGGACTACCTGTATGCCAGCCTGCAAAGCCTGAAATCGCTGCCGGGCGCAGAAGGCACACGTGCCTACATGAACAAGACCCGAGATGAAATACTGGCCAATGCGTATCGCAGAGGGCTGTCGCAAGACGAGCAATTCGATATTTCGGAGGAAATCCAGCAAGACATGTCGAACGGCTGGAGCCAGGGCAGCATGAGCTCTGCGGATGCCTTCTTCCACTACTACCAGCACTTCACCCGAGACCAAGATTACTTGGAATCCAACATCGACAAGCTGAAGACTCACGTCCGCGTGATCTGGGGCGAGAAGGACATCTATATCAACAAGCAAATGGGTGTTGAGTTCGCCCAAAAGACCGGCTCGCAGCTCACGGTACTTCCAGGCATCGGGCACTACCCGCATCTGCAGGATCCCGCCAAGACGGTCGAAGAAGTGCGCTCGGAATTCAACAATTGACAACCGTCTGAGGATGGGTCGCCGCCTACGAATCTTTTCAACGCTGCCAATACCGTTTTGCTCATGATAGGATCAAAATCCTGGGCTGGCGTTCTAGGCAGCGCGTGGATGCATAAATTCAATTGGACAAGAATTTGAGTAATCGCGCCAGTTCCAGGACGGCAGCGAATGATTTTCAAGATTCCACCATACCGTGGGTAATGCTCAAATATCGATATCAAATCGCTCAGGATCGAACAGGCGAAGCAGCGCAAGAAGGGGTAGGCGACGGTCGGGTGCGGGGCGGGCATGGGGTGAGTCATCCCGTGCCCTCTCGGTGGCCCGTGGAGGGGCGATAACGTAGAGAACATTCTGCCTAAGCCCAACGGGGCTCCGCTTTAGCTTTTACGCTCACCAACTGAAACTGTTGTGGTTCAATCTCTTCGGGTTCGATTCCCCGCTCATTGTGGCGTAAAATATTCGCGTGAGTGAATATTTTACATAAGCGACATAATATTACAGTACTGATATATCATCCGGTATTTCCAGCGAAATATCGACTTGCTGTGTTTGATAATGCTGTGGATGAGACACTATGAGTTCGATATTTCTAAAACTATAAGCAAGTTTGTGTTTTAATCTTGTTATTGGTAACTTCTAGCGGCGCGATTGCAGCAATAATCAGTGCGTTTAGTTTGCTGAACCTAATGCAGATTTCTTAAAACTTCTGCTCCTACACCCATATCAGTGGTCTCACAGGTATGAGTTTGACCTATGCTCCCCACAACAGGTATTTTTATATTATTGCCACAATCTTCTCGGAAAAGTATATCCACCTGAATTGATTTCTGTTGGAGAGGAAGATTTCCAGTTACTGCCATTAAATTCTGGGAAGTATTTGAAACAATGCCGTCGCCATCGTGGTAATCAACTGAACCAGATAAAGTAGATTGACCTGCTCCAATTATCGAAATATAGATTCCATCGGATGGAAGGGGATGAGTAGTTAAATCATTAAGAATATTCAAAGCCGCACTATCTGGCTGTAATTCCTTGATTGCAATACTGTGGGGATCAATACCCAAATCAAAAAGATCGCAAATGCTATTATTACCGGGAATACCGAAATCATCATGACATACTTCTGCCCAAAAACTCCCTTGATGCGGAGTGCCAATAGTGATAAGTTTCGCGACATCGCCCCGATACGGAATGGGAGTTGCTGGATCGAGCACTTGTGCTAATCCTTGCAGATAGGCTCTTGCCGCAATTCCACCTAAGCTATGCCCAATCAGAAGAACCTTTGTTGCTCCGGGGTTTTTATCTAAAACCGCCTTGATGATTATTGCTAATTCACCTCCCTGGATATCTAAAGACAGCCCTTGATTATCAGAGAAATTTAACGTGTAGAAATTGCCCGCACTACCCGTACACTTAATAACCGGGTTTGAATTCGATGGGCAGCTGATATCAACCATTTTTGTGTCATGATTGTAAGAAGGTATTCCACCGAATGTCCATTTAGCATTATTTATCAGATAGTCTCTATATGCTACCCATGTCTCTGCTGAAGAGGCTAAGCCATGAATAAAAATAACAGGGTAGGGTATCGCTCCACATCCTGACTCTTGCAAGAAAACGGATAAATCACCGATGTCTTTTGGTGAGAGATCGGTCGGTCCCTGGTAGTAAACATGATTATCTGCAGACGAAACGCCCACATAAGAATTGGTGTTGGGGTAATAGCGATAGGTAAAAGGGGCAGAAAATTGTACCTCGTGCACCGCGGGTGAAAATAAATCGGAGTGGAATGCTTGCGCCCAGTTTAACAAACACTCTATGTTGGGCATTGTTGTGGTATTGGTTTTTACCGAAGAGTCAATAGCCGCTGCTGCATTGCAAAACACCATGAGCATTACCCATCCCAGTATGCGTGCTAGCAAGGCGTTGTTTATAGCAATCTCCCGAAATAAAGACACTAAATAGCTAATCATGAGAAAGTTGTTTTGCCCGATAACCAGATTGCGATGTGATACAGTTATCGCATTTAAATTTTTAAAAATATATTCCAAATATATTCCTTAACTAACGGCAGTCGATACGACTGTTGCATTCATTTCTATGGAGTATAACGCAGAGAGTAACGGGCTGTAGTAGATTAGTTTAGTTGATAAGCTAAAAGAACGAAGATAAGTCATTGTAAATCTGTGATGGTGTAGTGGAATTAAATGAAAGCTACTTTGGTGATATTCGCAATGTTTAACCTAGTCGCGAGTTGCTGGTAAGGTTGCAGTATTTGGTATATTGAAGCGCGGTGGTAAGGTATATACGAAGGTTGTTGGAGATACCAGGACAGAAAAGCTGAATACCGCTGATTGCTAGAAAAATAGCGCCTGAAAGCGTAGTTTATACAGATTGTTATCTAAGTTACAATGCACTCGACGTAAGTCATTTCTACCATGAACGGATTAACCACTCTACGCTATTTGCAGAGGGAAAAAATCATATTAACGGCATTGAAAACTTCTGGAATCAGGCTAAACGTGTTTTAAGAAAATACAATGGAATTCCCAAAGGACCATTTCCGTTATTTCTTAAGGAATGGGAATTCAGATTTAATTATGGAACTCCCAAACAACAACTAAAAATATTGAAAAATTGGACCAAAATTTAAACTGATCTACTACAGCCCCTAATTTAAAATAAGTTACCGAGTTAACAAACAAAAATTTTCATTAGATATATGAATATAAACCTGAATAAGCTTCCTGAAAACTTTCTACTTTCTCTCTTATCATCAGATGAGCAAGCAACAATAGGCTCGGCAGCTGAATTAGTTCCCGTTAATATTGGCGAAATTATTTGTGAGCCAGGCGCGAAGTTGGAATATGTTTATTTCCCTATTAGTGGAATGTTTTCACTGCTGTATATCTTAGAAAATGGGGGATCTGGAGAAATTGGCATTATTGGTAAAGAAGGATTTGTGGGAGTACCTATGTTATTGGGAGGTGAAACAATGCCTCATCAAGTAATTATACAAGGTTCAGGAGAGGCATTCCGCATGCCCGTTTACTATCTAACAAAACTTTTCAATCAATCAATTTCCATCAGAAATATTTTATTACACTATATGCAGGCTTTAATGACGCAAATTTCTCAAACTGCAGTATGTAATAGTCATCATAAAATCGAGCAAAGACTTTGCCGATGGCTTCTCCTTTCATTAGATCGATTATCCGGGAAAGAATTGTGTATGACTCAAGAGCTGATTTCTATTATGTTAGGTGTACGTAGAGAAGGGATAACATCGGCCGCTTCTAATCTTCAAAAAGAAAAAATTATTGATTACAGTCGAGGAACTATTTGTGTTCTGGATAGGCACAGACTGGAAGAAAGATGCTGTGAATGTTATGAGGTTGTAAAAAAAGAATATTCACGATTATTTTCTGATTTGTGATTTTATTAATCCTATGTTGGGAAATTCACCACAATGCTGGCAATGCTCAATATCTATATAAGTGCCTGATTTAACAGATGCGTCCACCTCTTCTCAACTGTTCTGGGTGTGGATTGCAGGTTAGCCACTTGCATACGCATAGTTAGCTATTGTGTAGTTTTTGTAGGGTGGAGATGACTACCCTATGTACTTCAACGGCGATGGATCGTTAAAAGAGGCGGGGCAATCCATCATTAGATAAATTGATATTTGACAAAAGCGGTCATTGAATTATAGAAGCATATTGCAGCCATCGACCCGAAGTTGACATCCGCTGTTAAGAGTGATACTTTTTTTCTGAAGACCGGATTTGATCCAAATGGGCTGTTGCTACGCCGGATCGTTACAACTCAGGCTGCCGCTTCAACCGGATGAGGGATGGTCCGTGAGAGCATCATAAATAGCGTCAATTACATTAAGACCTAAGAGAGGTGCACCAAATGGACACGTACGATTCATCGAAAGCGACTCCCATTGATTTCGGTGCCATCCAAACACTCGTTCATCAAGGCAAGGCTGTCGTTTCTTTAGAAGATTCTGCCTTAATTGAATGGGCAATTAAGATGATTACGGAAGGCAGAACTGCAACACTCTACCTTAAACCCACCGTGTTTCAGATGATCAGAAGATGGTACTGGACACCGGAACGCATCAAGCTCGTTGGATTAAAACCTATTTCGGCGGAAAAAGCTGCGAAGGTCAAATCAGATTTCAACATAGAGATCGATGGATACGCTAACAGTCTCGATTGTCCTCGATGCGGACACCCCTACAGTACGTACGAATTTATTCAGCAGGGTTTGGAGGAGCATGGCGAAGAGTTTGTAAGAGCTGCGTTCTCGTTTAAGCGAGCAGCTATTCTTGCAATTAATCCTGTGCAAGATACAATTTGTCGGAACTGTCGCTTGCACATCTTAAGCACTGTAGTCGTTGAGGACGGCGCTCGAATTGGAAATGGCTATTATTACGATTATTCGTGCAGCCAGGGCAATGCCTATGCCTGCTGTCGTTGAGGGCGCCGCCCCAGACCTCCGGGCTTCGCTGATTAGGTTCGATAGCACGTCGCCAAGATAGTCGCCCGCCGCCATCGAGCAGCGGATCTTAGAGTCCTCCCGTACTAGCTGTCAACGTCGGCTTATAGCCGTTTCCTCCCTTTACAAGATGTAAACATCGGTCTGCATACTATTAAATTGAGCATACCTGTTTAAGATGTGTCTCATTTACGAAGGAATCCTTACAGTCCCCTAGTTGACTGCTGTGTAGCCATTTTAAGGTGGGTATGACCTACCCCCATCCGATTTTCCCGAGTCTCACCCGGGTCAATTCTGGATCGGATCTGCCGGTTTCCCTCGCCGGTGCTCGCCACCATTGGGTTTCGTGGCGATGCTCAGAATAAGTTCGGAGGATACCGCCGTAAACCGTTGTTTTGCATGAGGGAAGAGGGTGGAGCCGCGCCATAATGGATAGCTCAGGTTCGGCCACGGTTCGGTTTGTGTGGGTCGGTTCGGTGCCCGGTAAAAAAACTACTTTCGATTCTTCATCTATTTATAGGCATAGATGACTGAGCTCCGGACTGTTAATCCGAGTGTCACTGGCTTGGGTGTAAATTTTCACTCAATTTGGTACTGTCGTTTGATTCTTCAATAACAAATAAAAATCGTATGTAATTGCATTGTTGTTAGCCTATTTGTTATTCTTTAGCATTCCACGCAACAAGAAAATGCTCGTTTGAGCTAAATTAGTATTCATTTTTTTGCTGCATCTTTTTTTCCTCCAATCTTCAAGATCAGTGTAGAAACTCGGTCTATTACGCCCTTCCTCATAGGATATATTCGACATGAGCATAAAACACTTTATTTTGCTTTCTATAGTTTATTTGTCAGTAACGTTCAGCACGCCCGTGCACGCGGTCAGTCTTTTTGTTCCAGCATATTTCCACCCATCTAAACAACCGATTAACTGGAGTCACTTGGCTGAGGCAGCTCAGACAGTGCCTACTACTGTAATTTTTAACCCAAATAATGGGCCTGGAACCAGCGTTGACCCTAGTTTTGTTAACGCAATTGGTGGGGTTCGTGAAGCTGGAGGAAAGGTAATCGCTTACGTACACTCCACTTATGGAGAGCGCCCGATAAACAATATTGTCAACGACATCGAGAGTTACATCGCTTTGTATACGATTGACGGTTTTTTTATCGATGAGATGGCTGCAGACGGGACAGATGAAAACATCAGATACTACGAGCAAATTTATAACTACATCAAAAATAAAAGCAGTCATTATTCGGTAACGGGGCATCCTGGAGTAGTTCCAGATGAAGTTTATTTAAGCAAACCAGTGGCTGATGATTTAGTCGTGTTTGAAAGTAGCATAAGAAGTTACGTAAACTTTCGGCCGGAAACCTGGCAACATAATTACCCGAAGGACAGATTTATCCACATTATATATGACGCAAACTCGCCTCAAATGAATCAGGTCTTCAGCCAGGCCGACAATAATCACGTTGGACATCTGTACATAACCGATGACAGGCTTCCCAATCCTTATGACAGTCTGCCGCTGTATGGTAGGGAGGAGCTTGAGATGTTTGTCGTAACACCTAATTAGTGATCCTCCCGCTCAAGTTCATCATCGCTGTTGTCAACGATTAAATCGACCTCAACGGAATGACCAGGAATGAGTTGGCGGGCCGTGGCTTAGGTTTATTTGGCAAGTGGATTGGGTTTGCAAAAGTCCGCGCAGCTTCATCGTTAAAAATTTTTGATCACCAGCTCGGAGCGTTGTCCGCGCCCTTGCAGCCCACCCACGGTATAGTTGATCGCTACCGATTGCATTGTTAACCCTTTGAATGCCTCATGCATTTCCGGGATATCGTTGACCGATATGATCATCCTGCCTTTAATCCTAAATTCCTCAGTTGAAATCTCTTAAATCGCTCAAGAACCCTACTGATTAAGGTGCTTTCATAGATCCATGGCATCACCAATCAGGCGAGATTTTAGTGAAATAATCAAAATCTGCTAAAAGTGTTGTCACGCCTTGCTTTTAGCTTGTTTACTATAACTGAGGAGCAGTTAACATTTTTAACCGGGAACCATTGATAGTATTAGATTACAGCTATTTTCATCATAAATTCCAACTGAGGAATTTAGGTTAATCGTTCTTGCCAGTTCAGCTATCTGAGCATACTGCTCTAATCCAAAATCCACGCCATACCCCTCCGTGCCCCAGTAAGGGGGATCACAATAAAACAGGGTATGCTCCCGGTCGTACTTGCGCACACATTCCTGCCACGCCAGGTGCTCAATATACGTTTGCGAAAGCCGCAGATGTGCCTGGCTTAACTCTTCTTCCAGCGCAGCAAATTAAGACGGGGTGGGGTGTGGTGGCAGTACCAAAGCTCTGGCTGACTACTTTGCCGCCAAAGGCCAGCTTCTGTAAATAGTAAAAGCGTGATGCGCGCTGGATATCAGTGAGGGTTTCTACCGGCGTCATTTGCAGCCATTTGTACATTTCCTGGCTGGTGAGCGCCCATCTGAATTGCCGGGTGAATTCATCCAGATGATGCTTGATTACGCGGTACAGGTTGACCAGTTCGCTGTTGATATCATTGAGCACTTCGACATGCGTTTGCCTTTTCATGAAATACAACGCTGCCGCGCCACAAAATGGTTCCACATAGCATTCATGCTCCGGGAACAAGGGCAGAATATGTTTGGCCTGGCGGCGTTTTCCACCGATCCAGGGAATAACCGGATTTGCTTTAGGCGATTTCCGAAAGCAAACATCCCTATCAGGCAGGCCGAATCAGAATGTCCCATTTGGGCAAAAGCGGGTTACGCTCCAATCTGGTTTCGATTTCCCGCATGGCTTTCTTGGATAGAGAAACGCCTTTCTGGTAGAGCCTGCGGCTCAATTTTACTATCGGGTGGATACCTTTCCAGGTCATGCTTTTCGCCCATTCCAGCATGGTTGCGGTATCCCCCGGTTGGGCTCCATTCCAATGCTGTTCCAAAATTCCCCAATACCGTTCGATGGGATTATACTTGCTGTGGTATGGCGGGTAGTACAGCAGCTGGATGATTTTGCCGGTAGCATCGGCGAACTCCACTATGCGCTTGAGGAACCGGGTACGCACCCGCTGCTTTCCGGGCCATTGTCCACTTTGCGTTGGATGTGTGTCATCACGACCTGCTTTTCCTTGGGGATGGCCTGCCACCAGTCCTCCAAGCCATCCATGATGAAGTCACTGGTCTTGAAGGAGCTTCCAAACGTCAGATGCAACTGCCCACTATCCTCTTCCACGATTCCAAACGGAACCTGCTTTTCCTCGCAGCCCATATCGTGATCGGCGGCTCGGGTGTCACCGCGGGTTTTCCCCACCCCGTGAGTATTCCCCGATCTTCACAGTGGCCTTGCAGTCGATGCTCAGGCGCATGACCTGCCCAACTTCCAAACACGCCGGGTCCGCTATGGGTTTTCCGTCCTTGTCCGCGATATTGGCAAAGATGGCATCCGTTTCCGGGAGTTTTTTTGGGGTTTGGCCTTGACCACCTTGCGTAGGCGGTAGCCATTCCGGTTCAGCACCTCCGCCATCGTGCCGGGCGATGGTAGGCAATCCTCCGGAAAACCTTGGGCGCGTAACCGATCCAACGCCGCCGCCACGGTCAGCCGGGTATACGATAGCGCCGTACGGAAGGTCGGGTCTTGCTGACAGTGCGATTCCGCCAATGCCCATAGGGCTTGCGCCACGTCAGGGTGCTTCTCCTCCCGGAGGCGGTTTCCGCAGTACGCTGCTTGCGCCCCCAGGCAAATCACGCCCGTGCGCTGTTCATTCAGCCCGAGTTCGATCGTGTCGCGATTCCAGCCAAACACCCGTTCCGCCTGGCGGGGATTGCCCCGGCAATATTTCAACGTCATCGCCGCCTGAAAGGACCGGCGTTCCGGTCCGGGCATTTTCGAACTTGCTAGTCTCAGGTCTTCGATTTGGGACGTGCTCAGGGGCGCAACAGTCGGGGCAGAGGCGGACAGCATGATCAAGCTCAGTGGTTAAACAAGTGAAAGCCCGATTCTACCTCAATGGGAATAGCCTTTTTCGGAAATCACCTTAGTCATACTGTAAGCCTCTTTTTATTATTCGTTAAAATATGCTAGGCTTTGTCCGCTGCGTCGACGTGGCAGGAAGCCTTGGCTATGGCTCACAGGTACTATCTGTGGGTTATGGCGACCAGGCCATGTTCCCGCATGGCTTTGGTCGCTCCCTCTCCTCAAACTAAATTTACTTAAAGACTCTCAGCATTCGTCATAATTGATCCTCTTTATTGTTTTCTAATGCCATACAGTCTGAATGTGCCGCTTGCGATGTTGACGCTGCCCATCATGAACCTGATGCCGGTTAATGCTCCTGTGTTGTCGTTTGTTCCCGCTCCAGATATCAGCGCCAAGGACGGACCGGAGTTCAACATATACGCGCCATGAAAGTGCAGTAATTTTCTGATGGTTGCATTGGTCACATTTCTGATATGCATAGTAAAATCAAGGCTCGCGCCCACGCCTTCACCTATAGGTATTGCTGATCCTGCGGCGCTGGTGCTGGCGCCATATAAGGCTGATCCATCGGTTGACATTGAGTTGTGATACCTGTAACCAGTTGTCTGATAAGCCCCGCCAAGCTTCATGCGACAATTGAGATTCTGTCCGGCAGATGCTGGCACAATTGCTGTTCCGAGTATCATGTACTCATCGTAAGTGCTGTCAAAAGTGGTCTCCAGGTCAACTGTGGCGGATGCTGATGCAGTTGCGGATGAGAGCAGTATTTGACTGCCGGAAACGTTTGTCGGACTGGATTGACTAATCGTCCAGGATGATTTGGTTCCACTTCCTATGGCGTGGGTCACATTGATTACCAGAGCACCGGTGGATGGGTTGTAGCTCGTGACGATGCCATACATGACGTTATTCTATTTCGCGTTATAAGATGTAATAATAAGTCATCCAGGCTCACGTAAATGGATGACAATTATGACAAGACCAGTAAGTGGTGAAGAGCATCTTGATTGGCTCAATGTTTAATATCTCATTAATTTTGGTAATTAACGAAGGATAAATTTATCGTCCGGTCTAGCCATTAGGTTTACAAAAATGGTGAAATCCATAGAAAGTAACCCCTAACTTCTTTATGAATATTACGACTTCGGTTGACAGTTTTGATAAATTGAACTGTTTTCAAAGAGTCGTTGATGAATCTACAAGCGCAAAGAGATATTTCCCGTAGACTAAAAGTATTCGAACATGCCGCCGCATCTGGCAATGTCGCATTCACCTGTAGACATTTTGGTATTTCAAGAGATACTTTTTATCAATGAAAGCGAGCCTATGCGGCAATGGAGAGAAAGGGCTTATCAATAGCGAACCATGCCCTGAGAATCCCGGGTTACGTACGCCTGCGGCGATTGAAGAAAAGATCCTTTGCCTGCGCCGCAACTACCATTATTTAACTGATCTAGCGCACTCATTAATTTCGCTGATCTGTCGCCTGCGCCATGCAGCTCAAACAATGATTCCTGGTGCATTGCTGCAGAGTCAATGCCGGTCAGCAACACACCTGCTTTTTTATAGGCATAACCTTGCCGGTAGATACGTTTAAGTCCAAGTAGCGCCACCCTGATCAGCAAGCGCGTATCACTGCTGGCGTTGGGCAGTGGCACAGTAATGCTGTTACTATATTGCTTATCCTGTTCACGGAAGGGATTGGTCTGACTTTGTTGTATAAATCGCCGAGATCGAGCAATGATTGATGGAAACAGTTCATTATCCCCGGGCTGCCAAAATTACTCCCGACCAAATACCGCACAACCAATTGGCATGATTACAACTAATTCATAAAACTATGATGTTCATTACTACTTTGGCGCGATAAGAAGATGGGTTGTTTAGCAGCACCGAGCGGTCAGCGAGAGCAATCGTAGAAGTTTGCTGACATCGCAATTCAGTTCTGCCTCATGGTTAAGAATCTATTTGGTTTGGCAGTGTGACAGGACACTGGAATAATTGCCAATTTGTTGAAGTTGCCTGACCTGTACCGGATTACAGCATGCTTTGCCATATGCATTTATCCTGGGTCAAAAAAGAATTCTTTTTTAATTATACGTATTTGCACGTATTTTTTTAATCAGAGTATTTCAATAATATATTGAAGTAGCGGAGCTTAATAAAAAAGGAAATTCGTTTTTTTCTATCCACATATATACCTTATATCAAGGAGCCCATAGATGCTATTGTCATTGAGTGATCCCTTGATTAAATCCACTTTTGATCAGGTAACAAAGAGAACAGCACGGCAGGTGAAGGTAGGCGCTCAAAGCCGCACGATTACAACACCATTCCCCTCGCCACAGGACTGGCGAGATGTCTGGATTTACTTTCTTATGCTCGATCGATTTAATCGGGCAGACGGCAAATCACCTGCGAGCCTGCCCTATGACAAACCCTTTGGTAAGTTCCAGGGTGGGACATTCAATGGCGTGAGAGACCGACTGGATTATATCAAGGATCTGGGAGCCGGAGCAATCTGGCTCACGCCCGTTCTGAAGAACCGACAGTCAGATGAGGGTGCATTTTATGGCTATGGCATCCAGGATTTTCTCCAGCCCGAACCGAGATTCGCCTCGGCGCCGGGCAAGGAAGATGAGGAGTTGCGCGCTCTGGTTGATGAAGCGCACGCACGGGGGCTGTATGTCATCTTTGACATTGTACTGAACCACGCGGGTGATGTCTTTGGGTACAAGGGCTTCGGTTCTTCTGCGCCGGGCAGCTCAGAGATCCGGGCAATCGAGTGGCGCGACGAGAATGGTCAGGCCCGCTCCGATTTTCCAATCATTGAGGATATTCCCAAAGCTCTACGCAAGCCTGACGGCCTAATCTGGCCAACAGAATTGCAGCGCAACAGCTTCTTTCGCCGCAAGGGCAAGGGTGGAGAGGAGGGTGGGGACTTCGAATCACTTAAAGAGTTCGTGACCAATAGCCGTGAAGATCAGATCTTTCCCGTCCGTAACTTCCTGATTCTCGCTTATCAATATGCCGTAGCGCGCTATGATATTGATGGCTTTCGCATCGACACATTGAAGTTCATTGAGAGAGACTTTGCCAGAATCTTCGGTAACGCGATGCGAGAATACGCTCTGAGCATCGGCAAGAAGAATTTTTTTACTTTTGGCGAAGTTTTTGACAATGAGGAACGAATTGCAGAGTTCATTGGCCGTAACACGCAAGACAACGACGATCTAGTCGGAGTTGACGCCGCGCTAGATTTTCCCCTTTTCTACCGGCTACCGTGGTTTGCCAAGGGATTTGCTGTACCGACTGATGTTATTGAAGTTTATCGTTACCGCAAGGAGATTGAGCGCAATATCCTAACAAGTCACGGTGAAGCGGGACGGTTCTTCGTAACGTTCCTTGACAACCATGATATGACGGAGAGGTTCCGTGGAGCAAGTATGGATGGACCCGATAAGTTCGATCCACAGGTCATCCTCGGTATCGCTGTTCTATTTTGTCTTCAGGGTATTCCATGCCTCTATTACGGCACCGAAAATGCTTGTCATGGTCGTGGAAGTAGTGACCAATCCGTGCGGGAGGCTTTTTGGGGCAAACCCAATGCCTTTGATGTCAATCATCCATTCTACCAAGCTATTAACAGACTTTCCGAGATCAGAGATACTCAGCCAGCTCTACGATATGGCCGGCTTTATTTCAGACCGATCTCGGGTGACGGAATCCACTTCGGCGCGTCGCCTTTTGCTCCTGGGGTGCTGGCATTCTCACGAATTTTGAACAATCAGGAAGTTTTGATTGTCGCAAATGCGAACACACAAGGAGGTTTTCAGGGCCATGTAATTATTGATTTTTTCATTAATAATGACGGCGATCAGTTTAATGTTCTAAACGATTCAAATGCGCAGGTTCCGGGAGTGGTTGAAACTCGATCTAACCTAGAGATCCATGAGATTGATGGCGGAGTCACCACGGGGCCGGCACGGATGATCCAGGTGAGCTTGCGGCCGATGGAGGTATTCATACTGGCTAAGTAGAATAGTAGGATTGAGAATTTCATTCAAATTTGCACTAGGTTCTGTTGACATTTTAGCGAAGCCAAATCAATGCCGATACGAACCGTATCAACCCCATGTAATTTCCAGCTATTTTTTCATAGCGTGCGGATATTCTTCTGTAGTGCTTAATTTTGTTGAAGAAACACTCAATCAAATGACACTCTTGATACACGAACCAATCGCAATCTCTTGCATTGATTCGATGGCTGCGAGGCGGAATGACAGGCTCAATACCTTTTTCAGTGAGTATTTGAATAAAAGCATCGCTATCATAACCTTTATCGCCCAGCAGGGCGGCCGTACCTTCTGTCGTCAGAGCCAACAAATTCTAAGCCTACCCGATATCGCTGGCTTGTCCGCCAGTCAGGATAAAAGCCAGCGGGTTGCCTGGCGCATCTGTCATAGCGTGAATTTTAGTGGTGAAGCCGCCTTGCGAGCGTCCCAGGGCTTCTGCCTGCGCCGAGCTGTTTGCCGCTCCAGCAGCACAGGCATGTGCGCGCACAATCGTACTATCAATCAGAATTGGTTGCCTGTCCGGATATTGACTACAACCTGCGGGTAGAAACTGCCAGACTCCATATTTGCACCAGCGCGAAAAGCGTTTAAAAACTGAATTCCATTGGCCCAATGACTGGGGTAACAAACGCCATTGTGCGCCACTTCGCAAAATCCATAATACTGCATTCAAAAAACGACGGCATGTTGCGATGCTTCCGACATATACTCGCTCTTGCAGTAATAAAAGTTGGTATAAAATCCCCCATGGTTCATCGCTCAATTTCGTTCTGCTTTCCATTTATGCACAAAATGGAGCAGGATTTTCGTCGATATTTATGAAATGTCAACAGAACCTAAAGAAACTCAGCAGCGAAACTTTGGCTTGGTTTATACGTTATTAGTTGATGATGTTGGCAGAAATTATCCTAATGCTACCTTGGATGCTATTCATAAGAAATTGAAAGGAAACGCTATGCCTGAGGTAGATGAATTATTAAAAGCGGCGCAAGCAGAATTACTTGCTTATACTGATGCAATTGACAATGAACAGACGGCGGGTCGACAAGCTCTGGACGCATTTCTAGCCGCTCGGCTTGATCACATGGAACAAGTTTTGGCAGACCGCACATGGCTGACTGGCGCGTTTTCGGTTGCCGATATTCTCATGTCCGATGTGTTACACTTGGTCGACCGTTTCGACGGTCTAGCAGAGTATCCCGCCTGCCGTGCCTATGTTGAACGCGCTACGGCGCGACCTGCTTTCAAGAAGGCCCATGCCGATCAGATGGAGCACTTCGCAGCCGCAGATTGACGAACATCGTGTTTGGGTTCAATGTAGTCATCTGACGGTTTCGGTCAGTTTATGGGTCCTAACCCTAGTGATAGTCCCTGATGCGATTCATCGGTAGTGATACCTTTGCTCAAGTTTTTTAGCAATTAAGTAAAATAACTTGGTCAGTTATAAACTGAGCGTATAAAATAGTCTGTCCTATAACTGTTGAAGTGCCAGTGTTCTCCGATGAGCGAAATAAATCAGCAAGAATTCGATGAGCTTACCAATCGTTATCGAAAACTAATCGCGTCTCAAAAAACCTGCTTACTTTCTACTGCTTCAGCTAATGGTGTGCCAAATATCAGCTATGCCCCTTTTGTGCGCGATGATACTGGGCTCTATTATATCTATGTCAGTGAATTGGCGAGTCATACAGTCGATTTACTGAATAATCCAAAAGCATCAATAATGTTTATTTGCCCAGAATCAGAATCTCATAATCTGTTTGCACGCGAGCGCGCCGTGTTAAATTGCAGTGTAAAAGAAATAATTCGGGATACTGAGGCATACACGCAGCGGATACAAGCATTGCAGGAAAAATTTGGTAAAGTTGTCAGCGTGTTATGCGCCTTACCCGATTTTCATTTATTTGCATTACGTCAGGAAAGCGGACGATATGTTGCTGGTTTTCGACAGGCTTTTGCAATCGATGTAGACAATGATAGCTTGAAACGTTGAATTTTTTTGCAATCTTGGCGAATTTAAGTGCAATTCAACATGTAATGTCGGTATTCGCAATTGCCAATATGTATTTCCCTCAATTGATCATCCTCAATGCCTCCCTCAAAATAGGCAATAAATAGCCGCATGGTATCTTCGTGTGCGACTACCAATAGTGTTTTATCCTTTTGTCCTTTTAGCCAGTCGATGAAGCGTAATACACGCAGCTTGTGATCAAGCAACGATTCGCCGCCATTTACGCGCTTTCGTAGCGGATCATGGACAATCGCTGCAAAATAGTCAGACACTCGTTTGCCATCAAAGCCGGAGCGGATGTCGGCGAGATCAGGATGAACCTCGATCGGCACTGAGTGGTAGCGGTTTATTACCTCTGCTGTTTGGTGTGTGCGCGGCAGTGGTGAAACTACAATACGCTCAAATGCCACATTACGCAGCGCCAGTGCTGCCGAATGCGCCTGTTCCATGCCTACTTCTGTTAAATGGACGTCTCGGCCAGGATCGTCGTTGCACAGACCAAGATCATTATAATTAGTACGCCCATGGCGCATGAGGTAGATATCCACGCAACAAATGTCTGGGAAATTAAAAACCAAGTAGGGTGCAAAGTTAATACAGAATTAAAAATGTACCAAATAACAAGACAGAAGTGTAGTAGCTTGGTTTTTAAAAAAGGATATGATTCTCTGAATTATCGTTGCTGTATTTTTTGGGGATGGAGGTAGCCATGAATGCATCGGCAGAATCAAGATAGCGATGCAGCGTGAACGGATGCAGATCGGCCCATCCTGCCGCGGTTCCGGGGGCGGGATGGGCGCGAACTGCCCTATGTCGCGCGCATAGTTGGCCGCTGCAGGGTAGTTGCCGGGCGAGGATGGGGGTAGTCATTCTGTGCACTCCCGGTGGGCCAGGGAGGCGCTGCCGGTGGGCGCTTACCGCCCGTGTCTCCGACTCGGCTACGCTTTAGCTTTCGCCTTTACCAACTGGGCCATCGGTAGTGTATCCAGAGATAGTCCAGAGGCGTTTCTTCGGTAATGGGGTAAACCCGCTGCTGTCGTCTCTCTCGGCAAGCAAAGCTTATTTAACTTGATTTATTTTTCTTCCCAGTTGGTTTAGATTTGCCTGATTTAGAGGCGCGTGCTGGCTTTACAGCTGCAGCAGAATCTGACAGGGCTTTGCCTGGCTTGAATTTGACGACTTTCTTGGCAGGAATCGTTATGGATTCGCCTGTTGCTGGATTACGACCTTCGCGGCTTGCGCGCTCTGTAATGGAAAAGGTGCCAAATCCAATTAACTGAACATTATTACCGCCAGCCAAGGTTTTTTGAATAACATCTAATAATCCATTGAGCATGGCAGCGGTTTGGGTTTTTGTATTATTGGAACGAGTTGCCACTGCTTCAATCAGTTCAGTCTTGTTCATAGAAGATGCTCCTGTTAGTGGTTTAAGAATGGGTTGAGAATCTAGCAGAATATAATTCTAATCACCAATAACTTTTGAGCATTTCAAGCCTTTATAGTCGAAAAAACCTATTTTTTGTACATATACGACACAGTTGCGTATTAATCGGCAATGGATTTCTTTTCGAATCACTAGAGGTGCAGTAACACTCATACCAATCAGTTCCATCCTACGAATAACCTCACCTTATGAGTAATACAGAGTCAGACTCTCGCTCATTTTTTCCTTTTATCCTTAATTCGTTGATTCTGAGTGTCTACTTCGAACAAACCAATGGTCTTGATGAGATCGCTGAATTTTGCATAACCGTAATTACGCGAATCAAACGCCGAGAAGTTCTTCACGATATGTTTTTTCACCTCTCCCATGTGAGCGAAGCCGTCTTCATCGGAAAGCGCTTCAATTGCGGAGCGAATCAGTGAAACCAGTTTGGTGTCTCTCGCTAGTTCCTTGGAGCTTTTTTTAGTTACGGGTGTAGTTGCAGCTTCGCTCGCAGATGCCCCGGATTTTTGAGTTTTCTTTTCCGGGCCCGCTTTGGATTTGCCGGAAGCGTCTTCTATTTGTGTCGCAAGATTGCTTTCACTTTCGACCTGTTTGTTTTGCGAGAGAATTTCAAAATATTTGAATTCATTGCAGGCGGCTTGCAGTGATTCTGGTGTTTTTTTCTCACCAAAGCCGTAGACCAGTTTACCGGATTCGCGGAATCGAATCGCCAATCTAGTGAAATCGCTATCGCTGGAGACGATGCAAAAGCCATCCAGCGGAGCTGTGTAGAGCAAATCCATAGCGTCAATAATCAGTGCGCTATCCGTTGCATTCTTGCCTTTAGTGTTAGCATATTGCTGAACGGGTTGGATGGCATGTTTAGGCAGAATTTCCTTCCAGCGGCTCAGTTGGTTTTGTGTCCAGTCGCCATAAATGCGCCTCACACTCGCATCTCCGAATTTTGATATTTCCTCGAACAATTCATCAAGTATATCGATCACTTTGAATGTGTTGTCTGCATCAATCAATACCGCTAGCCTCGGATTGCTGCTATCAGCGCTCATAAGGTGGTCCAGAAGTATTCAAAAACTAGGGTGAGCATATCCATGCGAGAATTACTACAGTTATCTGAAGCTCAAAGTATACAGGACATCTCCTGCACTTTCTGAATCCGCAGCGCTCTGATAGACCAGCATTTGGTGATGCCGTAGGTTAGTCTGTGTGTAGGAAAAATAAATGACTTTTTTACCAAAAATTTAGTATTGGTAAAGCTTGCGCCAGATTTAGGATAACGGCGATGATTTTCAAGGTTACACCACAATGCGGGCAATGCTTTATGGCGATATGGAACACCTGCTTGAGCAAGCGTCCCCGTCGTTCCACCGCGGTTTCGGGAGAGGGTGTGCGATGCAAGTCGACCCCCAGCGCACGCATAGTTGGCCGAGGTAGAGTCGTTTTGAGGTGGATGGCTAAAAAATACCTATTCGGAGTCCCTGGCGATTTCTCTGGCCCATTTTTGTAAGAGCCTGCCAGGCTTTCCATCCGCGACAACTTTACAAGCTCAGCTCAGTAATACTTTTGTTGAAAAAAACTACTCATCTCGTTAGCAGATTTGATATTACTTAAAAAGTAGAGGAATACCTGATTTTTGAATTATTCTATAAGCTACGCTTTATCACTGCCTTTGTGACAGCAGGATCAACCGGTGAAACTGGATCTTCTTTTCCTACCCATGGCTGGCCACTAAAGTAAAGTTGGAAGATTTTTTCTGCAGTTCGAGTCGCCAGCGCTTGTGTGGTCAAGGTTAGGTTGGGGCCGCCAAGAGCATTGGCCAAGGCAGAGTTGTCTGCTACAAATAATCTTTTGACCCAGCGAGCTTCTGCATTGGCATCCAATACCGAATCTGCTTCATTCATACCCATGCGCATTGTTGAATGCGGATGGAATAAAAAAGGAGGATAAGAAAGCCGATGGACAGTTGAAGCACCCACCTTTCGCAGCAATTGAACTGCTTTGCTTACCAAATATTCCCGGTTTTGAAGTGTTCTCACTGAACGATTTCGATGCTGAACCTCAACACGAGGTATCAAACCATGTTCATCAGGAGGCTGCGTAGTAGAGAGTAGCACACGATTCTGCTGCTCTACATCGTCATCGGTCAAAATTCCTAGATACAATACATGATCGAGGTTAGCCAAGATATTTTTCATGCTCATGCCGATGAGTCGACCCACAGTATCAGCGCCATTTTCTCTGCCCGCTAAACCACTGTCATAAAAACCAGCTACACCGGCATCGCTATTAGCTAAGGTTGCAGCTAGAAAAGCAGGTGAGACACTACTATTTTCCATGGAACCATAACCTGGAAAATCAGCTCTTGCTGCTGAACCAGGGCCTTTACTGGCACCAATATCAAATGGCATAACTCCGATCACGATATCAAGAAAGTGATCAGTCAAACCACGACCAACCCAATCGTTTGGATTAGGAAGGCCACTCATGAACCAAAGTCTGAGTGTTTCGATTGCGCCACAAGCTATAACAATAACGTGTGCTTCTTCAGTAATAAGTTCACCAGTTGAGCCCATTCGCCAGGTAACAGCTCGTGCAGCAGAATTCCCATCCGTATGAATACGAGTGACGAATGCATCAGTTATGAGGGTGATAGCTTTCCCTCGATTGGCACAAAGGTCAGCTGTCAGCGCCATTGGTATATAGCTATTGTCGGTGGAGCGCTTAGCTTTAAGATTGCGAGGAGCTCCGCGCGGAATTACGCAGCCTTGAAAGCAATGGCCGCAGAAAGTACAACCTGCTGCAAGAGGAAAACCAAGTTTAGCAGCATTATCGGTTTTTTCCCGCATTACCACGCGGCTGCAGAATTGCATTTTCTTGTGGACGAAATCCAGCCTGCACAATATCTTTTCTTCTGCAGCTTTGAAAAAAGCTTCCTCTTTTCTGCCCATCGGTGCTGTTTCTACGGGTAATGTTTGTTCGACCCAATGATAATATGGAATCAATTCACCATATCCAAAGGGAAAAAGATGGCTCGTGTCATAAGCACTTAAATCCGCTCCAGTGAATCGCCCCGGGTTTGCCGGAGACTCTATTTCTTGAGAGGATAGAGTAATGAAAAAACAAACAAGATATTCGCCGGAGATACGGGAACGTGCAGTCCGGCTGGTACATGAGCACCAAGGGGAATATGAATCACAGTGGGCCGCATTGGAATCAATTGCATCCAAGATAGGTTGTAGTGCTGAAACGCTGCGTAAATGGGGGCGACAAGCAGAAGTTGAGCAAGGTATTCGAGGTGGCATGTCCACGTTGGACCGTGAGCGACTCAAGCAGCTTGAGCGAGAGAATCGGGAACTGAAGCGGGCAAATGAAATACTGCGCAAGGCATCAGCTTATTTTGTTCAGGCGGAGCTCGACCGCCGACCGCAGTGATGGTGTTATTTGTAGATCAGCATAAGGAACAGTATGGGGTCGAGCCGCTCTGCAGGCAAATTCAGATTGCCCCATCGAGTTACTATGAGCACAAAGCACGAGCACGAGATCCTGACCGGCTGCCAGATCGTACTAAGCGAGACAGAGAGCTTGAACGCGATATACAGCGTGTATGGAAAAACAACTTCAAAGTCTATGGTGCTAACAAAGTATGGCGGCAATTATTATGTGAAGGTATTCGCGTTGCCGGCTGTACAGTCGAACGACTCATGAAGAAGCTTGGGATACAAGGTGTCAGACGAGGTAAAAGGTGTTGGACAACGATTGCAGATGATTTGCTTGACCGACCAATAGACAAGGTTAATCGGCAATTTGTAGCGATTCGTCCAAATCAGCTGTGGGTGGCGGACATTACCTTTGTAGCGACCCGGGCAGGATTTGTTTATGTGGCTTTTATTACGGATGTTTTTGCACGATTTATTGTTGGTTGGCGAGTCAGTCGATCATTACATACCGATAGGGTACTCGATGCACTGGAGCAGGCATTGTGGTCACGACAGGAAACCAAGGGATTAATCCATCATAGCGACAGTAAGAATATGTGTACCAGATTTCAATAATAGCTTGACTCAATCACTGAATGAGTCATTATCGGAGCTCTGGTACCGTAAGGGTTGCCTGGTTTCCTGACCCCCACAGCGACCGACCATCATTAGTGTCATTCCCCGGATCTGTCGGTTACTTGGCAACAACTGGCGGTGAGGTTTCACCTCGCCTTTGCCTGTGACCCAAGAAGGGCCTGATCGCTTATCTCTTTACTGTCTTGTCCTGGCAATCGGTTTCGGTGAATCCCTATCATTAACATTATTCGAAAATAGGGAACTGAAAATGAGTAATCAATCACCATCCAATCATCATGTCATCGTTGGAGGAGTCGATACCCACAAAGACCTACATTTCGCAGCGGTAGTCGATGCATACGACCGAGTGCTTGCCAGCAGCTCTTTCTCAACAACGCGGCAGGGTTATCAATCAATGTTGAATTGGATGCAGTCCTTTGGTGAAGTCAACCGTATCGGGGTAGAGTGTACGGGGACTTACGGTGCAGGTCTGCTCAGGTATCTACAGCAATTTGATATCGAAATTTTAGAGGTTACTTCACCTGATAAAACAGACCGGCGCAAGCGCGGTAAAGACGACGCGATCGATGCGGAGAATGCAGCCCATGCAGCATTCGCCGGGATACGCACCGTGACACCTAAAACGCGTGATGGCATGGTGGAATCGTTACGCGTTCTCAAGGTATGCAGGAAGACCGCGGTTGCAGCACGTCGTATTGCACTGCAGATGATCCAAATGAATATCATCTCTACACAGAGTCGATTCGTGAATCACTGCGCACCATGACTCGAATGCAATTAATCGGTACCCTTGCCGCCTGGCGAGCAGATCTGGGTGGGTATCATGATGTTTCAACTGCATACAAAATTGCATTGAAATCGCTTGCACGTAGATATTTGGAATTACATGATGAAATTGCGGAGCTGGATGTGATGATTTCAGTCATTGCTGATGAGCTGGCGCCCGAGCTGATTGCAGGCCAGGCCATCGGCTATGAATCTGCTGCACAACTACTGATTACTGTGGGAGACAATCCAGAGCGTTTGAAATCTGAAGCGAGCTTTGCAGCATTATGTGGTGTTAATCCAATTCCAGCCTCCTCAGGCAAGATTAATAGACACAGGTTGAATCGTGGTGGTGATAGAGCAGCAAACAGCGCGTTGCATATTATTGCTATAGGGCGACTAAGAACAGACGCTAAAACCAAACAGTACGTGGAGAAACGTATAACACAAGGTAACACGAAACTGGAAGCACTTCGCTGCCTTAAACGTTATATTGCAAGAGAGATATATTACATTTTGAGAAAGCGGAGTAATTTTATCAATAGCACACAAATTGCTGCTTGACATTTAGAAGGGTATCCGGGGTAGCCAATATCTGTCGATTCGTTATACGGAGCGTCTGGCAGAAGCCAGTATTGATGCTTCTGTTGGCAGTGTTGGCGATTCTTATGACAATGCGTTGGCCGCAACGATTAACGGATTATACAAGACAGAGCTCATCCGGCAGCGCGGTCCCTGGCGCAATATGGATGAAGTGGGATTTGCCACCCTGGAGTGGGTTGACTGGTTCAACTATCGCAGGTTATTCGAATCGATAGGAAATATTCCACCGGCAGAATTCGAAATGGCATATTATCGCCAATTGGAAGAGTCAGCTGATGCAGCTTGACTCAAACTAAAAAGTCTCCGAAAAAATCGGGCCGATTCAATCGATTTTAGGTGCATTGGCTGGAGGTCCCGGTGGCGTAAGCGCTTCGATCTGCGACACAAGTTTGGCATTTGGGGAGAGATTTGCACCTGAAGAACCACCTGATATATTCATCAGCAATGGATTGCTCCATGCCGAAACATCGTAGCTCATTGTAACGGGACTATAGGGATCTTCATGCAACATTGCCTGAATCCAATGTTTCTGACTTTGTGCCATTGGAATCCAATATGTGCCCGAAGGGAGTGTAATTTCGCCTTGATCTTTACCATAGGCGCAGAAATCAACTACTGAAAGTGGGTTCTTGATCTGCCACACTTTGACATTCATACGTTGGAAGCGCCGTATCAAATTGGCAATTTCACGCGAACGACCTGACTCATTCTATTTCGCGTTATAAGATGTAATAATAAGTCATCCAGGCTCACGTAAATGGATGACAATTATGGCAAGACCAGCAAGTGGTGAAGAGCATCTTGAATTGGCCCGAAATGCGGTACGGATCGCTAAAACAGCCGATGAACTGCGTAGCGCACAGGCTTTACTGCTGCCACTCGAATCGGGTCTGAGTCTGGAGCAGACGGCCATTGCTATTGGTCGATCAAAAGGCAAGACCTGCACACTGCGTACAAATTACTGCAAGCGAGCCACTGGAAGAATGGCTGCGCCCGTTGCCAAGCGTAATCTGCGTAATCGGGCGAACCGATCGCTTGAAGAAGAGAAGGTGCTGTTGCAGGAGGTATTTGACAGTGTCGGCGTTGGTGGAGTATTGGTGGTTCCGCCGTTTGCCGATAAGTTGCGCCAGAAGATGGGTGTCCCGCTTTCGCTTTCGGCCATATACCGAATGCTTGCGCGCCATGGTTGGCGTAATTCCATTTCTATTTCATAAGTGAAATAGAAATGGAATAAGTCTTATCAGATATTAAAGTCGTATCAGATATTATGGTGCTACTATTAGCTATAGTAATGGGTGTTATTGCTGCTATGAGTATAGTGACTGCAAAATATTAACGCATCTGAATCCCCCTAAATAAATGGTTAGAAGAGGATTTATTTTTATATTCCTTTGAATAAATGAATATCGTACTTAAGTCTTACTTTGAATCACCCTGGTTTTCTCGGAGAATCCATTCCTTGAGAGAATGAAGCTATGAATAAATCAAGAAGATACTCAGCTGAAGCCGACGAATGAGCAGTTCGCATGGCCTTGGAGCACAAGGCCGGTAATGAATTCCCGTGGGCGGAATCCGAATTCATTGCCTGCAAGCTTGGCTGCACCGCTGAGAACCTCCGCAAATGAGTGTGCCGAGTGAATATGATCAAGAGTCAGCCCCGCTATGAGCGCTACGGCAGAAGCTGGCATAGAATCGTCTGTGAGCACCTTGGGAAACTTTTTCGAAAATGCCTTGTTAGAAACCATCATCTGGAGGTATGCAAGGAATTGATTTCGGCAAGGAGACCACCGTGACGCCAGATCGATGCTATTGAATATGCCTCCTAGAATCAATAGGTTGGTTCAACCATCGTCGCTTACTGGAGCTGGCTGGCTACATCCCACCGGCGGAACAGACTGAACGAAGGTATCCGCATGTATGCGTAACCAGACAGCCTGTGCCTGTTACGTCCACAGTGCCGAGCGCCTAGTTATGCCTGTAGAAACCTGCCGTTTAGCCGTTATACATGGATGATCGGGCAAAAATCACCCGCAACAAACAACAACCATGTAAGGATTTATATGCTTTTTATAGCTTTATTGATTGACATAAAGCAACGTATCAATAACATTCAAGCAATGTATTTAATTTTCTATCCTTATATTGAGGAATATGTGCCTCATATTCCTTTTTGGAAAAGGGAAATAGTTTTACTCCTTAACCTGATCTTTCGTTATTCTGCTTTTAAGGCATTTCTTGACGAATCACAGGAAGATAAAAATGAGACAACAAATAATAGACCCGATTAATAAGTCTATTGACTTGTTTAAAGGTAATTTGATCTTTCAGGAGTATCTTGTCGGTTTTATCGTTGTCGGCAAGAAATATGGCTGGCTCCAACTCAAGCTTATGTGAATTGCTGTTGATTTAGTACCACATACTGAGAGGGTATTAGTATCGTAACGTGAGTTCGACATAAGAAAAGCTGTAGAAAAGCTGTAAAAGGAGCCTGAATTCCTTATGATGAAGCGATTTTGGAAAAGAGTTTCATCACGAGAGGAGCCAGCTTCCGATGGATACTATAGCGATCTTTTGTGCGATTGACGACTTTTGTAAAGGGTTTGAACCGCGATGGGAGCAGCGCATGTTGGAATTATCGCTGAAACAGCGTCAACGGCGCGGGGAGTTGTGTCTAAGTGAAGTCATGACGATCGTGGTATTATTCCATCTGTCTGGTTATCGGACGTTTAAAGCCTATTATCTGGATCAGGTGTTGAAGTATCAGCGACCCTATTTTCCAGGGTTAGTGAGCTACCACCGTTTTGTCGAGTTGCTGCCTGGTAACCTGATACCCTTATGCTGTTTTTTGGCCAGCTGCTTTGGGCGATGCAGTGGGATCAGCTTCATTGATTCGACCAAGATCAGTGTGTGTCACAACCGCCGCATTTGGCTTCATAAAGTGATTGAGGTATGCTGTTGCTGCCCTGGAAAGATCAGCGTGGATTGGTTTTATGGGTTCAAGCTGCACTTGGTCATCAATGACCAAGGGGAATTGCTGGGAGTAAAAATAATGGCGGGCAATGTCGATGACCGTGATTCCCTGCCAGAGCTGGCACACTTTTTATTTGGGAAATTCTTTGGTGATGATTGGGGTTACATCTCGCAGTCACCACTCTTTGAGCAACTCAGAGAGCAAGGCGTGCAGCTCGTTATCATGATGCGCAAGAACATGAAAAAAACAAGCTATTGCCGCTGTTTGACAAACTCCTGTTGCGCAAACGCTCGATCATTGAGACCGTCAACGATTAATTGAAAAACTTCTCATAAATTGAGCACTCCCGCCATCGCAGCCCATTTAACTTCTTTGTTAATCTATACTCACTACACTTCAAATTTCGGCACTCAAGTACAATCGAGAATCTGAAAATTATCGGTCAACAGGGAACGTAGTGATTCTTTATAGCGTTCAGAAGCAGCAAAAAAATCATCGCAAGCTCGCTTGAACAAGGCAAAGGATTCATAGTACTTGCCGTACAGAATTTCTTTTTTGAAGAATCGCCAATAGCGCTCAATCAGATTCAGATTGGGTGCATACGGCGGCAGGAAGATCAATTCTATTTTTGAATCTGACAAGTATTCAGTGACGATCTGTGAGCGATAATAGCGGGCATTATCGCAGATGACGTAAATACGGGTAGCAGCGGGATGTTGTTGCTCGATCTGTTGTAACAGCTCTACCGTGGACTGTGCATTGATAGTGTCATCATAGCGAATGATTGGACATAGTCCGACGCAATCGATAGCGCCGTTGATGTTGATGCGTTGTCGACCTGTGTTGCCGGGAATTTCATGATCCCGGCCACGCTTGATCCATCCGTATCCAGCGATTGGATTGTGCTGCGGATGCGTTGCGTCCATGAAATAAATCGGATCATCCGGCGCCTTTTTTGCTTTCAGGGTTTGATAGCGTTCAATAAAATCCTTTTGCTGCTCAGCATTGGCTTTACCTGGAATCAACTCGGGTTTTTTGTAAACATAGCCCAATCGATGTAATAATTGTGTCATGCCGCTCTCGCTATAAGCGACCTGCCACCTCTGCTCGACGTAATACGCGATTTCTTTGGCGGTAAGATAGAGATTCTCTCGTAGATGCTGATCCAGCAACCGCTGCTGTTCTTCTGTAAGCGCGGCGTCACTGCCGCCAGCGTCGTTTCTCTGTAAGGCAGCCAAACCGCCTTTGCGATATCGCTTGAAGTGATTGCGGACAGTTTCACGGTCAATCAACAGGGCTTCTGCAATCTTTGTGACCGACCATCCTTTGCCTGACAGATAAACTGCCTTAACCCGATCGGCATAACGCTTATCGGTGGCATGACGGTGTTCAAGCTCTAAATCAGCAAGTTCTTGCCCGGTTAGATGATAGCGTAAAGACATGCAACAATTCTATTCATGACAGTGGCGCACTAACTTAAACCAAATTTTCATTCATGAGAAGTATAATAGCTGGGCTAGTGGCTTATACCTTTCGGGAGAAGAAAGCATCCCTTAATATTAGATTTTCTCAGGTTCTTCCAGCCGTAGTGTGATGATTCTTATGTAGAACTCACGTTACATTACAATCCATCAGAAAATCTAGCGGATAATTTTACTGCAGACGCAAAGCCAACTGCTATCGACAGGCAAGACAGAATTTGTTTATGATTCCCTTTACACGCGGACCTCGCTTGGCTAACAATAAAAATTGATTGCACAGTATGTCGCTTTCGCAGCATACTGCTCTGCTTTACACAGGTGGAGGGCACTACTTAATCTTTAAGGTTTCTTTCCCATTCGGCAACTTGCTTTTCCGCTTCTTCCTTACTGCTTCCATATGATTCCTGAATTCTGCCAACCAACTGATCGCGCTTCCCAGCAATCGTGTCGAGATGATCGTCAGTGAGTTTGCCCCATTGTTCCCTGATTTTACCTTTGAATTGTTTCCAGTTACCTTCTATTTGATTCCAGTTCATTTTGCAGCTCCTTTTTAAGTTTGAATTGAGTTTCTACTGCATGATGCTCATTTCATCGAGGACGTTTTTTGCACCATTGATTTTCTGAGCAACCTTAATTGTCCGGTCAATCTGAGTTTAGTTTTCCACAAACCCGCTGAGTTGAACTTTTCCATCGCGCGCCACTACACTGATTTTTGCCGGCAATGTCTTTTAGTTCGCCCTTCACTTAGTCCTTGTTCATGATGAATTCCTTAATAATAAGTTAAGCATCCACAAAAGGTACCAGGATCGGTTCGCGTGCTACGGGCCACATCATTAATTTACGTTTGGTTAAATTTATTGTAATGTTGGCATGACTGCACTTCTGTGCGCTAGCTAACATAGTACTCAATGTAATGTTTTTTTCCTAAAGCAGAGTTGAATCACCTTCAAGGATATAGCCTAACCAGTTAAGAATGATTCATAATCTATCGGATTTGAAGAGCATATCGACGGTTTGGTTTTGTTGTCTTCGGAGTGCCATGGCCTGTGCCCATTTGTGTTTGATTGGATTGAGATCAGGAGAATAAGCGGGAAGGTATTCAAGGATACGCCCGGCGTTATATATGGCATCCCGTATGTCTTGTCTCTTATGGAAGGTGGCATTGTCCATCACAACGATGGAATGTGGCGGCAATTTAGGCAACAGGTCCTGCATCGCCCATCCATAAAACATACATGGACGTATATGGACTCCTCCGTTTTGTGTGAGATTTTTTGATCTGGCTTGGCTGAAACACTTGCACTCGTATATCCGACCTATAATGGGACCGCTTAATTAGTGCTTGCCCGAGAACTGATAAATTCGATAAAGAACAAAAGGTTGCATCTAATTTCAGGAATCAAGATTTCCGGGAAATTGAGTCAAAGGGGTGTTATCTGCTAGTTTTAGCGCATTTTCAAGCAAAACAACCTCAAACTTCGATTAAGATCGGTGAGAAAAATCGTTCTCAGAAACAAACTTCGAGAGGAAATCAAATGCGCGTAGTCCGAAATGCACAAATGGAATTAGGTGAAATCGACATATCCCAAATCAAATTCGACTTGCGATCACGAGATGATATTCCGAAGATACTGCGCGGATTACAGCACCTGTACCTGAACGCGGTATTGCGCCAGAAAGTTTTTGCCTTACTGCAAAATGAAATTTCCCCTAAGGTGGATAAGCGCAATGGCCGCCCTGGCATGACGCTGTGGCGTATTCTGGTTTGTGGCGTATTACGGCTGGACTTAAATGCAGATTATGATCGTCTGCACGAATTGGTTAACCAGCACAAGACGTTGCGTAAAATGTTGGGACATAGTCTGTATGAAGAAGACAAACAATATGCCTATCAAACATGGGTGGATAATGTCAGCCTGTTTACGCCGGAGCTGCTGGACAAATTAAACCAGCTCATTGTTGAAGGAGGGCATGCACTTGTAAAAAAGGGCGACGCAGCCCTGCGTGGGCGGTGCGATTCCTTTGTCGTTGAAACCAATGTGCATTTTCCAACCGACATCAACTTATTGCGGGATGCCATGCGCAAAGCGATTATGTTGACAGCACGCTGGTGTGAAAACCAGCAATTAAGTGAGTGGCGGCAATATCGCTACAACCTGAGTCAACTAAAACGACTCATGCGTAGTGCACAGAGCAAAAAGCGCCGTAAAGTCAAAGCACAACAAAACAATGCGCAAATGATGCAGGCGTACCAAGCTTATATTGATCAGGCCCAACGTCACTTAGATAAAATTCAAACTACCTTGACCAGGTTAACTGCGACGACGCCTGCTGAGCTGCTGCAAAAGATTGAGATTGAAGGCTACCTCCAACATGCCAGGCGCCAAATCGACCAAATTGACCGTCGTATCATTAAAGGCGAAATCATTCCTCACGAAGAAAAAGTATTTTCCATTTTTGAGTCACATACCGAGTGGATCAGTAAAGGCAAAGCAGGTGTGCCTGTTGAGCTGGGCGTCAAAGTGTGTATCCTGGAAGACCAGCATCAATTCATCTTGCACCATCACGTGATGGAAAGACAGACCGACGATCAGATTGCGGTAGCCATGGTCACGGAAGCTAAAAAACGCTTTCCCACACTCAATGCCTGCAGCTTCGACAAAGGTTTTCATTCACCTGCCAACCAGGCGGAATTAGCCCAACAGCTCGATCAGGTCACGCTCCCTAAAAAAGGCAGGTTATCCAAAGAGCGTAAAGCAGCAGAACGAACCGAAGCATTTGTTAAAGCCCGCCGCGCGCACTCAGCGGTAGAGTCCGCCATCAATGCGCTGGAGGTGCACGGCCTGGACAAATGCCCAGATCATGGCATCGATGGTTTTAAACGTTACGTGGCCCTGGCTATTGTTGCCAGAAACATCCGCCGGATCGGTGACATACTATGGCAGCAGGATGTCGAGCGTGGGCGCAAAGCGAAAGAGCAAAGATTAAAATACCGGTGGGCAGCTTAAAACAAGCTGCTCATCTAACGCAAAAAATACCTGATTGTAAGCAATTAATGGCTGGTGCTGGATAAAAAACAGATTTTTTGTACTATGCCTCCTAAAAAATGCGATCGGATCCTCTTTTGAATGCATAGTCTCATTACATTTCTTCGGGTGCTTAAAAATTAGACAGCTTGCTGTCGAAAAATGGGGTTTTCGGGCTGACACTAATTACATCCCTGACCTTGATGGAAATTCGCTGTTGAGGCCTCATCGCCCACTCGTGGTCAAATGCCACTATCCATGTACCAGGCTACTCAACTGCGGATGTGTCCGCTTTGCCATCACTAGAAATCACACTGCAAATCAAAGAAATCAATTATGTTTACGTTATATCACACTATTTACCCATAACATTCGCAGCAAACCAAGCACGGGGAAAGCTGATTTGCCGTATCCCAATTTTGTCTGGAGTTATCCTCAACCACTTGGCACTGAACCCTCAATAGTACTTATGCGACAGCAAGCCGATGGGAATAGTTCGGGTCATAAGCGCAGTCTTTGGCAAGTATCGCCCAGATACGCCGCCGATCGCCGTGCCGTACGGTGTGCCATCGCTACCACCACTTTATTGAGAGTTTTTCGCTGCAGCATCGCCTGTTGCCAACTGTTGAGCTTGTCGACACGTTTAGCATAACTCAGGGCTGCGCGGGCCCCATGCACCAGCAAGTAGCGCAAATAGGTATCGCCACGTTTGCTAATGCCCTGCAACCGGGTTTTGCCACCGCTGGAATTTTGTCGTGGAACCAGTCCTAGCCAGGCTGCGAACTGGCTCGCGCTCTTAAAGTTTTGTATGTCACCAATCGATGCCACCACAGCCGTAGCTGTTAGCGGACCTACTCCTTCAATCTGGAGGATGCGCTGACATTCGTTGCTGCTACGAAGATGCGATTCGATCTGTTTGTCGAATGCCTTAATCCGGCAAGTTAGATTAGTCAGTTCCTGAAAGAGTGATGAGAACATTGGCTTGAGCTCCTCAGGTATTTGGCTGCCTGATGAACTGATGATCTGCATCAGTCGTGTATTAAGCTGCTTGAAGCTCTGTGGAATGATAATACCAAACTCAGCCAAGAGGCCACGAATCTGGTTGCCGAGTGCAACGCGTTGTTTGATGATACCGGCACGTACGCGATGCAACACAAGCACTGCCTGCTGTTCTTCACTCTTAATCGGCACAAAACGCATATTCGGACGCATCACTGCCTCGCAGATTGCCTCCGCATCACGAGCATCATTCTTGTTGGTTTTGACATAGGGCTTCACGTACTGAGGTGGCATCAGTCGCACGGTGTGCCCCATTTCCGACAAGCGGCGGCCCCAATAATGGGCGGAGGAGCAAGCTTCCATACCCACCAGACATGGGGTAAGCCTGGCGAAGAAATCAATCATTTGTCCGCGCGCGAGCTTCTTTTTAAGAACAGTCAATCCTGACGGATCAGTACCATGTATCTGGAAAACGTTTTTGGCAAGATCAATGCCGATTACAGCGATTTGTTTCATTTTGGTCTCCTCGGTTAGTTAAAGATGCTACCGTACCCCTTCCTGGAAGGAGGAGTCCATTCCATTGCCCACTTTTTGCCAAGCCTTCAGCTAATGATTTTGAGCAGGTAAAGATTGCAGCCATACATCCGGACTTTGTATAAGGTATATTGCCTCTGTCCCTGATGGAATTCGCTGAGTAGCGCCTTATCACATCAGCGTGCTCTATGCACTGTGTTTCATTCAGGTTTAGCCACTCACGGTCTGACCAGTCTCGCCATCATGTCATGATTGCCTGTGCAATCGGTGGTAGTCTTTCTCCTTAAACTCGTTTTTATTGCAACATTATCAATACGCTTTTATTCAACCCTTACAATCAATGAGCTGCAGCAGTTGTTGCCATAGTGTGATCGGGGTGAAATGTCGCTTTTTTGGTGAGTAATGCCCAGATGACGCGAGCGTTCTTATTTGCCAGGGCAACAGCAGCAATGTTCTTATTGCGCCGTGTTATCAGCTTGCGCAGCCAGCTTTCTGGCTCGGCCTTCTTCTCGGCAAAGCGGATGACTGCTCTGGCTCCGTGGATCAGCAGGGTACGAAGATAAGTATCTCCACGCTTGCTGATACCGAGCAATAACTGTTTGCCGCCGCTTGCATGCTGCCTGGGTACCAACCCTAGCCATGCTGCTAATTGTCTGCTGTTCTTAAACTCCGTCGCATTTCCTACTGTTGCCACAATGGCGCTCGCTGTGATCGGGCCAACACCCGGAATGGCTTCCAATCTTTGGCTGGCGTCGTTTTCCTTGTGCCAAAGCTTGATTTGCAACTCTAACTCTTTCACCTGGCGATCCAGTTCCTTCAGGTGGTCACTCAGTCTTTCCAGCAATCGGCGCATTGTTCCAGGTAAACCATTTTCAGCATCTTCCAGAATGTCAGGTATGCGTTTGCCAATCGATTGGATGCCCTGAGGAATCACGATACCAAACTCAGAGAGTAGACCGCGTATCTGATTGGCCTGTGCGGTTCTGGCCTTGACAAATCCCTGTCTGGCTCGGTGCACTGACAGCATGGCTTGTTGCTCAACATTCTTGATCGGTACAAAGCGCATATTGGGTCGAGTTACCGCTTCGAGAATCGCTTCCGCATCGGCCCTATCATGCTTGTTAGTCTTGACATAGGGCTTGACGAACCGGGGCGACATGAGCTTGACAGTATGCCCGAATTCACCCAACTTTCTCGCCCAGTGGTGTGAACTACCGCAGGCTTCCAAGCCAATCAAGCAAGGCTCCAGATTAGCAAAGAACTCCGCCATCTTACTGCGGCGTAATTGCTTACGCAGCACAGACCTTCCCATGCTCATCTACACCGTGAATCTGAAACACTTCTTTTGCCAAATCAATTCCAATTGTCGTAATCTTCATATCGGACGCTCCTCTCTGTTTTAGTGGTCATTGCACCACTACTTTGGCACTTTGATGCCGTTTTGGGTAGTGGGCAATGGAATGGACTCCTCCTTCCAGGAAGGGGTGCGGTAGCATCTTTAACTAACCGAGGAGACCAAAATGAAACAAATCGCTGTAATCGGCATTGATCTTGCCAAAAACGTTTTCCAGATACATGGTACTGATCCGTCAGGATTGACTGTTCTTAAAAAGAAGCTCGCGCGCGGACAAATGATTGATTTCTTCGCCAGGCTTACCCCATGTCTGGTGGGTATGGAAGCTTGCTCCTCCGCCCATTATTGGGGCCGCCGCTTGTCGGAAATGGGGCACACCGTGCGACTGATGCCACCTCAGTACGTGAAGCCCTATGTCAAAACCAACAAGAATGATGCTCGTGATGCGGAGGCAATCTGCGAGGCAGTGATGCGTCCGAATATGCGTTTTGTGCCGATTAAGAGTGAAGAACAGCAGGCAGTGCTTGTGTTGCATCGCGTACGTGCCGGTATCATCAAACAACGCGTTGCACTCGGCAACCAGATTCGTGGCCTCTTGGCTGAGTTTGGTATTATCATTCCACAGAGCTTCAAGCAGCTTAATACACGACTGATGCAGATCATCAGTTCATCAGGCAGCCAAATACCTGAGGAGCTCAAGCCAATGTTCTCATCACTCTTTCAGGAACTGACTAATCTAACTTGCCGGATTAAGGCATTCGACAAACAGATCGAATCGCATCTTCGTAGCAGCAACGAATGTCAGCGCATCCTCCAGATTGAAGGAGTAGGTCCGCTAGCAGCTACGGCTGTGGTGGCATCGATTGGTGACATACAAAACTTTAAGAGCGCGAGCCAGTTCGCAGCCTGGCTAGGACTGGTTCCACGACAAAATTCCAGCGGTGGCAAAACCCGGTTGCAGGGCATTAGCAAACGTGGCGATACCTATTTGCGCTACTTGCTGGTGCATGGGGCCCGCGCAGCCCTGAGTTATGCTAAACGTGTCGACAAGCTCAACAGTTGGCAACAGGCGATGCTGCAGCGAAAAACTCTCAATAAAGTGGTGGTAGCGATGGCACACCGTACGGCACGGCGTATCTGGGCGATACTTGCCAAAGACTGCGCTTATGACCCGAACTATTCCCATCGGCTTGCTGTCGCATAAGTACTATTGAGGGTTCAGTGCCAAGTGGTTGAGGATAACTCCAGACAAAATTGGGATACGGCAAATCAGCTTTCCCCGTGCTTGGTTTGCTGCGAATGTTATGGGTAAATAGTGTGATATAACGTAAACATAATTGATTTCTTTGATTTGCAGTGTGATTTCTAGTGATGGCAAAGCGGACACATCCGCAGTTGAGTAGCCTGGTACATGGATAGTGGCATTTGACCACGAGTGGGCGATGAGGCCTCAACAGCGAATTTCCATCAAGGTCAGGGATGTAATTAAGCGGTCCCATTATAGGCCGGATATACGAGTGCAAGTGTTTCAGCCAAGCCAGATCAAAAAATCTCACACAAAACGGAGGAGTCCATATACGTCCATTCCATTACATCAGTATTGATGTTGGCTGCAAACAGTCCGACGGTTACCAGCAGCTTTCCGATCAGAGCACCAATAGCGTTGATACGACCTTTCGCGTGCCAGTCATGCGCAAATATACTTTCATCAATGTAGACAATGTCCCGACCTGCAGCTTCATAGGCTGCGATCTTGTCCTGGAAGATACACCGTGCGTTTTCGTCCGTTTTGGGATGTGTCAGAGTTTTTTTATTGATTACGCCAAGCTTCCTGAGCGCCAGAAAAAACAGCGTTCTGCGTTACGCGCAAATGGGCAGCACGCTCGTACTGATAGGCATCGGGATAATCGAGAATATCCCTGCCGCAATACATCAAGATCAATCTTGCGTTTGTGAAACCCTTTAGGTTTGCGATCAACATCCTTGATCCAGCGAACAACGCTTGCTATACCAAAATCAAACTGGGCTGCCACCTCGGCTATCATAAGCCCTTCCTTCTCTCGGACAGATAAGACTTTACGCCGGAAATCCAATGAATATGCCATTTTCACATTATAAGGAAATTATCTGGTTGCGATATATATCAAATTTAGAACACCAAAACTTAACGGGAAAGTAGAGCGTTCTCATAAAACAGACAAAATGGAGTTTTATCAGCTACTCACCTGTAAAGATGATGCCGATTTGAATACTAAATTGTCGGAATAGGAGATTTTCTACAATTGCGCAAGACCACACTCCGCTATGAATGGAAAAACCCCTTATGAGTAATTATACTCACTACACTTCAAATTTCGGCACTCAAGTACAATCGATAATCTGAAAATTATCGGTCAACAGGGAACGTAGTGATTCTTTATAGCGTTCAGAAGCAGCAAAAAAATCATCGCAAGCTCGCTTGAACAAGGCAAAGGATTCATAGTACTTGCCATACAGAATTTCTTTTTTGAAGAATCGCCAATAGCGCTCAATCAGATTCAGATTGGGTGCATACGGCGGCAGGAAGATCAATTCTATTTTTGAATCTGACAAGTATTCAGTGACGATCTGTGAGCGATAATAGCGGGCATTATCGCAGATGACGTAAATACGGGTAGCAGCGGGATGTTGTTGCTCGATCTGTTGTAACAGCTCTACCGTGGACTGTACATTGATAGTGTCATCATAGCGAATGATTGGACATAGTCCGACGCAATCGATAGCGCCGTTGATGTTGATGCGTTGTCGACCTGTGTTGCCGGGAATTTCATGATCCCGGCCACGCTTGATCCATCCGTATCCAGCGATTGGATTGTGCTGCGGATGCGTTGCGTCCATGAAATAAATCGGATCATCCGGCGCCTTTTTTGCTTTCAGGGTTTGATAGCGTTCAATAAAATCCTTTTGCTGCTCAGCATTGGCTTTACCTGGAATCAACTCGGGTTTTTTGTAAACATAGCCCAATCGATGTAATAATTGTGTCATGCCGCTCTCGCTATAAGCGACCTGCCACCTCTGCTCGACGTAATACGCGATTTCTTTGGCGGTAAGATAGAGATTCTCACGTAGATGCTGATCCAGCAACCGCTGCTGTTCTTCTGTAAGCGCGGCGTCACTGCCGCCAGCGTCGTTTCTCTGTAAGGCAGCCAAACCGCCTTTGCGATATCGCTTGAAGTGATTGCGGACAGTTTCACGGTCAATCAACAGGGCTTCTGCAATCTTTGTGACCGGCCATCCTTTGCCTGACAGATAAACTGCCTTAACCCGATCGGCATAACGCTTATCGGTGGCATGACGGTGTTCAAGCTCTAAATCAGCAAGTTCTTGCCCGGTTAGATGATAGCGTAAAGACATGCAACAATTCTATTCATGACAGTGGCGCACTAACTTAAACCAAATTTTCATTCATGAGAAGTATAAGAGAAAAATAAGGATAAAATGTTTCAGTCGGCAGAGGTTGTTTTCATCACAAAGGTGTCCAAAGTTGATTACTCCTAACACTTCACTTAAACTAAGGCGATTTCCGAAAGCAAACATCCCCATCAGGCAGGCCGAATCAGAATGTCCCATTTGGGCAAAAGCGGGTTGCGCTCCAATCTGGTTTTGATTTCCCGCATGGCTTTCTTGGATAGAGAAACGCCTTTCTGGTAGAGCCTGCGGCTCAATTTTACTATCGGGTGGATACCTTTCCAGGTCATGCTTTTCGCCCATTCCAGCATGGTTGCGGTATCCCCCGGTTGGGCTCCATTCCAATGCTGTTCCAAAATTCCCCAACACCGTTCGATGGGATTATACTTGCTGTGGTATGGCGGGTAGTACAGCAGCTGGATGATTTTGCCGGTAGCATCGGCGAACTCCACTATGCGCTTGAGGAACCGGGTACGCACCCCGCTGCTTTCCGGGCCATTGTCCACTTTGAGTTGGATGTGTGTCATCACGACCTGCTTTTCCTTGGGGATGGCCTGCCACCAGTCCTCCAAGCCATCCATGATGAAGTCACTGGTCTTGAAGGAGCTTCCAAACGTCAGATGCAACTGCCCACTATCCTCTTCCACGATTCCAAACGGAACCTGCTTTTCCTCGCAGCCCATATCGTGATCGGCGGCTTGGGTGTCACCGCGGGTTTTTCCCACCCCGTGAGTATTCCCCGATCTTCACAGTGGCCTTGCAGTCGATGCTCAGGCGCATGACCTGCCCAACTTCCAAACACGCCGGGTCCGCTATGGGTTTTCCGTCCTTGTCCGCGATATTGGCAAAGATGGCATCCGTTTCCGGGAGTTTTTTTGGGGTTTGGCCTTGACCACCTTGCGTAGGCGGTAGCCATTCCGGTTCAGCACCTCCGCCATCGTGCCGGGCGATGGTAGGCAATCCTCCGGAAAACCTTGGGCGCGTAACCGATCCAACGCCGCCGCCACGGTCAGCCGGGTATACGATAGCGCCGTACGGAAGGTCGGGTCTTGCTGACAGTGCGATTCCGCCAATGCCCATAGGGCTTGCGCCACGTCAGGGTGCTTCTCCTCCCGGAGGCGGTTTCCGCCGTACGCTGCTTGCGCCCCCAGGCAAATCACGTCCGTGCGCTGTTCATTCAGCCCGAGTTCGATCGTGTCGCGATTCCAGCCAAACACCCGTTCCGCCTGGCGGGGATTGCCCCGGCAATATTTCAACGTCATCGCCGCCTGAAAGGACCGGCGTTCCGGTCCGGGCATTTTCGAACTTGCTAGTCTCAGGTCTTCGATTTGGGACGTGCTCAGGGGCGCAACAGTCGGGGCAGAGGCGGACAGCATGATCAAGCTCAGTGGCTAAACAAGTGAAAGCCCGATTCTACCTCAATGGGAATAGCCTTTTTCGGAAATCACCTAAGCTGCGTGCGAGTCAAATAAGAGTGCGAACGAAGCCAGCGCAATTCCGCAGATTGTCAGTCTGCTGCACCGTTCGTTAGACTTCGTGGAAATAGATGCTAAAACTTATGCACTTCCATGAAAGTCAGCTTGCTTAAAGCGTCATCTGCCCTGCGCTCGATCTCCTCCGCGTCATCGACTTCGCCCTGCGAGAGAATCATTTCGCCGGCTAGGCGAAAATCTGCCTCCATGCGCTCTTCAGCTGCGGATCTACTGAGTCGGGCACCGGAATCAGCCAAGTTCATAGCTGGGCGCCACTGTGGCACAAGTGGCCAGATCGCTCCGATGCGAACACCGAGATAGAAAATAATCGACTGCGCGACCGAGCAGCCTCCGGCTCGGCAAGCGTAGTAGAACATTCGGTCGGCAGCCCGACGCAACTTCCTGTCTGATTTTGCTCTGTCGCACGCCACATCATGAACAATAGAGGCACGTCGGTAATCGCCCGTATAAGGCGACCCGACGAGGGTCCACAGCGGCCGAGGGATAGATGCACCATTAATAATCACACACTCAGGTGCGTCCCATACTTTGCCAGCCGGATCAGTGTATGTAAAAAGCTCGAGTACTTGCATCTGACGGTCATCGCCGCTTTCCGTCAGCCAGAGCGTACGAGGTTCACCTGAGAAGGAGCCATTACTCACAGCTCCCCCCTGGGACATAGTATGGGTGAAGTCTAACTAGAATTGGATCTCCACAATGAAGAAATATATTATGTTCAGAAATGAAATCTATCAAGGCAAGTCGCATGTTATCTCCTTCTGTCTTAAGCAAACATTTCAATTTAGATTTCATCATAACAAACTTTGTTCCAACAAATATGATGAACCCCATAAAAAGCAACCCCTGACTTCCACATCGAGTATACAAGAAAAGCATACGCATTTTTTAAACTGAAATAAATTTCCAGTGAGACTAGATGTATAGTTAAATTCGTTGTTAAACGTAAAAAAACATCTTTCTCTGCTTAAAGTAGCTATTCAAAAAATAGAATTCACACCGGTTTTTGTTTCGGAAAAAAACCGCAGGAGCTCATTCATGAACTGCTATTGGTTTAGTGCCACATAATGAGAGAGGATTGGCATCAAACGTTAATGTATGGTTGGTTGTGTGTTTTGAGTAGTAGAAGCTGCTCTAATTTCAGGGGCTGGAGGACTGTAACCCAATGAACTATGCGGACGAATAGTGTTGTACTCTCGGAACCCGCCGATTCACTATAGCTTGTGCTTCTTTGACGCCATAAAAGATTTCTCCATTGAGCAGATTATCTCGCAGCGTTCCGTTGAAGCTCTCGCAATAACCATTTTCCCAGGGCTTTCCTGTTCGATATAGTCTGTTTTGACACCGACGATTGACAGCAAGATCGGCTGCTGGAGTTTGATCCAGCCATCTTTACCTTCAAGCATAACGAAGAATTCCCGCTGGAATTGGATTGCCTGGTTATCGATGAATCATCTATGATGGATGTGACGGTGATGAATCAGTTGTTAAAAGCAATTCCTTCAAACGCGTCACTATTGATTGTTGGGGAAGGGGATCATCTGCCTTCCGTTGGCCCTGGTGCTGTGTTGGCTGACATCATCGACTTGGGGAAGATTGCCACTGTCAGGCTGATTGAGATTTTCCGGCAGGCGATTCATTGACACTAGGTTAATGTAATACTGGAAAGTGACCGGAGTTAATTTCTGAAAACCCTCATGACAAGCTACTCGAGCTTCTGAGGAACAGATCGATGAACTAGAAATTTCAAAAGTGGCTTTATGGGCTCAGCGATCATACCTGATGTGAAGTAATATGTGCTTGTTTTTCCACCTCTGGTGATTGTCAACTCAAAATCAAAACCATCACGAATAGCCGTAAAAGGAATTAAATCAGATACGTCTTGATCTATATGATCTATAAGCTTTCTCAGTTCGTCGGCTTCGGCTTTAGGCAGCATTGCAGAATCGATATCACATCCGCGTATCAATCCTGCAATACCTCCGGATTGCCTAAACTTCAGTTTAAAATAGTCTGCTTCTACCATTAGATATTTATCCCAACCTCCCTCCAGGCAGTCTTGACAGCTTTTTTTGCTGCCATGCCCATACTTTGTGCTTGAATCAAAGTTTGGTTTGCACAATCCACAAAGGTTGAGTTTGAAGTAAGTGCAACCATAGTTTTGTACCAGATTTGTCCAGCGGTTTCCCAAGAGCTCCCTCCCAAAGCTTTTGCCGTTAACACAAATGCTCGATTGGGAATACCTGAATTGATGTGGACACCTCCACGATCTGCCGTACCTTTATAAATTTTACTCATATGGCCTGGCTGCGGATCATTCCCTAGTAGTAGATCATTTTTAAATGCTGATCCCGGGTTTTCCATGTCTCGCAAAGCACGGCGAGTCGGCGCAGGTTGTATAATGTCTTTTCCAATCAGCCAGCTCCCGTTCGCTGCTGTTTCACCTCGCTTCCACTGGCCAATTAATAATCCAAACACATCCGCAAAATGCTCGTTGAGTGCTCCTGATTCATTCCTGTAGATCAAGTTGCTAGTAAAGGAAACAACTCCATGCGTAAGTTCATGGCCTACAACATCAATCGCTTTAGTGAATCGTTCAAATCCCAATCCACTGCCATCACCATACGCCATCTGTTCTCCGTCCCAGAAGGCGTTATCCATAAGTTCCCCGGTATCCGGATCTGCGACATGAATGTTCGAAATCGGCGTCATACCGTTGTCATCGAGTGAATTACGTTTGAAAATTTCTTTATAAAAATCATAAGTATCACCGGCAAAATTATATGCCTCATTCACGGCAGGGTCAGTAGTTTCCTTATCTCCTTCGGAACGAACTAGTTTATGCTGCAACGTGGTAGTGCCATTGGAATCGTAAACAAGGCGAGTTTTCTTTTTCAATGATGATGCAACAGCAAGCATTGAAGGCATCATTCGAGCCATGCCACGAGTTGCGCGAAACGCTGCAGATGAGGATAAGAGCCGTTGCCCTAATTTACGTAAATTGCTATTTTCAGAAGAGGCAAGGTGCTCTGCGATGTAAGGAGGAATAATACATTGGAGAGGATTATGAACATGCTGGCACATGATTTATCTCCTAGAAAGAATGAAGTAAAAGTGAAATATATAAGATTAGATACTTAGTCAAACTAGCTATTGATGATCAAAGAATCGACAACTTTCGATTAAAATAGCTTTGCTATAGTCTAATATTAATAACCATCTTTCTATATTTTGGTCAAATAAAATATAAAATCGGATACTTTGCTGAATCCTTTTTCAAATTCTTCCTGTGTCACATCACAAATAAGCTCCGGTGTAGCGCCTTGTTGGGCAGCTTAATCCCCCTTGAACGCCCACTTGTTAAGCCACCCCAATCAACGAAGCCTTTCTTCCACGTGGTCGGCGATCATTCCGATCCATTGCTCAAGTGAAATGCCTGCGAGTTGTGCGGTTGCCGGATCGTATTGTTTCTGCGGTTGGCGATTTTCGAGTTCATCCGCCGTCGAGCGACACCGTTCGCCAAGACAATTCAAAAATGCCGGAAGATCAATCCCTAGTTCTTTCAGTTTTTGCGTGAGTTCCCCACTGATCACGCCTTTCTCCCGCAGACAGTGCAACAATTCACAGAGATCGTTGGTCTTTGGGTCATTCGGACTCCATTTGTCGCTACCCGGTACCGCCACCGCAGTAAGTGTCCGTTCACGCTCGAAAGGCGTACCGCGCAACGACTCCCCACGTGCACGCATACGGATGCTGAAAACTCCGGGAAGGCGGAGATCATAGGTCGCGACGAACTGGTCTCCCGAATCTAGGCTAAGCGCAACAAGATCATTTACTGCATCCGGCCGTCGTATCTCGGCCCACACATTCGCACGCCCTAGCAGCGGCGCATCATACTCGCGAATCGATGATGTCAAATTAATGACAGCCCCCACCTCGAAACTTGCTTGTGTCACGTAAGCTGAGAAGGTCAGGCTAGAATAAGCATGTACCACGAACTCGTAGGGCAAGACTGCTCGCTTCGGATCATAGTACGCCGCGTAATACTCCTGACGCCGCTCGTATGTGATCGAGTCGGAAGATGGGCGACCGAGTTTCAGCACCGCATGCCACAACCCATTGTGGCTCCCACCGGCATTTGCTGGGAGTACGGGCAACGCGCACCGGTAATAGGACGCATGGCGACTCAGAACGAATTGCGAATTGGCCCCTCCCGGTCCTGACGCCGGCGTGATGCGCGAACCGTCCGGCGCTTCAAGCTGGAAATCAATGACTTGTGGAACTGGGCTCAATACGATCAAATCCATTCCGTAATCCGCCTCGCAGATCCAGAAAGGGATACGATGTTCCGCGGTAGTGTCGAGCACTCCTCGCGGATCGGCTGCAATCTGTGCATTCGTAACACCGGCGAGAATCTGCAGGAAGTACTTGCTGAGTCGCATCGACTGATCCGTTGAGAGCGCACCCGTAATCAAAAGATACCCGTTGTGCCCCTGACAGAGCATCGAGAGGGCAGGAACGCTGATATTCGACGGAAGACCCAAGCCGACCGCATACGTGTTCGCCGTAATGCTCCCGGAAACATCGGCGAGGGCAGGGGGACGGTTCCACATCCCGTCGGTGAGTACCACCATAGCGGTCACGTCGTATGGTGGGGTTGCCGCTGCCTGTGCGTCATCAAGGATCTGTTTCCCGTTCACCACACCGTCGCCTATGGATGTGGCGCCTGCGGGGTCGATGTCGCTTCCTGAGATGTGTCCGATCGCCACCGTACGCCCCGTACCGCCCGGGGCCGCACCGACATCCTGTATTTCCATTAATCGCTGTGCCGCTTCGTTGAAGCGAACCAGTCCGATTCCATCCCCAGGCAGCATAATGCTGATAAATGCGTTGGCTGCCTCACGCAGCTTCTGCACCTTGGTGACGCCATCGCCCGCGTCTTCGTTCATACTTCCAGAACGGTCAAGCACGAGTGCAACGGCCGATCGCGGACGCGCTATTGTGTTGGCGACGATATTGATCATCCATGTCTGCCCCGTTTCGACGCAGCGAACAGTCACGCTTCCATTGGCGGAATTGCCGGGGGTCGTTGACGTGTAAGACAACCAGATCCGCGCATAGGTCGCGGGAAGAATCGGATCAGCCGTGACAATCACCGATGTACCAAGTGGTGTGCCAAAGCCGCCGGTCGGTCCGATGGTGATTTGAAATGTAAAACGGCGGCACGTCACCACTTCCCAGATGATTGCTCGGTGCGTGGTGACTCCGATACCACCCATTCCTGCTGGAACGTTCGTGAACGCAATACTCGGCGTGGACAGGTTGATCGATTCAGCCGGAAGGTACTGCTGCAGTGTCTGGCGAATCACGCCCGCGCACACGGGACAGAACGGCCCGTAGTCCCGCATGAAACAGCTCTGTAGGGGCCGATAGGTGTTGCAATCTGAGTAGATCGCTCCTTCATACGTACCGACAGAGCCGGCTGCTGGCGGCGCCGCCGGCGGTACACAAGTAGACGCGGCGCAACTAGGGTCGCACTGCGACGGCATCGGTGTCGTGGCCGCGATTAAAGTGCGCCACTTATTCGTGTCACGGTTCGTATCGCGCGTCACGTTAGGCTGCGGGGGTTCTCCCACAGGCGTGCCGGTGCCGTCCCCCCCATACTCGTCGGCCAGCCCGAATGCGCTGTGTCCAATCTCGTGGATCGCGATCTCCGCCGCTTGGGGATGGGTAGAGCACGTCGCAACATCGCCTCCGGATCCACCGTACTTACTCGAATTGACGATGCACAGTACCTGATTCCTGAGCGGCACCTGCATCGAGGCGACAGATAGCGCCAGGGCGGTATTCACGCTCAGTAAACGATCAAGGGGGGTTCCAGCAAAAACAGTGCAGAAAGTTGCGTCAAAATATGTATTGGCAGTTGTTGTCGTCCCGCCTGCGCAACCGGGATCGTCAGCGCCGCTATCGGTAGATACAACATCAATTCGATGCACGTTAATGCCGCAAAATAGTTCGTCAAAAGGAGGCGTCGCGCGAAATCTTGTCAGGAAGTTCTGAACGTCCGCGTGATACTGCGCCAGCTCGCTCGTACGATAACCATCGCCGATAATGACAAGGTCCCACCGAGTATTGCCAGGACCATGGTCAACGATCTTGGTTGTGCCCACAACATATCCATCACTTGCGCTCATTGCCCACCTCCTCGTGTTCTGCCTCACCGCCTTTCGTCCCCTCGGGCACATTGAAGCGCACCAGTTCGTGCGCTGCCGTCGCTCGTTCTTTCCTCACTGTGGCCGGTTCTAGCGACTCGCCCATGAACACGATGGCCTTCGCTTTGCTGTCGTCCGGCAGGAGTACCTCGAAGACATTTTCCTTTACGGCACCGAATACGCGCTGAATCTTGCCGTCCGGCGAATGCACTGCAACGGAGTCACCTAGCGGAGAGTAGAGAATCCGGTGAAAGAGCACGTGATCGTTTGCATCACGAAGCTCCATCCAGAAACCGCCATGTTTCCCAGCCTCCGGGTGTTCCCCGATCGCAGGCGGGCAAATCATATCGAGTCGTTCAAACGATACTAATCTAACTAGACCCTCGGCTACTCGAAATGTGAGCCGGAGGGATTTGCGATATTGCCTCACATACTGGCTTTCTAGCCGAACGGTGTTTTCCACGTTGCCTCCTAATAGTGATGTAGTGAATCCATCCATATTTCTCGACTGTCTAACAATTAATTATAAAATTTTCGTTTATCTACCATACAATTAACTAACGCTGGGGCTTAGAAATACCAAACGGTTTCTAAGGCGTTATCTGGTGACGTAATGTCGAACTTGCCTCATACGCGGCTTTACGTGCTCGATTAATCCCACCGAGAGGCGCATGAACTTCTAACGCATGCCAAGGTGAAAACGAGAGTTCTTCGCAGACCTTCTTACGTTTTGGAGTGTTGAAGTCTTGCGGGGCGATCTGGATGGTTGCTACTTTGATTTCAGATGATGTCCAGGGCACGGTCGGATTTTCAATCGGCATGGTCTCGGCGTCGGTTTGTGTTTGCACGTAGAAGTTAAAGGTAGCATCTGATTGTGGTTGGGATAAACGTTCTACCATGGCATCACGCAAATAATCATCGGGAGAAATATTGTCTGGTTTTGCCGAATACTTGACGGCGTGATCACCCAATTTATAAGGGACCGTGCTCCAATAAGGAATCACGAGTGGGGATGGAACTAGCTTTATTATTTTTTCAGCCCGAGAGACGGTATCTTGATTAGTCGGGCTCTTTGCCGCGAATACTTTGATGGCATTGGGATCTTTCTGTATCGCGGCTTTTGCACCTATAAAGCCCAGCAAGGTTGTCGCATCAGGGGCGAAGAAGGTTTCGTTGTCGATCAAGATGAAATCTTGCGCACCGCTGGTATCGCCAGGCAAGGCTTTTCTGCCTTCAATACCCGATATCTTGATCGCCATTCCATGGATGTCAGGTTCGGAATCAGATAACCTGGCGCTATTCGAGAACCGGATGAGCGCCTGATAGTTCCTGGGTGTCTGGAATATTCCCACCTTCAATTCCGGGGGAATATCTGGCAAAACCGTAAAAGTTGCCTCCATGCATCCGTGCGCTTTTGTGTGTTGGCCACGCAGATGGGTTTTCTTGGTGGCTTTCATGATATCGGTTTGCAGCTTGACGATCCCGTCTATCGCCTGATCCTCGTTGTGAGGAATTCGCTCCTCCGCGAGCTTCAGCGGTGTTTCGGCCGCAAAACTGTATTGCATGAAACTTACTACCGTGGTGCTGATTAATGCTACCGTTAACGCGATTTTCATAGTTATAACTCCTTTTCAGAAAATTAACCATAAAAATTACCTTCAGCACGACACTCGGTAACGTCAATAATTCGGCATAAACAAACTTCTTCTTTCATCAAACATCCATCAAGCAGGGTACACCTCAGGGGAACCCGAAAAAACTCGCCAAGTGTGCATCAAGAGCCAAAGATCACCACTATATTCTCCCACTTTCCACGAATAACTCCTTAGTCATCTTTGGGTAAGGAAATCGAAGACGCAACAAAAAGACCCTTATCAGTAGGAGTTTCTGCGTTTTTCCGTATCTTGCTTCGTTAAATATTCCTTACTAAAGTAAGATTTCGATTTTATTAGTTTTTGTTTTTCTAACACTAGCCAATAGTATTGTCAATCGATATTTGTTGCTAACAGAGCCTTCGGCGACGCTATGGGTTCAATAATCTGAAAGCGTCGCACCCTACAAAGCGTTCTCGGTCATCATCGGCCCTGGGCGTTTTGCTTTTTATGTCTTCCATTAACGATAGGAGGTACACTCAGTTTAATATGTCATGGAATGCCACGAAGGCGCAAAGAAGGACGCAGTCCTTCGAGCAGCTATGCTGCATGAGAGATGAGGGTAGGCCCCTCGAAGTCTGGTTACAGGACTCGACTTCAAACCACCACGAGCTGCTTCGATCAAAAGTCGCGGTAGTAAGCGTCGTTGGAAAAGGCACTTGAAAGTGTCAGGTACGGATTAAGCAGATGAACGCAAGTGAACAGTCGATGACATGTCGGAAAGCAAACCAACCAACGTCAAAACCGGATAGCGTTGTTGATCCGGGACAGACCCAGACAGTACCTGTTTATGGGCTGGGTGGCGTTTGGCGTAGAGGCTGCATGAACTTAATCCAGGCTCTTGTGTGGAACGTGGGAACCTGCTGGCTGAATGCCAAGGGAAGAAAAGTGACTGTTGTCAGTAACTTTGCAAGTACCGATGTCAGCCAGAGGGGCGGAGCAACTCGTAGTAGTGATGAAAACGCTGTAATGGCGGTGGAGCGAAGGGGTTGCGTTATTCAGCCAAGTGCTATTGCCAACCACTAACGGAAGGAGCAATAAACCTTGGCAAAGTCATTTGAACTATCCAAGCATGCCGTATGGGATGCCTATTTGGCGGTGAAAGCCAATAAGGGGGCAGCCGGTATTGATGGGCAAACGTTAGAGGATTTTGATGCTGATTTAAAGAACAATCTGTACAAGATATGGAATCGGTTGTCGTCAGGCAGCTACTTTCCGCCACCGGTACGCCGTGTCGAAATACCGAAGTCGAATGGTACGCTGAGGCCATTGGGTATACCGACTATCTCGGATCGCATTGCACAAATGGTCATCAAGAATCGACTGGAACCCCTTGTGGAACCTCACTTTTATGATGATTCCTATGGCTATCGGCCTGGAAAATCGGCGCTCGATGCCATCGCGCAAACACGGCAACGCTGTTGGCGGGATGATTGGGTGCTGGATATGGACATCAAGGGATTCTTCGACGCCTTGGATCATGGCTTATGAAAGCAGTGGCCAAGTACACTGACTGCAAATGGATGTTGCTGTACATCGAACGCTGGTTGAAGGCTGATGTGATACTGACCAATGGAGAGCGGATCTGTCGCGAGAAAGGCACGCCGCAGGGTGGTGTTATCAGTCCGTTGCTGGCAAATATCTTTTTGTATCTGGTCTTTGATAAATGGATGCAAACGCATTTTCCGTGTATCCATTTTGAACGCTATGCCGATGACATTGTGGTGCACTGTCGAAGTGAAACCCAGTTGGAAATGATAGAGCGGCAAATCAGGCAAAGGTTTACCTGGTGCGGTCTTGAGCTCTGCCAGGAGAAAACTAAGATTGTGTACTGCAAGGACTCAAACCGAGACGAGCAATATCCGAATCAGAGCTTTGATTTTCTGGGTTATACATTCAGGCCTCGAAGTGCTCGAGATAGAAACGGCAAGTTCTTTGTCAGCTTCTCACCGGCAGTCAGCCGTAAAGCGTTGAAAGCAACGAGAGCAAAGCTCAAAGGGCATCCGTTGATTAAAGCGGGCTACAGTCAAAGTATTTCTGGGTTGGCGAAAGCGATTAATCCGACCATTCAGGGATGGATTACCTATTACGGAACGTTCATGAAATCAGCGATGTCGGCCATTTATTCTAATTAGCGTTACAAAGTAAATTAATTATCCAATCCCATCCGGCGATTGATGTCACTGCATCCGTAGTTTCCTCCATATGTCGAAGTGCATCAACCAAATGAGATTCGAGCGCG
>CAWFHT010000011.1:0-230240 GCA_963815685.1 uncultured beta proteobacterium
GGGCAATGGAATGGACTCCTCCTTCCAGGAAGGGGTACGGTAGCATCTTTAACTAACCGAGGAGACCAAAATGAAACAAATCGCTGTAATCGGCATTGATCTTGCCAAAAACGTTTTCCAGATACATGGTACTGATCCGTCAGGATTGACTGTTCTTAAAAAGAAGCTCGCGCGCGGACAAATGATTGATTTCTTCGCCAGGCTTACCCCATGTCTGGTGGGTATGGAAGCTTGCTCCTCCGCCCATTATTGGGGCCGCCGCTTGTCGGAAATGGGGCACACCGTGCGACTGATGCCACCTCAGTACGTGAAGCCCTATGTCAAAACCAACAAGAATGATGCTCGTGATGCGGAGGCAATCTGCGAGGCAGTGATGCGTCCGAATATGCGTTTTGTGCCGATTAAGAGTGAAGAACAGCAGGCAGTGCTTGTGTTGCATCGCGTACGTGCCGGTATCATCAAACAACGCGTTGCACTCGGCAACCAGATTCGTGGCCTCTTGGCTGAGTTTGGTATTATCATTCCACAGAGCTTCAAGCAGCTTAATACACGACTGATGCAGATCATCAGTTCATCAGGCAGCCAAATACCTGAGGAGCTCAAGCCAATGTTCTCATCACTCTTTCAGGAACTGACTAATCTAACTTGCCGGATTAAGGCATTCGACAAACAGATCGAATCGCATCTTCGTAGCAGCAACGAATGTCAGCGCATCCTCCAGATTGAAGGAGTAGGTCCGCTAACAGCTACGGCTGTGGTGGCATCGATTGGTGACATACAAAACTTTAAGAGCGCGAGCCAGTTCGCAGCCTGGCTAGGACTGGTTCCACGACAAAATTCCAGCGGTGGCAAAACCCGGTTGCAGGGCATTAGCAAACGTGGCGATACCTATTTGCGCTACTTGCTGGTGCATGGGGCCCGCGCAGCCCTGAGTTATGCTAAACGTGTCGACAAGCTCAACAGTTGGCAACAGGCGATGCTGCAGCGAAAAACTCTCAATAAAGTGGTGGTAGCGATGGCACACCGTACGGCACGGCGTATCTGGGCGATACTTGCCAAAGACTGCGCTTATGACCCGAACTATTCCCATCGGCTTGCTGTCGCATAAGTACTATTGAGGGTTCAGTGCCAAGTGGTTGAGGATAACTCCAGACAAAATTGGGATACGGCAAATCAGCTTTCCCCGTGCTTGGTTTGCTGCGAATGTTATGGGTAAATAGTGTGATATAACGTAAACATAATTGATTTCTTTGATTTGCAGTGTGATTTCTAGTGATGGCAAAGCGGACACATCCGCAGTTGAGTAGCCTGGTACATGGATAGTGGCATTTGACCACGAGTGGGCGATGAGGCCTCAACAGCGAATTTCCATCAAGGTCAGGGATGTAATTAAGCGGTCCCATTATAGGCCGGATATACGAGTGCAAGTGTTTCAGCCAAGCCAGATCAAAAAATCTCACACAAAACGGAGGAGTCCATATACGTCCATGTATGGTCTAATCTTATAATAAATAAATGCCAAAAATAATTCTTGGTACTGCTACAGACTCTGTAACAAACTACTCATGCAGCACTCATAGAAGAAGTATTTAGAACCATCATGGATATTAGCTTGTTTTCTTGAGAATAAAATAGGTTACTGACAGACCGATCAGAATAGCCGCCATACCCCAAAGGAATTCAGGTGGGCTAGATTTTAAATCTACAGTAATTAACTTATTACCAAGAGCAATGATTGCCACTTCAATAACGAATGCAGGGTTAATGGAACCATGCACTAGATAGCTTTTTATAGATTTGAGAAGCTCTAATCCGATCACAATGACGAGAAAAAGAGCAAAGGACTCAAACAAAGTGTGAATTTTGACTAAAAACAAAGGGGCCGCAATAATTCCATCGAGTATGACTCTACCTAACTCAATAGTACCCAGGACTACCGACATAAGTAGCATAAAAACAAGGATATACACTATATATTTTTCAATTCGCTCTATAATGCTCAACATATTGTCAACCTTGAAAAAAATAATACTCCTTAATTGGAGACTCTGAGTATTCACAATGAATCACAGAGGGCAAGGATTTAAACAAAGAAAAAGTCTGTATCAGAATGAGGATTCAATTCTAGGCCAGTTTTCAAGGTATAACGCAGCAGTAGCGGAATTTCTAGACGATCTATGCTTAACAAACCTTCAACGGTGTGATTTCGTGGTATGTGTTTATATTTGGAAACATTCAACTTTCTTGATGAACTGTACTTCAAGAAACAACCGTGAGAAGATGAAGAAGATTATTACCAGTTCCCATAAAGACAGAAACGTATTTCTATAATTATACGCTTCCTGCTATGGAATTTCACAAACTGGCTGGAATAATTGTACCCAAAACAGCGATGACTAGCAGGGTATCTAACGGGGTGTCCTGTGAGAAGACGTAGCGAAGCGAGCACCAGAACGAGAGGTCGGTGAGCACCCGTGGCGGGTTAAATCACTTGTCAACTAGCGCTTGGATTCTTTAACCTGATACATCGCCGTATCAGCCAACTTGAGGATATCGTCTTGGTTGATCTCATGATTGAAAAATAACGCCACGCCGATACTGGCAGTGCAATGATATTCGATGGTGGTATCGGACTTCCCCTCCTGCTTGATGACCAACGAGTAGGGGACCGACAAGGAAGTGCGGATTTTTTCTGCAACGAGCTCGGCTTGTGAAGCTGATTCGGCTTTATCCATATTCAAATCGTTCAGTATTACAACAAACTCATCACCGCCGAAGCGTGCCACCGTATCCATCTCACGAACACAATTTTTAACTCGATTCGCAACCTCAATCAATAGCAAATCTCCCACCACATGCCCATACGTATCATTAAGCGGCTTGAAGTTATCCAAATCAAGGAACATCAGTGCACAATAGCGACCACTGCGCTGGCTGGCAGACATGGCTTGGCTCAAACGGTCGTTGAGCAGACGACGGTTAGGCAACTGAGTGAGCGAGTCGTAGAACGCCAGTTGATTAATCTGCTCTTCCATTTGCTTACGCTCGGTAATGTCTTCCATGGCTAGGAGAATAATGTGTGAGCCGAGATTTTCCCGCAAAATCTCCCGCGCATTGAGTAGGAAAATCTTTCGTCCGAGATTGATAAAGACGTGCTCGACTTCATAGCCATTGATCACAGTAGCATGGGGAATAATATCCTCAAGGAGTACTCGCAAACCTGGAATGTCCCATTGCCGATTTCCGAGATCGTAGATGAAATTCCCAATTGTATGTTCAGGTGCTACTTTGAAGGTGTCGTAGAAGCTGTGGTTGGCAGAGAGAATCATTAGGTCTGAACTCAGCACAATAAGAGGCTCGCGCATGGTTTCAATAATGCTCTCAGCATAATCCCGCTCATCCTTAATTTTCATCTCCAACTGGCTTCGTTCACCTGCTGCCTTTTCAAGGGTGGCGCAACGCTTGCGAAGCTCAGTGATCTCATGAACTAATTGTGCTTTCGTTTTTTCGAAATCTATCATGTTAAATCTGTTCAGCAAATTTTGTTTACATTACCCAAAAACACGCTGCAATATTGCGCAGGAAGATTCAACGGCATCATCGATAGTATATACTCTGATCCTGGCAACTGCATTTAGCTTCTTGCGAAGCACTCGAACACAGGATGCTATAATCTGTACCCCTTGATCTACCAATTCACTATGCAAACATTCCATACCCTAAGGTCTGTTGACATTTCACATAGGTAGCCACAGATATCCACACGCGATAGCTACCATACTTTCGTAATTTCTTTTTAGTTTGTCGTATCGTGTTGCTATTGCCCGATACTGCTTTAATCGGGCAAAGGCGTTTTCCACCAAATGCTGATATTTATATAAACCCCAATCCATGTCTGCGTTGCCCTTAACCGAGTTACACTTTCTCGGTATTACAGCTCTAGCTCCCTTCTTCACTATTTGCTCCCGTATGCACTCGCTGTCATAACCCTTATCCGCCACAATTGCCTGCGCATCAGGTAATTTGGCAATCAACTCCGCTGCTACAGAGCAATCATTCACTTCTCCACCGGTAATCTCAAACTCAACCGGCAAACCATAACCATCAACCACCAGATGAATCTTTGTAGTGTTGCCCGCACGGCTTTTTCCGATGGCCTGCGGTTTCTTGATCTACTGCTCCCGCACTATGCTGGTGTGCCTTAACATAGCTGCCATCAATAAATTTCCACTCCCAATCCGGATCAATGGTCAACGCTTTGAAAATCCTGCTCCGCTTGCTACTGGATGACCAGGCATTGAATCTTTGGTAGATGGAATTCCAACATTCAAAAACCTCGGATAAGTCACGTCATGGGCAACCAACCCGCATTCGGTATAGTATACCTTCTACTGTCATGCGCAAATTGCGCTTGTTATAAATAGCTTCCTGAAGCAGAATCTTCTCCAGCTTCGACCAGAACTCATCACTGAGCATTAACCGGGGCATCTCAAACTCGTTTTATTGGTGGTATAGGGACCCCAATAGTACGAGTTTGCTTCTACTTATTAAACACTTATTTTAAATTGTCAACAGACCTTAGGCTTTTTTTATTTCTTTCTTTAAAGCTAGAGTTTAGAGTTTCAGCCCCAAAGGAGGTAAATCACCCTAAGAAAATAAGAAAAAAGCTTGACAAAGTAGCATAAAAATCGTTGCCGCCTTTCTAAATATCTTTGTTTTTGAAAGATATTTAGAAAGGCGGCCTCTAGAAAGGAATTTTCATTCACTTCTGGAGGCCGCGATGAATGCAAAAGGATATGCTGGTATCCCAAGCGAACTGTGCCATTGGATAACATTTTTGAGCAAGGCGCTACCCGCTCGATCAATCGGTACGTTTATCGAGTTGTTGATTGGAGCGATGTTAACACCGACAGGCTTTGTGACCGATGCGTATTTGATGGTGAATATGCGCAACCACTGGACGAGTTATTATAAGTGGTTGCAACATGGGAAATGGTCATGGCTTGGGTTGGCGCGGCAATTTGCACGACTGGTTTTAGCTTGTTTGAGGCAACATACGGTGTATCTGGTGATCGATGATACGCTGACGCTACGCGCAACGAAGAAAGCGCCGGGAAGCCGGATTCATCATCAGCACGGCAACAAGACAAACCTGGCTGCATATGTGCTGGGGCAATGCCGGGTAAGTCTGGCAATGGTTGCCAAACGGACAAACGGTGAAGCGGTTGCGTTGCCGATTCTATCTCGGCTGATGCCAAGCACCGGCAATACCAGCAAGTTGATTGCGGCCAATGCGCTGGTACGCGCGATACAGGGCTTACTGCAAGGATTGAAGGTTTATGTGTTGATGGATAGCTGGTATATGCGGCGCCGTGTGATTTCCGCCAACACCCGGCTAGGTTTTCCGGTGATTGGTCAGGTAAGGATAGACACTCGCCTCTACGATCTACCGCTACCCCGGCGTCACGGCGAATTAGGGCGAAGCAGGAAGTATGGGGAGAAATACACGCCGGTACGTATTGATCAACTACATCGTACCATCACAACGCTCAAGATTTACGGCAAAGAACAACGCGTGCGATTGCGCAGCCAACTGGTCAAAGCGCGCTTTCTCGATGGTCAGTTAGTGCATGCCGTTTGGTGCGAATTTGAAAGAAGCAATGGAGAATGGAAAGCGGCCAGCCTGATATTGAGCACAGACATCACGCTGGCGGCGGAACAAGTGATTGAAAGCTATAGCCTGCGTTGGTCGATTGAGCCCATGTTCAATCAACTTAAACAAACTTGGGGCATGAAAGAAGCATGGCAGCAAACACGCAAAACCTTACATCGCCGGGTGCATATCACTATAGTGAGCTATGGCTTGGTACAATTGCTGAGTTGCTTAAACAACCCAACAGTCGATGCGCTTTTTCAGCATACGCCTTGGCGCAAAGAAAATCCCAAAACTGCCGGACAAATCCGCAGAGGATTGACTCTTCTTTTTCGACATGTTGCGATCAGGCAGTGGTGGGATGCTACTTGCAAAAAATTCAGACCACCTGATTGGGGCAAAAATGAAGATTATAGGCATCAACAGCGTAACACAACGTAGTACAAAGAAAATTAGTGAAGCAATCAACAGATTCAAGCTGAAAATTACCAGCTTGAACTGATGGGTTCGCTCTAAACTCTAGTTTAAAGTATGCAAGCGCACCAATGGAAATTTAAAGTAAGCGGATTATTATTTGTAATCTAAAGAATTAGGAGGGAGATTAAATACAATGCCTATTCTCTCATTAGAGTTTGTGATTTTTTATTTCTATTTATTAGATAAATCCTAGCTGATTTGGAGAATCTCAAAAAATTGAAGAGCAAAAAAAAGAAACAGATGTCCTACTTGGAAGCTGAAGAAGCTAATCTTAGTCAGAATATTTAAATAACCTTTCTGCCTATGCGAGACAATAAATGGCATGCGTGGATCAAACAGATTCTGCGCGTATTGAAGTACGAGCGTGAACAAACGCGTGGGGAAGAGATTGCCAACAGCATCAGCCACGGTTTAGGTCTGGTTGCAGCTATTGTGGCTACGCCTTTCATCATTATTCAGGCAGCACAGCTCAATGATACCGGATATCTGATCGGCGTGTATATATTTGCCGCCAGCATGATCGTGCTTTATCTAAGTTCAACTCTTTATCACGCATTTTATCCCGGCAGGCTAAAGCGCACCTTTCAAACCATTGAACACTCCGCCATTTATCTACTCATCGCTGGCACTTACACACCTTTCACTCTGGGCGTACTATATGGTACATGGGGTTGGACAATGCTAGGACTAATTTGGGTGTTAGCCTTAATCGGGATTATTTTAAAAGTATTTAACCGTATACCCCACCCCATCATATCCGCGGTAATTTATTTAATGATGGGATGGCTTATCGTGGTTGCGATTGATCCACTTTATAATCGCTTACCCTGGTCTGGCCTAGCATGGATTGTGGCAGGTGGCCTGTCCTATACAATTGGCGTAACTTTCTTCGCGGCTGACTCAGTCCTGCGCTATGGGCACTTCATCTGGCACTTATTTGTGATATCTGGCACCGCCTGCCATTTTTTAGCCGTGTACTGGTATGCCGTTCCAGCACTCACTAATCAGTAAATAACCTTGATACTACCATCTATAGCCTAACTGTAAGAAATCTCAGGGTTGTTTACAGAGAGGTTGATTGAAATAATATTGGAGTATTTCATAAGGAGTTGAGTTATATAAACTCTTGTGTGGCTGACGGTGTTATAAAAGTTAATAAAGCGACCGAGTTGAACTTGCCGGTCGGTACAGTCTTTAAAATTGGTCTTGTCATGCCACATCTGCATCAAGGTGCGGATAGCGCGTTCAGCTTTGCCGTAGGTTTGGAGTCGATTGGCTTGAGTGAATTTCTGGCCGATGCCGTGGGCTTTGCAGGTTTTAACGAAAGCATGACTGTCAGTGCCTTTATATTCTTTGACATTATCAGAATAAGCATAATCGATCTGGTAAGGGCATTGGGCAATGACGGTTTTGATGAGGAACCAGGTTGCGCTATTCTGGATTTTATCGGGCAAGATGGCTGCATAGAGTTCTCGGGAGAAGTCGTCAATCGCGACAAACAGGTATTCCCCGGGTTGGGTAGGTGATTGGCCTTTGAGCAAAGGCAGGCGTTTAGTATCGAAATGCATGAGTTAGCCGGGATAAGACTTGTTATAACGCTTTGCCTCGCGTTTCAAGCGCTCCTGGATGGACTGCTCGACTTTGGCTAAGCGTTTGAGGCCGTATTGGATTGTTTTAAAACGTTGATTGGTACTGTCGCGAGGAAAAAACTCCTTGCGCCTTGCCCGCTTGAGAACGGCGTAAATCGTGGGTCTTGAGACTCGAAAGCGTTCGGCAAGTTGAGACACTTGCCAGCAGCGAGTTAGGTCAAAGCTGCCACAGCTCCTGACGGTCAAGTGGCGTGAGTCTTATATGTTTGTGCATGTTCATTTACAGTATTCTCCGGAATACTGTAAACAACGCTAGAAATTCTTACACATTAGGAATTATACAATGGGTGGAAAAGCACGCGTTGCCAAGCGAAGTCTTGGCGGAACAGATACACCCAGATAGATACCAATACTCCTCTTTCAGTTTCACCTTTGACATGAAGCCACGCCATATACATCGCAGTAGTGCATGAATACCTCAACAAACTTCTTGAAATAGAAAAATATTCCGCTTAATAACCTGAAAGAATTGATCTGAGCTAGTAGTCAGTCAGTTTAAAACAAAGCGATCGAGTCAGTTATTGATGTATGGTATGAGTTTTTGCTTAAAGAGGTCGAGCCATGTCCGCCATCAAATATAAAGTGAGCTTGAGTGAGGATGAAAAACAGTATTTGCAAGCTCTGATCCGCAAAGGCACAAGTGCGGCGCGCAGCCAAACGCGGGCGCGTATCCTGCTAAAGGCCGCTGAAGGTGTGCAGGATAAAGCTATCATCGAGGCGCTGGGCGTATCGCCGTCAATGGTGGCCAAGACCCGCCAGCGGTGCGTGGAAGAAGGCCCGGAAGCGGCGCTGAAAGATCACCCCCGCCCCGGTCAAGCGCCAAAACTGACGCACAAACAGGCCGCCCACCTCATTGCCATCGCCTGCAGCGCTGCACCAGAGGGCCATACCCACTGGACCTTACGGTTGTTGGCGGAGAAGGTGGTAGAGTTGGCTTATGCACCGTCGTGCAGCCACGAAACCATCCGCCAGCTTTTAAAAAAACACTCTGAAGCCCTGGCAGCAACAGGAATGGTGCATCCCTGAAGTGAGCGCGGAGTTCGTGGCAGCCATGGAAGACGTGCTGGATCTTTATGAGGAACCCTATGACCCGTTGCATCCGGTGGTGTGTTTTGACGAAAGTCCCAAGCAATTGATTGCCGAAGTGCGTATACCGATTCCCGCCGAACCGGGAACGCCGGCGCGTTATGACACCGAATACGAGCGCAAGGGCGTCTGCGATTTGATGATGATTTGTGAGCCCAAGCGCGGCTTCCGTCAAGTGGATATTGCCGACCGGCGCACCAAGATAGAATTCGCCCAGTGCATGAAGCGCATTGCCGACCTTTATCCCAAAGCGACGGTGATCCGTGTGGTGCTCGACAACCTCAACACGCACAAGATGGCTTCCCTATACGAGACTTTTCCTGCCGAACAAGCACGCGAACTGGCACGGAGATTGGAATTCCACTACACGCCGAAGCACGGCAGTTGGCTGAACATCGCTGAAATCGAACTGGCCGTGCTATCAAATATGTGCCTATCGCGACGGATACCAGACAAGGATCGCCTACGACGTGAGATCGAAGCCAATATCCAGGCACGCAATGCGAAAGCCATGTCGGTCAAATGGCGTTTTACCACGCAAGATGCACGACGTAAATTGGCTCGCCTTTATCCTTGTGTTTCAGCATGACTGACTACTAGTACAGTTTATTGAGAAAGACTCCTTTTGGATGTCCCCTCTCCAAGCAGGTCATTAGGCTGATAATTTTTTGGTTATTTTCGCAACATGGATTCCCTGGAATCGTGCGATTTTTAGTTCGTTCTCTGACGGTTGACGGCTGCCATCACCACCTGCAAGCGTGCTTGCTCCATAAGGCGATCCGCCGGTAATTTCATTCATGTTCAGGATCTCTTCGCAGGAATAGGGAACACCCACGATAATCATGCCTTGATGTAACAGGGTTGTGTGGAATGAGGTGATCGTGGTTTCCTGTCCACCGTGCTGCGTGGCTGTGGAAGTGAATACGCTTCCCACCTTGCCAATCAAGCTGCCGGCGAGCCACAAGCGGCCGGTCTGATCAAGAAAATTGCGCATCTGTGCGCACATATTGCCGAAACGTGTTGGCGTGCCGAAAATAATGGCATCGTAGTTCGGCAACTCGTCTACAGTCGCGATTGGCGCTTCCTGATTGAGCTTGGCGCCGACCCTTCGTGCCACATCTTCCGGCATCAACTCAGGCACCCGCTTAAGGGTGACTTCGATACCTTCAACGCTACGTGCGCCTTCAGCTACTGCTTTCGCCATCGTTTCGATATGCCCATACATGCTGTAATAAAGAACGAGAATCTTTGCCATATGTATGTACCTCCTGATTTTATGCGGCCGTAAAGTAGTCTTAATTCTTGCATTCGAGCAACGCTACAGCACTAGCAAACTACGCCTGATTAAATCAAAAATTACTTCTCCTTGAAGAAAATTAAAATAAGCAAAAACCTTATTCTGACCTAAGGATAATGCTTAATAAAATAAGAACAGGAAATTTTGTAAATTAATGAATGACCCAATTCAATAGCACTGCAACCCATTGATCTGGAAATCTTGAAAAGCTAGTGGAAAAGTTTCGGTGCTTCTAGACTGGATAGTCTAATGGATCAGTCTTTGTCAATTAATCTCATCTCAAAATAGTCCTAGCTCGCATCGGCCAAGCTCGTTATGAGCGCCTTGTCTTGCGTCGCACCTAGATTTCCACACGCTCCACTCGACCAACTGAAGATTTCAAAATAATTACTACGTGTTTACACGTATTTAATTACCTTATGTTTTTCGATAGAGTCAGATTGCTAGGGTAACGATGAAATACAAAGATTATATTTTTCCATTATTCCACTAATTTGTAGTTACTTTATTAAAGAAGAGACAAAGATGGAATCTTTTAAACCATTTGCAAAGCGTGGTAGGAAGGAAGAAAACGTCGCTCACTGGCAGTGAATCTAATTCCATTTCCACATCAAACATGACACGAAAGCAAGCTGCAGACAGTATGAATAATACGCAAGGAGAAGTCGACAAAGTCAGGTTTGATTTAAAAATGGAATAACCGTGTGAAATAAAGGAAGATCATTACTCTCGTATTACTGTTTCAGTATATTACAAGGCGCAGACCAGAGGATTTGAACCAGGACATGAGCTGAATGATTGTTTGGCTGCAGAAACGGAGGAGAAACAATGAGTACTAGTAAAACGAAACCAAGAAATGGTTTCGACACTAAAGCTGGAAGTATCGAAAACGAGCAGGCAGTTCTGATACTTTCTGATGATGGCTTGATTCGCGATTGCAACGAAGCTGGCGCAAAGTTATTGGGTTGTTCGCCTAAGAATTTTCCGAAACTCCATATCTCCAAGTTATTGCCAAAACTGGCGAAAATCGAGCTATTAAAAGGAGAGCGGACTAACCCATATTTGCGCTTTCTTTCACGCATAGGACATCATTTTGAAGTAGTGAGTATGAGCGGGGTACATTTTGCAGGAAAACTATTTTTCAGCGATGTAAAAAACCGCGGTTTACACCGCCTGACTATCATGATCTCTCCGATCTTTCAAGAAAAAACTTTGCATTAAAAAACCAGGCGGGTTAGTGCCATTGGATGAGCGGATCTCACCCGCTCAGCATTCCAACAATAGCATATCGAATTCATTGTCGCTTGTTTCTTCTGTGTGCGTTGTCGCCACAGGCGGACTACTCTGAGATTGTGAAAACGGAGTTTCGCCAAAATGAAGTTTCGCCAAAAAAAATCATAGTAACCTCATCGAGCGCGAGGCGGACAGAACACAGAGACGAGAATAACTGGCTGGAAGTGACCCTTGTCATACCCTTGGGCCACGATTGGGAGCAAGATAGGGACAGTACGCTCATAATTGATCAGCATGCTATGGGTAAAGGAAAGAGCGCAAAAAACTCATGAAGACACCTCGCTTAATGATGCATTACTTGCAGGATTTGCCCGCTGAGCTGTTGCCACTGCTTGAACAGATTGCAGATCTGGCCACAGACTTGCGTTGGACCTGGAGCCATGCTGGCGATGAGATATGGAAAACAATGGACCCACAATTATGGGAGCAGAGTGAAAATCCATTTGTTGTTTTGCAAAACTTGTCGCACAAACGACTGGAAGAGTTAAATCGGAGCACGCAATTTAAACAACACCTTGGCAACTTAACTAAGGCGCGTAATGGTTACTGCGATTGCTGTGGTTGGTTTGGAGAAGTGCATGCCGAAGCCAAACTCAAAGGAATCGCCTATTTCAGTATGGAATTTGGTTTAGGTAAGGCTTTGCCATTGTATGCAGGCGGTCTGGGTGTACTGGCGGGGGACTATCTCAAGGCTGTCAGTGATCTGGCCGTGCCCGTTACCGCAATCGGCCTTCTCTATCAGGAAGGTTATTTTCGACAAGTGTTGGATGTAAATGGCTGGCAGCAGGAAATTTATTCTTATAATGATTCTAGCAGTTTACCGCTACATCCAGTATTGGCTCATAACGGTGCTTGGTTACACATACCCATTGAGTTGCCTGGGCGGACAGTGCGCTTGCAGGTTTGGGAAGCGCGAGTGGGGCGAGTTAACTTGTATTTACTCGATAGTAACAATCTTCTGAACAGTGCGCGTGATCGCGGCATTACTAGCAAACTCTATGGCGGTGGAGAGGAAATCCGTCTAGTACAGGAGATCGTTCTGGGAATAGGGGGTTGGCGGTTAATTGAAGCATTAGGACTGGAAATTGATATCTGTCATCTGAATGAAGGTCATGCTGCCTTCGTTACCCTGGAACGCGCTCGCTGTTTTAGCGAGAAACGACAAGTGGATTTTTGGGAGGCACTTTGGGCAACGCGACCAGGTAACATATTCACCACGCATACGCCGGTGGCAGTCGGTTTTGATACCTTTCCACGTGAATTGCTCGCAAAATATGGCTTGCTATACGCCAAGGATCTAGGCGTAGCACCTGAGGAATTAGTGAAGCTAGGCCGCCGGAATGGACAAGATAACAATGAGCCCTTCAATATGGCTTATCTGGCAGCACGAACTTGCGTCAGAATAAATGGGGTGAGCCACCTGCATGGCAAAGTTAGCCAAGGTATTTTCCAAGATCTCTACCCCCGTTGGCCTGAGTGTGAAGTACCCATAAGTTATGTAACCAATGGTGTACATGTGCCGTCATGGGATTCTCCCTGGGCAGATGAGATCTGGACTCAATCTTGTGGCAAGGGCCGCTGGCTCGGCACGGAAGAAATGCTTGCCAACGCAATTAACAAATTGGATGACGCCACGCTTTGGATCTTGTGCGGGCAAGAACGTGCTGATTTGGTGCGTCAGGCACGGCAACGGCTTCGCTTGCAATTGAGTCAAAGTGGTGCAGAAAAGGAAACTATTGATCAAGTTGACCAGATTCTAGACCCCAATGTGTTAACACTCGGATTTGCGCGGCGTTTCACCACTTACAAGCGCCCTAACCTGTTGCTGCATGATCCTAACCGCCTGATTCGAATACTTACTGATACTCAACGACCAGTACAACTCGTTGTCGCAGGCAAAGCCCATCCTGCCGACAATGGAGGGAAATGCTTCGTTCAGCAATGGGCGCAGTTTGCTGCTCAGCCATTGGTTCGTAAGCATGTGGTATTTCTCGAAGACTACGATATTGCCCTAGCACAGGAACTGGTGCAAGGCGTGGATGTATGGATCAACACCCCACGCCGACCGTGGGAAGCCAGTGGTACCAGCGGTATGAAAGTATTGGTGAATGGTGGCTTGAATCTCTCGGAACTGGATGGATGGTGGGCCGAAGCCTACACACCGGAAGTTGGCTGGGCGCTAGGTGATGGCAAAGAGCACACTGAAGTCGGTTGGGACGACGTGGAAGCCGAACAACTCTACCATCTTCTGGAAGAAGAGATTGTACCGATGTTCTATGATCGCGACACAACGGGTATCCCCAGAACCTGGGTTACCCGCATGCGCGCCAGTATGGCTCATCTCGCTCCGCAGTTCAGCAGCAATCGCATGGTACGCGAATATGTTGAAAAGCTATATCTTCCCGCTGCCATCACCTTTCAGCAGCGAACAGCCCAAGGAAGCGTCATTGCTAAAAAACTTCGTTTGTGGAATGAACAGCTAAGGCTTAATTGGCATCAGGTACATTGGGGCAATTTGACGGTATCGGAAGAAAAAGATGGCTGGGCATTTGAAGTACAGATTTATTTAGGGGAAGTTTTGCCCGATTCTGTCCAGATCCAGTTATATGCAAATCCGCTAGCTAGCGAAGCGCCTGTTTGCGAGACGATGCTGCGCCACGCCAGCATTCCAGGTGCTTTAAATGGCTACCTTTATAGAGGTAATTTACCTACCACACGCCCTTACACTGATTTCACACCTCGCTGCGTGGCGTACCACCCAGATGCTTGTACTCCTATTGAGAACAACCTGATTCACTGGTGGTCAGGTACGGCAATGTGGCATGGGAATTCACAATGATAGTGTTTAACCAGAGATTGAGCATGAGTTACTCATTGAGTTCAATTATGGCGATTGTCACCAAAGATGCTACCAATCCCTGGAACCTGACGTTAATGCCATGGACTAAAAATTAGGAGGTATGTTATGAATATTAATCCATTACTACAGATCAAAGCACTTGGCCAGAACGTCTGGCTCGACTACATCCAGCGTGAAATGCTGAAAAATGGTGAAGTTGCCAGAATGATAGAGGAAGACGGCTTGGCAGGGATAACTTCCAACCCGGCCATTTTTGAAAAGGCGATTAACGAACACCATGACTACGATGAAGCAATCACACTGCTTACGCGCCGTGGCATGCCGCCAAAAGAAATTTATGAAGCACTAGCCTTAGAAGATGTAGCTCGGACCGCCGAGCTGTTTCGACCACTCTACGATCAATCAAATGGCCGTGACGGTTTTGTCAGCCTGGAGGTCTCACCCCATCTTGCATATGATACAGAACAAACCATCAGCGAGGCTGAGCGGTTATGGGCAGCGCTTAACCAGCCTAATGTCCTGATCAAGGTGCCGGCAACGCGGGCAGGATTGCCTGCCATTACGCATCTGCTTGCCGCGGGTATCAACATCAATGTGACGATATTGTTCAGTTTGGAACGTTACCGGCAGGTAGTCGATGCATTTCTGGCAGGACTGGAAACCCGTGTGGCCCAGCATAAGCCTGTTGATCATATTACTTCCGTTGCCAGTTTTTTCCTGAGTCGCATTGATGTATTGGTGGATAAACGTCTGGATGAGCTTGTCAGAATTACTGACGACAAATCTGTTGGTGCTTTACGAGGTAAAGCTGCCATCGCTTGTGCACGCCTGGCCTATCAGCACTATCAGCAATGGATTAAAGATAAGCGCTGGCAATCCTTATCCAGCCATGGTGCACGCACCCAGCGACTGCTATGGGCGAGCACCGGGACTAAAGATCCCGCTTACAGCGATACTAAATATGTCGAACCTTTAATCGCTAAGGATACGATTAACACGATGCCACTACAAACACTGATCGCTTATCGTAATCATGGTCAGCCAGCATTGCGCATCGAGCAGGAATTAGATGAAGCCCGTAGCTTGCCAGAAAAGCTCCATCAAGTTGGCATTGACCTGAAGGAAGTCGGCGAGCAATTGGAGGTGGAAGGTGTGCAAAAATTTGCTGTCCCTTTCGATAAATTGCTGGAGCGAATAAAACAATGGTGATCCCTGTTTACCTGGCAAATTGGTGAGGATATTCGATTTCTTTTTCGTTAATTTATTTACGAAGAAGAACATAATGACAAACCGATTTGTTCAGCTTCCGAGGGTCATTCTAATGATCTGCCCTTTTACTCCTTGCAATGCTTGTTTCAGGTTGCGTTAGCCTCGCTAAAGGCGTCACGGAGGCAGTATTGAGCGAACAAGGCAAGAAAGAGGATATCCGAAAGTATTATATACGCGGTCGTCCATTCGAGGGGTTGGAAGCTAAGTTAAAGCGGCAGGAGCAAATGGCTCAAGCAAGCAAAAGTGATTTTCCTGTGCTAAAGGTGCTGGTAGTACATGGAATTGGTTCTCATCAGCCAGGTTACTCTACTCGTTTGTCCGAGAATCTGGCGCACACCCTTTCTCTCAATCGCGTCCAGGAGGTGATCAAGGAGATTACCATAAACCACCCGAAGTTTCCTGACCAAGACCTCGGATTGCTTCGTTTAACACGCTACATGAACACAGATGGGCGCAGAGAGGCAATTTTCGCAGAGCTCACTTGGGATCCAATTATAGCGAAAGAAAAACAAACCATTAACTTTGATAACTCCGGTGAGTATTCCTTCCGGCGCACGCCCATTAACAATATCTTGAAGGCATTCGTCAATGATACCATCCCCGATGTGATGATGTTCAATGGAACCTCACGACAACAGATGAATGTTTCTGTTGGTCAGTCGCTCTGCTGGCTCATGAGTAACAGCTGGGAGTCGTTTAAGACTAAGACTGCCCAATATTGCGATGGAACTGCTCCTACCAGCCTTGACCAGCTGGATGATGAGTTCGTTTTTATAACTCACAGTCTCGGCAGTCGCATTACTGTGGATGCTTTGCAATGGATAGCGGGTATCGTCAGTGACATCACTAAGTTACAAGACGCTCTTGCAGAGGATTTGCAAATTCCCTAGAGCGCTGCCGCAACTCTTCTTCAAACAAATACAATGCTGGAAAAAAAACACCGCTTACAACAAAAGGAATTTACGGTTTTTATGCTTTCCAACCAATTACCCCTTTTGCAAATGGGGCAGCTCAAACCGGGAGTTACTGATCGAATTGCTGATATCTGTAGCCCGGAAGCTACCCATGCAGCGGAAAAACTCTTCAGTAAAACTCATCTGATTGCTTTCAGTGATCCCAACGATTTATTCAGCTATGCGCTTCCTCCCAATTTTATCGATGAGTACGTGGATTCTCGTCTCTGTCCGGTCCTGACTAATGCCATTCTGAACGTGACTAGTCTTACAGATATTTTTGTGGGACAGTTAGCTAATCCCTTGGCCGCTCATACCGAATACGACAATGATCCGAGAGTAATTGGTCTTATCGCTAAGGGGATTGGCCATAGCGATGTGGACCCTGGGGTAGCCGAGCATTGCACCTGGCTGGAGTCAGTACCCGATGGTCAATAAAGAGTCTTTAGCTACGCTTATAACAGCAGAAAAAGAAATAAAAAGAATGGAAAATGGGGATAAAAGTAGAACCTTGTTATCATGTTCTGAGCGGTCATTGGTTCAATTGATGATCCGGTCAGAAAATACCAGCCCGAATATTTCATAATAGCTAAGGTAGTTTGAGGAATCACTATGCGCAAGATTGTTTTATTTATCTTATTATCAGAAGCCCTGTCGACTTCGAGCTGGGCAGAGAATATCATTCGACCTGGATTATGGGAGGTAACGACCAAGTCTGATTTGTTGGCATTGGTGCCCCATATTCCCTCGGAGCAAATGCGGCAGTTGACCAAGTTGGCCAGGCAATATGGATTAGAGATACCTCAAATCCGCAATGGCGCGGCTACGTCAAATGTCTGCATCACTCCGGAAATGGCAAAGCAAGAGGTGCCCGCCTATTTGTATGAAAATCAATCTGGCTGTACGGTCACAAATTCCAGCCGAACAGGAAACCGCTATCAGATGGAACTGATGTGTGATAATCCACAATTTAAAGGCAATGGTTACGCGGAAGGTGTTTTTATGACCCCTGAAAGTTTTAGCGGGCGAACAAAATTCGACAGCGTGGTACAAGGTGCGCCCCTCTCCGCTAAAGCCGATACCCAAGGCCGCTGGATCGGCGAGCGGTGTGAAGTAGTGAAGTCTTTACGATAATGTATAAAAAATGGCAATAGTGATAGCATTATTCTGATGTAATGGATTAAATACCATTTCTTTTATCATTCTATTCTCTGAAATCGTTACGTAGTGACAGCACACAAAGGCTACGGAAAGACCTGGTGGGGAACGCAGTGGCTCAATTCTCTCTCGCAAATCGACTATGACAACCGCCTGCCACGCGGACGCACTTATGCCAACAAAGGTGCGGTAACAAAAATCGAGATTCAGCATGGAAATATTCATGCCAGAGTAAAAGGCTCCCGTCCACGCCCTTATGACGTGGCAATAAAAGTACCAGCCATGCCTCAGCAGCAAATCAAAACTTTACTTGATGCAGTGGCGCTCGATCCTGTCATTATCTCGAAAATGCTCAATCGCGAGCTTGACCCCGCAGTGCTGGAACATGCCCAAAAGTTCCAGGTCGCTATTTTCCCAACACGCTGGACAGATCTTTCCATGTCCTGCTCTTGTCCGGATTGGGCGGTGCCATGCAAACATTTGGCCGCGGTAATTTATTTAATTAGTCGAGAAATTGATGGCAATCCCTTTCTAGTATTTTCGTTAAAAGGAGTCGATCTAGCTCAGGAGCTGGTAGCGCGTCATATTTCGATCGAGCAAGAGTCCAAAGCGACTTTGCCGACGGTCGAGGCCTTGCTGAATCTGCCGCACCAACATGAGCCCTTAGTAGAGGATATGGCTGGCCTGCAGGACTACAGTGTACTCGATTATTCCATTTTGCCTGATCTTGCTGCTTCCTTAGTGAGTGTATTACCTGCGAACCCAACTTTTTTTCGGGACGGTGATTTTCGTGTTACTTACGAGAGAGTATTGAAGCGGGTAATCAAGCAGGCCCGCCTAGTGCTTAAAACGGCAGGAGCAAGCAGCGATATCCGCTCAATAGGCATTACTCCCGCAGACAAACCGCATGTTGTGCTTGATCATGGGCACCAACCCGCTCTTTCCGGATTAACGGTGCAAGCGCGCTGGATGGACTGGGTATCCACGCTGCAGCAGCTAACCGAAGCTGATTTGCCCGATCTCCAGCCGGAAGTAGCGGCCATGTATCATGCTCGCATGGCCAGCTTGCATCTGCTGGCGCAAGGCGCGGTCTTACCACAAGTGTTTCAATTGGGTAAATCGGAAGCAGGCTTGCGCTGGTTACCGGCGATGCTGGATAAAGCTGTGAATGCTTTGATTGATCGACTGGCAGCACTGCTGCCACCAGGATTACTGGCTTATCACAACGGTAAAAAAGTAACCAAACTCTCCGCCGAAGTGCAAGCCCTCGCATTATGCAGCTTATTTTTGGGTGAGTTTATCCGTTATTGGAGTGATGTTCGCAATGAGAAAGCGTATGGCAACAAACTGCTTGGCCTGTTTTTCAGTCGTGGTCATGCCCGGTTTGATGGGCCCGGTGAAGGCGAAATCAGTTCTGGCATGCAGTTGTGGTTGTCGCGCTTTCATATTGGACAGCAAACCCATGTGCCGGTGTTGCAGCTTGAGGATGACGATGTCGGATTCAGTTTGTCGTTGGGAGTGATCGCACGGGAAACCCCTTTGCAGAAACCCGAACCGTTTGCTCGCGTGCTGACGGACAAAGCATGGCAGACCAATCGCTATCGTGTGCTGCAAACGGTATCCTTACTCGCAGAATTTTTTCCACCCTTCAATCACTATATCAGCGCTGGCGCTACTGTTCCGATCACACTGAATCCTGAGGCCCTCCCAGCTTTTCTATTCGATACGCTGCCGATCATCCGGCTACTTGGCATACGCGCCTTACTGCCCAAAGAGCTCGATTACATCCTGCGGCCACGCTTATCGATGAAGCTATCCGGTAAAAATACCGCCAGCTCGGGTTTTCTCAATGCGAATGACATTTTTGGTTTTGACTGGACGGTGGCGATTGGCAATACCCAACTCACCCAGGCCGAGTTTGAGGAACTGGTCAAGACTGCCCAAGGCATCGTGCGCTTCAAGGGTGAGTATGTCTACCTCGATCCTGCCGACATTGAACGGTTACGCTTGCAACTGGAAAAACCGCCACGCACCACCCCTGCAGAATTATTGCGCATCGCCCTGAGCGAGGAATATCTCGGCACGCCAATCACCCTGGATGCAAAAGCACGGGACATCATTCGCGAATTGACTGAGGTTGGTAATGTACCGCTACCCAATGCGCTCAATGCAATTCTGCGGCCGTATCAGGAACGCGGCTATGCCTGGCTGTATCGCAATATCCGCGCTGGATTTGGCAGCGTCATCGCTGATGACATGGGCTTAGGCAAGACGCTGCAGGTGATCACCACTTTGCTGAAACTCAAAGAGGAAGCCAGTCTGAATGAGGCAAAGGCGCTGGTAATAGTGCCGACCAGCCTGCTTACTAACTGGACCAAAGAAATTGCGCGTTTTGCACCGACCCTGACAGTGGCTATTTATCATGGCACAGAACGCGTGTTGGAGAAAGAACGGACAGATATATTGTTAACCACTTACGGCATGGTGCGCACTGATCTAGCCAAGCTCAAGAAACTCTCCTGGCGCATCGTCATCATCGATGAAGCGCAAAACATCAAAAATTCTGCTGCTGCACAAACCAAAGCTGTTAAATCCATTCCTGCTCCTACCTTTGTTGCCTTGACAGGCACACCGGTTGAAAACAGGTTGGCCGAATACTGGAGCATCATGGATTTTGCCAATCGTGGCTTTCTAGGTAATCTCACCCATTTCACCAAAGAATTTGCCGTCCCGATCCAGAGCCATCATGATCACCACGTAGTGCAGCGTTTCAAGCGCGTCACCAGTCCCTTTTTGCTGCGACGGCTTAAATCGGACAAAAACATTATCAGCGACTTGCCAGACAAGATCGAACAGAATCAATACTGCGAATTAGCCAAGAAACAGGCGGCATTGTATGAAACCGTGGTGCGTGAGGCCTTGCAGGTGATCAATGGCGAATCTGACACCTTCAAACGTGAGGGATTGATTCTGCAGATGATCCTGGCTTTGAAACAAATCTGCAATCACCCGGCACAATATCTTAAAACGGGAGATAGCGACGCCAGCTTATCCGGTAAGGCAGAACTGTTTCTCGATCTGCTCGAACCTATCTATGCCGCCCATGAAAAAGTACTGGTGTTTACGCAATTTCGAGAAGCAGGGGAATTGCTGGCGGCATGGATCAAAGCGCGCTTCGGGCGCGAGCCCCAATTCCTGCACGGCGGCGTTACGCGAAAAACACGCGATAGCATGGTAGAATGTTTTCAGAATGACCGCACCGAGCGCGTGTTTCTGCTGTCGTTAAAGGCGGGCGGTACCGGTCTCAACCTGACAGCAGCCGCCAATGTGATTCACTTTGATCTCTGGTGGAATCCAGCGGTTGAGGCACAAGCAACCGATCGGGCCTATCGTATTGGCCAGCAACATAATGTGCAGGTACACCGCCTCATCACCCGCGCTACCTTCGAGGAACGCATCAACGACATGATTCAATCCAAACGCAATCTCGCTGACCTGACTGTCGGTATCGGGGAAAAATGGATTGGCAATCTAAGCAATGCAGAACTCAAGGATGTGTTCAGTTTGGGTTAAACCAAGTCGCAATGCTGAGGATGTGTTGCCATATCGGTGGATTTTCACTGGTGTTAAATCGGGGTTAAATAGTCCAATTCAATCGAAACCGACTCTAATGATGGAACTGCCATCCTGTGGTGAATCAACATGCCAATCAATGGCCCAATGTTTACTTGGGAAAAAGTATGCATTCGCATTATAGCCTGCCTAATGGTTATATCTTAATATGGCGATGCAAAGGTGAATTCGTTTGATCGTTTCTCTACACCCTCTAAAGGAGAGAGAAGGGAAACCAAACATGAAGTTGTCTCCAATATTTTCCGTGATTAGCTCAATTTCTACAATTAAGCAGAAGCTCTATCAACTTGATAATTACTTGATAATCAACGACCAAAGGAGATTACAATGATAAAAAAATAATCCTAAATTCCTCTGTTGGAATTTAGGATGAAAATAGCTGTAATCTAATACTATCAACGGTTACCGGCCAAAAATGTTAACTGCTCCTCAGTTACAGCAAACAAGCTTAAAGCAAGGCGTGACAACACTTTCAGCAATTTTGATTATTTCACTATAATCTCACCTGGTTGGTGATGCCATGGATCTTTCAAAGCACCTTAATCAGTAGGGTTCTTAAGCGATTTAAGAAACTTCAACTCAGGAATTTAGGATAATTCATCTGCCCGCAATATTTGCCGTAGCACTCTACTTTATTACCCCCGCACAAGCTGCGCAACCGATCACCACCGCCTGCAGGTGCCGCTTTCCAGGACGGTTTTGGTACCTCTGAGTGATGGCTCGTTTGATAGCGTGTCACTCAGTGGACGGGCCAACGTGGTAACGAAAGTTCCAATATTTGCCACTTCTTCTGATCCCATACGTCTTCACGTGAACCTTGACCACGTATCGGGTGTGGGTAGCCTCACTAAAAAGGAGTATATTGCGACGGGAACTAACCGGGTCAATTTACCCGCATACCCTCCTCACCCTGTAAACTTTGGTTTTGATCTCCGGTTTCCTCCTGGTCCGGTATTGCCGGCATTCCCTCCCTTTCCGGTTATGCCCCTCGACCTTCATTTCCATTTCACTTTTAATCCGGACACGGGTGAACTGAGCAACGTCAGTATAGAATCTATGTCGGTACCAGAAGCTGACTGAACGGGGTGATCTGCCTCATCTTTTAGTGTATGCGGCCTTGGTTAATGGTAGATTCTTTAACAACCAAAAGAATCTGCCATTAGCCTGTTCCTTTCAACAGCCCCAATAAAGAAATCAAAGGGATCAATCTGCCTCAGGCGCCATCGTTATTGCGCCGAGAAGAAACCAAGAAGGAAAAGGATGCTGGGCAGGTCGCACATCAGAGCAGAACGCAACATTGACGAAAGTATTCTACTCATCTGCAAATCAAAAAAGGTAGATTACATGAATATCTCAACGTGGAGAAATTGTCACGAGGTTAATTACAGAGAAAAAAGTGCGTAGCATGCCTATCAATGTCAGCGACCAGATTAGCAACGCAAACCAGCCCCAATATTGCGAAATAATCGCCAGTGAGCCAAAGCTTGTCACTTTCGCCAGAGAAAGTGTGCTGACCGTATACATTCCCATGGGAAAAACTCTGCTCCAGGAAGGGGGATCGTAGGCATGACATTGCCTGCCAAACGCCAGTCTAGCCCATGGAAAAGTTTTTATCCATAGTGGTGCTGAATCTGCGATGTCCACACGAGTGAATTTTAGGATATCCATAATCAAGAGATAAGGAATCCACATCGTTCCAATAATCCATGCAAAAACAGTCATCCACAAAATAGTCAACCAGATGCCTTGCCATGCTGACAAGTCTGGCATACGCGTGACAAACTCGGCGCCCCCCAGGGTGATGATTGCCGTTGCTCCCATGCAAATCCAGTAAGGAGCATCCCATTCGGCAGGTTCAAATCGCTGGAAAAATAGTCGATAAATTAACAACGTCACAATCATTAAATACAGGACAAAAGCCAGCACCCAGAAACTCCCTGCCATAAAATAAGCATATCCCGCATGTACACCCGTTGCCTCCAGAAGACGGACGCCCAGCAGGGACACCGATACTGTGCTAACGACAATCAGTAAGGTTGCGCCATTTACGATTTCATGCATGGGCTTCCCCCGCATAAGGATAAAATCAAGAAGAATGAAATAGATGCATACGACCCAGCCAATCAGTGCGATAAACCATAATAAAATGGCCAATCCCGTCGCTTGATGAAAGATGACAAGCTGCATACCGATGGTATTGGTGCCAACCACAAACGTCAGAAAAAGCACTGCTCGCCGCAGAGTCCTGAGGTCCGTCATTAAATCTGGCAGGAAAAATATTATTCGTATAGTTAGAATGGTGCACAAAATCAGATAAAAAGCCAGATTCAGTGCAAACAGTGTTCTCGCAATGCCGACAAAAGCCATCGCTTCAAATGCAATCGACACGATGCCGGTAGCCATCACCATGGCAAAATAGGCTGGATGAAAATTCCTTATGCCGTCATGGATGATGCAACTGCGCCGTTTCATGAGTGCGTTAACATAATCGCTGTCTGCTGACAGCGGCAAGACTTAAAATCTTACTGACTCGATTTCTTACTCTTCTCTTTAGCAATCGGGTTTTGCAAAGTATAACCATTCTCTTTCATTTTATACCCCCCATAAGCACCCGCACCCGCCGCGACCAAAGCCCAGCAACCGGATAACAACGGCGGTATCAGCAGGAAAGTAACCACGCTCAATATCTGTTTTTTCTTCATTATGAATTCCTGTACAGAGCTAGCTTTCAACGATTTGACTCTATTTAATGAAAATATTTTCACGGCATATATAAATCATTCATAGATTACTGATTATCCGGTGAAGTTACAATCACTTTACAGCTCCAGTTTAAAATAGCCAACTCAGAAAAAACTAGAAATTGAGATCGATCCAATTCGATTCGAACAACTCTCCTAATTGGTCATTAAATCATGAGCATATAAGCCACACTGAGAATTCTGGCATGCATTATCATTTTTTTTAGATAAAACTGATAATCTTCTATCTTTACCAAAATAATATGCTGAGTATTTACCGTGCTGTGGGGCATATTGCGGCTAGACGAGCGTATCAAAACTATGGGCCCGGTCATATTTTATTCTGTTAATTTACTTGAGCAAGTTTGAGTGCGGACGATATCTTATAGTGATAGAAAAATCGGCGATGGCTCCATTGATCCTAGCTCACATTGCATGACTTCCCTTACGTCGCTGATCAATGATGCGCGCTCCTGCACAGTCTGCGCCGAGCACTTGCCACTCGGTCCGCGTCCAATTTTCCAACTGCATGAATCAGCACGAATTCTGGTAGCAGGGCAAGCGCCAGGCAAGAAAGTTCATGAAACGGGGATTCCGTTCAATGATCCAAGCGGTGACAGGCTCCGTACTTGGCTGGGTATCTCGCGCGAGATGTTTTATGATGCCAAGCAGGTAGCTATCCTGCCTATGGGCTTCTGCTTTCCTGGAACAGGCAAATCAGGCGATTTGCCCCCGCGGCCCGAATGTGCTCTAAGGTGGCGAGCAGCATTGCTGTCGCACTTGCAGAATCTCAAACTCACGCTGGTATTGGGACAATACGCACAGGCCTATCACCTTCCAAACACAAGTACATCGCTAACCGAGACCGTTAGAGCATGGCGGAAGACCTGGCCTTATATTGTTCCCCTTCCTCACCCGAGTCCACGCAACAATCTGTGGTTCAAGCGCAATCCGTGGTTAGAGCAGGAACTCATTCCTGTTCTTCAAGCCCGAGTAGCGGAAGTACTCGAACGTGACAGCTAGCTCTTTCATCAATGAGACCGCTTCCGACCTTCGTTAATTTTTTTGATTCCAAGCTATGCAATATATCCAAAGTTTGGATATATTTTGGTCTTTCAGGGAATGACGACTAGAAGAAATGGCTCATTCAGAAATGCAGACGACCAGAGAGCAACCGAGTGATTTAAAATCAAGGGGATTCGAAGATTATGCCACCTACGAAGACGGCAGTCCGTTGTAAGCGACGCCGTCATTCGAGTGCTAAATCTCTAACCGAGTGCTATTAGAGCGACTTGAGGTATTCGATGAGATCCACTTTCTGTGCTGCTGTCAGATCCAGCTTGAAGTGGTTGTCATAATGATTAACTACGGCAAGGAGGTCTGGTGCGCTTCCGTCATGAAAATATGGCGGATGCTGCAGAAGCCCTCGCAACGGCGTCGTCCGGTATTTTTTTGTGGCAGATCTCGCGACATACGTCGAGTCTCTTCCAACTTCCGATGGGTCATGCAGAAATGGCACGTGTTGATCTGGGCCGCGCAGTACATCAGTGAAGTGTGGCGGTTGATGGCAGCTAGCGCAGCCGGCTTCGTTATGGAATAGGCGCTTACCCCGATGAGCGGCTGCTCGATCGAAGCTCCCTTCAGGCGCTTTTGGCGCCTGTAAGCTCAATTGATAGTCAAGCAGGGCCGGTAGTTTTGAGGTGACCAAATCCGGCGTCTGCTCTATGGTAATGCCAATACGCTGATCGCTGAAGTTCCCGTAGCCACCCATTTGCCCCACGCCAACATAACTGTTCCAATAGGAAATGGGCCCATCTGCGGTGTACGTTTCGAAGCCGACACCCTCTAACCCATAGATCGGTGGAATAACGATCGGTTGAGACGGACTATTGAGCGGAATGATGTTGACTCCGTCAAAGAAGTGGTGCCGTGGAGCATACTTACCCGGCCCCCAATTACTGAACTTCTTCTTGGTTGCATCGTCCAGTACCGGTGACAGCGCCACGAGAGCGCCTACGTTCAAGTCGGTATTGGCCCATCCGTCGAGTCGCTTGCCAATACCCGGCGCAAACGAATTGTCCACGGTTGAATGACACAGCGCACACGTCACGCCGACCTTGGCGAGCCGGCCTGCTTCGTCAAAGCTGCCCTTCACGCCGACCACTGCGTTCAGGCGCAACAGTTCTAGCGTTACCGCTGGGTTCGTCAGATCAACCTGACCGGCCAGAAGCACCATGATGACTTCCTGCGGCAAGGCTTCAACGTCAACCTTGAGACCAACGGCTAATGCAGTTTCTGGTCTGACTGTTGCAATAGCTTCGTGCATCCGCAACACGTCGCTCCATAATTGCTCGTCGCCGAAAGTGTCGAAGCGAAAAATCTCCTGCCCCTCGCGATGTTTCTGTGCAGCCTCGTCAGAGGTTCCTGTTTCCTTCGTTGCCCAACTTGCCGGGATAGATCCTGGAATGGCGAAAGCCAAGACCAGGATAAATATGATTAAAGCAGCCAGAATACTCATTATTTCTCCGCTGCTTCTGCAATAAGCCGAAGCAGCGGTAGGAAAGAAGCAAGATTGCTCCTTATGCTCGTTATTAGATCTACTGCTATAACCCATATTTTTTTGTAACAGTGTAACTACTCTCCCCATACTTTATGAGCTTCACCGGCCAACGCTATTTGAATAGCGATAAGTGGGTTGTACCCTTTATTGGCCATGGATTGGAGGTAACTTGAAATTCGGCAATAGGCATGTGCATAGTTGCTGACTCTGAAACAGCCCGAGACCTTTTGTTTGACTTTTGACATTCTCAGGTCCCGCTCTGCCCGGTTATTAGTAAACGACACATGCGGGTTTTTAGCAAACAGCAGTACTGCTGCTTCATGATTTTTCAGTCTTTCCCAAAGATTGTGTGCATCAGATTCGGCAAGTTTACCGCGTTTACCATGGGGCTTAGGTAGACTGATTGGCAGCTCTTTTTCGGCGCGCGTCAAGATATTCCGGTAGCGCTTCTGTAGATGGGTGAACGCTTGGTCGCTTAAACGCTTTTCCGTGCTTTTGGACACTTCTTTGCAGGCTTCCTGTAGCAGGCGTCTCATATTGCGTGCCCAGGCATAGTTATGCGTGTCAACGATAAAAGTCAGTTCACGCAACAAATGTGATCCGCACAGTCCATGACTGCAGTCAGGGTAGGATACATAGGATGGTCAGCAGTCATGAATAATGGCACCGCCATAGCGCGCAATGATGTTAATTTCTTCGATAGCAGCTTTGCCCCGGTTTCGGTGCAAAAACTTGAGTGTGATGTCATTTGACGAATAGACATGGATCCAGTCGTTCTTCATGTCAACCCGGAAAGATGTTTCATCTACATTGATTGCGGGTGAATTGAGTATCTTCCCGGTAGCTTGCTGCTCCCAGCTTGCCAGTGCCTGATGAAGACGAAGGACAAACTTTAACAAACCGGCCTCAGCGATCACGACACCTATCATCGATTTCACCAGCTTCTGCACTCGGCTCAGAGCAACTATCTGGCCGATCAGCAAGTTAATCACAAAAGCCTTCAAGCCATCACCATATTGTAATGGGTCGTGCCTGTTTGGTGGGAAGACGCCTTTTACCGTGGCACCACAGGCTGGACAGTGTTTGATTTCAGCATCCACATGATCAATGACTTTTTCAAATACAATATCGATTCGGGTTCGCCTTTCAAGATCGATACAAGGAACACCACTCAGGTCTTGGGCGCAGACCTCGCAGGCGAGAACTTGAGAAATCGTAACGGTTTCATTAACGCGGGTATTGCTGGTCTGGTCTTTGTTCTCACTTTTGCCTTTGCCATTACTTCCGGGGCGGCTTAACGCGGATTCATCTTTCGACGTTTGCGAAGAGGGTTTGCTGGAATTGCTACTGTCTTTTCGGGTGTTGCGCTCAAGGAAAATAGCCGGGATCAGCTCGACAATCATAAACAGGCTGTTCATGATCGCCTGGCTTCCAGAAGATAATTTGCCTTCAGAGCCAAGACGATCAAAGTCTGCTGTTAAACGGCTGACTTCGTCTCTAACCGAAGTTTTATCCGGGCTCGCCACGTTGATGTCAATGAGTTATTATCAATAACTCCATCATAACACGGCTTTTTTTGGCGCTCTGTAAGCCAATCAGTGAGTCTAAAATAGACTCACCCGGAAAAAAACAGCAAAACCACACTGAGAATGGCTCATCGCTGGTTCTAAGGTGACTATCGTGGGAATTTATCAGTGTGGCACAAAATTGAATTTTTCTCGCCTAAAATCCTGTCAAGTCTTTTTTAAATATTTTTGGGGGGAGTAGTTACTTTGTAACTACTCGTAAGTGGTTTTATAGGTTCCATCTTCGCCTCCTTATTAATAAAACAACCCAGTTATTATTTAGGCAAATAAAAAATGTGATCTTGCTACAGATGCTAACGACCATATTCTTTAATAATTTACTTAAAATATAAGACAATTGAATATGTATAAATACGTATGGAATGAAACCATTAACATAAACTATTTGCATAATCGTGAGTATTTCTGTAAGAGATCTTTTCTTTTGACGTAATAAATCACGTCGTTTCAAAGGTCTGGTTTAAGTTAAACCTATTCTACGACGACACGGCCTCAGGAGGTAAGCATGGCAAAAGTTCTTGTACTTCATTACAGTAAAGACTCCTGCACAACTTACCCGTTAGCCCAATAAACAACTAAAATGGCGATAGGTAGAAGACGGTTGGAGCAGAAGATGCAGATTTTGGATCAATAGAATTGGCGCAACGTCTGAGGCAAGACAGCGTACTGATGAAGATTAATGCACTGATTCAGACTGGCCGATTATGGTTGAGCGGCAAGGTGGGCAGCGTATTTACGACGACAGGAACGCAGCACGGCGGACAGGAAACCACCATCATTTCGTTTCATACCACCTTATTCCATTTCTAAATTAAACCTGACTTTGTTGGCTTCTCCTTGCCGTATTATTTATGAGGAAATGGTTGCTTTTCTGAAGGAAATCGTAAGCAAACTGGGTGTGTCGTCAGAGATTTTAGTCATCAGTGTTCACTGACTGGGAAGATAATCAAGCGACGATTACGAGTGGCAGTCATTCTGGCATACTCCACGATTATTACGGATTCCCTGCCGAAGCTTATCAAAGTCAGCAAGACTCGATGAACGGCGGAGTTTTGCTCACGGCATGTTTGTGCCGCTTAAGTTGATATATCCGCAAGCACGAATTCCCTGCATCCAATTATCGTTACTCAAAAATTTAGATCCTGGCCAGCATATCCCACTGGGAAAAGCGATTGCCTCTCTACGAAAAAAAGCGATCCTGATTATCGAGTCAGGCATGTCGTTTCATAACTTAAAGAAAAGTCCTTTTTCCCGCGAGATATTGACAACAACAAAGAGAATGCTGAATTCGGCGACTGGTTGATCGAAACGTGTGCCAACTAGGCTATTTCACCTGAAGAGCATGAGTGGCGATTGATTGAATAGGAAAAAGCGTCATCAGCCCGCTTCTGCCTCCCAAGAGAAAAACATTTATTGCCGTAACATGTTTGCTATGGTGTCGCTTGTGCTGACACCCTAATCGCCCGAATGGTATCTAACCAGAGATCATGGGCAAAATTAGTTAGCCCCCAGAATGGGGGCGTTACTCGGTAAAAGAATTGAAAATGTGCATGGGGTTACTTCGTTACCGCCTGACGTCCGAAGCGGGATGCGTTGAGCTCCACATCGGCACGTGCCCAAGTCTCTTTGAAACGCGCTTCGATGAGCACTGCCTGATCGTCTTTCTTCTGTGCGCGCAACGCCTGCATCAGTCCGTAAAGCGCCCAGCCATTGTTGCGATTTTTCCTCAGGTCATCCCAATACACTGTTTCCGCTTCGTCCGGACGCCCTGATTCTAGCAGAATAGCACCCAGCGCCAACCGCGGCGGAAAGTGAAATTCCAATGGCTCCGTGTACACCAGGGCATCTTCAAGGCGAACCGCCCGTTCAAGGTGTGTGATGGCTTGATCGAATTGACCACGCGCAGCGGCAATTTCACCGGCGAGCACTTCAGGTGCAACGCGCAAGATGGTGCGCGGGGTATTTTTCGATAACAGCAGTCCGTCCAGTGATGGATCATGCATAACCTCGCGCAGCGTCTCCAGCTCTTGCCCAGCTTGTTGCAATTGCCTTGTGGCGACAAATGCGAGACCGCGTACATAATGCCAGCTTCCTTTCAAAAATGCGTTAGTAGAAGGCGGTGCAGGCTCGGCAAGGATCTCCTGCCAGCGCCCGAATCTTGCCAGTGCCCAGTATGGCTGCATACGGAATAGTGCGGTGAGTGGCAAATCTTTTAGCATGACATCGTCTATTCTGCTGGCTGCTTCCCGGGCCGATTCGATCGCAATCCTGCTTTGCCCATCCATCGTTGCAGCAAACGACAGGAAATGGATGTTATGCGGATAATAGACCATCGGATAAATTCCCTGCGCGCGGCTCTGTGCGATGTAACTCTCATCTGCAGCGATGGCAAGTTGATTGCTTTTCATCGCATCGGCATACCGGCCCACGCGCAGATAGATGTGAGAAGGCATATGTATCATGTGTCCCGCGGCGGGCATCAGCATCAGCAGCGTATCAGCTGCCTTTTCTGCCCGTTCCGGCGTACTCGTCGACTCGACGAGGTGGATATACATATGCAGCGCGCCCGGATGCTGCGGATTGCGCCGTATCACTTCCTCAGTGAGTGCGACAATTTCAGTTGTCCCTTTTTGTGAATAACCATCACGCATCCAATAATCCCAAGGATGGATGTTCATCATCGACTCGATATAAAGCGTTGCAATATCATCATCGTCCGGAAAACGCTGATGTACTTCCCGCATCGCATCTGCATAGACTTTGTCATTTGCCGCCCGTTGCTCAGGCTTTCCTGTATAACGTTTTTCGAGCGCATCGATAAGCGCCCGCTCCCGCGTTGATACTGTTGCCTTGCTTGCTACAGCCTTCTGGATCAGTTCCAGCGCCGGTGCTTCATCCTTTGGATCCATCGGCGCATTGATGTTGGGGCCCAGCACCAGCGCTTGACCCCAATAAGCCATGGCGAGCGCGGGATCGAGCCGCGCCGCTTCCTGGAAGGCGCGACGTGCTTCTGCATGGTTGAATCCATAGGCAAGATTGAGTCCCTGGTCGATGTATTGCTGCGCTAATTTGTTGCGGGTATTGACCGGAAATGTGTGAGAACCCAGAGTCAGCAAGCTTGGCGCAAGCTTATCGTCCGGGCCTGGCTTAGCCGTCATGCCGGATTGCACATCATGCTTGTGACCAGCGCCAGATTCTATGGTAGCTGCGCGATTTTTGGCCGAAACCGCTTCACCAGTCTCTGCGAATGCGCCAGAAACACCGACAGCGGCTAAGGTCAGACTAATTATTATTCGATTGATGGCATGGAGTTGCATGAACATGATCTCCTCCTTAATAAGTATTTTTTTCTGTGCTCTTTGGAATTAATTCTCGGCAGTGGTCGGATCAATCACGGCTTTGATTCGAGAAATACGGTTCGCGGGAAACTCACCCTGATCAGCATGCGCTCTGATGGTAGCTTCGTCGGGCGCGATGTAGATGCAATAGACCTTATCGTCCGTTACGTAGCTTTCCAGCCATTGAATTTGTGGGCCCATCTTGTTCAGAATGCTGCAGGATTTCTGAGAAATAGCCTGAAGATCCTGTGGCGTAAGAGCGCCAGCGCCAGGAATGTCTCGTTCGATGATATATTTCGGCATTTTTTATCTCCTATAGAATATAGATTTAACATATGACCGGTCGTCTATTTTTGATACAAAAAAATTAAGGTTTGAAAAAATCTTCCAGCAGATCCTTGCAGCATTGCTTAATCGGAGCAGCTGATTTTTCTATTTTCATCCTCAGTAAAGCTCCCTGCCAAGTATTTATAAGTAAATCCGCCATCTCTTCAGCCGATTTGTCTGATCTTACCGTGCCCTGCTGCTGCGCTTTAGCCAGCCCAGATTGCAATAAATTCCGATAACGTCCAACGGCGGATTGAAGAGATTTCCGGCAAATTTCACTGGTATCGCCTATCTCCCCCATCAGATTACCCAGTAGACAACCACCTTTAAACTCATTTTTTTCAAGTTCTACTGATCAGTTCGTCGAAATAATGCCGTATCGCGCTCAGTGCGTCGGTCTCGAATTGTTGCAGATGTGCCGCTAATTGCGCGACAAAAGGATCAATATAGTGCTGGATGACTTCCGCACCAAAATTCTCTTTGCTGCCAAAGTAATTATAAAAAGAACCTTTCGGAATATTTGCTGCATCGAGGATTTGCTGTAGCCCCGTGCCATGATAGCCTTGTCCCATGAGCATGGTTACCCCCTGATTTAACAAGTTTTCTCGTTTGAGTTCTTTCTTTCGTCACTTTAGGCATATCGTTATAATATGACCGGTCGTATTAATATGTCAAGAGAAAATGAGTGCTTGCTTGCACTTAATGGGCTTGTCGGAAAATTCAAAAAAAAACTAATAGAAACAACAAATACAGCAATATGTGCCAAGAAAATCGCAAAATTAGCGGAAGCTTTGCGAGACGAGCGGTGAAAATTGGTAAGTCTTTACAATAGCCTCATCTTAGAATTCAGTCTTCTGGAGACCGAAATTGTAATAGCGCCACCGGAAATGAAGTGAATAACGCAGAAGCAAATAGCTCAGGTATGTCGTTTGTCTGAGCAACTGTCACGATTTCTCCTGTCAATACATTCACACCCTGCGCCCCCGCGGTAAGAATGGGAACTTCAATTATTGTTGCACTCCACATAGTATTGCTCAAAGGCATCTGTTCAGATGCTGTAGGCATGAGTCGAGAAAACCAGCGTGGAGCAACAATTATTAGGATAATGTCATCTGCATGACGAGCAAAGGCGCACAGGTGATCCTTGCGCGACCCTGTTGTCGTGAGTGGTACGTATGCACCATTCTGGAAAACGTGCGGCCATTGCTTGCGGCTATGCAGCAATCGCCAGGTTAAATATAGCTTGGCACGCCCATCCGTCATGTGATCAAGCAGCTGTCGCACTTGTTTTGCTAGCGCATCTTGGGGAACAGCTACATAGGCTTCCAGTTCCTTTAGCAGATGTTGGCGTTGGACATAGTTCACAGGACGGCGATTGTCTGGATCCACCAGGCTAAAATCCCATAGCTCATTACCCTGGTAAATGTCTGGCACCCCTGGTGAAGTCAATTTGAGCAGGGTCTGCGATAATGAATTAAACATTCCCCAGTAGGCCACACGCTGCTGGAAAGGAAGAAAATCGACCAGAAAAGGTATTTTTTTTAGATAGATCCATTATCTTCCTGATAAAAGCCAATAAACCATCTTCATAAGGCATATTGGGATTGATCCAGCTAGTATGTTGTTTTGCTTCACGCACTGCCTTGAGCATATATGCCTCAATGCGCGCTAGCAAAGTTTTATGTTCAGCTTCAGTCAGCTCTCCAAATGGCCATATACCAACCAATGTTTGGTAAAGCAAGTATTCATCATTAGCACTCGGGATTTCCTCACGATCGACCAGCAGCTTTTTGCTTTTGTTGAGATGCTGCCATCGCCGGACTTGCTCAAGCCAATGACTAGGTATTTCTGATAATACATTGATGCGGGCACGCACATCTTCGCTGCGTTTGTTGTCATGCGTGGAAGTATTGAGCATGGAATAAGGCCAGCGTTCCAGCCTTTTGGCATTTTCAGCATGAAAGGCCTTCACCGAGAAGCCGAAAATACGTGGATCACCGCCTACCTCATTGAGCGAAACTAGGCGATGGTACAGATAGAATGCAGTATCTTCATATCCTTTGGCCATCACCGGGCTGGAAAGCTGCTGAAACTTCATGGCAAATGCAGTAATGGCAGCGACATAAGGTGGATCTTTGTCGGTCGCTGCATCCAGTAGGAGAACCGAGCTGAGAAAATCAAAGATACTGATATCCAGCACCTGTGTGAATTTCTTCGCTTGTGCCACTGCCCATTCCACATAGCGGCGATCCAACATTGATGCCTGGCCGTCGCGCACATACGTCCGATAGACTGGAAGTCGTGCAATTACTTCAGCAAGCGCGTTGCGCAGATTGTTGGTGGTAAAATCACGCGTATGTGGGCGCACTTCACAAATACGGCTCAATTGTCCTGCCATGACGTTCAATTCACTGGCCATGGCATGATGTCATGATCTTATGCTTGCTGCGGTAGACGAGTTCTTCGAAGTCAGGCCATGTATGAGTAAACAGGCGATAAGCACGTTCCAGCATCGTTTTAGCTCGGAGATCAATGAACAGCCCATTGACCAGATTGCAAAAGTCATAGCCGGTTGTACCATGGATAGCCCAATCTTCACGCAATGATTCATGATCGGCAAGAATTTTTTCTACTACGATATAAATGGCTTTTTCTCCTTCCATCGGTAACGATCGCACAGCCACATGGTCCTGCAGTCGCTGAAAATACTGCAGTGGATCATATAATCCATCTGGATGGTCAATGCGCAAGCCATCCACCTTGCCCTCGGCAACCAATTCCAGCGCTAACTGATGGGTTGCATCAAAAACATAACTGTCTTCCATACGTAAGCCAGCGAGATCATTGATGTCAAAAAAACGGCGATAGTTGATTTCATCGGAAGCAACACGCCAGTTGGCAATACGCCATGGCTGTGCTTCGAGCAATTCATGCAAGAGAGTAAATGATTCGAAATCGCCCAAATTTCCATTGTAGTCGTTGACCATATCCAGAGCCATCTGCTTGATGGGCGTCGAGACACTGACTAATGCTGCTAGGCGACGTTTGAGCAACTCCTGGTCACGGTGTCGTTCCAGGATCTTATCGGGTGCAGTGGCCTCCTGCGGTGGCAAATTGTCAAAAGCCGTAATCAGACTGGTCGAGTTCCTGCAAATCCGGGCTATCTGGCCGCAATTGCGCTTCCAGCAAGGACAGGCGATGCCGCAACAGCCGGGGATATTCGCGCGGAGCGATGGGCAGGCGGTGCTGGTAATACCACACGCTGAAGCTACCGCATTCCTCGTCAAAGCTGAGTTTTATTTCACCACTTTCTAATGTATCACCATATGACCGTCCCAGAATGGGCAATAGCACCTTGCCACGTAGCTCTTCTTTGAGGGGTTGCCAGTCGATATCGAAAAAAGGGGCATAGAACGAGGTAGGACCACTTTCCAGCACATCCAGCCACCATTGATTATCCGCCCCCATCACCCCCATGTGATTGGGCACCAGATCCAGGATTTGCCCCATGCCATGCGCATGCAATGCGGTACAAAAAGCTTCAAATTCTTCCTTTGTGCCAATCTCCGGATTCAATGCGTTGTGATCCACGATATCGTAGCCATGGCTACTGCCGGGACGTGCTTTTAGATAGGGGGAACAATAGACATGACTGATGCCTAGCATCGCTAGATAGGGCACGAGTTGCGCCGCTTGTGAAAAGGTGAAATGCCGGTTGAGCTGAAGACGGTAAGTAGCAAGGGGAATACGTAAGCGTCGTTTCGGCATAGGCGCAGAATGGATATGAGGACGTTCCTGCCTCATTGCCGCGGCCAGCCCGAGCACCCTACGGTCAGCTCCCCAGGCTTCGAGATGAAGAGGGAGCTTACGTCGCCAATTGGGATGCTGCGTGGTAGTGGAAGGAATATTGATTTGGTCCAGCACTTCAAGGATATCTTCGAGCTGTACCATCATTATCTTGGCTGGACTTTGGGCTAGATAAGTATAGACTGCCTGGATAAATTCTGGTATCGCAACAGACAGTAACGCCGGATTAACCGTCGCGTCTTCCGGTAACAATCCAGCTTCTTCCAACATCAGTAAAAGATAGGCACGTTCTTGGGCGCGCATAATCACCTGATTCCGACGAGCCTCATCGGAACTGAACAGTTGCAATTTTGTGCGTTGGATGATATCACGTCCTTGCCAAAAGCCAGGGAGGGTGGGTAAATCATGCGTGGAAACTGCCGCAAGCGCTTGCGCCGGATAATTCATTGGTGCAACGAAACTACCGTCAGTTTCTTTTTCCAGTAGCAGCAATCGGTACGAGAGAACATCCATAGGCGATAAGGCGGTACGCACTTCTTCCGGGACGGTTCCCAGATCTTCACCGACCACCAAACATTGGTTACGCTGACTTTCCAGCGCCAGGATACCGAGCAAATCTGCGAAAGGATATCGCACATAGGCACCTTCGGTGGGCGGAAACCCAGCAGGCACCCAGTATTGACGCATTAATCCCATGACATGATCGAGGCGCAAAGCACCTGCATGCCGCATGTTATGCCGCAATGTAGCAATCAAAGGCGCATAAGCTGCCTCACGCAAACGGTCTGGCACAAAGGGCGGCAGACCCCAGTCCTGGCCGAGTTGATTGTGGAGCTCCGGTGGCGCGCCAACCCCTACACCAATGGCATAAAGTGCCTGATTGGACCAGGCTTCTGCTCCACCACCGTCCACTGAGATAGCAAGATCAAGATAGAGACCTACTCCAAGCCCCAATTCGAGCGAGCGCCATCCTGCGGCAGCAAGTTGTAAATCAGCTTGCCACTGGAGGTAGGTGAAAAACTCGATACGCCCCCGACTTTGACTTTCAAATTCACGCACCTCTGCCGCTTCGGGATGGCGATAGGGTTCCGGCCATACAGGCCAACCCCATATAGCAGGGTCTTGATTATGGAAATGCTCTTGCAATGCCTCGAACAGGGTATGGCGGTATAGTCTATCACCCTCACGTGCCTGGAAGGCTCGAAATGCAATGGCACGCTCACCACCTTTCGCTAAGTGCTGCTCACAGAAATAACGGTACAACATTTCCAGCATGGGTAGCTTGAGCGCAGCGACACCTGCATAATCGATCATGTCGGTTGCCCGCAATCTTTCCAGCCGTATCTGAAACTCAGGAGTACGAAGTATGGCGCGTGCTGCATCGCATTCGTGAAAATCGACAATAGCCTCTATATCAAGATAAAGAATATTGAGAAATAAACGACTTGAAGGGCTGTATGGACTGGCATGTTCTGGATTATGCGGAAACAAGGCGTGCAGCGGATTGACGCCGATAACATCCGCACCTTGCGCTGCCCATTGCTCCAGCAGTAACCGTAGATCCGTAAAATCACCCATTCCCCAGTTACGTTCGGATCGTACTGCATACAGTTGCACCGCTGGCCCCCAGATGCGGCCAGAATTGGCAATTGCTTCAGGCTGATAACACGTAGCAGGGGGCACAATCAGCAACTGTTCTCCAAATTGCTTCTCTGCGCATAGTAGCCTCAAGCGGTGATAACCTGGAGGAAGATGTTCAGGTAACACTAACCGCCAGGCAGTATGGGCAATCCCTTCAATATTTTTGGTTTCAATTTTTGCTAGCGCTTGGGGACGGAATTGACCATGCTGATTACGACCATCCTCGCGATCCAGGCGCCACCCCCACTCTACTCCAGCACAGTTATCTTGCACGACCAAACGCACCCAAGGCGTTTGGTCTCGTACCACTGATACTGGTTCAAGTGCGCGCCGCCAAGGGCGTAACTCATGCTCTTCAATAGCTGCAGCAATTTTTTCCGGTGTGGATACATCGAACCCCATGGCAGTCAGAAGCATACGCTGAGTTGCTGGAGAAGTGATATGGCATTGCTGCCAATTATCGGTATAGGCTGGCAAGATTCCTGCCAGCTCGCTTAAATGTGCCAGTAATTCAAATTCTTTTTCAAGCTCATCCATAATCTTCCCCATAGTCTTCCTTTAGATACCAGCCTACGGTGAATGCAGGGAGGATGCCAGACGACAACTGGCAATCAAGATCTGCCTCGCTACCGTAAAACAATTTACCTTGCGGCGGGGCAGTCAAACTAGCAGGTGTGGCTCCTAAATTGGCGTAAACTGCCATCCATGCCTCATCACCAAGCTGCCAACTGGCATGCAGCGCATGCGAAGCCAGCACCTCAAATCTACCTCCACGCATGAGATGTAAGCGCGAAACAATGACTCGTTGCCGCAAAGTCAGCAGCTCTTGATATAAAGTAAGCCATTCATGGTGCGACGGATGATTCTGTACCTGCCAATTCAGTTTTGCCAGCTCAAAGGTGGATGCTGCGCAGGGATCGGGGATCGCTTCACACGCAACTGGATCGCGGAAGCGTTCAAAGCGGGTAAACTCCTTACGTCGTCCAGTTGTCACTGCTTGAACCAGTTCGCCGCTGAATCCACAAAAAAAGAGAAAAGATTCTCGTGCGCCCCATTCCTCACCCATGAACAACAAGGGTACCGAAGGCGATAACAGGAACAGGATCGTAGCAGCACGTAATGCTTCGGGTGCAGCCAGTGTGGTAAGGCGTTCACCGAACGCACGATTGCCAATCTGATCATGATTTTGTAGAAAGGCAACAAAGGCCGAGGGGGGCAGGTGTGCGCTCGGCTCACCACGTGATTCACCATATCGATACGCAGAAATTTCGCCTTGATAGGCAAAACCCTCTGTCAGGCAGCGACCCAAGTGACGGATAGGTGCGTCCGCATAATCTGCATAATAACCATCGTGCTCATGAGTCAACAGCACATGGCAGGCATGATGCACATCGTCATTCCACTGTGCATCGTAGTAAATGGCTTGTCCATTCGGTCTACGTGTAAGGTAATGAGCGGCATTGTGATCATTTTCTAAAATGAGATGGATATGACGCTTCGCACCGAATGTTGCGCGTACCGTATGTGCCAGCTCTTCTAGAATATCAGGTTGACTGTCATCGAAAATCATGTGCACCGCATCGAGGCGCAGACCATCAAAATGATATTCTTCCAACCAATAAAGCGCATTGTGAATGTAGAAATCGCGCACAATACGACAACCTTCCCTATCATAGTTAATGGCGTCCCCCCAGGGCGTATGATACCGTTTGGTGAAAAATGGGGGCGCATACACATGCAAGTAATTGCCCTCCGGCCCGAAATGGTTGTAAACGACATCTAGCAGCACCATTAAGTGGCGGCGATGAGCGCTCTGGATCAAACGTTTGAGATCGTCGGGCGTACCATATACATTGTCCGGTGCGAACAGTAAGGTACCGTCGTAACCCCAATTGCGTTGACCAGGAAAATCAGCAACGGGCATCAATTCGATGGCGGTCACGCCAAGAGCCACAAGATAGTCAAGTTTTTGCTCGAGCGCAGCAAAATTACCCTGTGGTGTGAAAGTACCGACATGAATTTCATAGATCACGGCCTCTTGCCAAGGTCGACCGAACCACATATCATCTTGCCACTTGAAAGCAGCTGGATCAATTACCTGGCTTGCTCCATGTACATCATCAGGGTTATAACGTGACGCGGGATCGGGTACACACAATCCATTATCGATTTGATAACGATAACGACTGCCCGCATGTGCATGCTCGCTTATCCACTCATGCCATCCATCTCCTTGCGCTTCCAAAGACACCGGCGCTCGATCATCAATAAACAGCATGATCTGACGTGCTGCTGGTGCCCATAGACGAAAGCGTACCTTACCTTCTTGAGTAAATTCAGCACCGAAAGGCATGCAGTGTCGTCGTTTCATGCTTTCTCCTTACAGGTAGCGACCGATAGAGCTATCGTACTTTCCTTTCGGCACGACCACAATTCCTGAGTCAGTAACGGTGAAATACTTAGCATCTTCTTGTCGATCATAGCCGATTCGACTATCAGCTCCAATCAGATTATAGCGATCTATAATGGCTCGTTTAAGTCGTGCTCCCCGACGTATGATGGCATAATCCATCACGATGCACTCATCGATCTCAACACCCTCTTCTATTAATACCTCGCGACGTATGATAGAGTTGCTGATCTTTGCGCCCTTTATCAAGCTTCCATCATCGATGATGCTGTTCACGATTTCAGCACGCATGAATTTTGCTGTAGGACCTTGATATTCACTGGAAGCAAACCGCCACTGCGGATTAAACAGATTGAATTTTGGCTCAAGCCCCAGCACATCCTGATGGGCAAGAAAATAGGCATCAATTGTGCCGACATCTCTCCAATAGGACTGCTCCTCGTAATCGCGCACACCAGGTATGCGATTGTCGGCGAAATTATAGGCAAATACACGATGACTCTGACACAAGCGCGGCAACAGGTGATTGCCGAAATCTTTCTCGCCACGACGTTTGCCTTCCTCCAATGCGGCGTACAACACCTCGGTACTGAACAGATAATTACCCATGGAAGCATAAGCGCGGGCAGGGTTTCTCGGCATGGTCGGTGGATGTTTTGGCTTTTCATGGAACTGATGAATACGTCCATCCTCACAACACTCAATCACGCCAAAAGAACTGGCTTGCGTGATATGCACTGGCAGCGCTGCTACGGTTACATCGGCATTATTTTCCAGGTGAAACTGTGCCATCTGCTGCACATCCATGCGATAAATGTGATCAGCTCCGAATACTGCCACGAGGTCCGGCGCATGCTGTCGAATCAGATTAAGGTTCTGATACACCGCATCTGCTGTTCCCTGAAACCACTCTGGTCCTTCGCGCATTTGTGGCGGCACCACAGTAACGAACTGCTCTGGGAAAATGGGTGCCAACCCCCAGGAACGACGAATGTGCTCAATTAGCGACTGCGATTTGTACTGCACGAGCAAATAGATCGCAAAAATATGAGAGTTCACCAAGTTAGACAAAACAAAATCAACAATACGGTAGCGCCCTCCAAAGGGAACCGAAGGTTTGGAACGTTCGCAGGTAAGCGGATAAAGGCGTTTACCTTCACCACCTGCCATCACCATCGCAAGTATTCTCGGATTAGGCATGCTTATTCTCCTCAGGAAATAGGGCTGTTTGCTCGATTAAGTCGAGCAAAAGCAACATTACAGATTCCAACCCGCTGGACCGTTCAACCAGGGTTAGACTCAGTTCATCCAGTATTTTTTCCAGCAGGAACAATTCGAGCAGTTTTTGTGCTTGAATCGGCTCGGTCGGATAAGCGCAGCAGCCGGCAATGGATGACTGGTACCCAGACATAAAAGCATCAATGGCAATCTGTTCCCACTGACGTGCATAGCTTTCCAACAAGTCCCGATGATCCGCACGTTCCGCAAGATGCCGATTGAGCGCTAGGCGCGCTGTGGTTCTAAGTGAATAGTATATGCCAGCAACATCTTTGAGGGGTGATTGCTTGGCACGTCGTACTTCTAAAGACTGGTTAGGATCACCTTCAAAATCGATAATCACAAAATCGTTATGGCTGATTAATACCTGGTCAAGGTGATAATTCCCATGTATGCGGATTTTGTGCAAAGCAGATTCATCAGACAGTGAATATACAATGCGATTAAGCATTTGCGAGCGCAAACTGAGCAAGCGTTCACAAATCCTGTGTGACGGCTCAGGAAGCTGCACTAATGCTTGTTCCAGTTTGTCGAAAACGGAGACAAAATTCGTCTGTAACTGAGCTACCAGTCGCCGCAATTTCACTGGTAGTCTGGCGCTCTGGATCAAATGCAGCATTGCCTGTAGTTTTCGCCAGTGCCTGATGTAATTCAGCCGTGCGCCGGCCAAGTGTGTCCATTTGTACCAAGTAGACTGCATGCACATTAGGCTCTTGGGCGCGATCGGGTTCATCTACACATAATTTGAAGTAGCGACCTAAATAGTCTTGCGTGTAGTTCCCAAAAGTACCCTGGTTCGTTACATAGCGGTGCAATACTGCAATAGCAGTAACGGAATCTCCGCTATGATATTCTAGATTGCCTGCCAACGGTGCTACGCTTGCGCATGGCGAAATTTCGGTCAGAAATTGCCCCATTTCCAGCTCTGGGTTGATACCTTCTTGTACACGCCGATAAACCTTGAGTATGGCTTGGTCGCCATAAATGATAGAAGTATTGCTCTGCTCCTCTGCCAGATGAATCACATCGATGTTTTCTGGCAATTCCGGAAAAGCTGATGTCCTGGAACAAACCATCTCACCCGAGGCAAAGGGCAGACGCATCTCTGTCACGATAGTATCCAGCAAGAAGCGACAAAAAACATCTTCACCTAGAGCATCGTACAGCATGCCTTCTCGCGCATGTTGTCTGGCCTTGGCGAGCATCCAGGGTGACAAGGCATGATATTGCTGATCCGCAGCTTCCCCGAGCAGTAGACCCAGCGGGAGAAAGTAGGTCTGTGATGTACCTGCATCGAATTGCAGCTTGATTAAAAGTGGTAGCCATTCTTTACCATCAATGGTTTTCCAGACTTGACTCAAGTTTAATTCCAGCTGAGTAATGGATTGCCCTGGTCCGGTGAACCAGCGCTGAGCATCGAGAAAGTGTGGTAATACTTGTGTTTCCAATTGAGCGCGCGTTTTGCGGGCAAGCACATCACTCACTTTTCCTTCAGGCTTTAGCATTAACGCACTCAACAACCCTTCAGGCAAAACCAGTACTGGCAACAATTCACGAGGCAACTTGTCCACGTGCCAGACAGGCGCTTCTACATCGACGGACAAACGGAACCAGTAAAAACTGTAACTGGGTAAACTCAATAAATAAGGCAGTTCACCAATGGCAGGAAAAGCAGTACGTCCCATTAATTCCACTGGCACACGACCTTTGTATGCCGCGAGATTCAGCTCAACTGGCTGAGCGCTGTTGGCAAGATTAGCCACACATAAAATACTTTCGTCTTGATATTCGCGCAGGTAGGCAAGTATCTTGCGATTACCTGGGTGTAAAAATTTAATGGTGCCACGACCAAAGGATTTGACTGATTTACTCGTGACTATTAAACGTCTCATCCAGTTGAGTAACGAGCTGGCGTTGCGGCTTTGCGCTTCCACGTTGATAGTTTCATAACCATAAAGCGGATCCATGATGGGCGGTAGATAAAGTCGCTGCGGATCAGCGCGGGAAAACCCTGCATTGCGATCGGGACTCCATTGCATCGGAGTGCGCACACCATTACGGTCGCCAAGATAAATATTATCGCCCATACCGATTTCATCACCATAATAGATGATAGGGGAGCCCGGCATGGACATCAGCAGACTGTATAACAGCTCGATCTTAGGGCGACTACTTTCCATCAGCGGTGCTAAGCGTCGCCGAATGCCTAAATTAAGCCGCGCGAGCGGATCGGAAGCATAGGTGAGATACATATAATCACGTTCACGGTCGGTGACCATCTCCAGGGTCAGTTCATCGTGATTACGCAGAAATATCGCCCATTGGCAATTCTCTGGAAGTTCGGGTGTTTGTCGCCAGTATTTCGATGATGGGATGGCGATCTTCCTGGGCTACTGCCATGAAAATACGCGGCATCAAGGGAAAATGAAAAGCCATGTGACATTCATCTCCATCGCCAAAATATTCACGCACATCTTCCGGCCACTGATTAGCCTCGGCAAGGAAGATGCGATTAGCATAGTGCCGATCCAGCTCAGTACGCAAATACTTGATGATGGCATGAGTTTCAGGAAGATTTTCATTATTGGTGCCATCGCGCTCGCACAGATAGGGTATGGCATCCAGTCGCATACCATCCACTCCCAAATCGAACCAAAAGCGCATAGCACGCAGTACTGCCTTGGCTACACGCGGATTATCAAAATTGAGATCCGGCTGGTGCGAAAAGAAACGATGCCAATAATAGGCTTTTGCCACTTCATCCCATGCCCAGTTTGATTTTTCTGTATCGGTGAAAATGATCCGTGTTCCTTCGTATTTTTTGACGGTATCGCTCCACACATAATAGTTACGCTTGGCAGAACCGGGCGGGGCTACGCGCGCCGCCTGGAACCAGGGATGCTGATCGGAAGTATGATTGATAACCAATTCGATAATGACTCTGAGATCGCGTTTGTGCGCTTCTTGCAGGAAGGTACGAAAGTCAGCCAATGTACCGTAATTGGGATGAATACCGCGGTAGTCCGAAATATCGTAACCGTCATCGCGCAGGGGAGAGGGATAAAATGGCAGCAACCACAGCGTATTGACCCCCAGTTCCTTCAAGTAGTCCAGCTTGGAAGTCAATCCGCCGAAATCACCAATGCCATCCCCATTACTATCACAGAAAGCGCGCACATGTAATTGATAAATGATGGCATCTTTGTACCAGAAAACATCCTCTTCGTTAGGCATAAATCCTTCCTATTATCAGTCAATTGGCGCATGGGAGTCGCAGTACCCTAATAGTGATCATTTTTTGCAGTTGGCTTGCCAAAGTAACTATCTTTTGCCCAATTTATTACCGCCTGCCATTAGCCCATTAGCTTGGGCGCTTATTGAAATTTTTTACACACGCATACTGCCTGTTTTTATTTAGAGCCTTTTTATCAGATTTTGCCTACATCAGGCACTGAATACGCTGAGACCCATAATTGCTTATTATCCAGCGATGTTTCTGCTTTGATTATCAAGCCAGTTAATAGCCCAACAAAAAATCAGACAAATGTGAAGGAAATAAAATCCCGGAAATAATGGTTAATGCAAGCTTATTCTTTTATCACACTGAGTAATCATGACCCGGCTAAGCCATCTCGCATCTTGGACTTGGTATCAATTTCACAAGGTACGTTTCGAACCAAAATTTGAGATCAAATTGATTTCATTACTCAAAATGATGCGTGCTAAATGGCACACTGCGTGAAGTCACCCAGCCGAGTCAAGTTCCCTCTATTTCAATTTTGCCAGTATGTCGTTCCTGTCTGCTTAGAAAAAAGCATGCAAGGTCCGAGCTCGAACATATCTCTGCGCCGATGCTCGCCAGGAATGTCTCCATCCGTTTATCGTTAGGAGCTTCGAATATAAGCTCCTTCCTCGCTAAAAAAAACCAAACTTTTTGGCCGCTTCCCTTACGACATCCGCCCGTTTCGGGCTGTCGCTCATGTCATAAATTCCGTGATCAGCAAAACCTGATCTGATCGATTGGACTGATTTCAGCAAAAGAACTAAATAATGTAATCTTAAGTATTCATTAAAGTCTTGCATCAATAATACTTGAACATTTTTATCTATTTTAACGTGAATTCGACCTAAGAAAAGCTGTAAATGGAACCTAAATTCCTTATGATGAAGCGATTTTGAAAAAGAGTTTCACCACTAGAGGAGCCAGCTTCCGCTGGATACTACAGCGATTTTTTGTGCGATTGATGACTTTTGTAAAAGATTTGAGCCGCGGTGGGAGCAGCGCCTGTTGGAATTATCGCTGAAACAGCGTCAACGGCGCGGGGAGTTGTGTCTAAGTGAAGTCATGACGATCGTGGTAGGGTTTCATCTGTCTGGTTATCGGACGTTTAAAGCATTATTATCTGGGTCAGATGTTGAGGTATCAGCGGTCCTATTTTCCAGGGTTAGTGAGCTACCACCGCTTTGTCGAGTTGCTGCCTGGTAACCGTTACCCTTATGCTGTTTTTTGACCAGCCGTTTTGGGCGATGCAGCGGGATCAGCTTCATTGACTCGACCAAAATCAGTGTGTGTCACAAGCGCCGCATCTGGTCGCATAAAGTGATGGCAGAATTTGCTGCCCGGGGAAAGACCAGCGTGGATTGGTTTTATGGGTTCAAGCTGCATTTGGTCATCAATGACCAGGGAGAACTGCTGGGAGTGAAAATGACAGCAGGCAATGTTGATGACCGTGATGCGGTGCCGGAACTGGTACGCCCCTTGTTTAGGAAACTCTTTGGTGACCGGGGTTACCTCTCCCAGGCGCTCTTTGAGCAACTCTGGGAACAGGGCGTGCAGCTCGTCACCAAAGTGCGTAACAACATGAAAAACAAGTTGTTGCCGCTGTTTGACAAACTCTTGCTGCGTAAACGCTCGATCATTGAAACAGTCAACAACCAATTAAAAAACATTTCGCAAATCGAGCATTCCCGCCATCGCAACCCATTTAACTTCTTTGTTAATCTGATAGCTGAGCTGGTGGCTTATACGTTCCGCGAGAAGAAACCTTCACTTAATATTAGATTCTCTCAGGCTCTTCCAGCCGTGGTGTTGTGATTCTTATGTCGAACTCACGTTATTTTATAACCAGTCTTGTTATTGGTGTCTTTTGTCTTAATCAGGTATTCTGTTTCTTGAATTTCAGAATTCAAAGCACTGAGCTGAGTTTTCTTGAATCGTCATTCTCCATAATCATTGAATATAAAAAAGAAAAACACCAGCAATTCAATTTATTTACGGGCCTGATCGACATCGGAGTAGATGCGTGAAAATATTAAGCCTTTCAAAATCAATTCTGGGGGAACTGCAAGACTCCCTGTTCAGAACTCTGAAGTTAAGCAATATTCGTTTATACCGATTAGTTAATAGGCTCAGTGCAGTAAAGTGTCATCGAGGCTATGTTTTGGAATTTTCAATCAAGCTTGCTCGCTTTTTCTGCGCATGCTTGCTGGCATTGGTCAGCATTTCGGTAGCGCAGGCCGAAGATAATTCATGTCAACAAATCGGCGAAACGCATATCTGGATCTCGCCTCTCAATCCTAAAGTCGATGAGCAGATCAAGATCATGGCCGTGTCCACGGATGGTCCCGTGTCGGAGCTTGCCCTGATCGACAATCAAGGTCAGCGCATGCCCCTTCGCTCACACCATCGAGGTGGTCCACCTTGGAGTCTTGTCGCTGAATTGGCAGGTGTCGACGAAGGACATTATCGAGTAGAGGCTGACCGGGATGGAAAGCTAATCGCTTGCCATTTACTCACCATTGGCGAGTCAGGAGCCCAGAAAAAAGAGGAAAGAGCCAAAACATGGAATCTTGCCACTGAAGCCTTTTATTCTGCCTGGATCGAAGCGTTGTTTGGTGCGCCGCCTGAGGAAAACCTCAGCTTTCCTTCTTTGGAACCGGTGTTGCGCAACAACGAGCGCAACTTCCTGCACAATTATCTTGGCCTCAACGAAGACCATAACCTGCCACTTACCCCCGATTGTGCCGATCTACCCTATACCTTGCGGGCTTATTTTGCCTGGAAGGTTGGTCTGCCAATCTCCTTCCGCGCCTGCGGGCGTGGCACAGCCAAGGCGCCACCACAATGTGGCGCGGCTACCATCATAACCGAATTTACCCACGGCATCAGCTCGCAGGCCGGTTTCAGAAAAGTTAGCAGGCAATTAGTGAATACAGTCCATTCAGGTTCATTGCGGACAGGACTGGAGAATGAGTCGACGGATCTGTATCCCATCCCTGTCAGCCGGAAAACACTCTGGCCGGGCACAGTTTATGCAGATCCCTACGGTCATGTGCTGGTGCTGGTTGAATGGGTTCCGCAAATAGAGGGACGCCCTGGCATCTTACTGGCTGCCGATGCCCAGCCAGACAACTCGGTTGCCCGCAAACGGGTATGGGAGGGCACCATGCTGTTCACGAATAATGAAAGTGCCGGACCAGGCTTCAAGGCTTTCCGGCCTTTGGTCCCAACACCCTCACGGAGATCACGGTTACTCTCCAATGATGAATTGATTGACCATCCCGATTTCGCTCCTTTCTCCTTGGAACAAGATCAACTCTCTGCAGACAATTTCTACGCCAAGGTAGCCAAACTCATCAACCCCGCAGGCCTTGAACCCAAGCAAGCTTACGAAGCCACGCTGGACGCCTTGATAGAGCAAATCGAGACCCGCGTGACTTCAGTGGACAACGGTGAAGCATATTTCCGCAAGCACCCCGGTAGCATCATCCCCATACCCAGCGGCACAGCGATTTTCCAGACCATCGGACCCTGGGAAGATTACTCCACCCCTTCTCGTGATATGCGCTTGATCATTGCCATCAATGCCCTAAACGGTTTGCCTGAGAAGATTGTGCGCCACCCTGAATTGTTCGAGCTGAAGGGCCAGAACCCCAAAGAAGTCAAGATCGAAATCGAGCAGCACCACGCAAGGCGCATCCATGAATATAGCATCCGCTATACACGCACTGATGGTAGCCCATGGGAGCTTTCCGTGGCTGAGGTGCTAGCACGGAAACCAGTCTATGAAATGGCTTATAATCCCAACGATTGCCCTGAAATACGTTGGGGCGCACAGCAGGATACAGAAGAGTACTCCACCTGTCGCCGCCAAGCATCCGCGGCACAGCGCGCAAAAATGGAGCAATATCGCATCTGGTTCCGTGAAGCACGCAGACCAATACCATGAAAGCCCGCTTTCCACTTTAAGCAGGGAAATAGCAGCAGGAAATCACCTCTTTCAGCAACAACATTGTTGCCAGATTGAAAATCAATTCTTATTAGTGAGAAAGGGAATACCTTCAACCGGGAATCAGTGACAGGCAGAATCGGTCAACCCAGTATCCGACTCCACGCCGCAAAGCGTGAAAACGTCATTAAACGTCGTTAAACGTCATTGTATATTCCCGTTTTATATATCCCAATTGATCCGTACGCTTCCTGCGACGACCTCATGAATATGCTTAGTTGTGGGATGAGTATCATACTTCTTAGTGACGACTTCAATATAGGCACCTGTTCCAGAACTTTCAGCCCGTGCGAGAGCTGCATCGAGCTCTCCGCACGTCGTCACCCGCGCTGCGAACCAGTCGCTGCAACCTAGTGCGGCCGGAAGCTGGTGGTAATTCCATTGTGTAATGTCATTGTATTCCATATCGGGATTCTTGCAGAGCACGCGCTCAATAAGATAGCCGTTGTTATTCAACACAAAGATGATCGGTTTCAGCCCGTACCGTCCAAACTGGCCGACTTCCTGGACAGTCATTTGATGGGCTCCCTCACCAGTGATAAGCACTAGCCGCCGTTTTGGGTCGGCGATTGCAGCACCAAAGGCAGCAGGCGTTGCCCAGCCAATCGCGGCCCACAGTAATTGATTATGAAACACAGAACCCTTGGGCATGCGGGCGCAAAACATCGGAAAAGCGCTGGAGCCTGTTTCCTGAATCAGGATGTCGTTCGGTTTCAGGAACCTCTCCCAGCGTGGATATAACGCGTGAGCTGTTATGGGGTCATTACCCTTACCTTCCGGCTCACCTAGGCCTACAGGTTTGGGTCCTTTGACGTCTGTGCGTTTGGGCAGATGCCGGATCAGCTCTGCGAGGGCGTCAGCCATCTGGACATTACGAAAAACGGCATGACCCACCCTGACGGCATGCAGCTCAATGTTAATGGTTTTAGCGCGGTCAATTTTTCCGAAGAAGAAATCAGTCATATAAGCGCCGAGACCTAATACACAGTCCGCGCCTTCGACAAAGATTTGCGTCGCATCGGGAATACCCAATCGTCCGGACCATATGCCAATGAAATTCGGATGTGTTTCGTCGACATCGGTCTTATCTGAGGCGATTGTGGCACAAGGCAGCCCTGACGAATTGATAAGTGTCATGACGTGGTCCTTTAGTCCAAGGCGCGAAGTGATGTTCCCGGGCATGATGACAGCGGTGTTTGCTTCGGACAGCATGGCGATCATCGCGTCGACCGCAGCTGACAGCGATGCAGGGTCGCTCGGAGGTGTCGGAATAGGCTCAGCCTTGCCCAGTACCTGCATGGTTGCATAGTCGAGCGGGAATGCCATGTATACTGGCTGGCGATTATAACAGGCAGCGGCAATCAGTCGCTCAGTCTCGCTTGCGCAGTTTTCCGGTGTCATGATAGCACGGGCACAGGCGACTGGTTCCGACATCTTGTAGAATAAGTCGAATTCCCCGTTACCCAGCGTGTGGTGCACTTTCCCTCGCGACTCCATCATCGCCTGCCCCGGAATGCCGACCAGGTGAAACACCGGCAAGTTCTCGGCGTAGGAACCGGCGATGCCGCAGAGTGCGCTCAGCTCGCCCACACCATAGGTTGTGCACAATGCTCCGAATCCCCTGATGCGTGCGTAGCCATCCGCAGCATAAGCCGCATTCAGTTCGTTGCAGCAGCCGATCCAACGTATGTTTTTATCGTTGCAGATCGCGTCATCAATTGGAAAAGAAAAATCACCTGGTATTCCGAAAATATCCGTTATCCCAAGGTCTCGAAGACGTCCTAACACATATTGAATAACTGTTATTGCCATACCGTCTTCTCCTATTTTTACGTTTGATGACCGTTATGCTTCATATTCTGCTGGAAGGATAATCCCATGTCCAAACCACATATCGTCACTTGCAGAGACGCAATACTCAGATCCCTGCTCCTTTAGTTCAGGCAAAATCCGCATCCAGCACGATACGATAACGAGCTTTGCCTGCGCGGAGATGTTCCAGCGCTTGGTTGACTTGGCTCATTGGAAAATGCTCCACCTGCGGTGCAATACTGGCCCGCGCGGCAAATTCCAGCATTGTGGCCATCATGGTGGGACTGCCTACCGGTGATCCTGAAATACACTTATGTCCTAAAATCAGATCGACGGCTATAATCGGTATCGGCTCAGTCACCACGCCCAGGACGTGCAAGCGACCTCTGGGTTTCAAGGTTTTTAACAGCGCTTTCCAATCCTGCGGCACGTTGGCGGTCATGATCAGTAAATCAAGCGAGCTGGTGATTTTCTCCAGAGCCTCACTGCTGTGGCTCAGCACCACATGATGGGCGCCGAAACCCCGCGCCTCATCGGCTTTAGATTGTTGCGAAGTGAATGCCGTCACCTCGCAGCCCCAAGCTCTGGCAAATTTGAGGGCCATATGACCCAGGCCACCGATACCGAGCACACCGACGTGGTCGGTTGATTTAATGCCAAAGGTTACCAGTGGCGAAAATACCGTGATACCGCCACATAACAACGGCCCTGCAGACGATATGTCGAGTACATCTGGCAGCGGAATGGTCCAAGCCCAATGTGCACGAACACGGTCCGCAAAACCACCGTGGCGCCCGACTATTGTCGGCGCAACCTCGAAACAGAGATTATTGTTACCGGTCATGCATTCGTAACAGTGCATGCAGCTGCCGGCGTTCCAGCCGACACCGACCCGTTGACCGATTCGCAAGCCCTTGGTGTGATCGCCCAAGGCTACGATTCGCCCAACTACCTCATGCCCTGGAATGAATGGATATTGGGACCAACCCCACTCATCATTGATCATCGCAATATCGGAATGGCAAATAGCGCAGTATTCAACAGCAACTTCCACCTCTTCCGACCCAAGAGGTCCTGTATCATAGATAAACGGTTCAAGTTTCTGCTTGGGACCGTGCGTGGCCCAGCCGTGAATTTTAGTCATAAGGCATTCCTCCAAGCTACTGATGAACGTTCAATCCAGGAGATCGTTCCAGCATCATGTTTACAAAAGCGCCGTTCGGGCTAGGCTTCGTCGAAAGTCGATGCAGTTTCTTAGCGGTTCGATAAACTCTGCCAACAGTAATGAGTTTATTAAAACGATCTACTAGATTCTGTTTATCTGAATCCGCAAGAATTTGAATTCATGGATGAAGATTCATCAACGAGTCCTCAAAACATGACGGCTGACTCTGAGAGAATCTATCTGTTTTCTTTAAATCATTGGGTCAACATAACTTAATATTTGAAGTTAAATTTTGCTTGACTCCCAAGACCTGCAGAAGCAACAGATCGATTCAGGCGAGCCTGATTGCATGATTAAGCTATGACATAGCAAATAAGCTGGCAATAATGCAAATGCATACAATTTCAGCTATCTAGTATAGATAGGAACTTTGAAGAAAATAATCAGGTGATCTGACTATCTCGTTATTAAGAATTGGCGCATAAGACTTGGGGCCAGAGTAACTCTATATTTATTTACTCCGGCCCCAAATTTCCAACATCAACAAGAAGAGGGAATGGCTTCCCTCTCTAATACGCTATTAACCTTCCCCGGTAATAACGTTATCCCAGGTGGGCGCTTGACCTACTAGCGTAATCGATACATCGTCGCCAAAGTTGACGATGAAGTTATCAGCCTCAATTGTGATACTTGTAATTTGACTAGCTATCTCATCACGAGTTAAACCATACCCAGTGAAATCCAGCTTGTCTCCTTCCTGCCCATTATAGTTGTCAATTCTCCAGTGCCCCTTATCATGGAAGACAAAATCTTCTGCTCCCTCTTCACCACGGCAAGATTCACCTGGACGTGCATCGACATGTTTAACACCACTATGGTCTTTACCATCTTGGCCTTGACCGCCAGCGGTACCAGTACCTGGAGCTGCACCATTTGCACCACCAGCATTTGCACCACCAGCATTGTTGGCAGCATTTGCACCACCGGCATTTGCAGCATTTGCACCACCGGCATTTGCAGCATTTTCACCACCAGCATTGTTGGCTGCATTTTCACCACCAGCAGCGGCACCACCTTGGGCGGCGGCATCCTGGCCTTTACCATCATGGTCTTTACCATGATGGTCTTTACCATCACGGCCTTCACCACTTTGGCCTACGCCACCTTGACCTCCTGTACCACCTTGGTCTGTGCCACCTTGACCTCCTGTACCACCTTGGTCTGTGCCACCTTGTCCAGCATCATCCTGGCCTTTACCATGATGGTCTTTACCATCACGGCCTTCACCACCTTGGCCTACGCCACCTTGACCTCCTGTACCACCTTGGTCTGTGCCACCTTGACCTCCTGTACCACCTTGGTCTGCGCCACCTTGTCCAGCATCATCCTGGCCTTTACCATGATGGTCTTTACTATGATGGTCTTTACCATCACGGCCTTCACCACCTTGGCCTCCTGTACCACCTTGGTCTGTGCCACCTTGACCTCCTGTACCACCTTGGTCTGTGCCACCTTGCCCAGCATCATTCTGGCCTTTACCAGTGATGGTCTTTACTATGATGGTCTTTACCATCACGGCCTTCACCACCTTGGCCTACGCCACCTTGACCTCCTGTACCACCTTGGTCTGTGCCACCTTGACCTCCTGTACCACCTTGGTCTGTGCCACCTGGTCCAGCATCATTCTGGCCTTTACCATGATGGTCTTTACCATCACGGCCTTCACCACCTTGGCCTGCAGTACCACCTTGGTCTTCACCATCTTGGTCACCACCCGCAATGACATTATCCCATGTGATCTGATCAGGCTGCACATGTGCCAGCGTGATTTCTACATTATCACCAAAGTTGACAATAAAGTTATCAGCTTCAATTTTGATACTTGTAATATGGCTCGCTAGTTCTTCACGAGATAGAGCATAACTGCTTAAATCCAGCGTATCTCCTTCCGACGCTTTAAAGTCATCAATGTCCCAACTTCCCTCACGATCATGGAAAACAAAATTATCTGCTCCCTCTCCACCATGGCAATGTTCACCTGCGTGGGCTGCGATAGTATCATTGCCGTTCGTGCCATTATTAGCTCCATTTTCGCCACCAGCGTTGGCTGCATTTTCACCACCAGCGTTGTTGGCTCCATTTTCACCACCGGCATTTTGGCACCATTTTCACCACCAGCATTGGCACCATTATTACCACCAGCGTTGTTGGCTCCAGCAGCGTTGTTGGCTGCATTTTTACCACCAGCGTTGTTGGCTGCAGCAGCGTTGTTTGCTGCATTTTCACCACCAGCGTTGTTGGCTCCAGCAGCGTTATTGGCTGCATTTTCACCACCAGCGTTTTGCAGCTTGCACCAGCGTTGTTGGCAGCATTTTCACCACCAGCGTTGTTGGCTCTGCAGCAGCGTTGTTGGCTGCATTTTCACCACCAGCGTTGTTGGCTCCAGCAGCGTTGTTGGCTGCATTTTCACCACCAGCATTGTTGGCTCCAGCAGCGTTGTTGGCTGCATTTTCACCACCAGCATTGTTGGCTCCAGCAGCGTTTTGCACCACCAGCATTGTTGGCTCCAGCAGCATTGTTGGCACCACCAGCGTTGTTGGCTCCAGCAGCGTTGTTGGCTCCAGCAGCATTGTTGGCTCCAGCAGCATTGTTGGCACCAGCAGCATTGTTGGCTCCAGCAGCATTGTTGGCTCCAGCAGCGTTGTTGGCTCCAGCAGCGTTGTTGGCTCCAGCAGCGTTGTTGGCTCCAGCAGCGTTGTTGGCTGCAGCAGCGTTGTTGGCTGCAGCAGCGTTGTTGGCTGTATTTTCACCACTAGGAGTATGTTGTTTTAACCACTCTGCTAGAGCTGGACTAACTGCGCCAGTTTGACCACCAGCAGCGGCGTTTGTACTTGTATTTGTCACATTTGCATTTTGTGTACTCATCGTATGATCCTTTTAATTGTAATCAATATTATTTGTGAACTATTTTATTTGTGAACTATTTTTCGCAACATGTTGTTAGGGGTAGTTATCTTCTGAACTCATCTCGTGCCTCCTTTAATATGTCAATAATGGTTGCTACGATCAAAGAACTCATGAAGTAAAATCACAGCCCGCTTTTAATGAGCTATTGTTTAGAATAAATTACCTCATGGGTTGAACTAAATTACCCCTAACTATGCAGAAGTAATTTGGTCGCTTTGATATGTAAATTCTGAAGGTTTTCAAGATTGAATAATGTTCATCTTGATTATTTTTAGGAAATACCGGCAGTTCTAGCTCAAACGTGGTATATCGCTTGGCAATTATTGTGAATGCACTTCCCTTTGACTCGCGTCTGAAACAATTCGTCAAGGAAACGCCTAGCAACATTCATATTAAGAATGAAAAGAATTCGTTGCATAAAAATCTCCTAACATTTAGTTTTATCGATATTGATTGATAAAACAAATTAATATCTAAAACAAAGCAGCTATGAATCAAATTACTTCCGTGCTGTCAGGTAATGATGCTAGGGAATAACAAACAGGCTGGCAATAATGCAAATGCATACAATTATCACTTCTATCCATTTGGAATAACAAAAAAATAACGCTGCTTTCCCACCCAATAAGGAATTACAACTCATAAACAGCAAGGAGAGCTACTCATCCAAGGTGAGAAATTATTAAGCCTAAAAAACTGGATCATTTAAACGATTGCTTCAATTCCTTTAGCTTGATCAAGAGTTGAGTTAGAAATATTTCATAAAGGATATTGTGGTAAAAAAGCTAAAACTTTATTAAGTCGCGTTAGAAGTTACATTAATAATTCAATCTGATAATACTTGTGATTAAAGTTATAGCATTTTCGATATCACATAATGTATTAACTCAATGATTCTTGAGTGTATCAATCAACCGAATACAAATACGCTGTTATGAAAGTATTTTTCTTGCAGCTTGGCCCAAAGGGGGTTCCTGAGGAATCAATTCAGGTAAATACCGTGGCAGGAATAATAAACAGATGGTCACGGGTAAATGTAAGTCCTATTTTCTATGTCAACTGGCACCATTAAGTATCATAATGACATTATTACCAGGGCAATCGCGCTTAAATTATCCCAATAATCCGACGTAAATACTCATTATCCCATCCGGCTTTTAAACGCTTGGTCTTGATGCCAACCTTGGATGTTTTTTCGGCCTTGATCAGATTCAGGGCGATATGCCGGATAACAGCCAGATTCGCAGCACTATGTCCCTTGCGAGTCCGATTGCTGTCTTCATCAAAGGCTATATCAAGAACCCAGTGCAAATTGTTCTCTATAGCCCAATGCGCCCGCACCACACGCTCTAATCGCTCTAGATCATTCGCATCAAGGCTACTGATGAAATAGCGTATTTCCTCGGTCACTTTGTTATCGGTTTCTCTTTTGGCGGTAACGGCGATAATGCTTTGTAAGCTTTTCCAGTCATGCCGTTCCTGGAGCCAAGCTATATCGGCTGTTGCTCGAATTGAGCGGGTTTCAATTCGGCCATGCTCACCTTCATAGCTAACCGAGGCCACTGCCGGCGATAAAGATGACGTGAAAAATGTTTTCACATCGTCGTGTAAGTTGCCCTGATTGCCTTTCAGGCTAAACACATAGTCACCGCCTTGCTGTTTAATCTGTTCGGCAATTTTCTTTTGGCAGCCCATGGCGTCGATAGTAATCACTGCCCCTGCGATATCAAGCCTTGAAAGCAATTTGGGAATGGCGGTGATTTCATTTGATTTGTCATCGACTTTAACTTGGCCTAAGACCAGATTGTTGTGCTGAGCCCAAGCGCTGACCATGTAGATGGCGGCTTTTTTTGAGGCCTTGTCGATGCTACGTCTTAAACACTTACCATCTATCGCAATCACTTCGCCTTCGGTGATGTTGGCCAGGTCAGCAACCCAACGGGAAAAACAAACGCTGAACTGCTCGGTATCAATGGCGGCGTAAACTTCCCCGAAGGTATCGTGCGAAGGTATGCTATGCTCCAAGCCCAGCAATTCGGTGAACCACGCCTCTTTTGCCAAGCCAAATTGTTCAATGGCAACCCAATTATCTGCACCACAAATCGTAGCGCAGATGCTGATAAAGAAAATATCTTGTAGCTGATGTTTCTTTTGCCTGTTTACTCGGGGATCTTTAATGCTCGAAAAGTGATGGATAATTGAAGGTGTTGGCTTTGCTATCATTTAAAATCAAAATGATAGTGTTATTATCCTATCTAAATTCTATTTTCAAGCACTTTTAAGCGCGATTGCCCTGACATTATTACTAGGTTCTGTTGACATTTCGTAATAATCAGTGAGAATTTTGCCCCATTTTCATTTTGTATGGGAATGAATAGCAGAACGGAACTGACCGATGAACAATGGGAAATTTTATACTAACTATTGCTGCTTCAAGGGCGAGTTTATGTAGGAAACATCGAAAGATGTCGTCGTTTTCTGAATACAGTACTGTGGATTTTACGTAGTGGCGCACAATGGCGTTTATTATCGCAGTCATTAGGTAAATGGAACTTTGTTTTTAAACGCTTTTCGCGTTGGTGCAAATATGAAGTCTGGAAGTTTCTGCACGCAGGTTGTAGTCAATATCCGGATATGCAACAAATTCTGATTGATAGTACGATGACTCGTGCGCATGCTTGTGCTGCTGGAGCGGTGGGCAGTTCAGCAGAGGCAGAAGCTTTGGGGCGCTCAAAAGGCGGTTTTACCACTAAAATTCATGCTATTACAGATGCGCTAGGCAACCCGCTGGATTTTATCCTGACCGGTGGACAAGCTTCAAACGCTCACTGAAAAAGGCATTGAGCCTGTTATTCCGCCGCGCAGCAATCGAATTAATCCAAGAGGTTGTGATTGGTTCGCGTATAAAGAACGTCATTTAATTGAGTGTTTCTTCAACAAAATTAAACATTACAGAAGAATATTCTCACGTTATGAAAAATTGGCTAGAAATTATTCTAATTAGCGTTACAAAGTGAATTAATTATCCAATCCCATCCGGCGATTGATTTCACTGCATCCGTAGTTTCCTCCATATGTCGAAGCGCATCAACTAAATGAGATTCGAGCGCGCCGATGCTGTCAAATACACGGTTATGAAAGCTCTTTTCGCGCAACTCATCCCACAGGTGTTCGACTGGATTGAGTTCAGGTGAATAAGGTGGCAGCAGCAGCAAGCGAAGATTCTCAGCTAACGTCAGCGAATGGCTGCGATGCCAGCCAGCACCGTCCATCACCATAACGATATTCTCATTGGGGTAGCGCCTGGCGATTTCATCAAGAAAGATTTGCATGCACTCAGTGTTGACATCAGGTAATACCAAGCTGTCAAACTTTCCGTCCAGCGGACAGACTGCCGCATAAGCGTAGGTGTACTCGCAGGTAAGCATAGCCTTGACTAGCGGACGCACTGGACGAGGCGCCCATGCGCGACGGCAGTCGCTGATGCGGCCAAATCGTGCTTCGTCTTGAAACATCAGCCGCATGGGGCGAGGCACAGCAAACTCTGCTATCGCTTGACCCGGCACCCCGGGGAGTTTTTTTTCCAGTCTTCCCGGACTAAGAGATCTCCTTTCGGGTGGGTGGTATCGGGCGCAATCTTACGCCAACCGTGGCGCGCAAGCAAATTGTCATCCATTTACGTGAGCCTGGATGACTTATTATTACATCTTATAACGCGAAATAGAATTACATGGGCTTTATACGGTTTGTCTCAGCATTGATTTGGCTCCGATAAAACGTCAACAGAACCTAGGATAAGGGGGTAACGATTGGCAATCTCGTTGAGGAAAATCTGCATGCAATCGCAGTTGACATGAGGCAACACCAGGCTGCCGAAGATCCCATCGAGAGAACTGACTGCACCCTAAGCGTAAATATATGCTTGCGTCACCATGGCGAGCCAGCATCCGATAAATCGTTGATAGCGCTACTCGCTTGTCTAGTCGTTTCTCGATTTGTCTTTAACAGACTTGTTAAGAGGAAGAATAACCACTCCCCCTTGAATCGCTTCCACCAAAACCTCATTAAGAATTTGCGCTTCTTACTTAAGCGTGGCAATAACACGATTACGAATGTCTCTTTTCGTTCGAGGTAGCGTCTCTTCACCACTAGCGATTCTATAGTAGCGCGTGCGTAGGCTACACGTCGCTCTGACTGAACGTCCAATAACCTTTGCTGTTTCTTCTAACGACATCCCCAATTCCAAGGGCAGCAATATTGCCTGCGCCGCCCTCAACTCCTCTGCTGTTTTAGCTGTTCTCATAATTCTCGAGCTGATACTAACTGATCTATTCCGCTCGCTTTTCTTGCCATAATTCTTTTCCTCATAATCTATAGCTATATTGTTTCATTTTTTAATGCTAATTTAAATTACGTACTTGCACATATTTTCTTGACCAACATATTTCGATAATCTTTTGAAATATTAGAGGTCAGTAAAAATGGGGAAAGATGCTGGGTGGATGGATGTTCAAATATATCGTTCTTCCCTTTATTGGGATGGTGATAATGAGCGTCATAATTACGAGAATCCACGAAAGTGTGTTCGAACCCGAGGCCTATTACGTCCATGTAATTGGGGATTTTAGCGGGCAGGGTCGTCAGATTGCGAACTAAATCTGTGAAGGTATAAACAAAACATTTGGCCCGAGCCTGACCACGATATCTGCCCTCTCTTGACCCATGATCCTAAAAGCAGTTTTTTAGATTCAATTTCAGGTCAGCAATTGAAATCCTGAAAATCAATACCCCTACTTACTTATCGAGAATTAGCTTTAAATTCCGTGCTTTAAAAAATTTTCTGTCAGTATATAATTTCTACTTATATTTTATATTTTGATAAATAAAATGCTGGAACCTAAACCGAAACCCTTTAAATTTGTTTTCAGTTGGCGGCGTTTTTTGGTACATAGTGCAATTATGAGCGTATGTGTAATGCTCGGTCTGATGACTTGGTATTTTGGTAAGCCGCCTAGTATCCGGTTTTATGAAACAAAACAGGAAGAACAATTGACCACTGCGATAGCGCCCGGTATAGATATGGCATTGGATACGAGCAGTTCTATAGCCGTGAAGGTAGAGCACCCCCTGCAAGTTGAGTTATTCAAGGGAAATGTTTATTTTGACATTGATAAAAATGCCCCCGATCAGCTTGAAGCAAAAATCGGCAATACCCTCATTAAGGGCTCTGGCACTCGCTGCAGTATCCAGATGAGCAAAAATGGTAATAACCATGTTGCGGTTGCAGATGGGCACATCAAGATCCATCTCGCATCTGGAATATATCAAATCAATGCATTTGAACAAGCTAACTTTGATGATGACGGCATCAGCCAACACCGACTGATTCCTGATCGAAACATTGCACCCTGGCGATCTCAGTAGTAATCATGTAAATGAGAAAATTAAGCAACATGCTTAATTTGTAAATTGTAAACCACTGTTTAGATAATCTTAATGAAAATTGGGTTAGAGGTTAGAGTAACTCAATGCATAGTTTTAATATGACTTCTACTCTCATTCAGATGATTGAGAAAGGTCAATATAATCTCTAGTACCTTGCTTAAAGCTACGAAGACCATCAAACATACCTTCGCTGGGCTTAGGTAGTTTGTCGCGAACAACAGATACACGAGACCGATTTATTAATTCCGCTCTCGTCTGCAAACTGTTTTTGTTTTTTACTTTATCCTTTTTCATTGCTCTAAAAACTGAACAACTTCAGAATCTGAAATCATATCTTTGCAAAAAGCTGTAATTCTACGAGGATCAGAGTTTCCTTTTTTTTGGTACGCTTTGGATGTCCCATTGCTATATACGCTAATACTCTTGATAACTCCATCATTCTCTTGCACCCAAGTTTGCTCTTCTTCTGATGATTTATATTCCCAATGTAATATGGAGCCATCAATATCAGCAAGGGCATTTACCACTTCAATAGCAGCACCATATCTGTCTCCGGGATTAGGCTTTAAACACTTATTTATGGTATTCTGAAGTTTCTTAGGTATATGCAAAGGATATGCTTTTCTATTAGGAAACTTACCTGTTATGACATCCTTAGCAAACTCTTCTCCAGTTGCATAGATTGAAAATTGCTGATCAAAATACATATCACCGACACACATTCTATACATAGTTAATCCGATTTGATAGATATCAAATCTATTATCAAAGGCAAACTCCCTATTGCCAAAAACTTCGGGGGGCATTTGTTTAATATACAACTTTGGTTGTTTTGCAATACCATCTGGATCCACAATTTTTGTTAGACCGAAGTCAGCAAGAAGCGCTTCATTTCTGTTAGAAATCAGGATATTGTCTGGCTTTACATCAAAATGAATTAAACCTTTCGAATGCACATTATGAAGACCATTTAAAACATGGGTAGAAATTCGAATAATTTCTTTTACAGTTAGAAAGCGATTAGACATCAAGCGCTTCAATGATCCATTCTTATAGAACGGTGAAGCCACATATATTTTATTTTTATCTTCACATGCGTAACTAACCTGGACTACATTTGGATGAGCGCTTCTATAAAGCGTGCGAGCTTCACTGAAGTAATCGCTAGCAGAAAACCCATCTTTCTTTTCTACTTCTTTGATTACCATCTCAGCATCCAGATACTCATCATGAACACGATAAACTTTCGAGTTCTGACCCTCGTAACCAATTTCTTCGATCTTCTTAAATGACACTTGGGCTGTTTGATATGGTAACATTATGAAATAGCTCCGACGGCCACTAATGCTGCTTCTTTTGAACTCTGATTGGTCAATATATTCCAGTTATTCAGCCCATCATAATTTTTATTCCCTTTAAAAACCTCTTCAAGTTCTTTAGGTTTCATACCCAATTTTGAGGCTATCGATGTCTTGCGCCCGGTAAAATAGCTGTCAATATCACTACTTGAGAATGCCTCTTGAATGACTCCTTCTATATGGAGTCGAGTCACATCTAAATTTTGTGAGTTACTTTCAGCCACACGAATACCAGCAATGCGAATCGAATACTCTCTAAGAATATCTAGCACACAGTTTCTTATGTATTTAAGCTTTTCTGGGAAATCCAGCGCGGCAGGAACCTTGATAACTTCATTATTTATAATGGTAAAGCGTTTATCATCACATTTAATGACCACGAATGTAGTTTTCTTTGGCTCAACTCGAATCCCCAATATATTCATTTGAAAACAAATTTCCTTAGTTTGATCAAAAAACTTCGCCATGAAAATATCATAAACATAATTATATAGTTTCCGTATACCCGCCATACTCTATAAATAGGAAGCAAACAGTTATGATATTGGTTCGATTTGTTAATCGGACCTTATGTGATGATGGTGTTAGCACTAGACTTACCACTAAAAATTTCAAATCAGCGTGCTACTCAACCACCTCTCCTCCCAATGCATCGATTAAATCAGGCAATAACTGCTTCAATTGTTCGGTCATGAGGAAGAAATTGCTGTCAAATTGTTCTTCAGCCGATTCGGCGGGTTCTTTTTCGATATCCAGCAAGGTAAGCCGCTTGATTTGCAGGTTTTCATCCAGCACAAAGGAAAGGTTGTTTTCCCATACCATTGCCTGTTTGGTAACTTCTTTACCCGCTCGGACATGCTTGGTAATTTCATCTGAATCGAGTGGATGGCGCTGATAGCTTACCGAGACTTTTTTATCTTCTCTGCTACGAAAAACGCTGTCGCTATCGATGGTAAACGCATGAGACAACTCATCGCCTGACAGCCAGCGGGTCATGGCTGAAGCAGGGGTCAGCGTGGTCTTGATGCGCTTGAGTAGAAGCGTGGGGATCGTTTTCAAGAGAGTTTCAGCAAAGGTATCTGCTTTGGCAATATTCGAGCTGTCGATAATCAACCATCCATCTACCGGATCGATCCAGGCATGGCTTTTTTGCCGCACGACAAACGCACGCGGCAGCAACTCGTATAATGCTGCTTCCTTAATTTCTTTCATCTGTCTGCGGCCAACTGGATAGCCTTGCTGCGCTTCCATTTCCACGGCACGCTCTTTGGCACGCTGGTTGACGACTGAGGATGGCAGCAATTTTTTTTCAGATCCCAGCGCAATAAGCATTTGCTGGCCGCGCGCATAAACCAACCGAGTTTCTTCCATAGCAGGTGGAATCCAGCCCAGACTTTGCATTTCCATGTTCAAACAGGCTTGCAAAGGCCGTCTTGCTAATAGCTCTTCCAGCTCTTCAGGCGTGAGCTTCCAGTCGGTGATACGATAAATTTGTAAATTTTTAAACCACATAAAGTTACCTCTTTAAATCCATTTTGCAGGCAAATCAAGATTTTAAGTGCTCGTTTTTTTCTTGCCTATTTTTTGAACTGTTTCGTCACTCGCTGCGCTACTCCCTGCGCTTCACCCAGCAAAAGCGAATTTCTTGAGATGCCCCTATAAAAAGGTTAATTAGACATCGTTCTTTTGGGAGCGCACTAAATGTGCGGAGAATTGTACAGGCGATTGCTGATTTTGGTTCAACTAATGTATGTCAGGTCATAACGTTCAGAAAGATTTTAATAAGCGTCAGTCGTCGTGGCACATGATCTCGTTGCCCGGCACTCCTCCCTCGCCTATATTTCCTTAAATTATTTGTAAAAAACACTAATGAGGCACAAGCGTTGATAGCTGACAAGTAATAGCAGCCATTCGCAAAGCAGCTAACATCGGTTTAAGTGGAACGCTCCTTGAGTTGTTATTGTCAGAAAAATATGAGCAATAAGTAGCACCATTCCATGTTTGTTTATGAAAGTGGAGGCTTTAGCAATGACAACCAATGAAGCAGCAGCCAATTAGTCTCAGCCGTTGTCAGCCACGGAGTTGCATCATATCGATGCATACTGGCGTGCCGCTAACTATCTGTTCGTGGGTCAGATTTATTTGCTGGATACTCCCCTTATTCCCTTTCCAAATCAAACGAAACGAAGGCAAGCCGCAAACAGTATAAATAATACGGCAAAAATACGCTGACAAAGTTAGGTTTAATTTAGAAAGGGAGGAGATCACCAATTGGCTACTCATTCAAAGTTTCCTGAGCGAAAATTTGGATCATTTTCTGCGCAAATGGTCTATTTCCCCATTTCTCTCCTTTTCCGGTTTCTTGATTCTGGCTTGCTAGATACCTCAAAATCTGATGCACCTTATTAATTAAAGTGATTTATCTGGAACATTAAATTGTTTTTTATTGTCTCAATCACAATTTAATATATATTAAGACCTAAAAGGCAAAAATAATTTATGCCACAGCTTCATGATTCCATGTATTTATTTTTAGAATAAGCCATTTTTTCTTTCATTAAAAAAATGCTTGATTCCACAGAAATCCAGCCTATAATTCCTACCCTTTAATCATTTTTATTAGTGCCAAGTAATAAGGAGGTCATCATGAAAAGCAAAGCGAATTCTTTTGCGCAAGTTGATTTGGTTCATATTCATATCCCAGAAACGTAGCGAATTTTGATAGGAGTTAATGATGAAAGTACGTACCGCCACTGTGCAAAAAAGAAATGAAAATGAAGTTATCTTTGATACCCATCCGGAGATTAGTTTAGATCTCTCTCTCGTTGAAGAAGCATTAAAAAAAGGTTATAACAGACCTTTTTTGCTGGTCGATAGCAATATTATCCGCAATAAAATTCGCCGTTTTAAAGCTACCATGCCACGTGTTCATCCACATTATGCAGCAAAAGCCAACCCGGATGCGCGTGTATTAAAAACATTAATAGAAGAAGGTTCTGGATTTGAAATTGCGTCCATTGCCGAACTGGATCTGCTACTTGGCCTGGGAGTTCCTGCAGCGGAAATCTACTACAGCAACCCAATGAAATCACGTAGCTACCTGGAATACGCCGCATCTAAAGGCGTGGAATGGTATGTTCTGGATAGTATCGAAGAGTTGCGTAAAATCGTCAGTGTCAAGCCAGATGCAAAATTATATTTGCGCATCGATACACCTAACATCGGCAGTGACTGGCCGCTCGCAGGTAAATTTGGCACGCACCTTGCCGACATCAAAGAAATTATTAACGAAGCGGCCTCACTGAGCGCTGATCTTGCAGGTGTAACCTTTCATGTTGGTTCGCAATGCCGTAATCCGCAAAACTGGCGAGTCGGTATTGAACGCGCAAAAAATGTTTTCGCTGACATGAGGCAGGCAGGATTAAGGCCTCGCTTGCTCAATATCGGTGGCGGTTATCCAGTACGTCATGTTAAACCTATTCCTTCTATCGAAGTGATCGCAGATGTCATTAATGCTGCAATCGCTGATCTTCCGGAAGAAATTCGCATCATGGCAGAACCAGGTCGGTATCTTGTATCGGATTCCGCATGCTTTGTTTGCAGAGTTGTGGGCACTGCCACACGCAATGGCAAGCGCTGGATGTATTGGGATGCAGGTATATTTGGCGGTATTATCGAAGTTAGTGAAGGACTACGTTATGAGATTTTGACTAACCGCACAGGTAGTAATACTCCATGGTCCATTGCCGGCCCAACCTGTGATTCTGTTGATGTGTTAATGCATGATGAGCTATTGCCAGAAGATGTCCAGGAAGGCGATTTCATCTTTATTCCCAACGCCGGCGCCTATACTACAGCCTATGCCAGCAATTTCAATGGTTTTCCTTTACCTGATGTCGTCGTTTTGTAGCTTGGCTTTATGTATTAGCCAGTAATAATTACCGCAATGCGGTAAGGAATATGCTTCATCCTGGCTAAACTTGTTGAACTCTATTTTCCCTTCGATAAGTTTAGCCAGGAGTCAGTCAGGCTATAAGCTGGCCAGATCAATCAAATACAGCGTTGAGCATTAGCGTACATCTTCGCATGACTTATGGAAAACGAATCCTCTATTGCAGTGGCTTAACTGGTGCAACAGCCTCATCTGCTAAAATAGGTTGCCAGATTAATATTCCGTCAATTTTATGGCACTAGAAGACCATACTCCCATGATGCAGCAGTACTTGCGCATCAAAGCGCAACATACTGATAAGCTGCTCTTTTATCGCATGGGAGATTTTTATGAGCTATTTTTTGAAGATGCTGAGAAAGCAGTTAAGTTGCTCGATATCACACTGACACAGCGTGGAACATCCGCAGGTGAGCCCATCAAGATGGCCGGGGTACCCTATCATGCCGCTGATCAATATCTGGCGAAACTCGTCAAACTAGGTGAATCGGTTGCTATTTGCGAGCAAGTCGGTGACCCAACTACAAGCAAGGGACCAGTAGAACGTAAGGTAACACGTATCATCACACCCGGCACACTGACCGATGCTGCTTTGCTAGAAGACAAACGTGATTGTATCGTGTTAGCGCTAGCTTCCCATAAATCGACGTTAGGTTTGGCATGGCTCAATCTAGCTGCTGGTCAGCTGCGAATGCTGGAAACTTCTCCAACTAATCTAATGAGTGAACTAGAGCGCTTGCAGCCTGCCGAAATTCTTTTACCTGAATCGTTGGATACGTCGTTAATACTTGCTGAATCAAATAACGCCAAACAACTGCCTGCCTGGCAATTCGATTACAATAGCGCTGCTCGTAGCCTGACCAAGCTACTTGGCACCCATGATCTTGCTGGTTTTGGCTGCGATGATTTGCATGCTGCGCTGCAGGCTGCTGGAGCGTTGCTCGAATATGTGCGCCTCACCCAGGGAACAGATATCACGCATATCAAAACCATACAGGTTGAACGTGAAGGGACCTACATCCGTATGGATGCCGCTACCCGCCGCAATCTAGAAATTTCTGAAACTTTACGCGGAGAAACTTCACCTACCTTGATGTCGTTACTGGATACTTGCTCAACCACTATGGGCAGCAGATTATTACGACATTGGCTGCATCATCCACTAAGAGATTACCCGATCCTGCAGCATCGGCTTGGCAGCGTCTCTGCCCTGATGGAAACAACTGAGATAGCGGTGCCATATGCCGGCATCAGGGAGCATCTCAAGCGTATTGCCGATATCGAACGCATCGCTGCGCGCATTGCACTCAAATCAGCCCGGCCGCGTGATCTTTCCGGTCTACGGAATAGCCTGACCGCTCTGCCTGAAATTGTAGCCATGACAACCAATATTACCAGCGAGCACCTCACCCTATTAGCGCATGCCATGATACCGGAGAGTTCTCTGGTAGAGCTATTGCAGCAGGCATTACTCCCCGAGCCGAGCGTGCTGTTACGCGAAGGCGGAGTCATCGCTGATGGCTACGATGCTGAACTGGATGAATTACGAGCCTTACAAAATAACTGTGGCGAATTTCTGCTGCAACTGGAAGTACGCGAAAAAACACGCACAGGCATTCCTAATCTCAAAGTGGAATATAACCGGGTACACGGTTTTTATATCGAAATCACACATGTACATAGTAACAAAATTCCATCCGATTATCGTAGAAGGCAAACCCTGAAAAATGCCGAACGCTATGTCACGCCTGAGCTACAGGCTTTTGAAAACAAAGCGCTAGCTGCCAGGGATCATGCACTTGCCAGAGAAAAATTTTTATATGATACTTTGCTGGGAAAACTTAGTGCATATTCCAGCCATTTACAGAATATAGCGCAGAGCGTGGCAGAAATAGATGTATTGAGTACCTTCGCAGAGCGTGCTCAATTACTCAACTATACCGCACCGGTCTTTACTGAGGAAGCGATCATAGAAATTCAAGCCGGCCGCCACCCTGTGGTAGAAAGTCAGGTCAATCATTATATTGCCAATGATGTGCGTCTTGGATTATGTGGAACTGGCAGGCGACAAATGCTCGTCATCACAGGCCCCAATATGGGAGGAAAATCCACTTATATGCGACAAACGGCCTTAATAGCATTACTTGCTCACTGCGGCAGTTTTGTCCCTGCACAATGTGCACGTATTGGGCCGATCGATCAAATCTTTACTCGCATTGGCGCAACGGATGATCTGGCAGGTGGAAGATCCACCTTTATGGTCGAAATGACCGAAATGTGCCAATATCCTCCGCAATGCTACTAACCAGAGCCTAGTCCTGGTCGATGAAATTGGGCGAGGGACATCTACCTTTGATGGTTTGGCACTGGCTTTTGCCATTGCCCGCTACCTACTGACCAAAAACCAGAGCTATACATTGTTTGCGACACACTATTTCGAACTGACCAGATTAGTCGATGAATTTGAACAAGCTGCCAATGTTCATCTGGGAGCTGTTGAATACAAACAACACATTGTCTTTCTGCATACGGTTAATGAAGGACCTGCCAGTCAGAGCTACGGTCTGCATGTGGCAGCGCTGGCGGGTGTACCTGCTCCAGTAATTAAGGCGGCTAAAAAAATCTTGACCAAACTAGAACAGGAAAATAGTCAGCAAGAACCCACAACTTGATTTATTTTCAGAACAACTCGATACAACCATTCAATTTTCTGAAACATTTCATCCCATTTTTAGCCATTTAAGTAAACTTGTACCAGATGAATTAAGCCCCAAGGAAGCACTGGAACATCTCTATACATTGAAATCGATGTTGAATAAAGACTGAACGTTTTAACCTGGAAAGTCTTTAACAGTCTGTTGAAAAACGTATTCGAGGCAATGGATGATAGGCAAAAACAGGCGAAAAAAACGGAGTTTATACCTGATAAATGAGTATTTTGAGCCTGTTTTTAACACCGCAGCGGCAACGTAGATAGTTTTTCAACAGCCTGTTAGGTTTTATCAGTGATCATGGTGACCATGCGGCCCATGTACATGACCATGTGAAAGCTCATCAGAGGTAGCAGCGCGCACTTCCATTACGGTACACTCAAATTGCAAAGCCATGCCAGCGAGCGGATGATTGCCATCGACGACAACGATATCATCGGTGACATCGGTAACCGTATAAATCATCACATCATCGGAATTCTCTTCCCCACCTTCGAACTGCATTCCTACCTCAACAGTATCTGGAAAAGCACTGCGCGGTTCTATGCGAATCAATTCACTGTCATATTCTCCAAAAGTTTCTTCCGGCTCCATTGCTAAGGAGAGTTGATATCCTGCTTCCTTTCCTTGTAGTGCCTCCTCTACACTCGGGAACATTCCCCCATAACCACCGTGCAGATAACTTACAGGTGCTGTGGATTCTTCCATAACTTCACCGTCTAAATTAGACAATTTATAATATTGCAGCGATACCACGGTATCCTTTTCTATACGCATCTTTTTCTCACCTATATTGATTCTCATTAATAATGGAGTACACAAACACAAAAAGGTTTTTAGTACACTCCCACGATCGGTCAAACTAAGTTGATCCACCTAAGACTGCGACGGTAATGGTTACAATTCCCAGTATAAGATTAATTCCAATTAATAAGCGAATTTGTCCTAATACAATCCCTGCAGATGACCATTCTTCTCTGGCAACATGATAGTTGAGTTTCTTGAATGCCGAGAAAAATAAATAAATAAAAATCAGTATCATCAGTAGACCTAGCGCAAACATGAGGTGAATATACAGACCTACGGCTATAAATCCTCCCATTTGCATTACCATATAAATGCCACTCGCCAGGATGAGTCCTACCGATAAAAATACCCATGGAAAGAACCGGCTAAAGACACCTTGCCAAAGCTTTAATCGCATAGGAGGTTCAAGCAACTGAGCAGCAGTTGGGCGCAAAGCCATATAAGCAAAAAACATCCCTCCTACCCAAATGACCACACCCAGCAAATGCAAAAATAATGGTATTTTCATGTGAGTCCCTTTCTAGAAAAGTAGAATCAGGAATTGGCAGGCTCCGTTAACAATGCACGCACCGGCGCAAAGCTGCGGCGATGAATTTTGGATATGCCATAGTGCTGTAATGCTTCCAAATGAGCTTTTGTGGGATATCCCTTATGCTGATTTAGACCATAAACCGGAAAATGTTTGTGTAATCGCTGCATTTCAGCATCACGTGCTGTCTTAGCCAGTATCGAGGCCGCCGAAATTTCAGCAACTAAACTATCACCTTTAATGATCGCCCTAGTGGGACAATTCAGTCGTGGCGATTGATTTCCATCGACCAAAACGATCGAGGGAATCAGCGGTAATTTTTCAACGGCCCTTTGCATGGCAAGCAAACTGGCTTGCAGAATATTTAGTCGATCGATTTCAGCAACTGAAGCAGAAGCGATCGCCCATGCTCTCGCACGATGCTTGATGAGATCGGCAAGGTAAGTGCGTTTTCTCTCGCTCAATTTTTTAGAATCAGCTAATCCCTCAATGGTGCAATCTGAACCCAAAATAACACACGCAGCATAGACTGGCCCAGCAAGCGGTCCTCTGCCAGCTTCATCCACACCACCGATCCAATCAGTTTCATGCATTGGCTTGTCAATAAACTATCTATGAGTGCAGAACGCTGAAGAAAAAAAGAAACCTGCAAACAAGAGAAGCAGCTTCTATATGTTTCTTGCAGTACACATTAATTCTGCCTCAGTCACAAGCTGATCATCTACCTCTGCTCGCGCTGAATATTTCCAGACGCCTTTTATCTGTCTAGTAATTTCAACTTTCAACAAAAGCTGGTCACCAGCCATGACTGGTTTTTTAAAACGTACTCCATCAATCCCTACAAAATAATAAACTTGTTCATCATTTTTTGCAGCGTTCACTGTTTTGAGTGTTAGTAATGCGGCTGCCTGCGCCAAAGCTTCGACAATTAAAACACCTGGCATAACGGGATAATGCGGAAAATGTCCAATAAAATAAGGTTCATTGATCGATACATTTTTCAGTGCAATGATCCGTTCGCCAGGCTCATACGATACAACTCGATCAACCAAAATGAAAGGATAGCGATGAGGCAAATACTTTAAAATTTCATAAATGTCCATGGCATTCAATCTTATCTCCCTTTTTAGCCTGGATAGTGAATGAGCTATTTGTATAATAGTCCGCTTAATGCTGCCCCAGAGTGCGTATTAATGGAAAAACAGGTATAGCCTATTTTCCGATTGCCTGCTCCTGCTCGGCAAGCGCCTTGATAACCTGATTCGTGATATCGATACGCTGGCTGCGATAGATTGAATCCTGTAACTGCAAAATCAGATCATAGCCTTCATTTTCTGCTATGTTTTTAATAGCTTTATTGACGCGTTCCAAAATCAAACTATATTCTTCATTTTGACGCATAGTTAAGTCTTCCCGCATCTGTTGCTGGGCACGTTGATATTGGCGGCTGATGTTCGCCAGCTCACGTTCCTTAGTTTGCCTCTCTTCTATTGTGATGCTTTTATCATTTTTCTCTAAATGTTCCTGCAATTCTTTGATTTGAGCAGCCATTTTTTTGATGCGCTCATCATACACCAGAAATTCTTTTTCTATTTTTTTTTGCGCTACGATAGCTGGCGCAGATACTCGCAGGATTTTCTCGGTATTCACTACACCGATCTTGATTTCTCTTGCCCAGATATTTGAGCTCCCACTAAGCAGAAAAACCAACATGAACAAACTGATCAACCACTGCAATCGTAACAGTTTACGCCTCAATCGCTCCTCCTGCTGAACTAACCTGGATTCAGAATGTTTGCCCCAGCTGGAATTGGAATCTTTGTATATCATCACCATTTTGGCTATTTAATGGTTGTGCCACACTGAACCTCAGCGGACCCATTGGCGAAATCCAGGTAACAGCGAGCCCCGTAGAAAAGCGTAGATAGTTCATATCCAGTTCTGACCAATCATTAAAAACGTTTCCGCCATCAATAAAAGCAGCCAAACGTACGCTTTTTGAATCTTTCATAAAAGGAGCTGGAAACAAAATTTCTGCGCTGCCAACAACACGCTTACTCGCCCCTACAACACTTCCTCTTCTGCCAGGTATTGGGTTGCCGTTCGCATCTAATATGGGGTCGCGAGGGCCCAGTGAATTAATATTGTAACCACGCACTGAATTAAAGCCGCCCGCAAAGAAATTTTTAAAGAACGGCAGCGGTTCACCTGAATAACCATCGCCAACACCTACTTGTCCATTCAGCATCAAGGTGAATATACTTGAAATAGGAACAAACCATTTATGCTCATAGCTCGCCTTGTAGTATTCCAGCTCGGCAAAAGGCAGACTAATTTCTCCAAATAATCGATGCGTCGTCCCCGAGGTAGTCCAGATCGCGCTATCACGGTTGTCACGCGCCCAACTAAGGGTAATCGGAAGATTATTGGTCGAGCTTCCAAACTGTTCTACGAAATCTTTAAAGCGCTGAGGACTATTGGCTTTAAGATCAATTTTCGTATGCTCAGCACCCAGACCCAGAGAAATTATGTCGTTTTCCGCTATCGGAATACCGAAACGTAACGTCGCGCCAGACGTATCCGTATTAAAAACACCAACATTGGACAAGGAATTGGTGTTCAAGTAGCGTCGAAAGATATCAAAGCCAACGCTGACGCCGTTGATCGTCCAATAAGGATTGGTAAAGGATGCCGCGAATATCTTATTGACACTTCCGGTATTGACATTCACGCTGAGAAAATTCCCTGTGCCAAAAATGTTATTCTGGGAAACAGAGCCATTTAAAATAATACCTTCCAAATCTGAGTAACCTGCCCCAAACATGATCGAACCGGTAGGTTTCTCAGTCACACTGACATTGATATCAACCTGATCAGGCGCATCAGGCACCGGGGGAGTTTCTACATTGACACTTGAGAAAAAATCTGTTCGGTCGACGCGTTGCTTGGAACGGTTGATTTGACTGGTTGAGTGCCACGCTCCCTCCATCTGACGAAACTCCCGACGAATGACTTCGTCTCGGGTACGATCATTGCCGCTGATATTGATACGTCTAACATAGACCCGGCGTCCTGGATCGACATAAAAAGTAAACGCAGTTTTCCTGCTTTCCTTATCTAGCTCAGGCGAAGCGTTAACATTGGCGAATGCGTAACCCTCATCACCCAATCGATCTGTAATGAGTTTGATGGATTCTGTTAATTTTTCCCGGTTGAAAACACCACCTGGCTCGAGTTTAATCAGTTTGCGTAATTCTGCTTCTGGTACCAATAAATTTCCAGCAAGCTTGATATCTGAAACTGTGTATTGCGGCCCTTCCGTGATATTAATGGTAATGTAGATATCCTTCAAATCGGGCGTAATGGACACCTGGGTAGAATCGATATTGAACTCTAGATAACCACGGTCGAGATAATACGATCGCAATGTTTCCAGATCGGCAGATAATTTTTGTTTCGAATATTGATCATCTTTTGTGAACCAAGTCAGCAGCCCCGGTATTCTCAGCACAAACAGGCCTACCAAATCACTATCACTAAAAACTTCATTACCTACAATATTGATCTGACGGATTCTGGTCGTTTTACCTTCTTCAATATCAAAGTTAATCCCTACACGATTACGCTCCAATGGGGTCGTTGTCGTAGTAATCTTAACAGCATATTTGCCGCGACTGATATATTGGCGTTTTAACTCTTGCTCGGCTTTCTCCAACAAGGCGCGACTAAAGATACGTGATTCGGACAAACCCGCCTGTTTTAAACCTTCTTTCAACTTGTCTTTTTCAAATTCCTTGGCGCCGTTGATATTAATCTGGGCGATAGCTGGACGCTCCTGGATTTGTACAATCAATAAGCCATCTTGTGCTTTTAATTTTACATCCTGAAAAAAGCCAGTTGCATAAAGTGTTTTTATTGCAGCAGCGGCTTTAGTATCGTCTAGAACATCACCTACTTTTATAGGTAGATAACTAAAAACTGTTCCCGCTTCAGTACGCTGTATCCCGTCAACACGAATATCCTTTACAACGAATGGTTCAATTGCTTCGCAAACAAGCGAATAGAACAAGCAAGAAAGTATGACGAGACACCTGAATTTCATGCTTAACCAGAAATAAGCCGATAAATATCATTGTAAATTGCAAAAACCATGAGGGTAAATAACATCGCCATACCTATCTGTTGGCCAATAGCCATGGCTTTTTCAGACAATGGGGCACCCTTGAAAATTTCGATCACATAATACATTAGGTGTCCTCCATCCAATACAGGAATAGGTAATAGATTCAATACCCCAAGACTCACACTGATCAAAGCGAGGAATCCAAGATAAGCAATTATCCCCATTTTTGCTGATTGCCCAGCATAATCTGCGATCGTGATAGGGCCGCTCATATTCTTCCACGAAACTTCACCTATCACCATTTTTCCCAGCATTCGAAGGGTAAAAAAGGTCATTTCCCAAGTTTTATCAAGCGCTTTCAGCAATGCTGTTCCAGCAGGATAACTTACATTAACCAGCAGCTTGGTAATTGCTTCCTGATCAATCTTAGGTGCAATTCCAATTTTTCCGATCTCTGCATTACCATCGATCGCTTTATCCGGTGTTATAGGAATATCTATTGTCTTATCATCACGCAAAATTTCCAAGGTAAGCGACTGCCCTGGCATGGCCCTGATTTCTTTAACAAATTCTTCCCAATATGAAATGCCTTTATTGTTTACTGCAAGAATTTCATCTCCGACGTGCAACCCTGCCCGATAACCTGCTCCGCCAGTAATCACCTGACCTATAATTGGCGCCATGATCGGCTGATAATTTATCAAACCAATTTTTTCCAGGAAATTTGCATTCACATCATCAGTATCCACACTACTTAAGTCTATTTTCCGCCAGAAAACTTCCCCCCGATCATTAACTGTTTCCACCGTTACCTCAGGATTACGGTCGATTGCATGGGTTAATATTATCCAACGAACATCCTGCCAAGTCACAACAGATTCATTTTCAATCTTTACAATGGTTTCGCCTTCCTGAAAAGCTGAAAAGGCAGCGGGTGTCGATGGCTTTACTGGACCCAATACAGGCTTCAGCCCACTCACTCCAGACATAAAAAGAAGCCAATAGAGGAGAATTGCCAACAGAAAATTAGCAATCGGTCCAGCAGCAACAATTGCAAAACGCTTTGCGACAGATTGGCGATTAAATGCACGCTGTAACTCCTGGGGCAAAACTTCTCCCTCATGCTCATCCAGCATCTTGACATAGCCCCCTAAGGGAAGCGCTGCAATCACCCACTCGGTTTGATCTTTACCTAAGCGCTTTTTAAACAATGGCTGGCCAAAACCAATTGAGAAACGCAAAACTTTGACACCGCTCCAGCGTGCAACCAGATAGTGACCAAACTCATGAAAAGTAATTAATACCCCAAGCGCAACAACAAAAGCGAGAATTGTAAAAAGTAATGACATATTAATTAAATATGATGACAACAATATGTTTCTAAATACTCAGAAGGAAAGAACGTGCTATACCTCGTCAATTACTCATTTTTTTATTTTTTGCATAAAAACCACTCTAACCTTAAGCCTGGCACGCCAGCCATTCTCGTGCAACGTCTCGTGCCATAGAGTCAGCTGCCAGCACATCATCCAATGTGGCAATCTCTATTCGACTGATCGTCTGCAAAGCCTGCTCGATTATCGCTGGAATCGCAGTAAATGCAATTTGACCAGCAAGAAAAGACTCGACAGCGACTTCGTTGGCAGCGTTGAGTACTGCCGGCAGATTGCCACCTGCAGACAATGCCTCATAGGCAAGTCTCAAGCAAGGGAAACGCGCAAAATTCGGTGCTTCAAAATTCAATTGTGCGATCTCGAATATATCCAATGACTTGACACCACTTTCCATTCGCTCAGGATAACTGAGTGCATGTGCAATTGGGGTGCGCATATCAGGATTACCCAGTTGCGCCAGGACTGAACCGTCAATATACTCGACCATGGAATGAATGACGCTTTCTGGATGAATAACAACCTGGATTTTATCTGATGCCGCATCGAATAACCAATGTGCTTCGATCACTTCCAGACCTTTATTCATCATCGTGGCAGAATCTACTGAAATTTTTCTTCCCATTACCCAATTAGGATGTGCGCAAGCTTGCTCCGGTGTGACATGGTTTAGATCTGATAAGGTTAACTGTCGAAAGGGCCCTCCTGATGCTGTTAGCAGGATACGGCGAACACCTGATGAAGCGAGGTCTCCACTAAAATGTCTTGGCAATGACTGATAGATGGCATTATGCTCACTATCAATCGGCAACAGGATGGCGCGACACTGCTTTACGATATCCATAAAAATACGACCCGCCATCACAAGCGTTTCTTTATTAGCCAATAAAACTTTCTTACCCGAACGTGCAGCAGCTATCGTCGGGCGGATGCCAGCAGCACCAACAATTGCTGCCATGACAGTATCCACTTTAGGTAAAGAAGCCACTCTTTCCAACGATTCAATCCCTGCCAATACCTGCGTATCAATACCAGCTGCTCTTAATTTTTTTTCCAATTGTTCAGCGCTGATTGCATCTAGCATGACTGCATAGTGAGGGTGAAAACGCTGACATTGTGCAAAAATTTTATTTACATTTTCATTAGCAGTGAGCGCAACAACGCGGAATCGGTCGGAATGACGCGCCACTACATCCAATGTATTTTCACCAATACTTCCCGTAGATCCAAGTATAGTCAGATGACGCATTACTGTCATAGTTAGAATGAATAAAAAGTGAGAAATACCAATACTGCAAATGGTAAAGTTGAAGTAAGTGCGTCAATTCGATCGAGTATACCACCGTGGCCAGGCAAAATATTACCGCTGTCTTTAACACCGGCCTGTCGCTTCATTAGCGATTCGAATAAATCACCTATAATTCCCAATCCGGCTAGCACCAAGGATAATAAAATTAGACCGATTACCAATATATTATCCCCTTTTCCTATAAATTGCCCCCATATCAACGCATAACAAACAACAACTACTAAGGCTCCAGCTACACCTTCCCAAGTTTTACCTGGGCTAATGTCAGGAGCAAGTTTATGTTTACCAAACGAGCGACCGACAAAATAGGCAGCAATGTCTGATACCCAGATCACACCCATAGATCCAAGCAGCAACCACGGATCGATAGCTCGCAATTGATATAAAGCTAGGCAAGTTGGTAGAAGTATTAGCCAACCCATTAACATTAATAAGCTTATGCTTTTAACCGGGTAAGATCTCCTTAATAAAATCGGCACAACTCCCCCCCAGAATATACATGACACCACATAGATCCACATCATGCTAGTACTGTTTGGATTAGTTGCAACTGCTTCACTCATTATTAGCAGCAGCTCTCCTCCTAGCAATGTTGTCAAAAGTAAATAGAGTATGGTTTGATTGGTTGTAAATCTTGCCAATCTGCACCATTCTCTGGACCCAACAATGGTCAATCCTAGAAGCAACATCGCCCAAAATATTGCTGGCAAATAAAATAAAGCTGGTATAAATAAAGCTATCAGAATAATAGCTGTAAAGATTCGCGTTTTAAGCATGAGCGGGTCACATCCCGCTGAAATAGAAAATAAAGAAACTAGAATTTTTTCTTGGCAGCAATTTTGGTCATTCCTTTTTCAACAGGCATATTTTGCAACTGCTCACTGATTCGACCGAACCGACGTTCACGTTGCTGATAAGATTTTATCGCCAAATCAAGTGCATGGGCATCGAAGTCCGGCCAAAGTGTATCAGTAAAATATAACTCTGCGTAGGCTAATTGCCACAGCAAGAAATTACTGATACGACATTCCCCACCAGTCCGAATAAATAAATCTGGGTCAGGTGCATAACTCATCGCAAAATACTTGGCAAGATCTGCTTCTTCGAAACTTTCCATTAAATTCGGTGAATGGATCATCATTTTCTGGACAGCCTGCATGATATCCCATCGTCCTCCATAATTTGCTGCAACCGTAAATATCAAGCGGTCATTATTGGCAGTTAATTCTTCGCCCTGACGAATGAACGTTACAGTTCTAGCATCAAATTTGGATAGATCACCTATGACCTTGAAGCGAATGCCATTTTCATTCAGTTTGGCCACTTCATGCTCAAGTGTGTTAACAAAAAGCTGTAACAAGAATGTAACTTCTTCCTCAGGCCTGCGCCAGTTTTCGCTACTAAAAGCGAAGAGCGTGAGAAACTCCACCCCCTGTTCAATGCACGCTTTAATGATACCTCTTACAGCTTCTACGCCTTTTCTGTGCCCAGTAACTCTTGGTAAAAAGCGTTTTTTTGCCCAGCGCCCATTACCATCCATAACGATGGCGATATGTCTGGGAATTATACTTTTTCCTGAAATTTCGTGAGTTGAGCTAAGGCTCTGAGGCATATACTTACACAGCCATCAATTCGGCTTCTTTGGCTTGTAATGATTTATCCACTTCAGTGATATAGCGATCAGTGAGTTTCTGGATCTCTTCCTGACCTCGCCGATCATCATCCTCAGAGATTTGTTTTTCTTTGAGTAATTCTTTCATTTGTGCATTTGCATCTCGACGAATATTACGCATTGCTACTCGGGCGGCTTCAGCCTCATTCTTAACAATTTTGGTAAGTTCTCGACGCCGCTCTTCAGTCAGCGCCGGCATGGGTACACGTACCATTTCCCCCACTGTCATAGGATTCACCCCTAATTCAGATTCACGAATGGCTTTTTCAATAGCATTTAGCATTTTTTTATCCCAAGGCACCACACCAATGGTACGCGCATCCGGTAAGCTAATATTAGCAACTTGATTAATAGATGTCGGGGTTCCATAATAATCAACCATAATATGGTCTAATAGACCAGTATGCGGACGACCGCTCCGGACCTTACCAAAATCAGTTTTAAGTGCTTCCAGACTCTTCTGCATTTTCTGCTCAGCAGATTTTTTTACATCAGCGATCATAAATTAATCGTCCTAATTTGAATCATCAATTACTCACCAGGGTTCCTTCATCTTCCCCCATGAGTATTCGCATAAGCGCACCAGATTTAAAGATACTAAAAACATTAATTGGTAGTTTCTGGTCACGACAGAGTGTCAAGGCTGTAGCGTCCATGACTTGCAGATTTTTAATAATCGCCTCGTCAAAAGATAAATGATGATAGCGTGTCGCATTGGAATTTATTTTCGGATCACTAGAATAAATACCATCTACCTTAGTCGCTTTAAGTACAATATCAGCATTGACCTCCATGCCACGCAAAGCAGCAGCAGTATCGGTGGTAAAAAAAGGATTACCCGTACCCGCAGCAAATATCACTACTTTCCCCTCTTCTAAATACCGTATTGCCTTATTGCGTATATAGGGCTCCACCACCTGATCAATTCGTAACGCAGATTGTACTCGGGATATCAAACCTTTCCTTCGCATCGCATCCTGCAAGGCCAGAGCATTCATTATGGTAGCCAACATGCCCATATAATCCGCGGTCACCCGATCCATCCCGTCACCGGCAGATTTCATGCCACGAAAGATATTCCCCCCCCCTACAACTATGGCCACTTCAACACCGAGCCGACATGCTCCTGCAATTTCAACCACGATATGCTCTACTACATCGCGATTAATCCCATACTTATCATCGCCCATCAGGGCTTCACCAGAAAGTTTCAGCAGAATACGTTTATAAGCAGATGGCATAAGCTGAAAGGAAGAAATTGCTATTATGCTTTATTCTCTTTTGATTGACTAACTTGCGCCATAACTTCAGCAGCAAAATCGTCAGACTTTTTCTCTATTCCCTCACCAACCACGAAAAGGGTGAAGCCATTAGCCGTGGCAGATTTACTAGCAAGCAATTTCTCGACTGTTTGCTCCGGATCCTTAACAAAAGGCTGACCTAGCAAGGTCACCTCAGCTAAATATTTCGCTATCCGTCCTTCCACCATTTTCTCGATAATATTGGCCGGCTTTCCACTCTCTGCAGCCTGTGCTGTAAAAATCTGACGTTCATGTTCCAGCAAGTCTGGTGATATTTGATCGCCAGAAACACATAGCGGCTTACTTGCTGCAATATGCATTGCCAAATCTTTACCTAGCGCTTCATCTCCACCGGTGTAATCGATCATTACACCAATTTTTGATCCGTGCAGGTACATCGCAAGATTGCCTTTTGCCGTGTAACAAACATTTCGTCTAATACTGATATTTTCTCCAAGCTTCATCACTAAAGCCTGGCGGGATGCCTCAACAGTTTCTCCATTAGGGAGCGTCATAGTCGAAAGCGCTCCTATCTCAGTCACATTTTTTGTTGCAATCAACTGCGCTAAACTTTTTGCTAAATTGACGAAATCGTCATTTTTTGCGACAAAATCAGTCTCACAGTTAATTTCCACTAATGCACCATTTTTTCTGTCTGCCGAAATAAAAGCCCCAATAACACCTTCAGCAGCGATACGTCCAGAGGCCTTACTTGCCTTGGCTCCACTTCTGATTCGCAACAAATCTTCCGCCGCTTTCATATCACCGCTCGTTTCTGCCAAGGCTTTTTTACACTCCATCATACCCAAGCCTGTTCGCTCACGTAATTCTTTTACTATACTTGCGGTAATTTCCGCCATATTTACTCCAAGTACTAAAAACTTAATTATTGATTAATAATGACGAAACAAAATAGTAAGATAATGATTTTATTCATTTATCACTTTTTTATTTTATAACCGAATCGAAAATGAACATCTGCTTCAAATTCTGTTTCTGCTCCAATCGCTATCTTTCTACATTTTTAGCTAAATCCAATCAACTTTCAGCGCTAGAATTACTCATTTCGATAATTTCCTGGATAGATTGATTGCGCCCTTCCAAAATAGCATCAGCTGCTGCGCGCGCATAAAGACGTATAGCTTGGCCTGAATCATCATTACCTGGAATAACATGCTGCACACCAACGGGGCTATGATTAGTATCGACAACACCCACAATAGGAATACCCAATTTGCTTGCCTCAGTGATTGTGCCTTTCTGATATCCCACATCAATAACAAACATAGCATCAGGCAGTCCTTTCATCTCCTTGATACCGCCTAAACTGTTATTGAGCTTATCGAGTTCACGCTGAAAATTGAGCGCCTCTTTTTTGACAAACTTATCAAGCAAACCATCCTGTACCATTGCTTCCATCTCTTGGAGACGCTTGATCGATTGTTTGATTGTTTTATAATTGGTTAACATCCCCCCTAACCAGCGCTGATTGACATAGGGAGAACCACAACGTGTTGCCTCCTCACGAATGATATCGCGTGCTTGGCGTTTTGTTCCAACAAACAGGATGGTGCCTCCGTTTGCAGAAAGTCTGCGCAAATATTTCATCGCATCCTCAAACATTACCAAGGTTTTTTCGAGATTGATAATGTGAATCTTATTTCGCTGCCCAAAAATATACGGAGACATTTTGGGATTCCAGAACCGGGTCTGATGTCCAAAATGTACACCAGCCTCTAACATTTGACGCATATTTACTGACATAAAATTTCCTTTAGGGTTAAACCGCCACTCGTCTCCAGCTATTCTGCTTCCTAAGCACCCTACAATGACGAGTGTGTGTATTTAGTAATTATTAACATTAACTATATGGATATTACAATCAGACTTCACTCTATATTTTTGAGAGTCTTTTGTTACGCAGGCGATTATAACATGCTCCAGCCTACTCTCAAGAAAGCCGTTTAACCAAAAATATTGCTTGTGGCGCAAATAAATTCTGAATTACAAGGAATTACACAACCACCCTCAATCTGAGGAGCCACTAATTTTGTGGCTCAAGCGATAAATATCGTTTAATCTGACGTGCTTGTTGTTAATCGTAATAATTCCTTCTTCTTGCAATCTGGACAATGAACGGCTAACCGTTTCAAGCTTGAGCCCCAGGTAGCTGCCGATCTCTTCGCGCGTCATTCTAAGAATAAAATTTGTGGATGAATATCCACGCTTGGCAAAACGTTCTGACAGATTGAGTAAAAAAGCAGCCAATCGTTGTTCAGCTTTTCTACCCCCCATTAACATCATTATGGTGTGATCTTGAACGATTTCACGACTCATAATTTTATGAAAATGATGCATAAGCAAGGGAATACTACGGCTAATCTCTTCAAGTTTTGTGAAGGGAACCTCACAAACTTCGCTATCTTCTAAAGCAACGGTATCACAAGTGTGTTCCTCCGAGCTGATTGCATCTAGCCCCAATAATTCTCCCGTCATATAAAACCCAGTAACCTGCTGACGACCATCCGAGTCAAGTACGCAAGATTTAAAAAAACCATTGCGGACAGCATAAAGTGACTTAAAAGCTAATCCAGCATGAAACAAGTGCTCTCCACGTCGAATCCTGTACTTGTGATTAATCAAATCGCCCAGGAGCTCTGTTTCATCTTCATCAAGGCCCACTGGCAAACACAACTCTCGCAAACTACAAGTAGTACATTTCGATTTAACTGTGGATACAATGTAATTTCTGGCTATGGCGTGATTAGGCAAAACAAATTCCTGATTAAATACGAATTGAATCAACCTTAAATACTGCTTTAATCAATCAAAAAATGCCGCACAAGCAAACGATTCAGGAATCCTTATGCGGCATATAGCTCATAACGTCCAATAGGAATCTCTGTCATAGAAAAATGACAGTTGACAACAATTTACTTAGTTGCGCTATTTTCCAAAACATACTTTGCCAGATCTTCTACGGAATCTCCCATAAGATTAGGGAAAGCCGGCATGGACAAACCTTTTCCATTCCTCACTCTATCAATAATCGCATTCACATTTGCCATTTCAGGACTCAGTGCCATTACTTTGCCATTTACAGGAGAATGGCATTTCGCACAAGCCTCTTTAAAAATGGTCTCAGGCGTTGCACCTGCTACTGGCATATATTTATCCTTCGAGCAGCCACTCAATACGATTAGCATACAACCTAATAACAATAAAGGTAATTTTTTCTTCATTCTTCTCTCTCCTGTTAACTTCTAAATAATTAAACTCTTCTTTATATAGTTTATCATACTCATACTGAGCCCCAAAACTGAGCACCAAAATTACTTACAATCCTCTGCAACTCAATTCTTACCATTCAAACAAGAAAGACTTCTACACCGTACTGAAAAAAAAGGGAATGTCCAGATAACAGTTTTACCCGATACTTCTTGGCAGAGAAGTGAAGCTTTACTTCTTTTAGGGATTTTCCCCATCGTTATACCTTATAAGACCATTGCACAACCCTAAGAATTTTGCAGTAGTAGAGATAGAAACTTCCAGATAATTGATTTATCCATTTTTTGGGGAGAAAAGTAAAGCTTAAACCCTTTTTAAGAAGCTGTCTGACAAAATGATTTCCATTAAAATCAAGGTTTTTTTATAACAAGTTAAGAAATGTCATACAAAACGGATATCAATGATGTGGAATGGAACTTGATAAAAAAGAGTTTGCTCCTATCAGTAAACGCGGCAATAGCCACAAACATAGCAAAAAAACCATTGTGAATGCCATTCTATATGTTGTCAAAGGCGGTATTCAGTGGCGGCTGATGCCGAATGATTTTCCTCCTTGGCAAACTGTTTACGATCACTTTAACCGATGGAACAAGCGAGGTGTCCGGGAGAAATGCCTGGCTAAGTTGACGGTTCTTCGTCGCCAAAAAACTGGACGCTGTGCCGTACCCGGTTATGGCATCATTGATGCGCAAAGCGTAAAAACCCGGTATGCCAGCGTAAGAACGAGGAATTGATGGTGGCAAAAAAGTTAAAGGTCACAAACGGCATATCGTAGTAGACATTCCTGGCAATTTACTCCCTGTCAAAGTTCATGCTGCCAATATGAGCTACCAAAAGCGCTGGTATGGTGTTGGCAGGCGTTATCAATAGATTACTCAAAAAATATAAGTTATTGTTTTTACGCTATGATATTGTAAAAATCAATATTCAGGTGCAAGGTTTTTGAATAAATTATGCAGAAACCCTTGCACTTGATTTGAACTCAAGCACACCTATGTTCGATTAATTTTATTAACTCGCATATTGTTACAAGAAATATTTATTATAAAACAATTACTTATAAATTAAAAATAAAGATTATAAGAAAATACTTTCTGAGTAAGCCTAAATACCCTTCACTCAAAGCATTCTCAGGGGATGCCGGCTATCGGGGCACAGCAGTTGATTTCGTAGTTAATGGACCAGGTCTGAGTTTGAATATTTCAGAAAAAATCGAAGGTAAATGGGCTGTTTTGCCAAAGCGATGGGTAGTCGAACGTACGTTTTCCTGGCCAGGTAACTTCCGCCGTTTAGCCAAGGATTTCGAAATCTTGACCGGTACTGCTGAAAATATGATTCGTATCGCCATGATGAAAATAACACTTGCAAAGTGTGTCTAATGTTTTACCAGACAGCTTCTAATGGAATTTTTCCCTTCCTATGTCATTTTTGGGCGGGTTATTCCCCCTGATAGCTCGTTGATGAAAATTTTGTTGGCTGCTTTTTTTAGGTTCATGCAGATGCTTTTCATCACGACTTGAGTATTGACTTTTACCGCTCCGTAGTAATTGGTGCATTCCATTCTGAATAGGCGTCGGGCCGCACTAGAACATTATTCGACGACTAACACTTTTTATTGATCAATCTATTTGTTAGCTTCTGTCGTGGCGAGAATAGTTTATTCTTGCACGCCCGATGCATAAGCGCGCTCTTGATTTTGCGCTTTTTCGGAAAATGCCGATTGGTGTTGCTGGCTAAGCCTTTATCTGCCTCCACCCGGTTCGTCTCGATATGTGCACCATCGATAGCTTCTTCGAAATGCATCATTTCGCTCTGGTTGACAGGGGCGATTGTACCCCACGCACTTAAATCTGCTTATTGATAGAGGCCAGGGATCGACAAAATAACTGCTGACAACAACGATGCCTGATATCCAGACAACAGCAAGCGTCCGAGTTTTGAAACAGCTTCAGCAAAGGGAGCCCCGATGAATGGCATAAAAAAATATAAGCAGGAAATTAGTAAATCATCCCGGTCTCAATTCGCTTTGGAATGAATGACGGTATCTCTGACTGGTATGCGCCAAATAAAAAATATTAATACAATTGCCAGTAACATTAGCATTGACTTAAGCCAATATGAAGATACAATCAGGATAGAGCTACCAAATGACAAGACCATCATAAGATATACCCAGCGTTTGACCTGCTGTGATACGCTACGGTACTTGCACCACTCGTAAATGATGGGACCAGTAATACGATTACTGAGCAAAAAATCATGAAGACGTTCTGAACTGCGTGCAAAACAAGCTGCTGCTAGCAAGATAAACGGTGTAGTAGGAAGGACAGGCAGGAAAACACCCAATATACCCACCAGCAATGCCGTGATGCCGACCCCAAAATAAAGCCAACGCATAAAAAGAGAATCATGTAAGTGCAGGATATGCACTCCATCTTCGTTCTGATTTGCTTGTTCGTTTAATTGCATAGGAATAAATAAACCGGATTACAAATTTTTAAAAAACAGAATGCCATTAATAAGGCACAATAATACGAAACTGCATGGATCGCAATGACGGGCAAGCCATAGTAAGTATAATACTCGCTGCTGTTTGATAAAAGGCAATACATTTTTTGATTTTTCTTGTGAGGTTTTCATGTTTAGAACAAAAATTTCATTGAGTTTGAGCTTTTTTCTGCTAAGTTTAACGCTATTGCCGCTGAGCGCTGTTGCCTACAAAGAACATGCCTCAGAGCCGCATACCGCCACGTCCGAAGTCACTGAATTGCAAAAAATCGATGTCAAAGCAGGTGCGGGAGATGAAGCTGTGGTAGGTAAAACGGTGCGCGTTCACTACACAGGTTGGCTTTATGATGCTGCGGCTTCTGATAAAAAAGGAAAAAAATTCGATAGCTCACACGACCGAAAGGAGCCCTTTGCATTCTTGCTCGGTTCAGGACGTGTCATCAAAGGCTGGGATCAAGGTGTACTAGGAATGAAAGTTGGCGGACAGCGCACATTGATCATCCCACCCAATTTGGCTTATGGCGCGCACGGCGCTGGCAATGTGATTCCACCGAATGCGAGCACTGATTTTCGATGTTGAATTGATTGGCTTGCAATAACAGTCAATCCAGCCAGGTAACGCAGGTAAGGTAATCACCTGCACCCAGTAACAGCGCTTTAACTTGCGTTACCCGCTTCCTGCAGGTTCGTGTTTGGGGAGTACGATTGCATGGAAAATTTTTGGCTCTATATGAATTTTAGTGGGTATGGCATTATTCGGTAATGAATAGTGAAACCTTGTTTAGTCTGGCTTTAGGCCTTCAGCCTCCTTGGGAAGTTAAAGAAGTAAAATTTGTTCATGATGAATCAAAGCGAAAAGAATTACATCTACAAATTGGTTTTGCTGTAGGTGCTCGATTTGCAGATGAGGCAGGAAATCTTTGCGGTGTTTATGACACGGTGGAACGGGCATGGCAACACCTTAACTTCTTTGAGCATACTTGTTATTTGCATTGTGCGGCTCCCCGCATCAAAACATCGTCAGGCAATGTGGTTAATGTAGCGGTGCCGTGGGCACGCGCCAATAGTGGTTTTACTTTATTGTTTGAAGCCCTGGCTTTGGCCATGATTGAACGGGAAATGCCGGTCAATCGTGTTGCTGAGTTAATGCAAGTCAATCCGCAACGGATCTGGACGATATTCAATCATTGGATAGGCAAAGCGCTGCATGCAGATGATCCTTCTGCTATTAGCCAGTTGGGTATTGATGAAACGTCAACGCGCAAAGGGCATAACTATGTCACGGTGGGTGTTGATATGGAGAGTGAACGTGTGATTTATGTGAGTGAAGGAAAAGGTAAACAAGCCGTTCAAGCCATTGGCAGGCATTTGCAATCAAAAGGGGCACAGGCAGAGCAAATTCAGCAGATCAGCATGGATTTATCGCCCGCCTTCATCGCCGGCGTCAAAGATACTTTCCCTTGTGCACAGATTACCTTCGATCGTTTCCATATCGTCAAACTACTCAATGAAGCAATGGATGCGGTGCGCAAAGCTGAACGCAAGGAACACGATGCGCTTAAAGGCCACAAATACACTTTTCTGAGAAACCCTGACTCGCTCTCAGAAACACAACAGCAACAATTAACCAACATGATTCGCCTCTATCCTACTTTGGGGGAGGCCTACCGCCTCAAAATACTGTTCAATGATCTGTGGAACATGCCAGATAAACACAGTGCACACACTTTTCTTGCCCAGTGGTGCGATGAAGTCAAGCAAGCCAGAATTCCAGCTTTCCAGGCTTTTGCTAACACTGTCATCTCTCATTGGAACGGGATTATTCACTTTGTTGAATCCCGTCTGACCAACGGCATTCTTGAGGGCATCAATAATAAGATTCAGCTTGCCAAACGGCGTGCCAGAGGCTACCGGAATATTAACAACTTCATCAATATGATTTATTTCTTATGTGGAAAACTTCGGTTTACTTACCCACGGTATTTCACATAGAACCAAATTTTTCAACCTCACCAGTAGCAGCACGTCGCTTCGTGACGCGCAAGCGCCTCGTTATCAGCTTCGGCGCTGTCATACTGGGCATCACTCTGTTTGGATTGCTTGGCTATTATTGGTTGCCCAGTTATGCAAAAGCCAAGATTGAAGCAATCTTGTCCGAGAAGCTGAATCGGTCAGTTACCATTCAATCCATCGACATTCAGCCCTATACGCTAGAATTTACCGTACTGGGCTTCCAGGTAGCGGAAAAAACCAGTACTGGCAACATTCTGTTTGCTTTCGATCGTTTGTATGTTGATTTGAACATCGAATCGATCAGGCACCTTGCACCCGTTATTAGCACGGTGACTTTAACAGCGCCCAGACTACACCTCGTGCGCGAGGACAAGCATCGTTTCAATATTTCCGATCTGATCGAGCAATTCAGATCACAGCCCGGCAACCTAGCAGATGATGCACAAAGCAAATCGCGCTTTTCCATCAGCAACATCAGCATTCATGGAGGAACTGTCGCGTTTGAGGATCGACTCAAAAAAAGCCAGCAGAATATTGACGAAATCAAACTGGACATCCCATTTATCGCTAACTTTAAAAGCGCACAAACCAATTGGGTTGAACCACATCTCAGCGCCAGGATCAATGGCGCTCCCTTTGCACTCGAAGGCAAGCTGCGTCCGTTTACCAGCAAGCATGAAGCAATGCTCTCGCTTAAGTTTAATGATATTGATCTGACTGATATCGATGAATATTCACCCATTCCGGTCGGTTTCCGCCTGCTTTCCGGGAACCTTGACAGCGATCTATCATTAGTCTTTACGCAAGCAGTGGATGAAGCACCCACCATTAGCCTTTCCGGTCGCGCTGCACTCAAGGAATTGACTATTAACAACGAAGTGGTTCAAGCGCCGCATCAGGTAGCATTGAAACGGCTCGATGTGACATTGCAGGAAACAGTGCTGACCGAGCCTCAACCCGTGCAGACAACGATATCGCTGGCGGATGTAAAGCTCACGCGTCACGGTGAAGCGGAACCTGTGATGCAACTGCCGAAACTGAACATCGATACGATCAAGATTGATCGCGCGCAACAACATATCGAGCTAGGTTCGGTTATATTGGATGAGGCAAAGACATTGATACGCCGGCAAGCTGATGGTCAACTTGATCTGGCTCAACTGTTTATACCAGCATCACCATCCGATAATGCTGCTCCCGAAGCTACGTTGTCATCAGCGTCCCGGTCAATCCAGAATTCTGTAGTTGCCATTCCTATTCCGGATAAAAAACCTGCCAATAGAGCCAATGCATCCGGTGAATCAGAAAATGTTGCTGCGCTTTCAACAAAAACGACTGCTCCCATTCCTGATCACAAACCTGCTTATCCAGCAAAAACTGACATTGCTGGAACTAACATCGATCGAAGCGAGGTGAGGACACAATCGGCCACCGCACTTACGAACACAGAAACCAGCAAAGCCTGGACAACCCAAATCAATCAAGTGAAACTGAACGGCGCATCGGTACATTTTGAAGATCGTACCTTAGCAAAAATAGTGCCCATGAATATCGATTCATTGAATTTAGTTATTAATGACATTGATCTGAGCGGCGTTAAACCACTGGATCTAGTATTGCAAGCAACGATTAATCATCGTGGCAGCATCGATACCAGAGGCACGCTTGCATGGGCGCCTTTGACAACTGATCTTGCCTGTGATTTCAAAGATGTTGATCTGGTACCTTTGCAGGGTTGGGCAAATGGCCGATTCAATGCTCTTCTCAGTCAGGGCGATTTCTCTTTCCAGGGGAATATCAAGACAAGTGGAGAACCACTCAAAATAGACTTAAACGGTAAAGGACAACTGACTAACTTTAATATACTGGATAAGAACAAGGCATCCAGGCTGCTCCGCTGGAAAAATATCGATTTGACAGGGGTTCAGCTTATTAGCGAACCCCTGCAAGTCAACATTGCATCTGTTGGTCTCGCTGATTTTTATGCGCGTGTAACCTTATTACCGAATAAGAAACTCAATCTTCACAGTCTTGTTCTTCAAGAAGACTCCGCCCCCATTTCTGCCTCCATTTTGACTGAAGCAGTCAGTCAGCCAGTCCCTGTTGCGCCAGCTGACAATGCACCCTTACCCGTTTATATCGATAGAATCGTTTTACGAAACGGCGAGATCGATTTTGCGGATCAATTCATTAAACCTAACTACCGCGCTAATTTGACTAGACTCAAAGGCCAAATTGGACCACTTCATCCAGGTAAATCCGGAAAAATAGATATCCATGGTTTATTTGATCGATCTGCGCCGCTACACATTTCAGGCATGATTGACCCATTCAGTGGACAGCTTTTTCTTGATATCGTGTCAACAGTGACGGGGATCGATTTGCCAACGTTTAGCCCTTATTCGGGTAAATACATCGGTTATGTCATTGAAAAAGGAAAACTCTCGCTTGATGTCAATTACCATATTGAAAAAGGTGAATTAAACGCGAAAAACAAAATCTTTTTGGATCAGCTTGCTCTTGGTGACGAAACGGATAACCCAGAAGCGGTGTCACTGCCGCTCCATCTTGCCATATCGCTTCTCAAGAATAGACGTGGCGAAATAAACATTCGCCTGCCACTCAAGGGATCAATCAACGATCCCGAGTTTAGTTTGACGGGCATTATCTGGACAGCATTTGTAAATTTGATCACCAAAGCCGTGACTACACCGTTCACCTTGATAAGCTCTTTACTGGACGATGAAGAGGAATTGTCACAGATCAGCTTCCCTTCAGGCTACGCTACGCTTCAACCTGAAGCAGAAAAACGTCTGCAGGTACTCTCAGAGGCCTTGCTGGATCGTCCTGCACTCAAGCTCGAAATAACGGGTTTTGCGGATCCAGTCAACGATCATGAAGAGCTCAAACGAGCATTACTCGATCGAAGAATCAAAGCGCAGAAACTTTCTGAAAGCGTGAAAAAAGGGCAAGCTATTGGCTCACTGGAGGAAGTCAAGCTCGATGATAAAGAATATGCCCGGTATCTCATACACGTCTATAAAGAAGCCGATTTTGAGAAACCCAAAAATATCATCGGATTGGCTAAAAGCTTACCAGTAGAGGAAATGGAACAACTCATCCTCGCTCACACCACAATCAGCGATGATGAGTTGCATGAACTTGCAGAACAAAGAGCAAGCACCGTCCTATATTGGCTGATTGAGCAAGGTGGCATTCCGAACGAGCGCGTATTCGTGCTAGGGGCGAAAGTGGAATCTGCAAGCGCTGACCAGCAACCTAACAGTCGAGTAATATTTTCCATACAATAACGGATTCCAGTAGCAGTCATCCTCAGCATATCCAGCCAGGAACCAAATCATTGCCTATCTTTAATGTCTACTTTCGCTAATACACTCATTCTTTGGCAAATGCAGCATGGCAGACACGAACTGCCCTGGCAGAGAACAAATGATCCCTACGCCATCTGGGTGGCAGAGGTTATGTTGCAACAAACACAAGTGATGACGGTGATCCCTTATTATCAGCGCTTCCTGGAAGCCTTTCCTGATATCGAATGCCTCGCCAAAGCATCGATTGATACTGTGCTCACTGTATGGAGCGGTCTCGGTTATTACTCGCGCGGCCGAAATTTACATAAAGCGGCTTGCCTGATGATGGAGCGTTATCAGGGTAGGTTCCCCCAGCATGCCGCAGAAATTCAGCAACTTCCAGGGATAGGACGTTCTACAGCTGCTGCCATCGCTGCCTTCGCTTATGGCGAGCGCTGCGCGATACTGGATGGGAATGTCAAACGGGTATTTGCTCGCTACTTTGGTATCGTCGGCTATCCTGGCGAGAAAAAAACGGAAACGCTATTGTGGCAGAAAGCAGAGGTGCTCCTCCCTCAAGTAAGCGTCAAACAACAAATGGCTACTTATACCCAGGCACTGATGGATCTAGGCGCCACCGTGTGCACTCGTCATCAACCCAAATGTCTGAGTTGTCCGCTACAGCCAGACTGTGTTGCTTTCGCGGAAAATCGGGTAGCTAGCTTACCTACTCCCAGACCCAGGAAACCATTACCCCGTAAGGAAACCACTTTCTTGATATTAATCGATCAGGATGAGATTTTACTTGAAAAACGATCAAGCCCGGGTATTTGGGGTGGTTTATGGTGTCTGCCAGAAAGAAAAATCGATAATGACAGTCAGATTTACTGTAGGCAGTTCAGGGGAATTGACACTTTACCGCTCAGTCATTTACCTCCTTTTAATCATATCTTCACCCACTTTAAGTTGCAAATCCACACCCAATTACTGCAAGTGATCAATCGATCCCGCAAGAAAACAGATAATGAAATATGGTTAACCATCGATAACGCATTGCAATTAGCTCTTCCAGCACCTGTCAGAAAAATTTTATTAAAAACTGACTTCCAACAACAGCTTCTCGCCCATTAGAATATCACCCTATGAATGATTGGCGAGAGTGGCGAAAACAACAACGCACACGTTTGATTACGTGCCGAAAACAAATTCCAGAAGCAAAGCGTTCTATCTGGAGCGAAGCGATTACTACCTCGCTCATACAAGGCTTTCCCATCTTGCAACAACGCTGTGTAGGATTTTATTCACCCTACCTAGGCGAATACGATCCAGCACCCGTAATGGCATATTTATCTGCGTGTAGTGCGACGTTAGCGCTACCCGAAGTGATTGGTCCGCATCAACCTTTAAGATTCCGCAAGTGGTGGCCGCAAGCCCCGATGAGAAAAGATGCTTACGGCATCGCTATCCCCCATGATACCGAACAAGTAATCATCAACGCCACAGTTATCCCTATGATAGCCTTTGATAGTCAAGGCTACCGATTAGGTTACGGCAGTGGATTTTTTGATCGCACCCTGTCTGCGATCTATCCCCGGCCGCTTACCATCGGCATCGCATTTGAACTGCTCCATCTGCCGACCATTTACCCTCATGAACACGATATCGCGATGGATTATGTCATCACTGAAAAAACAATCTATTGTCTGACTGACCATAATCTGCAGCCAATCTCACAGGAAGTGTGCGCAATGAGGAATGCGTTGAAATAGCGTCACAGATATGGTGAAAAATTTTTTACCTGGACATAGCCAGATTCTTAACTTTCTTCGCCCCAGCGTGGCATTAACGTATGCGCGACACCGAGATGATCAAGGATACGTGCGACTACAAAATCGACGACATCCTGTATGCTTTGGGGGTGATGATAAAATCCAGGATTAGCCGGCAGGATAATGGCGCCACAACGTGCCAACCGCAGCATATTTTCGAGATGAATCGTAGAAAAGGGCATTTCACGCGGCACCAGAATCAGTTTACGCTTCTCCTTGAGCATGACATCTGCCGCGCGCTCGATTAATTTCTGATTCAGGCCTGAAGCAACGGCTGACAAAGTGCCCATCGTACATGGGCAAATCACCATCGCGTCAGCTGGATTGGATCCAGAAGCAACAGGCGCAAACCACTCCTCGCGCCCAAATACCTTCAGCAATCCTTTTTCTGCATTGAAGTAGTCGTTGAAAAATGCTTCTGCTTCTTGCGGACGCGAAGGGAGCATCAATTTCATCTCCTGCTGGGCAACGATCTGTGCCACTTGTGAATACAGCAAATAAACATGCACACCCTGAGCTAATAATATTTCTAGCAAACGAATGCCATAAGGCATACCGGATGCGCCCGTAAAGGCAAGTGTGATCGTGTGCGCAGCACTCATCTCAAGAAAAGAATCTCCAATATTAATCTTCTGAGTCAATATCCGTCATTTCCTGCTCATGCCGCTTAATAAAATCCTGGGTACTGTCAATTCCGCGCAACTGCAAAATATAATTCCGGACCGCAGCTTCGACCAATACCGCCAGATTCCGCCCGGCAGCAACGGGAATAATCACTTTGCTTATGTTTACATTCAAAATATCTTCATTAAGGTTGCTCAGAGGAAGTCGTTCGACTGAACTGATATCTGAACCACTGGATTTTTCCAAATGGACGATCAATTTCATGTTCTTGCGCCGACGAACCGCAGTTTCCCCAAAAATAGTCCGAATATTCAACAAGCCAAGTCCGCGTACTTCCAGATAATCTCGTAATATTGGCGGACAGAAACCCTCCAGCGTTTCTGGCCCAATACGACGCAATTCAACGACATCATCTGCCACCAGCCCGTGACCGCGACTGATCAACTCTAATGCCAATTCGCTTTTACCCACACCACTTTCGCCCGTTATCAGCACACCCATTCCCAGAACATCCAATAAAACACCATGTTTGCTGACGCTTGGCGCCAGCACTTTGGCCAGAAAGGAACGCAACACCCAGATTACGTCCAGACTCGAACAGGTTGAACAAAGTATTGGTATTTGTGTGCTCGCAGCGAATGATCTCAATGCATCAGAAACCAAAGCACCATCAGTCACAATCATGCATGTCAGATCACTTTGGGCTAATTGCTGAAATCTTTTCTGCAAGGAAGAAAGATCAAGCTGATTGAGATAATCAATCGCCAAACTACTTAGTACTTGTATCCAATTAGGATGAATAAAATTAAGGTGGCCAATCAGTCCTTGCGGAGATTTAGCAATGACATCATTATTCAGTAGCTTGTTGCCATAATCCTGTCCACAATTCCAGGTTAGACCCAATTTAGACTTACTGCCATCAAATAACTGAGTAATGCTAATTTGAGACATGACCAGGTGTCCAATCAGAGATAAGTTGATGAATCTCCTTTGCGTCCTTACTCAAGATCAATTTCTCACGAAAACTTCTGTCACTAAACATTTGGGCCAGCTCACTTAAAATTTGCAGATGTTTATCAGTCGCTTTTTCAGGCACCAACAGGATACAGGCAATATTGACTGGCAAACCATCCGGTGCATCAAAGGGGATGGCTTCTTTCATTCTGACTAAAGCTGCAGCAGCTTCACGAAGCCCCTTGATTCTACCATGCGGAATCGCCACACCTTGACCCAAACCAGTAGAGCCAAGCCTTTCTCGCGCGAACAAGCTATCAAAGACCTGACTACGTGCGATGTGTAGTGTGTTCTCAAACAATAATCCGGCCTGCTCAAATACGCGTTTCTTACTCGCGACATCAAGATCAACGATCACGTTTGATTCTGGCAAAAATTGTGAAATAAGATTCATAAAAAAAGAAATGAAATTACTCTCAATAAACGCAAATAGTGTATTTCGCCTGAAATTATCTTTTTACATCGGAGTTGAAACTGTAGTTAGGTGGGATTTTATAACTGGTGAAAAAATTAGCTTGTATTGACAACATATCTGTGGTCCACTCGACATGTCATAATTTCTATTCTCTTAACCTTGTCCTATCTTAGATCGATTAGGTCTTGTGATGAAGCAGGATAATTTCTGGCATTGCAATTTTCTATTAAGTTGACTTGATGATTACTCAGGATGGTCAAATTCCTGATTTTTTAACGCTTCATGATTACGACGCTCCATATTTTTTTCCTTATATTTAAGAATCTGCCGGTCAAGCTTGTCCACTAAACTATCAATCGAAGCATACATATCAGAGTTCTCTACCTCGACAAAAATATCTTTGCCGCGGAGATGAACATTGGCTTCAGCTTTTTGTTTATGTTTTTCTACTGACAAAATGACATTCACATCAATTACATGATCAAAATGCCGGCTAATCTTGTCCATTTTAGAATTCACATAATCGCGTAAGGCAGGCGTGATTTCTACGTGATCTCCGGTAAGAGTCAAATTCATTATGTCTCCTTTGTTATGTAATATTTAAACGCCAAGCATTGGATATCTTTTTTGTAAGGCTTCAATACTTGAATTTTGAACAACATTTTTCCCTCGGTAATACCAGATTTGCACACTTCGCCAGGATTATTTTGAGTTCACTCTGCTGATAGGTTATATCCGTTATATAACTATTACTGACAAAATATCAAGAATAAAGACAATTCATTATAGAGACTCTTTACAAAGCTTTGTAAACAGCGATCATACCAGATACGGAACTAAAGTAGACGATAAAAGACATAACCAAGATGAAACACAACGGTGCAATATCACGCCACAATTTCCATATCTGAAAGCATCAATGATAATTGACAAAACCCAACGTCAATTCAATTATAAGTATCCACTAATATTGTATTGTTTACTTTAACTATCGAGAGTCAAGCTTTTTCAATTTTCAATTCTAAAATAGTTAATTCAAGAGATAATCTAGTGAAAAGAGACAATTCTGTATGTTCTCTGCAAGATAGTTATCAAAATACAACTTCTTTGAACTGTGCATTGGGTGTCAGTATCTGCATTTTTTCGAGCTGTATCAGCTCAACCTGTTGTGATCCCTGCTCATTATCAATAATCAAAAATTCACGTCTTTCAGCGGTTGTCACGATATCTTTCGCTTTGCCTTCAAATATTTGCTGATTATTTAAAATGAGTCTGATTCGATAGCTGTACATACAAGCTACTTCAATATAATCGTGCATTTCACATTCAATGATCTGTTGTGTCATAGGTATTCGAACCTTTTAAAAGTAATGAAAAACTGATTTTAATGCTATCCACAGGAAATAATAGCGCACTGTATAAGATAACGAAGATTGAATTTTTTACTTCTTCTGCTACAGTACAGCTTACTCATGAGGGAGATATTTATGAAAATTAGAATGACAATCGCAACCCTTGCAACTTCGTTAACGCTCTGTGGTTGTACCACCATGACGGAGACACAACGCGGTACCACACAAGGCACCGCCATTGGTGCAGGTACAGGGGCTGTGATTGGCGCAATCCTAGGTGGTGGCAAAGGCGCTGCAATTGGCGCAGGTTCCGGCGCTGTACTGGGTGCTGGAGTAGGTTACATATGGTCACAAAGAATGGAAGAGCAAAAAAGACAAATGGAAGCAGCGACAGCCGGTACTGGAGTACAGGTGTCGCAAACCCCTGATAATCGCCTGATGCTCAATATTCCGAGTGATATCTCATTCGACACCGGGCGCGCAGATATTAAGCCCAATTTCAGACCTATTCTCGATAGCTTCGCAACCAGTCTACTTAATAATCCTAATACGAGCATAATGATTGTGGGGCACACCGATAATACCGGCACTGATACCATTAACAATCCTTTATCAGTTAATCGTGCGGCTAGTACGCGTGATTACCTGGTCAGTCGTAGTGTGCCGATTCAACGTATCCAGATTGATGGTCGTGGCTCCTATCAATCCATCGCTTCAAACGATACGCCCTCTAATCGAGCTAAAAACCGGCGCGTTGAAATATTTGTCATGGAGCAGCAGTCATCCCAGACTTTAACCCAATGATGGGATTAAAATCGTAGTGAAGTAGTCAGGATTTGGTTACTCCTTAAGGATGCCCAGATCCTGAATAGGTCACCGAGCAAGATAAAGTGTAAGGCAAACGGAGTGCAGCAAACGAGAAAACGAGCAGAGTGAGTTTCGCTAAAACGAGCAGAGTTAGTTTCATTAAAGCGAACGTTGCACATTTCTTTGCGCAACTTAACGTACTAACCAGCTTGTAGCGATACTTATTCGGGATCTCATTGAATGCCCGTCATGTCATTTAATGCTTATAATGTTTGTAACATTTCAAAAATATTCTAACAATACTTATTTCCATTTTCAGAAACATCATTCTAAAGAGTTTAGGAAGCTATGACAGATTCAACAAATCGTAATGAAGGCCGGGAAAAGGAAATACTGGAAAAACTGGTATTTTCTTCTTTGCAGGAACAACGTCGCACGCGTTATTGGAGTATTTTTTTTAAATCACTTACTTTTATTTATCTTTACGTTTTGCTTTTCTGGGGATTAGGGTGGCTCGGGGAAGAAACTGTTGGAATTTCCGAGAGACATGCGGCGCTCGTTGATTTACGTGGCGAAATCAAACCTGACAGCATGGGAAGCGCTGATAATGTTAACACAGCTTTGCAAAAAGCTTTTAAAGACAAAAACACAGCGGGAGTTATCCTACGGATCAATAGCCCAGGAGGAAGTCCGGTACAGGCAGGATATATCAATGACGAAATTCGTCGGTTACGAGCGGAGTATCCACAAATTCCACTTTATGCAGTAGTAGAGGATATTTGTGCTTCTGGAGGCTACTACGCTGCGGTGGCTGCCGACAAAATCTTTGTGGATAAAGCGAGTGTTGTTGGTTCCATCGGCGTCCTCCTGGATAGCTTTGGTTTTACGGGTACCCTCGAAAAACTGGGTATTGAACGACGTCTGCTCACAGCAGGGGAAAATAAAAGTTTTCTGGATCCCTTTTCACCCACTGATCCCAAACAAAAAGAGCATGCCCAGAAAATGCTAGCTGAAATTCATCAGCAATTCATACAGGTGGTTCAACAAGGGAGAGGTGAGCGCCTGAAGGATACAGCAGAAATTTTCAGCGGCATGCTCTGGACAGGTGAAAAGAGCATAGACCTCGGCTTGGTAGATGCGCTCGGCAGTGCCGACTATGTTGCCCGAGAAGTCATCCAGGTGGAACGCATCGTTGATTATACAACTAAGGAAGGATTGGCTGAACATTTTGCCAAGCGTTTCGGCAAAATGTCCGCCAATTTGGTAATAGAGACCATGGAAAAATGGCAGCTCCGATAACTTTTCCTTATTTCTCCAGCACCTCTGTCAGCATCCGGGCAACACCTATTTGCCAGTGAGGAATATTCAGCCTAAAAGTACAGCGAAATTTCTCAGTATTCAAACGAGAGTTCAGCGGTCGTTTCGCAGCTGTGGCAAAGGTACCGCTGGACACTGGCAGAATAGCTTCAGATTGAGTCTTGATCGCGCAACCGTGCTCTCTTGCAATAGTGAGTACGAAGCGAGCATAACTATACCAAGAAACTTCCCCACCTGCGACCAGATGATAAAGCCCTGCTATCTCAGGCTGTTTCAATGCCATTAAAATTGCGTGCGCAGTAGCATCGGCAAGTAAATCGGCTCCTGTCGGCGCACCAATTTGATCATCGATGACAGTTAGCTGATCACGCTCTTGCGCCAGACGCAGCATGGTTCTGGCAAAATTGTTACCCCGCGCAGCGTAAACCCAGCTCGTCCGAAAAATCAAATGTCGGCAGCCAGCACTGCGAACAGCCTCTTCTCCCTGGAGTTTGGTTTGGCCATAAACATTCAAAGGGGAAGGCAAATCAGATTCGCTCCATGGCCTATCGCCGCTGCCATCAAAGACATAATCCGTAGAATAATGAACCAACCAGGCATCAATATGCTGCGCTTCCTGCGCTAAAATGGCCGCTGCTTCAACATTGATCTGATACGCCAAATCAGGCTCGCTTTCAGCTCGATCTACAGCAGTATACGCAGCAGCATTAACGATGACGTCTGGCGCAACCGCTCGTACGGTTTGCTTGATCCCTACCGGATCAGCTAAATCACCACAATATTCTTGACTGGATCTATTCAATGCCACTACCTCACCAAGCGGCTGGAGGCTGCGCTGCAGCTCCCAACCAACTTGCCCATTCTTGCCAAATAACAATATCTTCACCTGACATACCCCTGATAGTGGGTTTCAATCCATTTTCGATACTCGCCAGATTGTACGCTGATAACCCAGTCCTGATTATCCAGATACCACTTGACGGTTTTACGAATCCCTGTCTCAAACGTTTCGACTGGCCTCCAGCCTAAATCACGCTCAATTTTACGTGCATCAATTGCATAACGGCGATCATGACCTGGGCGATCTGCCACATATTTGATTAATTTGTGATAATCAGCTGGACGAAGTTCATTGAGCAAATTGCAAATGGTATGCACAATCTCTATATTGGGTTTCTCATTCCATCCACCAATATTGTAAGTTTCTCCCGGGATACCGGCTTCCAGCACACGACGAATGGCACTGCAATGATCCTTCACATAAAGCCAGTCACGGATCTGATGGCCATCACCATATACTGGCAGTGACATACCAGCCAGCGCATTCACTATCATCAAGGGTATAAGCTTTTCTGGAAACTGGAACGCGCCATAATTGTTGGAACAATTCGTGATCAGGGTAGGTAAACCGTAGGTATGATGATAAGCACGAACCAGTTGATCACTGGAGGCCTTACTGGCTGAATATGGACTATTTGGCTGATAACGGTGCATTTCTGTAAAAGCAGGTGCATCTTTAGAAAGAGAACCATACACTTCATCCGTTGAAACATGGAGAAAACGGAAAGCCTGTTGCGTCTTCTCTTCCAGTTCTTTCCAGTAATGATAGGCCGTGTCCAATAACCTGAAAGTACCAACAATATTCGTCTGGATGAATTCTTCCGGTCCGAGGATGGAGCGATCAACATGACTTTCTGCTGCCAAATGGATGATGGCACGAGGATGATATTGCCTAAGCAATGCTGCTATTTTCTGTTGATCATTAATATCGCCGTGCACAAAGATATGCCGCGAATTTCCTTCTAATGAAACTAAATTCTGCAGATTGCCCGCGTAAGTTAATTTATCTAAATTAATTACGGGCTCATCTGATTGTGCCAACCAGTCCAGTACGAAATTTGCCCCAATAAACCCTGCTCCACCTGTTACAAAAATCATGTCTTTTTCCGAAAAATTGTATGAAAGGTCATTTTGATAGCTTAATCGAACTCATTAGGCCGCCATGTCAGCATCATTCCCGATTCTCCCGGCAATGCCTGGAAAGCACAATCCACACCAATGCCAGGCACCCAGACGAGTTGCTCGCCACTGAAAAGTAACGGTAGGGTACCACGCTCCCATGGCGGCAGCGCAGCTTCTTGCAGGATCTTTTTCAAGCTGCGACGGGGGCGTTTGCAGTCAGGCTGAAATCGCTCTCCACCCGCGCGCAAGCGGACAGTGACAGGCTTCTTAATCAGCTTAGCCGGGTTGATTCCAACACCTTGTTGCTGAACGCATTCAATCCTTCCCCCCAAGGACTCAAGCACCCAGCAATGCTCCCCGCGCCAAACAAAGGGGGTTTTTATCTCGGATTGCATCTGTTTTGATTGAATTCTAACCACGCCTTTGAAGTATCGTATCTCTATTTCGCCAAAAACAAGGTGAAGTTTAGTATCGGTTTTCGCAGACAATAATTGTCGCAAGATTTCTTCAAGTTTTAGGGTATTGGGCTGGATTACTCCGTGCTGCGAGAACAGATAGCGCAACAGATTCTTTGCGCGGGAAAAAGTGAGCTGGCGCAAACCATCAATGTGAAGATTACCTGCTGTCATAGCGCATTTGCTATCAATCTCAGCAAGCTCATCCAATAAGTGAGCCGCCTCACCAAGATGATGGCTGGCACGTGAGCATGTCTCCCGGTAAGCGGGAAAGCGCTGCTCCAGCAGCGGGAAAATAGCATGCCGAAGGAAATTGCGATTGTATACCGTGTCGTTATTACTCTCGTCATCGACCCAACTAAGATGATGCTGTCGTGCATACTGCATGATGGTTTCGCGTGAAACATTCAGCAGCGGACGCAATAACCGGGTCGCACCCTTTGAAGCAAGTTTCCTGATAACTGGCATTCCTGCCAAACCCTTAACGCCCGCACCACGAAGAAGTTGTAACAGCACGGTTTCAACTTGATCATCCTGATGGTGCGCCAGCACAATATAGTCAGCCTCAATACCCTTAAATACCTGATAACGCGCCTGCCTGGCAGCCGCTTCAAGACTAACCTGAGGTGCTTTCTGAACTTTTAAACGAGAAATCTGAATGGGAATACCCAATGCGCTGCATTGATTCTGGCAGAAATCACTCCATTGGGCAGCATAAGAACTTATTCCATGTTCGACATGTACGGCGGAAAGCCTGAACGTCATCGACTTCGAAAGTATATGAAGCAAATGCAGCAGTACTACCGAGTCAACGCCCCCACTTAGCGCAACAACTAAATGATCTTTCCCGCTAACATGCGCACGCAGGATGTCTTCAACCCATTCAAGAATGGTGCTCGCCCTTGACTTCCTTAAATTTGCCATACCCCATTAATCGATTAAAACGCTTCTGGAGGAGCGCTTCATACGGTAGAACCTGCAGCTTTCTTAAGGCATCCTGCAAGGCACTTTTGACTGAATGCATGATGGCGGCGTAATCGCGATGTGCACCACCAATCGGCTCACTGATAACGGTATCGATTAGATCCATTTCTTTCAGGCGATCAGCAGTAATACCCATGATTTCTGCTGCTTCGGACGCTTTATCTGCACTCTTCCAAAGAATTGAAGCACACCCTTCGGGGGAAATAACCGAGTAAGTTGCATACTGCAGCATCATGACAGCATCCCCAACCGCAACAGCCAGCGCGCCACCTGAACCACCTTCGCCGATCACGATACATATGATAGGCACTTTCAGTTCAGCCATCACGTAGAGATTTTTCCCAATTGCTTCGGATTGTCCACGTTCTTCCGCATCAATTCCCGGATAAGCACCAGGCGTATCGATAAAAGTGATCAGTGGTAGTGAAAATTTCTCTGCGAGGCGCATTAACCTCAATGCCTTGCGATAACCTTCCGGTTTTGGCATCCCGAAATTACGGTAAATTTTCTCTTTGGTATCACGACCCTTTTGATGGCCGATTACCATCACAGCCTGCTGGTTAAAATGCGCCAATCCACCCACAACCGCATGATCGTCTGCAAAATGGCGATCTCCATGTAGCTCTTCAAAATCAGTGAACAAGTGCTGAATGTAATCAAGTGTATAAGGACGCTGCGGATGACGTGCCACCTGAGAAATCTGCCAAGGAGTGAGCTTGGCATAGACATTTTTGGTCAGCGCCTGGCTTTTTGCCTGTAATTTAGTAATTTCAGCTGAAATATCCAATGCTGAATTATCTTGGGCGAAGCGCAGTTGCTCGATCTTCTCTTCAAATTCCTCGATACCTTTTTCAAAATCCAGAAAAATCGTTTTCATGAAAGCCTGCGTGTAACTCTAAAAGCAGGATGATACAGTATCTGACGGTATTTCTGCATAGTAAGGATATGCACAAATACTCACTTTCATGTGCTGACAATTACTCTTGCGTACTGGTAAATAGCACTAATAATCGTTTTGTACCATATTCCGATCAAAAATGGCGATAGCAGAACCAGTTTTATTTGCTCATGCCCTGCTTGACTAAAGGCAGCCAGGTCTTAATCGGGGATAGATCCGAAACGGAGGCGACGCCGATTAGTGCTATCGCCTCACGATGCATCATTACTGAATCGGATGACGCTGTGCTTCAGTTAGTTGATTGCTCCAGGAAGCGGGCAAATTTTGCACCCAACCGTTGTAAACCAGTGGAATTGGCAGGATACCTTGTCCACCCATTCCTGCATTGCCTGTTACTGAATCATCTCTAAGGGTTGCCTTGGAAGCAAAGAGTCCCACACTACCCACAATGCTGGCATCTGACGGATCACCATCAGTGTTTGGATCGGGATCCACCACTAGCAATCTATTCGAGAATTTGCTGGATACATAAGCGTAGTAGCCTCCCCCTTGCTTAGCACCATACTGCACGCCATGACAGCCCGGATCACACGGCAGCATTTTTACTGCGCTATCTGTCGTCGCTAAGCCTGGCCTGGTATCAATAATAGTAATCGTTCCACTCAGGGTATTGGCCGTCACCATGTTCTTCCCATCGGGAGAAACGGGTGTTTGAATCGGCCATCCTCCCACAGGACCTGAAACAGCACCTGACAAAGGATCGTAGTTCTCCATCAGATTAATATGCTTGATCACGGTATGCGTAGTCATATCGACAGCTGTAATCGTGTTGTCAAACATGTTGGCTACATAATATTTACTGGCGTCCGGCAGCATTCCAATTGCTAATGGATGACTAAATTCACCACTTACAGGCACAATCGCTTCAATGGCATTGGTTCTGAAGTTGTATTGCGTGGTATCGCCGCTGGTTACATTGGGCGTAACCATATTTTTGGCGTCATGACTCATCCAGTGACCATGCGGCGTGCCGCGGCCAATATCGATACGGCGTAGCACGTTGGTTGCGAGAGGCGTCAGCTCCATCACTGAATCTGTCCGCGTGTCACCGTTATTGGTGATGTGAATCCGATCGTTGTCAGTCAAAGTCATCACATGCCCAGGCGCTTCACCGACAGACACATTCCGGATCAATGCACCCGTCTGGCGATTATAGACAGTCAGTTTACTGTCAAACCATTGGGTCACATAAATAACGTTCTGGTCTTTATCAGTCCACATATTGTGCGGGTTATTCATATTGATCGAAGGCAAGGCTACTTTGCGCGTAACCTGCCAGCTGGCACCATCAATGGCGGACACTGTTCCAGGTTTGGATTTACTTGATGTGGTCTCAAACTGAGTGGCTACCCATACTTCACCCACTGCGGGTATCGCTGGCTTGCTGAGCGCTTCCAGCGCCCTATCATTCCCATAACGAGCATTCAGAGCACTCGCTAGATTGACGATACCCCCATCGACACGTACATCAACGTTCGGATAGGTAATATGCCAAGGCGCATTACTGGCATAGTTCTGCCAGTTAGCAGGGTTGGTCGCAATGAAAAAAGTGCGCAGCATTCGTGTTGCCAGGTCGCTGCTGCTTGGAAAGCTTTCTCCCGTAATCACGCTGAGCGAAGAACCCAAATCCAAACCGGCGGTAGCTGGATCATCCACAATCACCGCCCCAAACATGTAAGGATGAATACTACAGACAAAAACATACAAACCCGGAGTAGTCAGCGTCAGATCGTCGCCCCCTTTTTTCGGCTCGGTATTAAATGGCATGCCAGCCGCTCCGGTAGGATAAACCATGCTGGTTCTGGTATGAACGGTATTTGAATTACCTGAGAATTTGACTCGCACACCCGGTGTTGCTACTGCAAACGAGCGACTGCCCGCCACCTCTGTACCTGTATCAAACCAGCGACCGGGATTGTCGGTAAGCGCAAATTCAATCTCATTATCGCGAGCAAAGCTATTGCCTGCAATCAACAACGCCAGGATTACCGTGACGAGAACTATCACATTCATTGTCTTTCGGTATATCAATATATCTAACATAAACTGCCAACCTCCTTATTATTAAGATTTGTCTTTCTTCTTCATCCAACGGATAAACCATCTTCCCTTAGAATACTTGTGACAGAACGACAGAGCTGGTAAAGCAATATTCATGCCATAATATAATTAATTATTTTTATCAGTAGGTTATATATTCCCCATGTAGAAAGTGCTATAAATTTGTCGCCAATAATTAATTATTTTCTATACATATTGCGTAACAATATGTTTTTTCAAACTTTATTTTGTCTATAACCAGAGACGCGTTATACGAAATAAGAATAGCCAGAAGCTTAAAATGCAGCTCTGTCTGACAATGATTTTCATTTTTTCATCAGGAATCACCGCGTGCTTATACCGATGCTTTTTTCAGACAGCGACCACGGGGATACATGCCGGTGAGCAGACATTCCAATCATCATATGATAATTCACATGACAACGAAATAGTCAATCACCTGCAGCGTGCGACACTATAATATCCTGGCAGATTGCCAACGATGCAATCATTGATGGGGTATTTCAAGCCACTTTCTTCATCATTATCCCATTATAAAAATGGTGAATAAGAAAACAAACTTATGATCAATATTTTGGGGAGTCTGATTGTCGCGAGAACACGCTTCACCTTGTCGAATAATGGTAATCATGCCAATCAGCCCCAGATTCATCTCTTCTCTTCACCATGACACGGGATTGATCCAGTCAGACCCAGTCAGACAATCGAGGAAGAATCGTTAAAACTAGAGCTAGCATCTTCGTCTACAATCCAAAAAGTATATTACTCTCTGGGCGATATGCTCGCGCCTTTACCACCATCTGCGCCTTCTTTGCTCTCATGATAGAACACATCATGAGGATGAATGAAAAATGGAAAATCTGTTTTATTCAAAAGTGCACTTTGATGGCATCTCCCATTACAGTACTCGCCTTGGAACCGAAGATGCCTGCCCTCTCAGGCTACACCACCGAAGTAGAACGTGTTACTCCAAATAATGACCTCCATGCGATTGTAAAATAAGCATTCTCAAACCCTGACTAAAAGCAGGCAAGCTGGAGCGCTCCAGGAATGCACAGTATTTACCAGACTGCTTGCAATAACGTTTAACTGCAAAATAATCATCATGACTGACGCAGTCAACCGGGCAAATGACCATATTGACGTAATCCAGCAATGTATACAAATGATCTCTATTATTTTCAGAACTGCCGCGATAGATCATGAAACGCCCCCCAGCAGCTTCTACCAACTGAAGATAGTCTGGATAGAGCGCAGCACGCCCACCCACGCATAAAACAGCTTGTCCCGCAAGATTAAGGTTATTACTGAGTATTCCGGTTATTTCCTGGCTGGCAGTAGATTTAATCATTGGCTTTGCCTTGATCAGTGGAACCCACTCTGTCTCCGGCCTCATGTTTGCTTTTGTATAGAATCTCTTACTAAGGAAATGGCTATGAATCCTCGAGGTTAGTTCTTGTACAGATACATGCCGGATTCCAGCATGCAATCCTTCTCTAAAGCTGTGCAGCCATGCACACAATGTATCTCTTAGCCAAAGTAGCTTATTCATGTAAGCAAATTTCTTCTCAGGAATACCGATACAGTATTTCGCGATGAGTGAAGAGCGATAATAATAATCGCGCAGCACATTACCAGAAAAATTATCTATTCCATGAAAAGCAAGCATAAAGGTGGGTTTCTTCAGAAGTTTCATGACCCATATTCCTTAAATCGGTAAAAAAAGTTGGCTGGCTTGCCCAGAAGCAGTTAGGCTGGCTGGCTAAAATAGTCACTGGCAGAGGAGAGAGTGTACTTCCAGCGACTGATGAGAAACTGTTTTATCCGGTTATAGGTTTTTTGTTTTGCAAGATAACATTTAATTTTTACGCATTATTTTGTTAGGATCAGCTTACCATTACGTGTTCGACGCAACCGATACTGCTCGCCTCGGTGTTGAATAAGCACTTCATTACCCACCACAAACAAGCTATCACTGCTGATTGGCTTGTGAGGATCGCGCATGAGCAAAGAATGTGATTCCGTGGCAGCTTGCAAATTAATATCTGACCTATTCATAGCATCTAATAGTTAATATTGTTAATGAGAATGATTCTCATTATATATAAGAAAATGAACAATGCAAGTGCTTGTTAAAAATATTTTCCAAACACTTCATTTAACCCGCAAAGAGCTACAATGTCGCATCTTGATGTGAGTGACAGCCACTCCGATCAAGAATTCACTAAAATGAATTAATTATTACCCTCATTGATGGTTATTATTATGAGTAACCTATCCATATTCTGAATGCATCAAGAATATTAAATAAACAACAAAATAAGATTTTGCATATTTAACCAGTTTGGAAAAAAAAACATGGCCAACCCGCTTTGCTTTGTACCTATGGCGTTTGGGCAGAAACCTACGACTGGCGGCAAGATGATTGATTTTGATGCGGTTTATCATGACCTGATCTCACCACGGCAAATGCCAACGTTTTCTATGAACTCGGATTGCGCCATGCGGTGCGACCCTCTTCGACAGCATTACTTTTCGCCAAGAGCACAGGCCAGCTTCCTTTCGATGTTGCACTGCTGCGTAGCATACCTTATTTTATTTCGCGTTATAAGATGTAATAATAAGTCATCCAGGCTCACGTAAATGGATGACAATTATGGCAAGACCAGCAAGTGGTGAAGAGCATCTTGAATTGGCCCGAAATGCGGTACGGATCGCTAAAACAGCCGATGAACTGCGTACAAATTACTGCAAGCGAGCCACAGGAAGAATGTCTGCGCTCGTTGCCAAACGTAATCTGCGTAATCGGGCGAACCGATCGCTTGAAGAAGAGAGGGTGCTGTTGCAGGAGGTATTTGACAGTGCCGGCGTTGGGGGCGTATTGGTGGTTCCGCCGTTTGCCGATAAGTTGCGCCAGAAGATGGGTGTCCCGCTTTCGCTTTCGGCCATATACCGAATGCTTGCGCGCCATGGTTGGCGTAAGATTGCGCCCGATACCACCCACCCGAAAGGAGATCTCTTAGTCCGGGAAGACTGGAAAAAAAACTCCCCGGGGTGCCGGGTCAAGCGATAACAGAGTTTGCTGTGCCTCGCCCCATGCGGCTGATGTTTCAAGACGAAGCACGATTTGGCCGCATCAGCGACTGCCGTCGCGCATGGGCGCCTCGTCCAGTGCGTCCGCTAGTCAAGGCTATGCTTACCTACGAGTACACCTACGCTTATGCGACAGTCTGTCCGCTGGACGGAAAGTTTGACAGCTTGGTATTACCTAATGTCAACACTGAGTGCATGCAAATCTTTCTTGATGAAATCGCCAGGCGCTACCCCAATGAGAATATCGTTATGGTGATGGACGGTGCTGGCTGGCATCGCAGCCATTCGCTGACGTTAGCTGAGAATCTTCGCTTGCTGCTACTGCCACCTTATTCACCTGAACTCAATCCAGTCGAGCACCTGTGGGATGAGTTGCGCGAAAAGAACTTTCATAACCGTGTATTTGACAGCATCGGCGCGCTCGAATCTCATTTAGTTGATGCACTTCGACATATGGAGGAAACTACGGATGTGGTGAAATCAATCGCCGGATGGGATTGGATAATTAATTCACTTTGTAACGCTAATTAGAATTATGACGTCGGCACAAATGGCAAACCTGACAATGTCGCAGCAAATACCCCAATTCTGACAGATCGATTCAAAGAAGCACGCAAGCATATGGCAGATAGTCTCGTCTATCAGCTCGTGGATGGTTTCCCGAACATCCAGCATCTTAAGTCGGATGTATTCCGTGAGCGTGTTGCCTATTCGGAACAAATTAAAAAACAATTGACTGAAGCTCGCAAGCAGGGGTTGGATGCGGTACGCACGATTGAGCATAGCTTTGGCACAATTGCGGATACCGAGTCTGGCGTGGTGATCGATCTGTTTCTATCCTACCGGGCGGTTAAAGGCTGGCAGGATATGATCAATTTGGTACCCAAAATGTCACCGCCGCTCGCCAGCACTGTTATGGTGCACGAGCAGTTGGGACTTGCTCTCAACCGGGCAGGCTGTGGTGATGCGGCAGAGAAGATATTGCTCGACTTAATTAACAAACGTGGCCCAAGCAGCGAGACTTACGGTATTCTGGGCCGTGTCTACAAAGATCGGTGGGAAGCTGCTGTCCAAACGGGCGAAACTGTACGCGCCAAAGGCCTGCTCAAGAAAGCCATCGATGCTTATCTAAAAGGCTTTGAAGCGGACTGGCGCGATGCCTTCCCCGCCATCAACGCAGTTACGCTGATGGAAGTGTCGGAGCCAGCCGATCCTCGCAGGTCAAAATTGCTTCCCGTGGTTGTTTATGCAGTTGAACGGCGCATTGCCACTGGCAAACCCGACTACTAGGATCACGCCACGCGACTGGAACTTGCCGTACTAGAAAAAGACGAAGAAGCTGCTTCGAATGCTTTGGGAGATGCGCTCGCCGCCGTGCGGGAATCATGGGAACCCGAAACCACCGCCCGAAATCTACGGTTGATCAGTGACGCACGCAAAAAGAGAGGGGAGTTGCTCGGATGGGAAGAGGAAATTGAAGCTGCGCTAATAGACTTTGCAAGCAAATAATTAGCGAAATATTGTTTTACCGAAACTTCATCTTTACAAGCCATCAGGAGCTAAAGCAAAGCTCAAAAACCTTTTAACGCTATTTTGCCAATCATCTTGCCGCTAGCAACTTGATCAAATGCGGCTTGTAGCGTTTCAACACTGAGCTGTCCGCCCTGATGAGTCAGGATGGAACGAACAATACCCGCATCAACGGCTTGCGCCAATCGTCGCAGATAGACGCCTTGCTGCGATTTATCTGTCGTGTTAAACATCGCTCGGGTAAACATGAACTCCCAATGGAAACTCCCACTTTTATTTTTAAAACGATTCATATCCATCGGCTGACGATGACTCACCAAGGCACAGATTCTACCAAAGGGACGAATGCAAGCGGCCATATTATCAAGATGGCTATCGGTATCAGCAGCACATAAAATTCTATCTACTTCTTGCTCAAGTTGGGGGCGTAACGGCTGACTATGATCTATCACCTGATCTGCACCTAATTGCCTGCACCAAGCTTGACTGTCAGGACGTGAAGCAGTCGCAATCACCCTGCCCCCACTTGCTTAGCCAATTGAATCGCCATGGAACCTACTCCGCCTGCACCGCCAATAATCAGTATATGTTTGCCTTGATTAGCTAGCAGCATCCAGACTCATACCCAAATGATCAAACAAGGCTTCAGAAGCAGTCAAACCGACCAAAGGCATAGCCGCCACTTCCAGATCAGACAGAGCTTTGCGGCGCTTTGGCAACCAAGCGACTATCTACGGCTTGTTGTTCAGCAAAGCATCCCGCGCGCATGACGTCACCAGCATAAAATACCCGATCACCCACTGCGAAGCTCTCGACCCGTGCACCTGCCGCCAACACTTCACCGCAGGCATCAAATCCAAGAATTTTCAATCCAGCCTGATCCGGCTTGATGCTGGTCTTGAGTTTAATATCGACAGGATTAACTGCCACTGCTTTTACCCGCACCAGCAGATCATAATCACCAAAGACGGGATCAGGAAGTTCAGCTAATTCAATAGCCTGTCGGGCATTTATACCTAGTGCACGCATACATATAAAGATGTAAAAATAAAATATAAATATGGATTTTTCAGTTGAGAGTTAATGGATAATACATTTTACCCGATTCCAGTTACCTTCTGCTTAAAGGGTAGCGTCCCGTTTTTCTGATTCATCTCATTCCTTTTACTTGCTCAATGAAGTGATGCACGAAGTCCAATTAGTTTCTTGATCCAGGGATACTGTTCTTTCGCGTCTTGATTGAATCCTCAACTGTCTCAAGTGCCTTGATCCAGTCGAATATCTTCAATGGTTTTCTTGTATCGTGCCGTCTTCCGATGTTATTTGCTCAAAAATTTCCTCAGGCGCTTGAAATAAGTTGTTTATCAATTTGACTATTATCCTCTCGCGCTCATTTGTCTCGGGAATGTCCGGTCCTCCGCCTCCCACTCTCTTTCGCGCTTTGATGAGCACCGATCTAATTTGAGAATCGGTGAGTATCTACTCTTTGCTTTTGGCTCATCGTCGACTTGACAGATCATTTCTTCAATCTGGAAGAGCAGGCTGGCTTAAAACGAATCCTTCATTCAGTCTGTCGGGTTGTTTTTCATTTTCTATCTCTGGCGAACAATTAAACTAGGCGGTGTGGTTAACGGCTCACAAAAAGAGCCGCCATGGTCTTTGAGCCATGACTCAGTGTTTCCGATGCTCTTGGCCTTCAATGCTTCAGCAAGCAAAACATCATGGGGATACAGATAGACAAGGCCAGCGTGGCGGAAGCACAACCATAGGTCTTTCCCAATGTATTACTCCTCAAACGTGAGTCCTCCTTTCAGTTGCACACGCAGAAACGTTGAACCATCAAAGTAAACAGCAAGGAAGTTGGCGCCGTTCCAGTCATCGGTGAGGCGGTATATGGCAAAACCATAGTCAGCGAGAAACCCCGACACCTTTTGGAAATTGAAAATTTCCTTTTGCGTGAGTTGATGTCAGCATATCTGACGCGCTGGAACTTCACCATAATGAGCGCCCTAACGTTGAAGTTGAGGTGCCAATCTGCAAAGCGTATTGCACTGAATATTTGTCATTTAGCTTTAATTGAATTTTTTCTAATTTCTCTTTTAGCCATTCCCAAACATCTATATCACTATCTCTGTACTGAGTTATTTCTCCGCACTGCTTCCCTAGCTTTTTCAATGTATTTTGGGACCAAACAGCTGAAGTCATTGAGACCTACAATTAGCATTTTAATTGATCTAGATCAATGAAGCTCACCCCGATTCGGCTCATATTTATAACCCTGAATCACCCTGAATCGGTTCATATTTTTTTATGTTTACACATAATATAGGAGTAAATAGAGATATGAGTTCATTAGACAAGACAAAAGGCGACGCTGAAACACTTAGAAATTTTGCTATCAATATCGCAGTCATATTCGGCGTAACAACAGCTTTGATTATGATATCAGTATACTTTGCTGGCACTTCGAGTTGATTTGTCGGCGCACGTGCAGCGTGAAACTCTGCTGCACAGTATTGGATGCAAAAAACCCTGCCGGACCATGCTAATCCGGCAGGGCAATCTGGAAACAAATTCGAAATATGAATGCATGCTTGATAAGCATGTATTTTATTCAACGCACTACTGGGTCGGGGAAGGAATGCGGCGAGCACCTCATCTTTAGGGTTGGGTGGTTATTCCTTCAATTTCTCAAAGGCCCTCAATCCGACTCCCATAACGATCACGTTTCCACAAGCTCGTGTAGGGCGCAATACAATGGTAGACACCTTTTTATGCGTTCAGATAGCTGTAATTTTATCGGATCGCTTGTGTGGCGGGACATTTCCTTATATTGTTGTGCTTGAATTGCGATTCTTGGGACCTTTTCTTATTTTTCTTGATTCGCGACCTGATCCCATTCTCCTTCGCACAAGTCCGGTGAAATGAGAGGTTAGGTATCTTTCACTCCCATAAACAAATGTTCCATTTCGTCGCGTGCCGCTACCAAGAGGCTAATGGCGAAAGAAAGGCATAGCTGTGTGTAGCCTTCCTCAACTTCGCTATGTACGCCACGTCCTCGCTCTTGTTCCCCCATGCGATAGAAGGAGAGAGGCAAGCCGTGAACATGGCTGGACAGTAGTTTGTAAAGCCAGCGGAATGTATGAACGTCGACGCCTGCTCTGGTCGCAATATCTTCAAGCGAGTGCAAATATGCGCGGCCCCATGTAGGAACTTCTTTCTGTCCTTCTCGGGTAACGATGCAAAGAAGGCATTTTTGTTGAGTCGATCGCGCAATTCGTCTGCTTGGGCGTTGAAACCTAAAATGTCGGCAGAGCCTCCAGGCATTTCCTCGAAAAGTCGAATTCGAGCCGTGCAGTCGTGCAAGTTAAAGATGTTCCAGCGGCATTCCCATTCTTCACGCGAGCATTCTTCTGCGCAGAGGTAGAAAAATGCAAGCCGAATTTCCAGGATTGATCGAGTCATTCCTGCGATCGATGCGTAGTCCCAATGCTCAAGTATTTTTTTCGACCACAGACTATAAGGGGCCAATATTGCGAGGCTTACGCCACGTGTGCATAGCGACGTAAACAAGACAGATGCATAGAAATGAGCGCCTGTTGGTGATCGGATGCCAGCGCACTCTTGAGAAATAGTGATGCAATGTCGCACGACATTATCGAGCGCCGAAATTCGCTCACGATATTCCTTGGATGGCTTCGATTTTACCCTAGATGCCTAACGTCTCTCGCTTCACCAGCCGGGCAATAGCGGCCCGGAGCGGCGCTGCTGAACGGTCCGGTGCATGCGCTTGTTCGGCGGCGTCATTGTGATTGATGGATCTCAAGATAGGGAAAGTGTCTACCATTGAATTTGTGAATGACACCCATTATTAAGAAGCGTAGCATAACTTATTGGTGGGGGTGCGGATCAAGGTGTCCGTTGTGGATAATTCCGCCTAACTCGGCACTGAAATGCCGCCCCTGTCATCTGCATCATCCAATACGCCTTCTGGGATGGTGCCAGTCAAATGATCGTGGCTCTGAGAGTAGACGAGACGTCTGGATGATTAATCCAATGGTTTAACTTTCTAAGGAGTCAACGATGTATCCTTTCTCAATTCGCGTTGCCATTGATGTTGGCAGCGCTTGTCACCGGGTAGCGATTGGGCTGCCGGATGGCAAGATTCTTGAAGAGTTCGATATTATCCATAATGCATGCGGTTTTAACGAATTCTTTCGCCGCGTGGAAGCGATCGAGCAGCACTATCAATTACCGGTAGCAGTGGCAATGGAAGGCTTCAATGGGTGGGCGCGCCCACTGGATGGCCATATTCGCCGCCATGACTACCGCTTGTATAGCGTCAACAATCTTAAGCTCGCCCGCTACAAAGAAATCTTTCCGGCCCCGGCCAAAACCGATGCTATTGATGCACGTAGGATCCTCGAATTATTCCAGCTCTCCGAGCGTTTGCCACTGGCAAAGAATGCATTACAGGAAATTGCTCCGACACCGCTGGAAAATGACAAACTGAAGCGATTCACCCGGCGGCGCAAACAGCTGGTAGCGGAGCGGGTACGCGTGGTCAATCGGCTGCAAGCCGATCTTCATGCAGTCTGCCCTGGGCTGCTAACAATCACAGGAGAGGCAGACAATCTCTGGTTTTTAAACTTTCTCACTTGTCGAGATGAGCTGCCAAAACTTGCCAAACTACGACGTACCACCTTGCTTGCAATCCCTGGTGTGGGCAGGAACTATGCCGCAAAGATTCAGGCTTGGCAGCCTTTGGCACTGGGTGGGGGAAATGATTCTCCGGGACGCACACCGCATTCTTGCTTTGAATGACGAGATCAAGCTACTAGACCAGAAAATCGCCGACATCGCAGCGCATTCCGAACTGGCACAAAGTATTGGCAGTATCCCCGGTTTTGGCAAAACCTCGATGGCAGAATTAGCAGGCGAAATTGGCACCCTTGAGCGCTTCAACGATGAGGCTGGGTTAGCTATGTATCTGGGCATGGCTGCCCTGGACAATAGCTCAGGTAAGAAAATCAGCAGCAAAACACCACGTCAAGTCAATACCAGAGCGAAAGCGGCCATGATGGTGGCAGTAGCGCGGCATATTGCCTGTGTTCCGGCATCGCGTAAGTATTATGACAAAAAACGCCCCGAGGGCAAAAAACACAACCAGGCAATTCGAGCTCTGGGCCGCCATTTGGTACGGGTCATCTGGTCAATGACCAAGCAAGGGAGAAAATACGAAATTCGGTAAATAGATTACAAAAATCGCTTGAAAATTTAAATGGGATGTTCAGTCATTGCATCTTGCATCCGCCATTCCCCCTTGACATAACATGGTATAACCATTCAAAAATTCCAGTCTGATTGGACGCGCCATTAAAACCATTCTCCTCCCTATTCATTTATGGTTACGTATCCTAAATGCACTTCATGCACATGCACTATACAACGACTGACCCCTTTTCTTTTCAAGTTGAATGGATGACTCAGTCAGTTCAACCCGCTTCAATAACTCATGACGAAGTGAATTCCCTCCAATCACATTTACCGCCAGAAACATCACCCCAACCCCCATCATCGCAACAGTCCTCCTCAGAGAATTTATCTCTTGAGAATGATCACGCTGAGGTCTTAATAATTCAACTACAGAAAAAATCAGGACAACAGCTAGACCAACAAAAGAAGCATTCAAAAATTAATATCCATTTATTACCATATTTATAATTAATATGGTGATGATAATTGCTTATGTAGATTTTTCTGCCGCTATTTTCCTAACAATAAACTCTGTGTGCGCTTGCTACAAAATGCCGGATTTGACCCCTCTGTGCACGCGCTGTTTTTGTCTATCATCGACTGCCTCGAATACATTTTTTAGCAGCCTGCTAAGGCGGCTTACATTTGAGTTCAGCTGCGGCCGTAGGTCGTTTGCTGGAGCGATGAGTTAGGCGGACTACATCTTCTGCACTTCTGATGGTGTTGCGGTTGCATCCTAGCTCTTTTCGTCTGCGTTGGCTTTACTGCTCCCCTTTTTTTCTCGCTGCGCTTGTACATACGCCGAGGCTCCGAAATAGAACGCAACCACAATGCCCATGATAGTCGTGAAACTTGTGACCATTACTTGCGTGATTTCCGGCAGCTCCTTTGGACCTATCACGAAAAATGTGACTATTCCGACCAAGACGAGGTACACAATGACAATGGTTCCGGCAATCGCGGCACGCATTGACTCTTCGAGTTCCCAAGGCTCCTGGCTCGCCTGAGTCAGAGCCAAGAGGCCGAAGAAGCATGTAGCCGCGGTACCTATAGCTACAACAATGTACGGAGCGTTGTTGTCCCAGTAAACTGAAAGGAATGCTCCAGCGGCACCTAGAAGAGTAATCACAGCGGCCATAAGAACAGCTATACGCACTGTCACTTTAGTCTTCACACCAGTTCCTCCGTTTCGCCTAATTAGAATTAGATTTCCAAAATGACGTAATTTATTACGTCAAAAATGAGATCTAATAACAGTAAGCTTTATCCTATCTCCTTATGATTTATGGAAATAGATCCGTATTAGCTTTCATCATAACAAACTTTGTTAGATCCACAAATATTGTGAATAAACCACAATTTTATGGCTGGGATGAATCAAGATCAGACTCAAACATTACAGCTGTCGTATCGAGCAAGCATATATTGCCTGGATTAGGCGTTTTATCTTCTTTCACAATAAACAATAGCAGCATCCGGATAGAATGGGAGAAAGAGTGAGTCTCTGCATTTGTGTTTGTTTTTCTTATGCCTATTAACGCTGGTAAGATAGCAGCCATTCCGCATTTTCCTGGTTCTCTCCAGCTGTTCACAATTACCGCATATTCCGGCTTATGCTTTGCTTGCGTGGACACTCTACCGCTGCCTGTTTCCATAGCTGTCTTCCCGAAACTTTCTTCCTTTAGTCATGATGATGGCTAGTATCTATGGTTCGCTGCTTGAATGGCATCAGACCGCTATCCCCGGTCGATACGCTAGCTTCAGCGATATTATGCTTAATTTCATCGGTACAGTAATTGGTGCTTGGCTCGTATGAAGGAGCACGGCTGTAAACAAAAAAATCGCCTAATATGTAGGCTCTCATGTAGGCTCTCTATTTGACAAAGCAACTCGATATAGAGAGATAATAGTAAGCATGAGGGCCGCTTTGTACTGCCCAACAAAAGTTTTTTGGCAATGCTTTCTTTCTGACTGTTCCTAAAATTCAAAAATAAGGAATTTATGAATCGAATCTTGGTAACCGGGGCTACCGGGCAAATTGGTTCTGAACTGGTTCCTGCGCTGCGAAAAAAATACGGCAGCGATCATGTTGTCGCGGCTGGACATAAAAAAGCACCACCAAAAATTTTGGTAGAAGAAGGACCTTATACCACGCTTGATGTTACCGATATTGATGCGCTTACCAAAATCGTGCAAGACTTTCGCATTGATACAATTTTTCACCTGGCTGCCCTGTTGTCAGCCGTTGCTGAAAAAAACCCGCAGACTGCCTGGAAAATCAATATGGAAGGACTGCAAAATGTTTTAGAAGTAAGCCGCACCTATGGCTGCGCTGTTTTCTTCCCCAGTTCGATCGGTGCTTTCGGACCAGACACTCCGCGTGACAACACACCCCAGGATACCATTCAGCGCCCCAACACCATGTATGGGGTGTGCAAAGTAGCTGGTGAGCTTTTGTGTGATTATTACTTCACCCACTTTGGGGTAGATACCCGCGGCGTTCGCTACCCAGGTTTGATATCGTATGAAACACTGCCTGGCGGAGGAACTACGGATTATGCCGTTGAAATCTTTTACCAAGCCATCCAGCAAAGAAAATACACATGCTTTTTAGCTAAAGGCACAACTCTCGATATGATGTACATGCCAGACGCCGTGCGGGCTGCCATTGAGCTAATGGAAGCTGACCCGCAGCAGTTAAAACATCGCAATGCTTTTAATATCAGTGCAATGAGTTTTGCTCCCGAAGAACTCGCAACACAAATTCAAAAACACATCCCTGTTTTTACCATGCACTATCAGATCGATCCGGTTCGTCAGGCGATTGCCAACTCTTGGCCACGCCATATGGACGATCAAGCCGCACGCAAAGAATGGGGTTGGCAGCCCCAATATGACCTTGCCGCCATGACAAAGGACATGATCGAGCGGCTAACAAAGAAGCTAAGTTAAATATTGATAAGGAGCTGAGATGTCTCTGGACCAATTAAATATGTATTGCACCTCGAAGCTGGCCGAATTGAAAGAAAGCGGTGCTCAAAAAGGGGCAGAAAAAGTGATTGCGAAAATCGCCCAGCCCGGCTGGGTAAAAGATGGTCGATTGCCCACTTCTGCAGAAGATGAAAACTTTGGGCTGCGTTATCTTTTAGCGAATGATGAAAAGGCGTACTTACTGATGAACTCCAATTCATACTTAGGTCTCACATTACACCCCAAGGTGATAGCCGCAGAAGAAGAAGGGGTAAAACATTTTGGCACAGGCCCCGGCGCCGTCCGTTTTATCTCAGGCACATACCAACCGCATGTCGAACTTGAAAAGCGCCTGGCATCATTTCACGGACGGACATCCGCCATGATTTACAGTGCCGCTTATGCAACTGTGATGGGAGTGCTTCCCGCCTTAATCGATGAACATACACTGGCAGTGAGCGATCAACTGAATCACAACTGCATCATCAATGCCATTCGCCTGTCCTATCCAGCCAAAAAAGAGATTTACAAACATCTTGATATGGCAGAACTTGAGCGCATTCTCAGTACTTATACTTCTGGCAAAAATGCTGCAGGCGAGCCTGAGATCAAGCGAGTGCTGGTCATCACCGACGGCATCTTCAGTATGCGTGGTGATTGTGCGCCACTAGACGAAATTGTCGCGATTTGCCGGAAATATGAACAGAATTTTGCAGATGGCATTATTACCCTTGCTGATGATTCACACGGCGTAGGCGCGTTTGGCGAAACTGGACGTGGAACCGAAGAATACACCCAAAGCAAAGTCGACATACTCATTGCCACGCTGGGTAAGGCATTAGGTGTAAATGGCGGTTACGTGGTTGCCAGTACCCCTGTTATTGATTACTTGCGGGAAACCTCACCTTTTTATGTGTATTCAAATCCGATTACCCCGTCCGAGGCACTGGCCGCCACGGCCTCTCTGGAGATACTGGAAAGCAAGGAAGGACTGGAACGTTTAGCAAGATTGCGCAAGCTGGTGGCACGCTTTGAAAATGGCTTAACTGAACTGGGTTTCAAAACTATCCCTGGCGAGCATCCGGTAACCCCACTTGTCGTACGCGATACCCAGCAAACAGCGCTTCTGATCGAATACCTTTTTCAAAATGGCATTTTAGCGACTGGTTTAAATTACCCAGTCGTTCCCAAAGGAGACGAAGAAATTCGCTTCCAAATTAACGCCAACCACACCACTGGAGATATCAATTACCTCCTAAGTGTTTTGAAAAATTTTCTGGCCTATTCGTGTGCTCACTTATAGCCTTCCTGGCTTGGTCTTTCTCTGCAATGAGGCTGGTTCTGAACGGCAAAAATGGACAAAATTATTTTCCGCAAACCGTTTTAGCGATGTGATCAAGAAAGGAGTTGGTTGCATAGCTAAACCAATCTTTTGATTTATCATGCTGAGCACCGATCACACTGCTCGTTGCTTTGGGATCTGAATAAAGCAGCATCGTATAGGAGCGGGCTTTACCTTCCTTGCAATCAAGCTCATATAAACTTTTAACAGATTGATATCCACCTGGCTGCTTTTGATCATAACTGGATAACACCCAGATTTTTCTGAAATGATCATTTTTTTGGGTGGTTTCTGGATCAAAATAATAACTCTCCCCTTGTTTTGCTCCTGCATCTACCCTAACCCATTCTGCCTGCCCAGGTGCTGCAGCAGACATAAAAAAGGCCAGCAAAAATATTTTTTTCATAATGTCTATTTGATTTTTATATCGCACGGAAACAGTTCGCGGATAGGAGCTGAATATTACGTTCTATTTTATCAGAGTAACTTATTCCATTTCCAAGTCAAAAATAACGAGAAGGCGAGCCGTTGACAGTATGAGCAAAACGGCAATGGGAAGCCGACAAAGTAAGTTTTGATTTAGAATTGGAATTATTACCTCGCTTTCGTTTGGTTCACAGTTAGCTTGAATTATTCAGCTCACCAAAAAATTGCGCATCATCCCCATATCCTCGTGCTCCAGGTTATGGCCGTGATAAAGATAAAGACCGATACAATTCTGAAATGGGCTTGATAATCGTGAGTTCTTCTCCAGCATGACTAGCACAGTACTTTTCCAGCCGCTATTGATCAAGTCATCCGTAGCAGTGGCATAGCTGCTGCCATGCGAATCCTTGATTGTGCGGGATAGTATCTGGAGCTGCTCTCCGTGCAGATGGATCGGATGTGCCATCGCCATCATTATGTCCATACCACAACTCATATGCGGAAACATCATGATATTCGAGACCTTGCAGCACGAGATCGGAGCCAACCTCACGGCCACTGAAGCCGGCCCATAATAGCTACTTCCGCTAGAATAAAGCCCGACCACGCTGCTGCTATCGTGCCGAAGGCAGCAAACTGCAGAAATTGTCGTTTTTTGCTATCACAGTGTGCCATTGTTTGTCTCTCCACCTTAATTCACATCAAAAGCGCTCAAATGACATTGATCGGTATTTTAAAATAAGAAATCCCATTATCTTCTGCAGGGGGCATTTGCCCTGCGCGCACATTGAGCTGTACGGAAGGTAGCATCAGTACCGGCATCTCCAGGGTCGCATCACGTGCAGTGCGCATAGCGACAAATTCTTCCTCGCTGACACCATCATGAACATGAATATTATGAGTACGTTCTTCCGCCACTGTGCTTTGCCACTGGGCAGCTCGACCTTTGGGCGGATAATCATGGCACATGAACAATCTCGTTTCTGGTGGAAAATCCAGTAATTTACGGATGGAATGATAAAGCTGACGCGCATCTCCTCCCGGGAAATCCGCACGTGCGGTGCCCACATCCGGCATGAATAAATTATCACCAATAAAAATTGCATCATTAAACTGATAAACTATGTCGGCGGGTGTATGCCCCGAAAATGAAATGGCTTTGGCAGTTAACTTACCAACACTGAATAGCTCACCATCCGCCAGCAAATGGTCGAATTGCGACCCATCCGGTATAAATTGGGGTTCCATATTGAACAGCTTCTTGAAAGTTTGCTGTACCACTGAAATGTTATCGCCTATCGCCGTTTTTCCCCCGAGCTTGCTTTTCAGGTAGTGAGCAGATGAAAGATGATCGACATGAGCATGCGTTTCGAGAATCCAGCTCACGGTCAGATGCTGTTCATTGATGAATGCAATCAATTTATTGGCAGAAACCGTTTTTGTTCTACCTGCTTTTGGATCGTAATCGAGCACAGGGTCAATAATGGCACAACTTCCGCCTCGCTCATCAAACACCACGTAAGTCACTGTACAAGTAGCAGGATCAAAGAATGCTTGGATGTTTGGCTGCATGGTTCTCTCCTTTTCTCAGCCGAAATAGATTCATATAAATTGACTATAATATATTAATCAACATAATATCAATTCTTATTATATACAAAGATAAATCATGGAGGATTATCATGGCTATCGACTGGACACATTTCACACCGGGATCTGCATTAGCTGGCGGCATGGTGATTGGTATCGCAACTGCCATACTTTTATTACTGGCTGGTCGCATCGCAGGCATTTCCGGAATAGTCGGCGGTTTATTCAAGCTACAGCCGGGATGATATCGGATGGCGCCTTGCTTTTGTTTCAGGACTTATCCTGGCACCCTTCATCTGGCAGTTATTTAATGAATTACCACCCATCCAAATTGACACGAGTTACGTGGTATTGGCTCTGGCAGGGATGATCGTGGGTCTGGGTACACGTTATGGTTCAGGCTGCACCAGCGGTCATGGCGTATGCGGGTTATCGCGTATGTCGCCCCGTTCGATCGTTGCCACGCTCACATTCATCACCACAGGCGTAGTCACGGTTTATTTCATCAGACATCTACTGAGCTGATTGCGCCATTGAAAAGGAGTTCCCTATGAGCACGATATTTATCGCATTACTCTCTGGTCTGATCTTTGGTATCGGACTGATTTTGTCGCAGATGGCAAATCCGGCCAAAGTCCTGTCATTTCTTGATATGACGGCTCCTGGGACCCCTCGCTGGCATTTGTCATGCTGGGCGCGATCAGCGTCGGCGTGATTGCTTTCACCTTAGCACGTCGCCGCGGCAAAACCTTCCTGGGCTCATCCATCTCGCTGCCTACTTCCCGTGTGATTGATAAGCGTCTGGTGTCTAGGCAGCTCTGGCATTTGGTATCGGCTGGGGTATGTCAGGTATCTGTCCGGGCCCTGGACTAGTGCTGGTTGGAACAGGCAGTCTGCACGGCATAGTATTTGTCGCAGCCATGTTGCTTGGTATGGGTATTTTTGAGCTAGCTGGAACGATACCGTGCCCGCCAGGCCAAGCAACAGGATGGGTAAGCTAACCCACAACCCACACAAAACATTTTTGCAACATCTTTTAAACAAGAAAATTTGAATACTTTTTATGCTGAGCAATCCATTAATCATAAAAGAAATAGAAGATCCTGCTGATTTGACTGACATGCTGTCAAATCGGGCGTCCGCTGCACAAGCATGCACCTTGCTGAAAGTACTGGCCAATGAAGATCGTTTACTCATTCTTTGCCAGCTCGTACAAGGTGAAAAAAATGTGGGTGAACTTGAGCAATCGCTCGGAATCCGGCAGCCGACCCTGTCACAGCAGCTTACCGTGCTGCGTGAAGAAAAGCTCGTGAATACTGAGCGCAAGGGCAAATATATCTATTACAACCTGGCAAGTCAGGCAGCATTACATATCATGCAAACGCTGTATCACCTTTATTGCACCGATAACAATCCTCACGCTCAGCAAAAAAGCAGTCATCTTAACCTGAAAGAAACCGAATCCCTTCTAGAGGAGAAAAAAATGAGCATAACCACGACCAAACTGGATGAAAAACTGTCTGTTGCCGGCCAGATCAGTGTGGATGATTTGGCAGAAATCGCTGCAGCAGGTTATCAATCAGTTATCTGCAACCGTCCCGATTATGAGGGCGGGGAAGACACAGCCCTACCAGCGCACAACTGGAACAGGCAGCACGCTCGCTTGGCCTCCAGTTTGTTTATCTGCCGGTCGAGATCGGAGCAGTCTCAACTGAAAAGAGCGATATATCCAACTTAAAAGCGGTTTTTAGGATGATATGAGCGCTCATCATACTACTTCCCCTTGCCAGTCGAATGATATCAACGGATGCTTGATTTAGACTATGCCTTGTTTCAGCACATCAGCATTATCAGGCACGACAACGGGATTCCTGTCAGGTCTGCTAGGTGTAGGAAGTGGATTCGTGATCGTGCCCACACTCAGAAAAATACCTAATCTTCCCATATTGTCCATATTAGCGATTTCGCTGGCGATAACCTCACTGATTTCTGCCACAAGCGTTGTATCAGCGATACTCATTGATGCCATGCAATGACCGATAGCCTTGCCCTTTTGTGCTGGCACTATCGCAGGCATGCTGCTTGGGAGAGCATTTGCAGTTCGTTTTTCCGGCCCCAGATTACAGCAAGGCTTCCCTATCCTCGCTGGCTGTATTGCACTTGGCATGATTGCCAAAGTGATTTGGATTACCTTTAACGCAGTTGACCAGCGTTTTTTTAGGTTCATCTTTTATCAGCGTTATTCGTTATTCCCTTGAAATAAGTATATGCATTGAACCTAGCGGAAACTTTTTCAATTTTTGGAATGAACTACTATAGCATCTGATGTTGATCAGGGTAGCCAAGACCAGATATCAATGGTTACGAAACGAATAAGAGCTCTCGTAAAAGCAAACAGTACGATAGTTTCGTTTCCGCGAATTTTGGCATAACCAGTCAAACCAGTTTTTATTGCCCCATCCGGATTGGGTATATGTCCCCTTACATAAACCACACGCCCGTAATCAGCTGTATTTGCGATAGCTTCAATCTCATCCACGATTCCCTCAAACTTCCGATTGGGATAGGCATACAATTTTAACGTAAGCGGTGCCTTAACGGACATCTCAAACAGATCGGATTCGGGAATAGCGGCTCTCACTACGACAATATCTGTATCTTCAACATCGGCAAATTTTTTCCCCACCTCTAAGTAGCTACTGAGCCGATATTGAAGATCTGTAGTGACGATGTGCCCTCCAATTGGCGTGGTTAAATAAGTCCGACGCAACTTTTCTCGATTGTAACTTGCCTGTCGCTGTAATTTCTCTAACTCTGTCTTAAGGGTTTCGATTTGGAACGGATTAATTTGAGCTTTAAGGGCTTTCATACTTGCGACCGCTTCATCAAGAAGTTGATCATCTCGCTCAGCTAACACGCGTGCGTCCTCAAGGGCCTGTAAAGAAATAAATCCTTTCTCAAACAGCGATTCTTGTTTTTTTAATTTTTCTTGACTATATTGTGCGTGTGTCCTTGCGATTGATATTTTCTTTTCCGCTAGCTTAATATCTTCAGCAGAAGGTGTGCTCCGGTAACGTTCAATCTCATATCGTTTACCTTCAATTTCAGCATCCAGTATATTCAATTGGTTGATTTGATTGTAATCTGCAATGCGCGCAAGCACAGTTCCAGGCTGAACTCTTTCCCCTCCTTTGAAATACACCTCTTCAATAATCCCCTCAATATCAGCGGTTATAGATACGCGTGCTGATGGAAAAACTTCTACATTTCCGCCAGTTTCGTATTGATAAGGTAAAAATTGGCAACCAATTATGATGAAGATCAATAAGTATTTACCCCAATGATGGTGTAATTTCGATTCTGATTGTGGTGTTCGATGCATGGTGTTCATTTGTTGCTGCTGTATGGAAATAACATTAGGATTAGTTTGTTTTTTTGTAGCACCCCTTCGCATTACCATACTTATATAAATACTTAGAAATAAAAATAACGCAACGCCACCCCCATGATAATGGGACTCTAAGTATGTAAATAATTTGTAAATGATATAGCCGACTACCCCCAAGAATAGAATGACTGTCGCTAAACCTAGCGGAATCATAAATGAGGTGTTGCGTGAGTAACGCTTGACAAGATCTGGTTGTCCAAAAATGAAACGCCATAACGCTTTTCGGGAGCGTTGCTGCATATCTGGGATTTCTAGCCACGTGGAGAGAAAATTTGCTCCTTCTCCAGGCCAAAACGGGTTTGCGATGAGCAGCAATCCGATGATAGACACAAAAGCAAATTCGATTGCTATGGTTGATAGTGAGGTGCCTGTTGTTCGGGTAAGGATCCAAATGAGAGATGTTCCTCCAAAAATCCATAGCCTAACTAATGTTGATGTTGCTATTAGCCAAAGCCGGTTTCGTCTGGCCATATCATCGGATAATATGATTTGAATATTAAATCGCGGAATTAAGCCAAGAAAAAAAACCAGACTAAAACTAGGTGTTACTAATCCAAAGTGGCGCGCTACAAGGCCACGAGCAATCTGTGAGATAATACTCAGAATCAGTGCCGCAAAAAGTAGCCTACCGAAAAAGCCAAATCGTACATTCGCAAGTGATAAATCAGCAAGAAAAGCATTCCAATTTGATAAAACCGTGATAATGGCGACAGCAAGAATCAATGGGGTTAACCACACAATAAAGCGGAATAAAGAAAAAATTCTCAGCAGGTGGTCAAGTAATTTTTCTGGATTAAATAAGTGCAAAGAGTTACGCTGTGATGGAGTATTTTCATCTCCATTCTTAGTAGATTTAGAAACAATAAAGTCTTCTTTTGCACGTGATTGTATTCTTTGTCCTTGATTTTTACCGCTATCTAGTAATCCCCATTCTGAAAGCAAGCTAAGAAATTCATTGATGTTGTCGGATGTGAGCTTCAAATCAAATTGTGAATTAACTGTATTTTGAACGAGCGCAAGATCATAAGGCTTTCTGAATTGCTCGATTAAAAACTGCTCGACCATACCAAATTCATATTCTTTACCAGCGCTGGTATCTAAAACGTAGCATCCAGCAGAGTTTTTCTTTGGAGAAATGACGAGATCTTCGCGCAAAAGCCGCATCATGTCGGATTCAGGTTTTTCTTGAAAAAAATCATTCCGCATGTGAGTGATTTACTGCTTTCTGGCTCTGATTGTGCTTGAAGATTCAGCTTTTGCTTTGCAGAAATAAAATGATGTTGATTTGGTTGAATTGGTGCCAATGGCGTGTTTTCATTTGCGCTTGAAGTGTTACATTGGATTCGTTTCATAAATAACACAATACATTTCGGGATTTCGCCACAAAATTGAGCGAGAAAGGTTCGTATGTTCGCGGTTATTGAAATGTTTGTGCTCAACCATTGCAACCTATGTTTGCAATGCAGCCAGTATCATATCTGTAAGATATATCTTGTTCAATAATCATAGTCTTTATGAAAACATAGATATATGCCGACATAATTAGGCTGTTATCTACTAATAAATCCTTTTAATACCCTAAGCCAGTAGAAAAAGAGGAAGAATTGTCTATGGTTTTACGTGGAAATTCTAACGTACATTCTGCAATAGTGACAACAACCAGGTCACTCTTCTTATAGCAATCTTGATTTAGGTAGAGGGTTTATTTGATTTTTAATCACTTGTCTTTTACTTAACAAGATTGTGAATTTTTTAAAGAATATTGATTATATAGATTGCTCATTTTAGGAATGATCAACCAAATGTTTCCGGTATAATCAGACATCATCAAAAATAAAGCTATTGTCATATGACTGAATTTGAATTGCAGAAATATATTAGAATAATTTTCAAATAAATATATTTTCTTTAAATCGCATGAATACACGTGACTAATATGCAATCAATATTTGGCAGACAAGAGAAGCAAAATCTCTCATACATGGTCTCAAATTGCAAATAAGAATTCCCGATTAAATACAGCAAGTGTAAATGTAGTATCGCTAGAATCAAAGTTCCTTCTTTTATTTTATCGTAGCAAAAGCCATATATCACGCCATTTCAGAGAAATAGTTTGATGCACGAACAAAGAAAGCACTCTTAATTCTGAAATAAATTCTCATTCCTTAAGCAGAAACAAGTAAATTCTTACAATACAATCTAGATGTTATGAAGACACCCATAAACAATTTGAAGTATGGTACGGAGCAACAGAGCGACGGGGATAAATTATCTATCAGTGACCATCGATATGAATTATCCCCCCTGCAGGAAGGAATGTTGATTCATTCCTTAGCAGACCCTGGAGTGGGCATGTATATTTCACAGGGGGTTCATTCGTTTGATCAAATTGACGTGGAAGCCATGATAAAAGCCTGGCAAATGATCGTTGATCGCCATGAGGTGCTACGTAGTTCTTTTGCTTGGGAAAATATGGATAAACCCCTGCAGATTGCACACTCAAAGGTGGATGTAAAGTTTGAAATGCACGACCTGAGGACACTTAGAGACTGGGAAAAAAAGATAAAGCTACGCGAGTTGCTGGCAGCAGATCGTAACAAAGGATTCGATTTAAGCTCTGCCCCTCTATTTCGGCTACATTTAGTGCAACGCTCCGAACGATCTTATTACCTTGTATTTACTCATCATCACCTGTTGTTAGATGGCTGGTCTATTCCAATCCTATTAAACGAAGTTCGATCTCTTTATCAAGCCATCTTGCGTAAGCATGAAATTTCCTTGCCGCAACCCAAGCCTTTCCGACTGTATATTCAGTGGCTACGCAAACAGAAACTAGACAGTGAAAAAAAATTCTGGCAACAATATTTGAAAGGCTTCAAACAGCCAACGTCGCTACCGTATGACCTTGGTCCGAATCGGCAGGTAGGGTTTCCCCTCAAATTTCAAGAATGGAGTCTGGAAGTCAAGGATCCCTTATTTACTACCTTAAAAAACACAGCAAGAAGTTGCCACGTTACACTCAATACATTAATTCAAGCAGCCTGGGCAATTTTGTTGAGTCGCTATAGCGAACAGGAGAATGTAATGTTTGGCTGCTTACTGTCTGGTCGATCTTCTGCCATGAAAGGGATTGAAACTATGATTGGCATGTTTCTTAATACATTGCCAATGCTTGTGAAGGTTGATCCTAAAGCACCACTCAATAAGTGGCTTAAATATTTACATGATCAGCAAAATGCGCTGCAGGAACATGAGTTCAGCCCGTTGAATCTTGTACAACGCTGGAGTGAGATCCCACCTGGCACCAGTCTATTTGAATCTGTGATTGATACCAATAATACACATCAACCGCAAGCAGAAACCGATGAAGCTTTGTTAACACCTATTAACCAGAGTGTCCCGTTACTTTTGTTTGCAAAACCAGCAACCGGCAGGTTGATATGTGTTCTCATTTACAACGAACGGCGATTTACTAAACCTGCAATTATTCAACTCGGTGAACAATTAATCACTTTGTTGACCTCAATGTGCGAAAACTCTCTGCAGTTAGTTGGAGAGCTATCCATGATTTCGGATGCCGAGATTAAACGTATCACAATGTCATGGAATGACACCCAGACGTTTTACCCCAAAGAAAGTACTTTACATCAGTTGTTTGAAACTCAAGCTGCGTCCAAACCAACTGCTCTCGCTGTAAATTTTCTTGATCAATCGCTCAGCTATGAGGAATTGAACCAGAAGGCCAATCAATTGGCGCATTATTTATATGCGATGGGAATTACCAGGGGAAAACTTGTTGGGTTTTGTCTTGATAGATCTTTGGATATGGTCATCGTGTTACTGGCAGTTTTAAAATCTGGGGCAGCGTATATACCCCTTGACCCGAATTATCCTTTCGACCGCCTGAAAATGATGCTTACGGATTCCAAGGCAGAGTTACTGCTTACCCAGAAGAAATGGCTGGCTGAGCTTGAAGGAATAACGCCGCATTACTTGTGTGTTGATGCCGATTTCGATAATTGGGCGCATGAAAAAAATACCAATCTTCTCATTGATCTGAGCCCTGAAGATATCGCATACATTCTGTATACCTCCGGTTCCACAGGAGTTCCTAAAGGAATAATGATACCGCATCGAGTAACAGTTAACCGGATGTTCATCGAATTTGATCCGTTTGAGCCTGACGAAGCGCTTTGTGCCAAAACTTCTATCTGCTTTGTCGATTCAGTTTGGGAGTTATGGAGCGCTTGGGCCAATGGCCTACCGGTAACTTTAATACCTGAAGCACAAATTAAAGACCCAAGTCGACTACTTGATACTCTGTCCTCTTCCGGAGCTACTCGTATCGTACTGGTGCCATCTTTATTACGTTCGATGCTGGATGCAGAACCTGATCTACGTTCCAAAATACCCAGGCTGAAACATTGGATCTGCAGTGGCGAGGCTTTACCAGCAGACTTGTCAGCACGATTTATGCAAGCATTGCCTCATGCTGTGCTTACTAACCTCTATGGCGCTACCGAAGTCTGGGATGTCACACGTTGCGATACTCGTTATGAATTGCCCTACGAGACCATGCCTATTGGTAAAACCATGGGTAATATGCAGACGTATATATTAGACGAAAAGATGCATCCAGTTCCAATCGGTATCATCGGGGAACTATACATTGGCGGTGAACACATGGCTCACGGTTACTGGAGCCGTCCCGATCTGACAGCCCGGCAGTTTGTACCTAACCCATTTAGCCGGGAGCCGGGTCGGCGCTTGTACAAGACCGGAGATCTTGGACGTTGGTTGCCGGATGGCAATATTGAATATCTGGGTCGACGTGATCATCAAGTACAACTGCGTGGTTTTCGCTTGGAACTAGGTGATATCGAAAGCGTTATTCGCCAGCATCCGAACATCTCTCAAGCTGCTGTTGTTGTCACAGATGATCAGCGTTTAGTAGCGTATATCGTCTCTGATAAAGATCCGCCACCCAGTTTAGTAGAGCTTCGCAAACATGTAAGATTGCGCTTACCGGAGCATATGACGCCTGCTTTTTATCTTCCGCTAAAAGATTTTCCGCTCACTCCGAATGGAAAAACCGATCGACGCAGATTGCCCAAGCCAAAGGCAGAATCGCTAAAACAAATTATCGAAAAGGAAGCTATTTCGCGTCCACCGGAATCTCCCACGGAGAGAACCGTGGCTGCGGTATGGGCAAACAATCTGAAGCTTGACAAGGTGGGAGCGGAATCCGATTTTTTCCAATTGGGTGGTGATTCATTGATGGCTGTTCGCATTATTACCCAAATAGGGAAAACCCTGAATATTAGCATCCCACTGAGTGCGCTGATGGAAACACGCACCGTGGCAGATTTGGCAGGCTGGATTGATAATGCTATTGCTAAGGGTCTTGCAAATCATTTGACCGAGCTTCCCAGTATTTCTAAGGTTGACCATAAGAAAGCTCCCTTATCATATGCTCAACAGCAAATGTGGTTACTAGATCAGTTAAATCCGGGAAGTATCTCGTATACCGTCCCCAATGTCTTGGGTTTTCCTTCCAAAGTTGATATTGAAGCTTTGAACATGGCTTTGACAGAAGTGATACGGCGCCATGAAACATTACGTACTACTTTTGCTGCCATTGATGGAGAACCTTTTCAGGTTATTAATGAAGCGCAGAAAGTAATGGTCGATGTAGTGGATTTAACAAATTTATCCCTTGAAAATCGCGACCAAGCTGCACAGAAGCGTATACGCGAACAAATCCGTTTACCATGGGATCTTGCTAACGGCCCTCTGTTTCGTTACCAGCTAATAAAGCTTGCAGATGATAATCATATCTTAGCAATGACCTTGCATCATATTGCTACCGACGGTCACTCCATGAGCATACTTTCAAACGAGATTCGAGTGCTCTATAAAGCCTTTCAAGAGGAACATCCATCGCCGCTAAAAGAGCTGCCAATTCAATATGCTGACTACGCTATTTGGCAACGTGACTGGTTTAAAGGTAAACAACTTGAACATCAATTGAATTATTGGAAGCAGAAACTTAGCGATACAAGTGTTCTGGAATTACCAACAGACCATCTACGCCCGGCGGTACATCGTTATAGAGGCAATCATTTCAGTATCTGGCTGGATGAAACCGTTTTACAAAAGATGCGCGAGATTGCGTCAGAAGGAGGAGCTACTCTCTTCATGGCATTGCTGGCTTCATTTCAGCTACTGCTAGCACGTTACACCGGTCAGAATGATATTTGTGTAGGCACACCCACATCCAATCGCGCTCAGCCACAACTAGAAAAGTTAATTGGTTATTTTGTCAATACGCTAGTGATTCGGACCAAAATTGAAGGGAATCCCAGCTTCCGTGAATTACTCAATGTTGTTCGCTCTGGATGTTTGGAAGCTTACGATCATCAGGAAATACCATTCGAGATGCTGGTGGACGCACTGGGGGTACAGCGTAATCTGAGTTACAACCCTTTGTTTCAGGTATTGTTTGTACATCAGAAACTTACTCATGAGGAACAGACTGGCGCGCCTACCCGGTATCTGGCTCCAACGCAAGAGACAGCAAATTTCGATCTGGTGCTAAATGTTCAGGAATCTATGGGTAAGTTGGAATGCAAACTCATATATAACTCGAATCTATTCGAGCCGAGTACAATCGAGCGTTTGGGTGCTCATCTCGAATTATTGATGAGACAATGTGCAACTAACCCGGATCAGTCAATTTCACATACATCGCTGTTACTTCCCAGTGAGCGTTTACAAATTCTGCAAACCTTCAGTCAGCAGAAAACCCGTTCCTTTGAGAAGCGTCTAACCCATCAGATTATCGCTGCTAATGCCCACGCAAATCCAGATAAAATTGCAGTGCAACTCGACGATCACACACTTACTTACGCTGAGCTTGAGCGACGTGCCAACCAGATGGCACACCATCTAAAAAAAATGGGTGTGGGTCCCGAAATTGTGGTGGGTTGGTGCGTAGAAAGAACACCCGAGATTTTTATTGGTTTGCTTGCAATCATGAAAGCAGGTGGCGCATTTCTACCTCTAGACCCAGCATATCCTCCAGAACGCATCGAGTATATGCTGCGAGACACAGCAGCATCTCTTGTAATCACCCAAAAAAAATTATTGGCACATATACCTTCTAGTTGCTGCTCTATAGTTTTGCTGGATGAAGATCAAGATGTTATCTCTGGCTACGAAGCTACATCGCCTGATAATGAGGTACAACCTGAGAATCTAGCTTATATCATCTATACATCTGGTTCTACCGGTTTACCCAAGGGAGTAATGATAGAGCACAGGAATCTAGCCAATCTGATATCGGCACAGATTCTAAAATTTGATATCACTCCAGAAAGCAGGGTGCTACAAACACTTTCCTTGAGTTTTGATGCAGCTTTGGGCGAAATTTTTCGTACACTGATGGCTGGCGCAACATTGTATTTGGCTCACAAGGACGATTTGATGCCAGGATCCCCTATGATTGAATTACTCAAAAACCAGCATATTGATTCGGTGACTTTGTCTGCCGCCGCATTGGCTGCATTACCCAAAGTCTCGCATGAATTGCAAGAATTGAAAAAAATTACTGTTGGCGGTGACACGTGTGCGCCAGAATTAATAATGCACTGGGGGAAAAATCGGAGATTCATGAATGGATATGGACCTACTGAGACCACCATCGGTGCCACACTTGCGGTTAATTGGGAGCCCCATAAAAAACCCCCTCTTGGAAAACCGCTATCTAATGTTGAGGTTTATGTTCTGGACCGCTGGATGCAACCAGTTCCGGTTGGTATCCCTGGTGAGCTGTATATTGGCGGTATTGGGGTTGGACGTGGCTATCTTAATCGCCCAGATCAAACAGCTGCCAGTTTTGTACCTCATCCGTTTAGTACTCAACCTGGTGCACGCTTGTACCGTACGGGTGATTTAGGGCGTTGGCTACCCGATGGTCAACTGGATTTTCTGGGACGCGCTGATCACCAGGTTAAAATTCGTGGCTATCGTATAGAATTAAGTGAAATTGAAGCCGTGCTAAGTCGCCACCCGAATGTCAATCAAGCTGTAGTAGTCTTACACAAAAAAACGGATAGCAAGCGCCTGGCGGCGTACGTGACCCCTAAGGGCGATTTAAGACCGACTGGAAGTGACCTGCGAACATATTTAAAAAAATGTCTTCCTGATTACATGATTCCTGCTTTCCTAACAGTATGCGATTCTTTACCGATGACTGTTTCTGGAAAAATTGACCGAAATGCCCTTCCTGAACCTTCAACAGACGAGCCAAGCCTGGCACAAGAATATGTTGAACCCAAAACGGATATTGAAAAATTTATTGCTGGGATTTGGGCGAATGTACTTGGGCTTGAAAAAGTTAGCGTTCATTCTAATTTTTTTGAGCTTGGCGGCGACTCGATTATGAGTATCCGAGTAGTAGCACGAATAACCGAAGCAGGTTACCAGCTGACCTTGAAAGAGATGTTCGAGCATCAGACTGTGGCTGAACTAGCTACTGCATTAAGTACTGACAGAAAAGTAGTGGCAGCAGAACAAGGTCTAGTAACTGGTAATATTCCATTAACGCCTGTTCAGCAATGGTTTTTTGATCTAAAGTCGACTAATCCGCATTATTTTAACCAATGGATGGTTATTCCCACTCCCCCTGTTTTAGATTGTGACAAAATGCGTAAGGCAATAGAAGCAGTTACAGCGCACCATGATGCCTTGAGAATTCGGTTCAACCAAGATGATAGAGGCAATTGGACACAATATAACTCAGATATTTTAGAGCCTATTCCTTTCTCCATGGTTGATTTGTCAACCAATCTAGACATTGAATGTGAGCATATCATCAATACTGAATTTGAGCATCTTCAACGGTCACTGAATCTCGAATATGGACCTTTATTTCAGATATGCTGGTTCAACCTCGGAGCAAATCATGGAGGACGCTTACTGGTAATCGTACATCACTTAGTTATAGACATAGTATCCTGGGCAATACTGATTGAGGATTTAATGAAAGTATACCGGCAATTGAATGAGTCGAAAGAGGTTCATCTGCCGGTAAAAACCAGTTCATTTAAACAATGGGCACAAGCTCTTGTTGAATATGCCCAATCACAAAATTTAAAAGAAGAAGTACCATACTGGTTGAGTATTTCAAAACAAGCATTCCAGTCTTTACCAGTTGATGACATTGATTCTGATCATAGCCTTACCACTACCCAGTCTGTTCTCGCAGAAATGGTACCAGCCAAAATTCAACATCTTCAGAACGTAGTGGTACCACTTTTTAGAACTCAATTTAGTAATATTTTATTGGCAGCCTTGGCCATTGCACTTAACCGGTTTAGCAGTAATACACAAATACAAATTAAAGTTGAAGGACAGGGGCGAGAAGATATCGGTGTCGAACTAAATCTTTCACGTACACTGGGTTGGTTTACCAGTTTCTATCCGTTATCGATTACAGTAAATCCTGATCTTCAATTCGGGGAACAAGTTAGCGCTATAGTTCACCAGATAGAGGCAGTACCTAACCGCGGAATCGGTTATTCGGTGCTGCGCTATTTGAATCATGATAAAGAGATACAGATTGGTGTCAATGCGATACCTGAATCAGACATTGTGTTTAATTTTAGTGGCCAATCTGGAACACGTGATTCAAGCAGTGCTCCCTTATCCAGTAAGGATATTTTTCCTTTAGGGCAACTTGCAGAGACAGGAAAAATACAGCTTGCTGAATCTGAGCAAGGAAAACGGCGTCATCTAATCGAGGTTGGTGCGGGTATTCTGAATGGTTGCTTATTTGTCCGATTCACTTATGGTAGCAAAAGGTTTAAGAAAAGCAGCATTGAACGGTTGTGTCACACTTTGTTAAGCACACTTGAAGAAATGATTGAGTTTTCGGGTACATGAAGGTATGCGCATGACTATACTATTACCAGTCGCTGCTCCTGGAATATAATCGTTACCATAGTCAGATCAGAGTCGGTCAGATTAGATGGCATATAATCTCTAACACCTTCAACTTAACATTGGTGTCTAAAAATATTCTGATCTAGTTGAAATGAAATTGGATATTAGGAACACTGAATCAATTAAGGCGTTTCTGAGAAGCGCCATGATTCGCATCTCTAAATAGTCTTGTATAAAAATGCCAGTTAGCTCCACCCATAGCTTGATAAAGTTTCATGGGTTCATGACCAACGTTTGGAATGATACGTAAGACATGAGGAATTCTCAGCCATGTTAAATGTGCAGCAAAATCCAAATTAGGTACTTTTATGTTATCCTGCTCACCGATTACGATACGAATAATGCTCTTACTTGCTGGTATTTTGTTAGCATAATCCTCACTTAGTACCCATGGGCTTATTGCTCTAAAATAGGCAGGATCATTCCCATAAACATTCTTCATTATCCTGACGCGATCAGGAGCCTTTTCTTTAGGCCCTTTGGATGCGGTGAAATCTAATTGCATTGGTCCGGCCCCCAGTATAGATACTGCACCAAAAATATTAGAATACTTAATACCTAAACGTGCAGCACCATACCCCCCCATGCTGAAACCTTCAATAAGCCTGCCATGACGAGATGGGATTGTACGATAAGTCGCATCTATATGAGGTATTAATTCATCGACGATTACTGTTTCCATCGGTACAGTACCGTCTTTTGAATTACACCACATACTTTCAGCCATTCCATTAGGAAATACCATCAGTACTGGTGGTATTTTGCCATGTTGTATCGCTTGATCAAAAAACTTGACCAGCATTGGCAAATGCTCTACCCCACCGGTATGCCCATGCAACCAATAAATTACCGGAAAACGTCTCTCTTTATGAATATTGTATGCATCTGGAAGATAAATATGATAACTAACATTTTGTTTAGCAGCGGCGCTACGAAAAAATTGTTGTTCCAAACCCGGTGCAGTAGCTGGAGGTGTAATCCAATGGATGCTGTATTGATTGGCAGCATTCACGATACCTGAAGTAAAGATGACCGAGCAAAATAAACTAATGAGCGATGTCTTTGCTCTAATTATGGTAATGATTATATTTTGATAACTTTGGGCTGATGATATTTTTTGAATCAAATTGCGTAAATTATTCACTTTCATCTATCTTCTCGTTTACCATTACTATTATCAATCTATACCAAAATTTCCGTGATATGTGGTTAATATAGGCTGGAGCCATATTTCATTAGCATATCCATAATTGATCCCCTGAAATGAATATTAAATTGAATACCAAAATCATACGATGATGATATTCAATCTCCATTTTCGCTTTGATTCTTTATTTTCGCTCTATAGGTAAAAATTAAAAAAGTATTACTTTTTATTTAAAAAATGTATTCCTCCTAAGCTTGCTTAATAGAAGAAGTTATAATTTTCTCGAAAATTTCTTTATAAGCTTTTGCTGTCTGCTGCTCTTCGCCTGAACGATGAGGAATAGAAATTAGTTCTGGATATTTTTTTTCTAGGTCCTTGCCATGGAAAATCGCAGCTTTGAATTCATCAATCGCATCGGCATATAAGTTTTGATGCATCATAACCTCAGCAAGTAGTCGATGCACTTCTCCTAAATTCCGATTGCCTTTGCTCAGCTCAACTAGAATTTTCTTTGCTTCTGATAAATTATTTTGTTCCAGGCACATGCGAACAATCCCTAGCTTAGCTGCTAGAAGACGTGGTGCAATCTCGTTTGCTATTTTAAATTCCTTTAAGGCTAGATCGTATTCACCCATCGCCGCATAGGAACGCCCCATGACACAGTGAACCTGAGCATTATCCGACTTTAGATCGATTGCACTTTGGCACGCGGTAATAGCTTGCTTGTAATTACCTTGTGCTACTAGCAACTTTGCGAGGCTTAGAAATGCTTGCCAAGAATCAGGATTACTCGTTGTGGCTTTTGTAGTTTCTTGTAGAGCAGCATCGTTAAGCCCTTTACGCTGATAGATTCTAGCCAGCATAAGCCGCGCTACTTCAAGCTGGGGATTTTGCTCGAGCGCTTTTTTAAGACAATCAATTGCATCTTCATGTCGATTGATCTTGGCATATACTCGACTCAATCCTAAACTTGCATTTACCATTGCAGGATTAACATTTATGGACTCCTTGAATTTTTCTATTGCCTTTTCATTGAGATTTTGACGTGCATACACATTACCGGACATGATAAGTGCTGGCACGAAATTCTTTTTAACATGAAGCGCTGCGGAGTAGTGTTCGAGTGCATCATCATACTGTTTTTTAGCAGCATGAATATTGCCTAAACCCACATAAGCAGCAGCAATGTCAGGATTTTTCTTCAAGATAGTCTCAAAAACTTGTTCAGCCTCATCAAAGCGTTTTGCTTTCATTAGCTCTTGAGCAGCTTCAAATGATGCATTTAAATCCTTCCCTCCCCCGAATTTACCAATATGCTTATTAGTTGTCGGAATTTCCTGATCTACATTTACAGAACTACTGTTTTGCTCTGCAACTTCTGAGGCTTGTTTTTTTGTTTTGGCATTCCACTGAAACATATATTTTCCTTTTTTAAAAGACCGCTACTGGCTACTAGGTTATTTGACGTGTTACATAACTAAGCTTGTAAACAATTTACTCATGAGAGAATTATGTAATCAAGGAATGTAGTACTGAAAATAACAGTTGAAGGTTTAATCTTAGCCATATTATATAAACTTAACTTTTCGTCTTTATAATCCTATTCTTTTAGGATTAATAACAAAATATTCAAATAATATTCTTTTATCATATCAAATGAAATTATAAACGATAAGTTAATCTATGGTTGTGTACGACTCTCTTAACGTAAATCATTTAGCATTAGAAATTGCAATAAAGTAAACTGAAGATAAGCTTTCTAGTATTTTTTAAATAGCCACCTGATGAAACCAAACGTTAAAAGTCTTTTTCAGAGTTTCTTCAGTTGCCCACGCTATATGCGGTGATAATAAAGTCTTTTCGCTTTTGAGAAAGGGGTGATCTTTGTTTATTGGCTCATGCGAAAATACATCTGTACAATATCTATACAACTTACCAGTTCGTAAAGATTTAGCTATAGCTAGCTCATCCACAATATTTCCTCGTGAAATGTTGATTATTATCGAATTGCTGCATATCTTATCAATATGACTCTCATTGAACATATGGAACGTATCGCTTTTGATGGGAAGAGCAAAAATTATGAAATTACTGTTTTCAATTAAATAAGAAAAATTGACAAAAGTTACATTCTCAATATCTTCATTCTTATTTAGATGCTTACGTGTTACTAAAATTTTCATCCCCCATCCATTGCATAACTCAACTATTCGTCTGCCAATCTTCCCAAAACCCACAATACCAAGAGTTTTGCCTCGCAATGTGAGATTCGTACTGCTCGCTTGATTCCATTCCCCATTTTTAACAGATTTGTCAAATTGAATCATACTCTTACAGGAGCATAGCAGCTGAGCAACTGCAAACTCGGCAACTTCATTACAATAAAGATCATTAGGTAAACTTAAAACTTCAATACCACAATTCTTTGCTTCTTCTAAATCAATCAAAGAATCAATAGACTGATATTGAAAATTAATTAATTTCACTTGCCCCTTTAATTGCTGTAATAAAGATTTTGAAAAGGTCAAATGAAAAACATCAATCATCAGTACGTCAATATTTTTAAGTTTTATTGTATTTACCAGTTCGCCCTCGGTAAACGCACCCTCTAAAAATTCTCCCTTAATATAAGATGGATAGTATTTATCGAGATTCTCTTTGCAAACACCAACATAAAGTAATTTCATATTAAATATTAACTTTAAGTTACTACTTTACAAAATCATGAAATCTTTGCAGGCATTTATTAAGTCTGTCAGCTACGAGGTTCATTTCTTCATCGGTAATCACTAATGATGGAATAATTTTGATACTATTAAAATTGATGCCACACGCATAAGTTATTACATGCTCCTTTAAGCATTGAGAAACGAATGTTTTAGCTAACTTATCCGATGGCAACTTTGATACCGGATCAATAATATCGAAAGCTATCGCAAATCCCATTCCTCTTAAATCAGCCACATAAGGGCTTTTGCTTAAAAATGCTATTTTTTCCAGGAAAACTTTACCTTTTTCAACCAAACCATCAAAAAGTTTTTCTTTTTCTACTAATTTCATTAATTGATTCGCTATTCCTAACCCAAAAGAGCTGTTATTGAATGTAGTTTGGAAAGCAGTGCCTCTAGGAGACACTTTCGAGTAAAGTTCGGGACGTGCTATGACAGCACTAACTGGAAAATAGCCACCTGCTATTGATTTTGATAAAAGTACGATATCGGGCTCATGTACACCAAATTGCTGATGCGCAAAAAAAGAGCCTGTTCGACCAAAGCCCACCTGTATTTCATCAATAATTAGCTTTACATCTTTACGCTTGCAAAGATTGCTTAGCTCTAAAAGAAAAGAATCTTTGGGAATAACGAATCCACCTGCGCCTTGTACCGGCTCAACAATAACTGCAGCAACATCATAATCCAGGATAAGTTTTTCAATTCTTCCCAGGGAGTCATTAATCGCTACATTATTATGTTTGCCAGGAAAGGGAACTGAAAATGTATAATCTGATACCGGAATACCAAATTGATCCTTCACTACCAAGCGTTTATCTGTTACAGAAACTGCTCCATCACTTACACCATGAAAGGAGCCATCAAACGAGATAACATATCTTTTACCGGTAGCATAACGACATAACCTAATGGCATCAGAAACAGCTGCCGAACCTCCTACATTGAAATATGTAACATAGTTTTCATTTTTGCTTACTTTTTTGGAAAGATATTCACTCAATTCAAGTTTGTCTTTTGTATGAAATGAATGAATTTGATCTACTCTTTCTATTACTTCCTTGACTATACTGACGATTGGCGGATAGCAATGACCAAAATTTACAGAACTGTAATTAAGCACTAAATCCAAATAGGGTTCTTTCTGTTCATCAAACCAGACCCACATTCCTTTTGAACTTACAGGCATTAGAAACTCATCGTACATTTTCGATTCATCACTAGGGCACGCATAAGTATCTCTTACATATTTATATTCCATTTTGGGCGCTTTCTTTTTGCTTAAAGTTAAGGTAGAAGTTATTTTTAAATCAACATATTTCACTTACGGCTGCCCATTGCCGAGGAAGGCGACCGCTTTCAGTCCATCTCCAAAGCTCATCCTCATTTATGGAGAGACATACTACTGGTGATTTTTCTGTCGTAATGCTATTCGATTCTTTATAGGCCAGAGATAAGACATGGTATGGAGAAGGGTAGTATTGCCTTAGCTGCCAGAATGAGTCGGGCGAGATGGCAGATTTTTCTGTTATTCTAATTTCTTTTATCGGCAATGACATTCCCCTGCCATCAGCCTTCATCACTGCCTCCTTCGCAGTCCAAAATCTCAGGAGAGCTAGCATACTATCAGGGTCTTTCCTGACTGCTTCAATTTCCTCGTCTGTAAAAACCTGACTCATCCAGAGCATATCCAATTCGATGGTTTGTAGGCGCTCTACATCGACACCAATTGATTCAAACTTTGAACAGGCAACCGCCACCATGCCACGTGTATGAGAAATATTAAAATGTATTACATCCCGCCCAACCAATTCTGGTTTACCGAATTCACTGGTACTAAATTGTAAAAACTCCGGTTTCTCATCAATAGCTACGGCAAGCATTAATCGCTTCAACGTGTGAGCAGCGGTAAAACTCCTTTGATCATTGATCCGCAGGAAACGACTGGCTCTGTTTTTTTCTAATTCATCCAGCAAATGGATCCCGCATAGAGGAATATCACCCGAACGGGATAACTTAACGACAACCAGCCAAGGATCCCGTTCTGGTACAAAACTCATGCTAGTTTGATATGAATGCAAGAATGAAGAATTTAATATTCGGGATCAAATTCAACTAACTATTTAAGTTACCCTGAATTGTGTGTCCGCAGATCAAGATAGAGATTCTTTTTCCATTTTACGGCGAAGCGAAAGTGGACGCATATCTTCCCAAACTGAAGCAATATACTCCAAGCATTTTTGCCGTACACCCGATTGGCCAACTTTATGCCAACCTAATGGTATTTCTCTGTCATTAGGCCAAATTGAATATTGTTGCTCATCGTTAACAACAACCTCGTACAAATCATCATCAGCACGACCGTTTTCTAGTTCTTTCATATGCTATTTGGCAAAGTTAAATGCAAAGTACGTCTTTATCTATATTACATATTCATTTTTCATTATAATTATACCTTATAAGTTTATTATTTTATTCGTGGAATTGGGCATGCCTTCCTCTTTCTTGATATCAGTTTTATGCGTTATTTTTGTTTATGCTGTAGGAATCATGCTGGCACCTTTTCCTTACTGGCGAACCTACTTCCTTCTCTGGAAAACGGTCTTATGCTCACCGAGTACATGGCGCGCCAAGCTAAAGCAGGCTGCTTTTCTGATTAGAGTTTTGATCACCGCACCCTTTTCGACGTTTCTCTGGTACCTGGATGAAATCCTCTATCCTGCCTACCGCAAGCGAATCATCCAGCCCGTTTTTATCATTGGGATGCCACGCTGCAGAACGACTTTTTTACATCGAACGCTGGCCAGTGACGACCAAAACTTTTTTGCAGCACGTCATATCGAATGGCGTTACCCTTTTATATCAATGCAAAAACTTATTAAGTTTTTGGGATTAGACAGCAATCTGAAGAATTTGAATTACTGGTCCAAATCGGAATCTGGCAAGCTAGCTGCTAAAATGCATCCCAACACACTGGCAGACTGGGAAGAAGATGGAATATTTTTCGAGGAAAATTATCTTCATCACTTTTTCATTTTTCTACGGTTTCCATATCCTGCCATCCTATCGCACTTGGATAATTTTCCAGAACTTCCTCAAAGCGTCCAGCAAAGCATGCTTCGCAGCTATAAGAAAGTACTACAAAAGATTCTTTATTTACGTGGACCAGAGTCAAGATATTTTGTCTCTAAGGAAGTCACAAGCCACAAGAAAATCCCAGCACTGATACAAATGTTTCCCGAAGCACGCTTTATATTAATTGCGCGCCCTTCTAATTACTTTATGCCTTCACTACTTGCCTTGATCAGAATGTCGACTTTATCTAAAACTGGTATTGATCCACTATCAATACCTGAATGGTCAGACAAGATAATTGCGCGCATGCGCGAGGACAGCAGCCGATTGGTGCATCTCTGCAGAACAACAATACCCGCTGATAAGTTAGTGTTGGTATCATCTGAGATTTTCTCTGAGAACCTTGATATTGCGGTTTTGGCAATTTATCATGCGCTGGGGCTCCAATCTGGAAAAAATTTCGTTACTTATCTCGATCATCTAAAAATACGACAAAAATCCAGGCAGCGCGGTTATGACTACGATTCGCTTAAATTGGAGGGTTTTGAAGAATATGATGCATTTGATCAAGAAATTTCAGCGCGCATCAAAGCAGACTTTCCTTCACTGAAATCAACGGTGTTACCTCCTTTTAATGAGCACCCTATCGTTCCGCATAAAGGAATTAAAAGATGGTTTAAACATACGAATTTAAGTATCCGCCGAAGTTTCGCCAATAGATAGCTAAGTTAGTTAGTTATTGAAAGTTCCGGCAGCGTAAAACCTCAATATCTAGCAAAACTTGGTGATGATACTTTGGGGAGCAAATGAAATGCTATTAAAAGCGCAGATCATTCGAGGTTGTACACGCTTTATCTGGCTTTTACCATTTGTCATACCTTGAGGAAGGAAAATCGTTTCTCGGCAAAGTCGCTAGTTTGCCGTACGAGTTCGGGCAGGTTCTCCTCTACAGACTCAATGGTTTTTACCTTCTTTCGTCAGGAACTGGTTCAATGTGGCAAGACATTGCCCGGTAAACTGAGCCCATTCTGGAGGAGATTATTTTATTGGTGACTGACGAACTAGCAAAAAAGTTGGTGGAATCGTTTGACCGAGATACCGCCACCCGTGAGGGGGCTAGCCAGATAATTTATATCGTAACTGCCGCGTCTCTTTTTCATCATATGTAAGCTTAGTTTATCTGTATACAGACTAACTTTTAGCACTAACGCATCCTCTTGTACCACTGCAACGTCGCTATCTAGAATTTACAGCACTCTGCTGAAGCTTCTCACGGAAGCAAAACTGGGCATAGTGCCGCGCCTAGTCGATATCAAAACTTTCTATTCCAGCTATTCACCGCATGATTCCCATAGCTTTAAGCAATGGCATCGCCTTGGTTGCAAAGTTTGCATAGTTTGCTTTGATTTCTTTTAAACTTTCCTCATCATTCTCAATGACCTGCCCTTCTTTAACGATGCGTTCGTTGTTCTCCTTGAATATTTGCCACACATACGCTGCGGGATCAGCTATTTTTCGCTCCCTGGCCAGCAGGAAAAGCTGTTGCATGCGGTTGACTGATACAGCGCCACCTGTCACAGGGGCAGCCAGATAAGCGATGTTACGGCTGAACACCGCGCGGTTAAGAATCTCATGGTTGAGATGATCGCTGCTCGTGCGCACCTTCTTTACCGTCTCTTCATCCTGACAAGGCGCCAGATGCCCCATACCCACCAGAATGGTGACTGCTTGCAATACCTGCTGAGCGTTCGCTTTATTCTCCATGGCTGCACACAGACTACGGAGGGTCTTGGGTGCGAACTCACGCTCAGCCAGGGCAGCCAGAAGGGGATCATAGATTTCTGATTGCAGATCCCCCTCGAGCCAGTTTCCGACAATCTTGCGCGGGATATCTTCCGGCCTGTTCATCAATACGAAACGTGTATTAAGCAGGCGCTGGCTCTTTTCCTGGTCCGTCAAGCGGCACACCCCCCGCATAAAAATATCTTTACGGAACTGAGCAAAGGTGAAGTAGTCGCGCATCTGCTCCTTGAGCACGGGATGCGTGACTTCTCTCATCATCTCCTGTGCTTCAGGGCTGAGGTTTATGGCATCGACTGCATTCAGCGGGGTGGCTGAAGCGGCAAATTCGAGTTTGGCATCTGCCAGGCGGTCGGCCACATCCGCGAAATACATGACGTTCCAATCACGGTTGAAAAATTCATGCGCGATATAGTTTCGATTCTGCTCCTTGATCTTGGCCAGCCGTTCCTTCACCCCTGGCACTGCGCGTGTGTAGGCTGCATTGGCATCAAGTAAACGCTCTGAAAACTGAATCGCAGAATCCATGCGGGCGAATGCACCTTGCGCACGACCAGCGAAACGATCATGCAGTGCGAACAATTGGCGCAGCGGCGCAGCTGGAGCCCAGCCAGGGAAACAGTTATAACTCAAGTAGAATACACCGCCTGGTTTCAGAAATTTGCGTGCAAAATTAACGATTTGTCGGTGATTCTCGGTGCTCACCCAAGTCCAGATACCGTGCAGAGCGATGTAATCCATAGGGGGCAGATCGGCGTTCAAAAATTCCTCAAAGCTCTCATCGCGAATATCGAGCGGCAAGGCGGCTGCTCGTGCCAGACTTTGGGCAAATGCCGCATGTTCAGGATTGAAGTCCGTCCCAAAGAAGCGTCCTGGGGTCGTGGCGCCATGCAGATTGAGTGACAACCCCTGTCCGATACCAAGTTCACAGTAATTCGGTGTTGCTGACTCGGGCGGCATCACGCCTTGCAGCAACAGGCAAAAACGGATAAAAACAGGCGAAATCTCGCGGTAGTAACCAAAAGTGTAACCGACTTCGGTGAAATATCCTTGTGACCAATCTTTGTTCATATTCTATATTCAATTAAAAAACCCTGCCAGCCTTACGGCTGGCAGGGTTTTTGTTTTAGAGAAGCAGAGGCGTGCCTCCGCCAGCTCTATCAGGCGAAAACGAGGTTGGACGCACCAAATTGGCCTTCAGTAATACCAACCAGGTTGATCGTCATGTCCGCAGTGCCGTCACCATTAAGGTCCACTTTCACAGCACCACCAGCTTGGGCTCCGGCTGCGATCGGGTTAGCATCGGCCACATTAGTAAAGCTAACTTGTGTAGCGCCGGTGTTGGTAAAGGCAGCATTGCCGATGAAACTTGCAGTACCCGTTTGCAGGCTGGCGGCAAACAGAATGAAATCCGCAGCCACGTCAAAGTTACCGGTGGGTGTACTGTTACCGATTATGTCCAAGCTGCCGGCAGGGGCGCCATCGGATTCTGCCGCAGCAGTGTAAATGATCTTGTCAGCGCCAGCACCTAAAGCGATAACATCACTACCCAGGCCGCCGGCAATGATGTCACCCTTAGCCGAAGCAATGTAGGCATCACTGCCTTGACCACCTGTAAAGGTCACAGACTTGTCGTTTTTACTGAGATCCACGAATACACCCCCAACGGCACCGACAGCATCCTTCACCACACCGGTAGCATCAATGGTGGTTATATTTTTGCTGGCACTCAGACCGTCACGCCAATACCGATACCATCCGATCCGGTCACCTTCAGAGTAGTCAGCGCAGCATCGGCCAGCTTATTGAGCTTGGCACCAGCGCCAGACGTCGTGTCGGTGGCTACAGTGATGGTTTCCACGCCACCGGCATTGATAGTCACTTTGTTGGTATTGAGATCAACGCCTTTACCGAAAACCAGCGTCGCAGCATCTTCGGTACCGGCAATAGCGCCTTTGACATCTACCCCAATTGTGCCGCCGAGTGGGCCAGCGGAATTCTTAATGGTCACAGTGGTGTTATTGGCCAGATTCGACAGAATCAGAGATTTGCCATTCAGAGTAAGCGCATCATTAAAGGTAATGTTGCTGATACCGAACAATTCACCGTTCACGGTTGCGTTCGCAGCCAGCGGACCACCCAAATTGATGCCGAGGGTTTCCACATTCTTCACTGAACCCGCTTTGTTAATAGTCTGCAAGTTGGCCAGCGTGGCGATTAGCGTGTCATTATCGCTGCTCTTGCCATCCTTGTCCACCGTGCCGCCACCATCAATGGAATCGGTAGCAGTGAAGTTCCCCAGAGTGAGTGTATCATTGCCGGTACCACCGGTAAATTTGACATCCTTGTTGTTGGTAGTCAGATCGAGCGTGACGCCACCGCTGTTACCCGAAGCATCCACAGTCGTGACATTATTGAACTCACCACCTGGGGCCACGATATCCAACGAACCGCCGCCAGAAACTTTAATGGTACTCAATCCGCCAATAGAGGCTGCGCTATCGGAAAATTGCACAAAGTTAGGGCCGTTCGCAATCAAAGACAGTGTCACATCTTTATTGGTATTGGCTGTCGTCGCATGCCCAACGGTATCCAGCACACGATCCGTTTTGCTACCTGAAGAGTTGAAAGCCAAAGTGACCGTTCCGCCAGCGCCAATCGTGCCATCTTTGAATGTAGCGGCCAGACCACCACCACCCACAGCATTCGAGAGACCGAAGCGCAGCATTGCTTTGGATGTTGTTCAGGGTCAGAATGAGTTTTGCCAACGGCACCAGAACTCCACAGCTCCGTTGCACCGGTGATATTCGATACGTCCAGTGCATCGTTAGCACCAGTTACGTTTTTAAAGAAAACTTTCTCAACATTGGTAATGGTTGCACCTGCGGGAAGCCAGCACCCGTCAAGAGAGAAGTTAGCGGTATCGAGTTCCAGCACCGCCGTCAATATTATCGCTATTATTCAGCGTACCGCCATTAGCTACATGTATCAACCACACCATTGATAGTTCGTCGGTAGCTTTGCCTTTTACAGTTATCCGCACCGGTAGTCAGCGTGAAAAGTATCACCTTTGTTGGAGCCTTCACCTATGCCATTCAAATATGCTTGAGCCTCAGCATCTGTCTTAGGAAATGCGGGCGTTACGCCTATCAGCACATTTTGCATTCCATCCAGAGTTTCTGCTTTTCCTGTTAGGAGTAGACTTCAGCCACCGCTATCTTGTTTTGGAACAGATCAGCGGTAGGCTGGAATTCTTCAGCAGGATTGCCCACCAAGATAAACGGCTGCTTCAATGATGACTTCACTTATGCTCTTACCTGCCTCGAGCTCGGCAATGAAAAAGGCCTCTGCTTGAGCATCCGGGCTTTTAGCATCAGTATTACCTGCCGCCAAGCCGAAATTTTTCAGCAGGTTGGCCGCAATTTCTTCATTGGTCACAGCGCCCTTCAGAACACCTTCCTTAAACTCATCGGTTGTCACCAGGATATCAGCCAGTTGTTCAATAGACATGCCAGCCTCAACCGCCGTAGCGAAATCCTGCATTATTTTTGCACTTGGGGCGGCATTAAATGTGGCCACCGTCAGCGCAAGTATATTTTCCTTTTGTTGTGGGGTAATAGCCATAACACGTGTTCCTTTTAAATAAAGTTAAAAAACTTAAGACAAAAAACCAAAACCATATGTCACGAAATTGCTGAATATGAAATAAATAATCCTTGCAACCTGTTAAATGTCAGATTTCGCGTTTCTGTTTACCTGATTGCTATTTCACGACAATGGTCCTGCCGCCCGAAATCGCCACAGTTGACAAGTTTGGAGGATTCTGCCGAAAAAAACCATTGCATGCAAGTGATCAAATATTTTTGAGTGGATTATGTTGTTTATTTGCAACATTGTGTACCTTGAACCTTAAATAGTAAAAAAAATAACAACCTACTGGAAGAATGATTAGGGAATAAAAAAATGCTCATTTACATCTTTTAATTTGCATATTGTAGGAAAGATGCTTGCGTTTTCCAGATCAGAGCCACTTTTAATTAGCAACCCAACTTCCGGAAGGTGTCAACTTTGACATGCCGCATTCTGCCACTGTTTATGCTCGACCTAATATTATTTTTATATTTTGTATCCGTTTGGTTGAAAAAGAAGTGATTTTTCTCACATTAATAACTTGCTGCCAGCAGCAAATCTTCATTTTTATTCTTACACCGATCGCTTTTTGTAGAGGCAACTCTTGTAATGGCCCATAGACTAACAATTTTCTTCTATGGCGATTCGGAATTATGAGAAAGAAGTAAAAGTGCTTACACAGTTTATGAATTTATACGCTAATATCCCCATTTTTGCTCTATGAACTGAATTGATCAGGATGTCATTATGAAACCGGAAAATGTTGCGCACTATCTGCGGAAAAATCCGCAGTTTTTTGTCGAATATGCTGAAATGCTGGCGGATATCAGGATTCCACATCCTTACGAGGATCGGGCGATTTCGCTCAATGAACGCCAGATGGTTTCGCTACGGGAAAAAAACCGCTTGCTGCAAGAGAAACTGCACGAACTCATCAGTATCGGAGAAAATAACGATATGATTGGTGAAAAAATGCACCAACTGACGGTTGCTTTGATGGAATCCAATTCGCTCGAAGAAATGCTGCATGGGCTCAATAACAATCTGCGTGAAAATTTTTCCATCCCACAAGTCATTGTACGTTTGTGGTTTTCGAAAGATTCCACTGGCGATAAGCGACGCCCTGAATTCACGCCAGTCAGCGAGACCGTGCGCACCACTGTTGAAAGCATGGCAAAACCTTATTGCGGCCCGCATTTAACAGATGAGATCAAGCAATGGTTTGGACGTGAGGCACATCAGTTACGGTCTTTCTCCATGATCCCGCTACGCAGGAAACATACCTTTGGTTTACTGGTCATGGGTAGTCCAGAACTGGAACGGTTTTATCCCGATATGGGCACGCTTTATCTGGAAAGGTTGGGCGAGCTCATTGCAGGCGCGCTCATTCGCCTCGGGTGTTGGAATATTGAAGCACAGGTACATGAGCTCCCCCGCTCCTGAAGAGAAATCAGTCCTGGTCAGCGCATATCTCGCACATCTGACCAATGAGCGCAGACTGTCAGCGCTGACAGAAAAAAGTTATGCAAGAGATCTGGCTATTCTGTTGCAACTATCTGAAGCAACATCTCTAAATCAGCTGCGTGCACACGATATCCGACATTTCATCGTCAAACTGCATGGAGAGGGTCTCTCCGGCAGAAGTCTTGCAAGGATGCTCTCTGCCTGGCGAGGCTTTTATCGCTATTTAATCCGTCATCATGGCTATGCCGATAACCCCTGCAATGGCATGCGAGTCCCCAAATCTCCCAGAAACTTGCCACACGCGCTTTCTCCAGATGAAACTGCGAGACTGATGACTTTCGATCAGGAAGATCAGTTAAGTATTCGCGATCGCGCTATGCTCGAGTTATTTTATTCTTCTGGCTTAAGGTTGGCAGAATTGACGCAGCTCAAACCCGAGGATCTCGATTTTGCTGAGGGCACTGTGCGGGTTCGAGGAAAAGGGAACAAGACACGGGTGGTGCCGGTCGGCAGTTATGCCTTGCAAGCGCTACAAGCATGGCTGAAGCAACGCGCAGCGATGCTGGCGCCTGGAGAAACTGCACTCTTTCTATCGCTCCGCGGCAATCAAATCAGCCCCCGTGCAGTCGAGTATCGTCTCCAGACCCGCGCCAACCAGCAGAATCTCAGCAATCATACCTATCCTCATGCCTTGCGCCATTCGTTTGCTTCGCACATGCTGCAATCGAGTGGAGATTTACGTGCAGTACAGGAAATGTTGGGTCATGTCAGTATCAGTACCACTCAAGTTTATACTCACCTCGATTTTCAGCATCTTGCAATGATCTACGATAGCGCCCATCCTCGTGCCAAACGGAAAAAATAACCGCAGTTAACAGGTGGTTGAAAAACGTATTCGAGGCAGTCGATGATAAGCAAAAACAAACGGTTAAAAATAACATCCTTACCAATACACCGTTCGGCCTGACCCTTTCGAAGGCTTGCATTCAGACGATCTAGCCGTTTGACAAGCACATCACGAACGAACGTTAACTGGCATTGGCTTAACTCAGAATGGACCGACATGATCCAGCACGATCCGATACCTTGCCCTACCTGCCGCCAGATGCGCGATGGCATCATTGACTTTATTGAGCGGAAAATGCTCGACTTGCGGTGCAATATGGTGTCGTGCGGCAAAATCCAGCATGGTAGCCAGAATAGCTGGTCCACCGGTGGGTGAGCCTGAAACGCTTTTCTGTCCCATGATCAGCTCGAATGCCGGAATAGGCATCGGCTCCAGCACCGCACCTACCACGTGCATACGACCATTCGGTTTCAGTGTTTTGAGCAGCAATGCCCAGTCGAGCGGCACATTTACGGTAACCATCAGAAAATCAAGCGAATTGGCCACTTTGCGGATTTCTGCGTTGTTACGACTGGAAACAACGTGATGTGCGCCAAATTCCCGGGTTTCTTCCGCCTTTGATAGATTCGAAGTAAATGCCGTCACTTCGCACCCCCAGGCACGGGCGAATTGCAACGCAAGATGACCAAGGCCGCCAATACCAACAATACCAACCCGGTCTGTCGGTTTTACACCATGGATAACCAGCGGTGCAAAAACAGTAATGCCACCACACAGCAGTGGCCCGGCAGAAGACATTTCCAGCGCACTGGGTAATGGAATGGCCCACAGCCAATGGGAGCGCACCCGCTCTGCAAAACCGCCATAATGGCCGATAATGGTCGGGGCCGCTTGCAGGCAAAGATTATGGTAACCCGTCAAGCATTCATGGCAATGCATGCAACTATTGACATTCCAGCCAATACCGACACGCTGCCCGATCTTCAGTTCTTTGACGTGATCCCCTACTGCCACAATACGGCCCACCACTTCATGTCCCGGAATAACGGGATATTTCGATAATCCCCAATCGTTATTAATAATTGAAAGATCAGAATGACATAAACCGCAGAATTCGACCGCAACTTCAACTTCTTCCAATCCTAGCGGGCCTGCATCATAAGTAAACGGCTCGAGTTTTTGCTTTGCACCGTGCGCAGCCCATCCGCTGATATTATTAGTCATCAATATCCTCTCTTGCTTTCAGATCGCATCGTTAAAGAAGCCATTAGCACACTTGAATCAATCAAGTCCATTCATCATAACATTTGCTGCCATTACTCTGAGATTCTATGGTTTACGTCAAGCATTTATTTCTACTATATCGCTATCTTCGAATAATCGCCCACCAGCGTGCAACATTGAGTAATGTCATAAGCGAAGCGGAAACATAAGTCCAGGCTGCCGCTTTGAGTAATCTGCGCGCATGCGGTGCGTCACCCTGTTTGAGACAATTTCCTTGCTCCAAGAGCGGTAGAGCGCGCACAAAACTTGCATTCATTTCCATCGGAAGGGTGAGCAAGTGCACCAACGTTGAAGTACCTAACGTTAACAATCCACCGGCCAAAAATAATACACCGGCTAGGGGCGCACGAACTAATGCCACTGCGAGCGGCGCCAACATGAGGAGACCCGCCCCTACTTTTTCCGCTGGCGCAGCCAGTTGCACTAGCCTGGTGCGCATTTTTAACGGCAAATAACCATCCCGATCCTGAATGGCGTGTCCTACTTCATGCGCTGCTACCGTAATCGCGGTGAGCGATCTACCATTGAATTTATCCGGGGTGAGGCGAACCACCTTTTCCAGGGGGTCATAATGATCACCCAATTCTGTAGTCTCGATCCTGACTTGTTGTAAATTTGCTCGATCAAGCAATGTACGGGCCAATTCTGCGCCCGTACAAGTATAGCGATCATCCGGCTGGCTATACTTTTCCATGATGTGTTTCACCCAATAGGATGGTCCGACCACTAAAACAACCAGCAGGATGATCAATATCAGATAGAACATAGCGTTTTTTTCAGAATGTAAACAAAGAAAGTTAACTTGTACGATACGTTATTCCATTTTTAAATCAAACCTGACGCGAAGGCAAGCCGTAGACAGTATAGATAATACGGCGAGGAGAACCGACAAAATCAGGTTTGATTTAGAAGTGGAATTACATGAGATTCACTTGGACAGCATCAGTTCAGATTATCAATTCATGGCTTTTTTTGCTTCAGCGCTTCACTTTGATTACACTTCTCATTTTGCCGATTAAAATAGACCCATGGAAAACGCAAGCAAAATATTGGAAAAAGCACATGAACGTGCTGAGGAGATGGATTTACCTTACAAAGGCGCTTTATTACCTGCCGAAGCATTCGCATTGTTACAAGGAATTCCCAATGCCAAGTTGATCGATGTTCGCTGTAAAGCCGAACTGGACTGGGTTGGTCGCATTCCTGGCGCAATCGAAGTCGAGTTGAGAACCTACCCGGGCATGCAACCTAATCCAAATTTCATTGATCAGATTGCTGAAAAAATACAGCAAGACGATGTGATCATGTTTCTTTGCCGTAGCGGCGGACGTTCAGATTACGCAGCCACCATCGCCACTCAGTCAGATTTTACTAATTGCTACAACATCCTAGAGGGTTTTGAAGGCGATAAGGATGAAACGGGTCATCGCGGCCGCAAAGGCGGCTGGAAGGCAGCGGATCTGCCCTGGGTACAAAGTTAACGTTTCGATCGTTGCTTATTCTTCAGTAGAAGCGCCATCCCGGCGCTTGCTCAAGCGGCCACAGGCCGCTTCTACCTGGTTAACTAAACCGTAGGGTGCAATAAACGTAGTGCATTGCACCAGGTTTGCATGATATGGCATACCTTGCGGCGCAATGCCCAAAGGTTATTGCGCCCTACATTTAAATCAATTTGTTGACCAGGCAATAAGTCCGGTGTAAGCCGTTACCAGGATAATGATGCCGAATCCGATGCGATACCATGCGAAGAGAGCGAAATCATGGTGGCTGATATAGCGCAACAATCCACGGATCGCCAGCCAGGCGCTTACAAACGAGGCAATAAAGCCTACTGCAAACATACTCAAATCTTCCATTTGCAGCAGGTCGCGACTCTTATAAACATCGTAAAAGGTAGCGGCAAACATAATCGGGATCGCCAGAAAAAAGGAGAATTCGGCAGCTGCCTTACGTGATAAGCCAAAAAATAAGCCCCCAATGATGGTGGCTCCCGAACGGGAAGTGCCTGGAATCAAGGCAAGGCACTGTGCACAGCCAATTTTCAGCGCATGTTTCCAGTCCATGCCCTCTACCTGCTCAACATCAACCACATGATCACGACGCTCTGCCCATAAAATTAATATGCCCCCGATGATCAACGCCATGGCAACCGGTAAGGGATGAAACAAGTAATATTTGATCGTCTTGATAAATAAAAAACCGAGGATGGCAGCAGGCAAAAAGGCAATCAACAAATTTAACAGGAAACGATTCGATTCTTTTGCACCGATACTGGTTACGACTGCCGTCAGTCGGGCGCGATACTCCCAGCACACCGCCAGTATCGCCCCCAATTGAATAGCTACGGTAAAAACCTTGGCTTTGTCATCATTAAAATCAAGCAGATCACCCATCAGGATCAAATGACCCGTGGAAGAAATCGGCAGGAATTCAGTCAGCCCCTCCACAACTCCAAGAATCAGCGCCTTGATCAGTATCGGCCAATCCATGTCTGCCTTTTGTTCAAAGATTCTAAAAATAACAAAGAAGGATATAAAGAGACAATCATAATTTATTGTAAATCTCTGCACCTTTTTCTTTAAACTCAGTGGATTTCTGTTCCATGCCTTTCTTCAGTGCCTCGTCCTCGCCAATGCCTTGTTGCGCTGCGTAGTCGCGTACATCCTGAGTAATCTTCATTGAGCAGAAATTGGGACCACACATCGAACAAAAATGAGCAAGTTTAGCTCCTTCCTGTGGCAGCGTTTCATCATGGAATTGTTTAGCTTTGTCCGGGTCCAGGCTGAGATTAAACTGATCATTCCAGCGGAACTCGAAACGTGCCTTGGAAAGTGCATTGTCGCGAATTTGCGCACCTGGATGCCCCTTAGCCAGGTCAGCCGCATGCGCTGCAATCTTATAGGCAATGATACCGTCCTTGACATCATCTTTATCAGGCAATCCCAAGTGCTCCTTGGGAGTCACATAACATAGCATGGCGGTACCATACCAGCCGATCATGGCGGCACCAATGGCAGAAGTAATATGATCATAGCCTGGCGCAATATCGGTCGTAAGCGGTCCCAAGGTATAAAAAGGCGCTTCCTGACAATATTTAAGCTGCAGATCCATATTTTCTTTGATCAAATGCATGGGGACATGACCCAGGCCCTTCGATCATCACCTGCACATCGTGTTTCCAGGCAATCTGCGTCAACTCACCCAATGTTTTCAATTCTGCAAATTGTGCTTCATCATTGGCATCATAAATCGAGCCCGGTCGGAGTCCGTCTCCAAGCGAGAAACTGACGTCATATGCCTTCATAATGTCGCAGATTTCCTCAAAATGGGTGTAAAGAAAACTTTCCTGGTGATGCGCAAGACACCATTTGGCCATGATCGAACCACCACGCGAAACAATGCCAGTCATGCGCTTGGCGGTCATGGGAATAAACGGTAAGCGCACCCCAGCGTGAATGGTGAAATAATCCACACCTTGTTCCGCCTGCTCAAGCAAGGTATCGCGAAATATTTCCCACGTCAGTTCTTCTGCTTTGCCGTCGACTTTTTCCAATGCCTGATAAATAGGTACCGTACCGATCGGTACCGGGCTGTTACGAATAATCCACTCGCGCGTTTCATGGATATTTTTACCAGTGGAAAGATCCATGACCGTATCGCCTCCCCAGCGAATCGCCCAGGTCATTTTCTCGACTTCTTCCTGAATGCTGGAACCCAGCGCAGAATTACCGATATTGGCGTTGATTTTGACTAAAAAATTACGCCCGATGATCATCGGTTCGGATTCCGGGTGATTGATATTGGCGGGAATAATGGCTCGTCCGCGTGCGACTTCATCGCGCACAAACTCAGGCGTAATAAAGCGCGGGATCGCGGCACCAAAATCGTGGCCAGTATGCTGGCGAACGAGTAATTCATTGCTTTGCGCATCCATCATTTCTCGACGCTGATTTTCCCGGATCGCAATATATTCCATTTCAGGGGTAATCATGCCACGGCGAGCATAGTGCATCTGAGTCACATTAACGCCTGTCTTGGCGCGTCGCGGCGGACGTTTGAGATTGAAGCGCATTTGCGAGAGCTTCGGATTATTCAAGCGCTCCCGACTATAAGCTGATGTCAGCCCTGAAAGCAGTTCAGTATCACCACGCTCTTCGATCCATTTTTCACGCAAGGGAGATAATCCGGCACGAATATCGATTCTGACAGCAGGATCAGTATAGGGCCCAGAGGTATCGTACACATAAATGGGAGGATTTTTTTCTGTGCCATTGCTGGTGGCCGTATCCGATTGACTGATCTCCCGCATAGGGACCTGAATGTCAGGACGAGTGCCCTGCACGTAAATTTTGCGCGAATTAGGCAATGGCTTGATCGCAGCTTCATCCACCTGCGCAGTTTCGCTGGTAAACTTTTCCTAACTTTGAAATAATTGTATTCATATTATGCTCCTCAAAATACCGTAAGGAGCAAGCGGAATATCCCTAGCTTTCCTACGGCGGCGTTATCCGCATCAGGTATTAAGGGACTCTCTCACCAACACTTGGAGCCTGAGAAAATGTAGTTTTGCTAATAAGATTACTGCATACTACGATTTCTTCACTGGCTCGCTAGATAACCTCCAAGTGTGGACCCCTAGCTGAAGCTGTGAAACTAATAGAAATATGAAATAATTGCAAGCCTGATTATTTCATCCATAAAAATAACGCTTATGAAACTCGACACCAATCTCGAACAAAACCGCTTCAATATGGTGGAACAGCAAATTCGGACGTGGAATGTTCTGGATCCAACAATTCTCAATTTACTTTACCAAGTGCGACGCGAAGAATTCGTGCCAGCAGCCTATCGTTCACTTGCCTTCGCGGATATGGAAATCCCTTTGGATCATGGGGCAGTCATGCTGACACCCAAAATGGAGGCACGCATCCTCCAGGAATTACATATCAAAAAAACCGACAAAATTCTCGAAGTAGGCAGCGGCAGCGGCTACATGACAGCATTGCTGGCAGAGCTGAGCGCCCATGTTTACAGTGTTGAAATTGTGCCTACACTTTGCACCATAGCCAAAATGAATCTCCAGACCCATGGCATTACTAATGTCACCTTGGAACAAGGCGATGCAGCCCAGGGCTGGCCTCAGCATGGCCCTTATGATGTCATCGTCCTCACCGCATCCACACCAGTATTATCCGAAGTTTTCCAAAAAAGCCTTAATCCGGGGGGACGTCTGTTTGCGATTGTCGGTGAAGATCCTTTGATGGAAGCAATGCTGGTCACCTGTGTAGCGCCTGGCGTCTACCATACAAAGATGCTGTTTGAAACCTGCACAGCCCCCCTGAGAAACGCCCTGCAACCTCAACGGTTTACTTTTTAATGCATTCGATCGAATACATTAGCTTACTTTTCACAGGAGAAGGGTATTAATATCGCTCACTATCTGGAAGAATTTTGCTAAAAGTACTCATGAAAAATCTGTGGTACCTGGTTGTCATGCTTGTTGCTATCGGCATCATCCTGCAAACACCCGTGCAAGCAGCCAGCCTCATGAATATTTACCGTGAAGCGCTGGAGCAGGATGCGCAATATGGTGCCGAGCGGGCTGCCTACATCGCAGCACAGGAAAAACTGCCGCAAGGAAGGGCAGGATTGCTCCCTAACATTAATTTCACTGGAACAGGTCAGAATCAGTATATCGATACCAACTTCGGTCCAGAGAGAGTAATCAAAAATCGAGGCATAGTACTTGCAGCCACCCAGCCGCTTTTTCGCATTGAAAATTTTATCATCTATGAGCAATCGAAAAATCAGGTTGCACAAGCTGATGCAAGATTTGTTCTGGCTGCCCAGGATTTGATATTGCGCGTATCGCAGGCATATTTTGATGTGCTAATTGCCCAGGCCAATCTTGAGGTCGTGGAAAGCCAGAAAAAAGCCATCAGTGAACAACTGGAACAAGCCAAGCGCAACTTTGAAGTGGGTGTTGCCACGATTGTAGACACGCATGAAGCACAAGCTCGTCATGATCTGACGGTCTCGCAAGAAATTCTGGCTAGAAACACGCTCGAAGTTAACAAGCGCGCCCTGCAAGGAATCATCAATCGATTTCCAGATCAGTTGATCAGTACCAGCATAGACAAAATAGTGTCAGGTTCGCTTACCCTACCCTACGAGAACATGGAAGAGTGGGTAGCCTTGGCCGAGCAGAAAAACTTCTCCCTCAAAATACAGCAGATCGCCTTTGATCTGGCCGAGCAGGATATCAAAAAAGCGAAGGCAGGCCATTACCCAACGCTTGATCTGGTCGCTCAGTACAGCAATCAACAAGGCGTTGGGGGTGCAATTACCGGGCGTTGGTATCGATTTAGAATCGAAATCGGTAGGTCTGCAACTTAATGTTCCTATCTTCCAGGGGCTTTCAGTGCAATCTCGCATTCGCGAAGCGTTAGCCAATCGGGATAAGGCACGTCAGGATCTGGAAAATACCAAACGAACCATTGGCTTGCAGGTACGTCAGCAATTTCTGAATGTGACCAACGGCATTGCCCTGCTCAAAGCTCAAAAGCAGGCACTTACAACCAGCAAGAGCCAGTTGGATTCCACCGTGCTAGGAAAGGAAGTGGGTGTCAGGGTAGAAGTGGATGTTTTAAATGCCCAACAGCAATTCTTTGCCGCACGCAGAGATTTGGCGCAAGCGTATTACACCTATTTGATGTCACGATTACGCCTCAAAGCCGAAGTTGGGGAACTTGATGAAGAAGTATTAAATGAAATCAACGAACTGCTATAGGATAAAGTTTTATCATTCCTTATACAGTAAGTTGATAAAATATATCAAGAAGCTGACCAGACAGTCGCTGCCTGTGACAAGCAGGGAGAGGAAAGTCCGGACTCCAGAGAGCAGGATGCCGGTTAACGGCCGGCCGTCGTGAGGCGAGGAACAGGGCCACAGAGACGAGCGTATTAAGTTACGGTGAAACGCGGTAACCTCCATCCGGAGCAAGACCAAATAGGCAGGCTATGATGCTGCTCGCTGAGCCTGCGGGTAGGTTGCTTGAGTACACGGGTAATTGTGTACCTAGAGGAATGACTGTCCACGACAGAATCCGGCTTATCGGTCAGCTTCTCCAACCCCATGATACCTCGATTGCCTTTTTGATTACATATCTGCTTAGAATTACCATCACTGTCACCAGATTTCCTTGAGAAGCTGTCTGGCAAAATGATTTCCATTAGAATCAAGGATTTTTTATAACAAGTTAAGAAATGTCATACAAAACGGATATCAATGATGTGGAATGGAACTTGATAAAAAAGAGTTTGATCCTATCAGTAAACGCGGCAATAGCCACAAACATAGCAAAAAAACCATTGTGAATGCCATTCTATACGTTGTCAAAGGCGGTATTCAGTGGTGGCTGATGCCGAACGATTTTCCTCCTTGGCAAACTGTTTACGATCACTTTAACCGATGAAACAAGCGAGGTGTCTGGGAGAAATGCCTGGCTAAGTTGACGGTTCTTCGTCGCCAAAAAACTGGACGCTGTGCCGTACCCGGTTATGGCATCATTGATGCGCAAAGCGTAAAAACCCAGTATGCCAGCGAAGAACGAGGAATTGATGGCGGCAAAAAAGTTAAAGGTCACAAACGGCATATCGTAGTAGACATTCCTGGCAATTTACTCCCTGTCAAAGTTCATGCTGCCAATATGAGCGCTACCAAAAGCGCTGGTATGGTGTTGGCAGGCGTTATCGATAAATACCCTTCACTCAAAGCATTCTCAGAGCCTGTTCAAAGTCTTTGTAGTAACAATGCCAAGAAAGCAAGATGGACGAACTGTAGGCTAGTGTTGAGCTTGCGTTCACAATTTTTCCATAGCCGCCGGCATTTTTCCAACCATGCGAAAGAGCGTTCTACCACCCGGCGTTTCGGCATCACAGAAAACATGTGTAATTGACTGCGCCGAGCAATCTGCACAGTTGCGCCAATTGTGGTCTTCACTGCTTCAGCGAACGGTTGTCCCACATAACCGCCGTCAGCCAATACACTTTGCACTCTATCCAGGTTCGTCTTACACCGATCCATCGCCTGCAACGCTCCCTTGCGATCAGTGACCTCCGCCGTAGTGACTGCAATTGCATGTGGCAACCCCTGCGTATCCACCGCAATATGGCGTTTGATACCCGAAACCTTCTTGCCCGCGTCATAACCCTTTTGGTTCGCCGTATCCGTGTTCTTCACACTCTGCGCGTCTATGATCAAATAGGACGTGCAGGCGTTGCGCCCCTGTCTCATACGGGCCGCGCCAACCTGATTTTTTAAGTGCCTGCTCCAGCAGGCTCACTCCTTCTTTATCCGGCTCGCTCCAAATAGCAAAGTACGAATGGACCGTACGCCACTTCGGAAATTCGCTTGGCAACATGCGCCACTGGCAACCACTCTTGAGTAAATACAACACCGCACAAAATACTTCGTATAAATCGATTCGACGCGGACTGGTCTTCTTGCGCGCACTTTCCAGCAGCGAGCGGATCTGCTCGAACTGTTCGCGACTGATATCGCTTGGATAACGTGTTCTCATCCTGCAAGTATCACACTTTTTCCGTCAAACCAAAAGACTTTGAACAGGCTCTCAGGGGATGCCGGCTATCGGGGTACAGCAGTTGATTTCGTAGGTAATGGACCAGGTTCTGAGTTTGCACATTTCAGAAAAAATCGAAGGTAAATGGGCTGTTTTGCCAAAGCGATGGGTAGTCGAACGTACGTTTTCCTGGCCAGGTAACTTCCGCCGTTTAGCCAAGGATTTCGAAATCTTGACCGGTACTGCTGAAAATATGATTCGTATCGCCATGATGAAAATAACACTTGCAAAGTGTGTCTAATGGTTTACCAGACAGCTTCTTACTTTTTTCAGCTTATTCTGCAGTTATTCGCTTTCAGCAACCTCATGATCGAATTATCTTGGATTGCACAACTGATCTCTGATAATGACATGAATATCATGTATATTTTAATCTAAGAATCCCTTGATCCGATTCATCTGTGTCGTCGCTCGCCAATGAGCCCAGCGCGCAAGCAGTGCAGCTCAAACAGAAATTGCTAATCTCGCAGTTAATTCTATTTCTAAGAAGCTGTTTGGAAACTCCTGGTTTAAGCTAATCTCCTCAACATAATACGAGTCATAGCGATGTAAATCCAGGTTTCGTCGGTGCTTGTGAGATGTTCGTAACTTTTACTGAGCCTTCGTGAATGATTCAGCCAGCTGAAGGTACGCTCGACCACCCGGCGATGGGGCAGCAATACAAATTTCCTGGTTTCTTTGGGGCGCAGCACTACTGCCAGACAGAATTTAAATCGATTTGCAACCCGGTCCACAAGATTGCCGCTGTAGCCACCATCTACCCAAATCTTTCTCAATTTTTTGCAACAACCGGGTAGATGATGCAATAGTAAGCGGGCGCCGTCACGGTCCTGCACGCTGGCGACAGTGACTACCACCGTCAACAGTAACTCCGGTGTGTCCACCAGAATGTGGCGTTTACGACCATTGACCTTCTTGCCAACATCAAAACCTCGTTGTGCAGGTACCGCAGTACATTTGACGCTTTGGCTGTCCAGACAACCTGCCGTCGGGTGTTTGTGGCGCCCATCTCTTTCGCGCAACCGTGAACGCAACAAATGATGAAGACGTTCCCATGTCCCGTTATGTGACCAGCTATAAAAATAGTAGTAAACCGCACTCCAAGCCGGGAACTCACGAGGCAATTGCCTCCATTGACAACCTGTTTTTAGAACATACAGCATTGCATTTACTACCTGACGCATACTCAACTTTCGTGGCCTTCCCACTGCTGATACCGGCAGGTGAGGTTTCAAGTAATGCCACGCTCCATTGCTTAGGTTACTCGGGTAACGCTTTTTGCGCTTTTTGTTGATTCATGATACCGCCTGTTTATAGCAAAAATTGCTACATTAACGCCAAAATTCAGGATTTCCAAACAGTTTCTAAATCAAACATGATGCGAAGGCGAGCAGTAGACAGTATAAATAATACGGCAAGGAGAAACCGATAAAGTTAGGTTTGATTTAGAAATGGAATGACCTCATTCCCGCGCCCAGTAATGACTACCTGAGCACGCTTCGAAACCTATCATTCATTTGGGTATGTTCGCTGCCCAAATAAAAAAATCTTCTCGCCGCAATGACTTTACAGCACTGTCTGATCATATGCATCAACACCATGCATATGCAGTAATACTTTGAACTGCCCACACCCATTCGTCTGAGCGTTGCATTTCTCTTCATTTTCGTTAAAACTCTCATTTGACTTTTCCTCTCGTTTTGATTGATCAACTAATGCTTCAATCTTGGCACATCAGTGCCGTGCAATGATACCGCTCCGAATAGGGAAAGTCCTTTTTATTCAATTGATCCCTTGATTGGAGAGTTAGGCCTATGACAGAGAGAAGTATTTTCGATATTTTCTCATGCATAAGAATAATGATGCGGCTAAGAGATGCACCCTATGTCGTCTGAGAGGCGAGTGCGGCTAATTTAAATGAAATGAACCATTTAATCTGAATACATCACCAAGTGTATAATCCTAGAATCGCAGTTGAACGCTTGATTGGCAAGCCAATCCTATGACAGATAAAGATATCTTTAAATACTTTTCACTTACCCGCCTGGTAATATCGCTAAGGCATGCAGAATGCGTTGCGTCGGCAGAGAATGCGGTGATGCTCTTAGTTGCAGGGGAGCAGACTTGCCTCGCCCCGAATTGCCCCATTACATTCCCATCCAATTACAGATTTTAGGATAATCCGTGACTGATCCTTTCCGCATCTTGCAATGATCCGTAAATTTTTTCGACGTATTTTCATGCGCAATTCATCTACTAGCAACACTGCCCCAGTGTTGCGCACGATACCACGCAAGGAACACTGCATTAGCCGCCAGCAAATTAGTCCAGGTGCATTAAAGGTAACTGTAGCGTTACAACAAGCCGGGTTTTCTGCATTTGTAGTCGGTGGCGCCATTCGTGACTTATTGCTGGGATTGGAGCCCAAGGACTTTGATGTAACGACCAGTGCTACCCCCGAGGAGGTACGTGCGTTATTCCGCCGTTCTCGTATCATTGGGCGACGTTTTCGACTGGTACACGTCACCTATGGCAGCGAGATTGTGGAAGTGTCCACTTTTCGTGCCAATTGCCCTGTTAATGGCAGCATGGAAATAGCTGCTGAGAGCCATGCTGATCAACATGGGCGTTTGCTGCAGGACAATATTTTTGGTAGTCAAGAAGAAGATGTGATGCGGCGGGATTTTACGGTCAATGCGTTGTTTTATAATCCCGCTACCGAAGAAATTCTTGATTATCTCAAAGGTTATGAGGATATCGAGGCGAAGCGCTTGCGCATCATTGGCGAACCTACCCAACGCTATCGGGAAGATCCGGTGCGCATGTTACGGGCAGTTCGACTGGCCGCCAAGCTTGATATCCAGCTTGATGATGCGACAGCAGTGCCCATAGGTGATTTGGCACCATTGTTGCAGAATGTGCCAGCAGCCCGATTATTCGATGAAATGCTAAAGTTATTGATGTCTGGCCACTCTCTCGCTTGCGTCTTGGATTTACGCATGCGCGGACTTCATCATGGTTTGCTTCCCATGCTTGATGTCATTCTTGAGCAACCCCTGGGTGAACGCTTTATTACTTTGGCGCTTGAAAATACCGATAAGCGCGTGCAAGAGGGCAAACCCGTCTCACCAAGCTTCCTGTTTGCAACCCTACTCTGGCATGAAGTACTTGCAGCCTGGAATAAACACCAGGCTGCTGGAGAAAAATCTATGCCTGCACTCCATTTGGCTATGGTTGAAATACTGACATTACAACGTCAGCAGCTCGCTATCCCACGGCGGCTGGATTCATTCATATATGATATCTGGACATTACAATCGCGCTTTCTGGCGCGAGCAGGACATAAACCATTTCACTTACTTGAACATCCGCGTTTTCGTGCAGCGTATGATTTTCTCATGTTGCGCTGTGAAAGTGGTGAGATCGATATGGAAGTGGGACAGTGGTGGAAAACTTTCCAGCATGCTGATGCCGCTATGCGCCAAGCGATGCTGTTAAAGGAAACTACACCAAAACGACGCAAAAGAAGCCGTCGACGCAAACCAGCAGGAACTACAGACCATAAAAAAAGCGACGTCGCCAATTTGGCGACCACCACGGAAAAATGATCTGATGCCATCCACCTCGACTCAAACTAGCCAGACAGGCCTTTATTGGACTAGGCAGCAATTTGGAAAACCCTTTATTTCAAATCAGACGAGCCATTTCACTGCTAGCAAAGCTTCCTGATTCCCGCTTGATAAGGCAATCTTCCCTATACCGCAGCGCAGCGATTGGAGCAGTTGATCAGCCTGATTTCATTAATGCGGTCGTACACATCGAAACAGTGCTTATGCCGCAGGCTCTCCTCATGGCTTTACTTGAAATTGAACGACGTTGCGGGCGTATTCGAACTTATCCCAATGCGCCGCGCACCCTCGACCTTGATTTATTGTTATATGATGATCTGCAATGCCATGAGGAAGGTTTGGTTTTGCCACATCCCCGCATGCATGAACGCGCGTTCGTATTACAACCACTTATGGAAATCGAACGTGATTGTAAAATTCCTGGCCAGGGGTTGGTTAGCGAGCTACTGGTCGCATGTACACAACAACGACTTGAATGTATTTCACCATCATGATACTTGAAAAATATCACTATATTGTTATCGAAGGCCCAATTGGCGCCGGCAAAACCAGTCTTGCCCAGAATATGGCAGACCGCCTGGAATGTGCCTTAATGCTGGAACGCCCGGAAGAAAACCCTTTCCTCGAAAAATTTTATAGCGACCGCTTGCGCTATGCATTACCTACGCAGCTATTCTTTTTGCTGCAACGTATCGATCAATTCCGATACGTGACGCAGGCAGACATCCTTTCGAGACCAATGATCAGTGATTTTTTACTGGAGAAAGATCAATTATTTGCTCGAATGACACTGAGCAAATCTGAATATGATCTCTATCAGAAAATTTATTCTCAAATGCAGCACCAAGCGCCTTCCCCTGATCTAGTCATTTATCTTCAGGCTTCACCAGAAAAGCTGTTAGAGCGCATCAAGCGTCGTGGCAGCACTTATGAGAAAAATATATCCGAAGAATATCTATATAAGTTATCCAGTAGCTACACACAGTTTTTTCATCAATATGAAAAAACGCCTGTCATCATCGTCAATAGCGAGAATCTCAATTTTGCCAACAACACGGCTGATTTCAACTTGTTACTCCAGCGTATCAGCCAAATGAGAGGTGCGCGGGAATATTTCAACTGTGGTCTTAGAGAATATCTGTAAGTCGTTATGGACTAAACCGTCATGAGAATAACTCGAGATACCTTACAAAAAATGCACGCAGCAGGCAACAAGATTGCTGTACTTACTTGCTATGATGCGACCTTTGCAGCCCTACTGGAAAATGCCGGCGTCGATATTCTTTTGATAGGCGATTCATTAGGAAATGTCATACAAGGTCATACCACCACATTACCCGTCACGCTGGATGATATGATCTATCATACTCAGTGCGTGGTGCGTGGATCAAACAAAGCATTCATCATGGTCGACATGCCTTTTGGCACCTCCCAGGTATCACCTGAAGAAACTTTCATGAATGCAGCCAGACTCATGGCCGCAGGCGCACAGATGGTCAAGATTGAAGGAGGTCACATTATGACTGACACCATTGACTTTCTTACCCAGCGAGGCATCCCTGTATGTGCTCATATCGGCTTGATGCCGCAATCAGTTCATCAGTTGGGGGGCTACAAAGTCCAGGGACGAACAGCTAACGAAGCCGAACAACTTTTGAACGACGCTATTCTATTGCAGGAAGCAGGGGTAGGCATGTTGCTCATGGAAACGATTCCAGCTGCTTTAGCTGCTAGAATTAGCCAGGAGCTGTCTATTCCCACTATCGGTATCGGCGCAGGGGTAGATTGCTCTGCTCAGGTACTCGTATTGCACGACGTGCTGGGAATTTATCCAGGCAACAAACCCCGGTTTGTCAAAAATTTCATGGTAGGTACTGACAGCATCCAAGCAGCGATCGAGCATTATGTGGAAGAAGTCAAGGCAGGAAAATTTCCAGCAGCAGAGCATACCTTCTAACAATTAATTTCATTTCTCCTAAAGCGCTGGCCGTGGAAATCATTACTAATATTGCATCATTGCGAACTCGCCTTAAACGTGAATCGTCCATAGCGTTAGTACCAACCATGGGCAATTTGCATCAGGGTCATTTGTCATTGGTTCAGCTAGCACAGCAGCATGCAGGCTGTACCGTCGTCAGTATTTTCGTCAATCGGCTACAATTTGCCCCACACGAAGATTTTGATCGATATCCGCGCACCCAAACAACCGATTGCCATCTTTTGGAGAAGCTCGGAGTGGAGATCGTATTTTTACCTGACGAAAAAATACTTTATCCAGCTCCCCAGGAATTTCAACTGCTGCTCCCTGCCGTAGCTGATACGCTGGAAGGGCAATTCCGCCCTGGTTTTTTTCGGGGTGTAGCGATTGTTGTGCTGAAATTGTTTAATATCGTCCAGCCACATTTAGCCATATTTGGCAAAAAAGATTATCAGCAGCTGCATCTGATGCAAAAAATGGTGCAGCAATTAAATTTACCCATCGAGATCATGGCAGGTGAAACGGTGCGCTCGGATGATGGTCTCGCGTTAAGTTCACGCAACAGCTATCTCAGCGAGTCGGAAAGGCAGCAGGCCAGTCATTTGTTTCGCACACTGTTTCATGTGAAACAAAAAATAGAACAAGGCGATCATAATATCCGACTATTCGAAGAATGGGCAAAATGTGAACTTGCCAAGCAGGGATGGACAGTCGATTACATTGCCTCACGTCAACGCGAATCACTCCTGCCAGCCAATACCAGTGATACCGATCTGGTCATCCTCGGCGCAGCCTGGCTGGGCCAGACCCGCTTAATAGATAATTTGGAGATTTCGCTTACCCCACAGCGGGAAAACTCTGAATAAGTCATCAAGCAGGATGAAGTGCAAGTAGACGGAAAACAGAAATGATACTTCAACCCATTGCGCTGTTGAGCTTCTAATTCCATTTCTATTTCATAAGTGAAATAATAGAGGTAACTTATGAAAGGAAGTATGGTGATGGCACGAGTAGCGAGTGGCAAAGAGGTGTTGGAACAAGCAAAGGATTTGCTGATTAATGCAAGAACGGTAGAAGAATTAAGACAGGCGCAGGCTGTGGTGCTACCTCTGGAATTTGGCTTATCAATGAAGCAGACAGCTACCGTAACAGGTGTTTCAGTAGGCTGGGCATGCCAACTTCGAATGCGTTTCATCCGCAATGGCGGCATGGGTGAGACAGGGAAGTCTAGCCGTGGTGGGCGGCGGCGCGAGAATCTTTCACGCGAAGAAGAAGTTGCTTTTCTAGCGCCCTTTATAGAAAAAGCATCGGCAGGAGGTATTCTGATTGTGAGCGAAATCAAGCAAGCGCTTGATGCACGCTTAAAGCGCAAGACATCGCTCGCAGCCACCTACAACCTGCTGCACCGTCATGGCTGGCGTAAGTTGGTTCCTGACAAGCGCCATCCCAAAGCAGACGTGCTCACTCAGGATGAGTGGAAAAAAACTTCGAGATGCCCTCACAGAAATTGACCAGGGGTGGCAAGTAGAAGGGCAACTGCGTCTGATGTTTCAGGATGAAGCCCGCTTTGGGCGTGTTTCTGATACACGCTGATGTGGGTGTCCCAAGCCTATGCGCCCGCTATGCCAAGCAATGATCACGCAGGAATATGTCTATGCTTATGCTGCTGTCTCGGTCGCTGATGGCGAACTGGATACACTTATCCTGCCTCAGGTTAATAGCCATTGCATGCAGCTATTTCTTGATGAGGTAGCGTCGCGTCATCCCAATGACCGGATTATCCTGGTGTTTGATGGTGCAGGATGGCATCGCAGTCGCACCCTTAAGCTCCCACCTAATCTGCGCTTACTCATGCTGCCGCCCTACTCACCGGAGCTCAATCCCGTTGAGCATCTTTGGGATGAGTTACGGGAGAAATCGTTCCACAACCGTGTATTCGATAGTCTGGTCGCACTTGAAAATCACTTGGAGGCAGCACTGTGTGACATGGAAAAGGATCGTGAATGTGTCCAATCTATCGTTGCATGGCCTTGGATTATAAATTCACTTATGAAATAGAAATCGAATAACGAGGTAAAAATGTATCCAGCTTTTGCTTCCGTTTCTAAACCAAACCCGGCTTTGCTGGCTTCTCTTGGCTGTATTATTTTCCTACGGCCTCATCGCGCCTTGCCTGCACTCGCAAAACCATACACTCTATTCTTCCTAGCTGAGAAATCTAGGTTAAACTTATAAACCACAATTGGACAGAGTACTCATGGAAGGCTAGCGGATTGTAAGCATCACTCAAGAATAACCAAGCAAGGAGAATATTAATATGCTGGTATATGAAATTAGCCCCAAACTTCCGGTTATCCACGGCAACATACCAGGTATCGAATTGCACGGTCTCATGCGGCACCGCGAAGTAGTATGACACAGCCCAACCATCAACAATCACATTTTCACAATGGCCAATATGGCCTATATCTCGCTGCAGGCATCACGCTCACTTACGCAGTGATAGAAGCTAGCGTAGGCTGGTGGGCGAATTCGCTGGCGCTACTAAGCGATGCAGGACATATGTTGACCGACACCAGTACCCTACTTATCTCCGCACTTGGGGCCTGGTTGGCACAACGTCAACCGACGCCACGTCATTCTTACGGTCTAGGACGTGCAGAATTCATTGCAGCTCTGATCAATGGCCTGCTTATGCTGGTAGTGGTAAGCACCATTGTGATTCAAATCGTTGAACGGGTGCAGCAACCACTACCTGTGAAAGGAGAAGTTGTATCTACTGTGGCGTTTATCGGCTTAGTACTCAATGTGCTCGTACTGTACCTGCTGGGACATGGTGAGACTAACCTGAATCAGCGTGCTGCTGTATTACACGTTCTGAGCGACCTGCTGGCATCCATCGTAGCTATGTTGTCTGGACTGGTGATCGTCTTCACCGGTTGGATTTTAATCGACCCACTGCTCTCGCTGTTCATCGTGGCATTTATCCTGTACTCCACCTTGCGCCTGTTGCGTGAAGTGCTGCATGGCCTAATGGAAGGTGTACCACTAGGGCTGTCGCTGACTGCCATTGGCACCGACATGGCAGCCCGGCCAGGGGTATTGTCGATACATGACCTGCATGTCTGGTCATTGTCGTCGCAGCGACTGGCACTATCAGCCCATGTGGTGCTGCAAGATCTCAATCAATGGGACAGTATTCTGGACGATCTGCGTCATATGCTATTGGAGCAATACGACATAGATCATGTGACGTTGCAACCCGAAACTCGCACGCGTATCGTACGCTCTGAAGGCTGCTGATTATGTGCAGATGCCTGGAGTATCACTGCGCTTAACCCAGCAGTAATTCACTCAGCGCACTTTGCATCCCAGCCAGCGATGTGTGGCGGCTTCTGAGCCTGGGGCAGCCATGCGACCGATGATTGAAACCATAATCCCCGCACGTATTGGCCCAGAAAATACCAAGTTCAATTAGTAAATCAGTAAAACCAATCTGCCGCATCGCTCAGAAGGCCATCTTCTCCACCCCGAGACACCGCGGGTTGACCAACTCAAGCGTATTGACATCCACTAGCTGTACTTCGGCGTATTCACTCTGTTTCGTACCAGTCCAAGCAGGAGACCATGCAGAAGCGGACGATGTACGTGTCATCAATTTTGCCGCGATTCGTTCTGCCCCCATTTATCACCCTGGGTAAATCTGAATCAAGCAAACTGGTTTGATCCGTTGTCAGTGCCTCAATATGCGTCGGATAGTCGGATATACATCCGAACACGAACGACGGTACTACCAACCAGTAACAAAGTAATATATTTTGTAAATATTATGGCATTGTATTACGATTTCTCGTACGCAATGAAATAGAGTGCCATTTATATCAATTAGTTAAAGAACGCGAAACAGAAAAATTAGTAAAGTTTGACCAAAAATATTAAAGATAGGACAAGCAAGTGTCATCAGCATCGGAAGAGTGCCTCAGCAAAGCACCTTCCAGCAAAATAGCGCTTCGCGCAAAATTTCTACACCCATACCATCATGCCCATCTCCAGCGGGTGAGTCAGCAGCGGATGATATGGATACATGCGCAGATAATATTCCTTCCTGCCACATAACTCAGGCACATAATTCAGCTCAAACAAATGTTCCTGCATATCGCTCATTCCCACAAATTCGAAACGAAAATGCTTGTAGCTGTTTAATCTCGCTTTCTTGTTCTCACGACAAATTAGCAGTTCCACCACCATATCGTCAGGTTGCAAGCCGTTTAATTTAGCCGCCACCTTGAAATTTAGGGTATTGCCGAAATCAATCCGTTTAAACGGCGTATCCAGTCGTCGTAGCGAGATACCCCCCCAAGCTTCGCTTACATTCGTTCTCCAGGCAGCGACCTTTTTGGCATTCGCAAAATCATCCTTAGTATAATGCGCGCCTTGTGCATGAGCACGGGCATAAAATTTTTTGATATATTCATTCACCATGCGCGTTGCATTGTAGCGCGGCAGCAGAGAAACCATTGAATATTTGGCCATTTTGACCCATTCCGCAGAATAGCCGAATTTGCCTCGACGGTAATACATCGGAATGACCTGATCCTGCAGAATCTCGTAAAATCCTTGGCTCTCATCTTTATCACGCACACCAGCCTCAGTATCATCCGAGGCTGGTTTGACTGCCCAGCCATTTTTTCCATCAAAGCCTTCTTCCCACCAGCCATCGAGCACACTCAAATTGATTGTGCCATTGATCCCTGCTTTCATGCCGGAAGTGCCACTTGCTTCTAGTGGATAAATAGGGTTATTGAGCCAAACATCCACGCCAGCCACCAACCTTCTAGCAAGGCGCATATCATAGCCTTCAACCAGCAATATTCGCCCTTCAAATTCCGGCAGTCGTGATACCTGGCTAACTCTTCGAATCAAATCCTGGCCAGGAATATCCGCTGGATGTGCCTTGCCTGCAAAAACGAGTAATACCGGTCGCTCTGAGTCAAGTAGGATTTTTCTTAGCCAGTCGAGATTCTCGAATAACAAGGCTGCACGCTTATAAGTTGCAAAGCGACGCGCAAAGCCCAACACCAGTACATTGGGATTGATTGGATCAACCAATTTTAGAAGTCGATCAAGATGTGCCTCAGAACCGCGATTGCGTCTATTCTGCTCGGTCAGGCGGGCACGAATACCATAGAACATTTGTGATTTTAACGTCTGCCGCGCACTCCAGAACAGATGATCAGGAATCGTATCAATACGTGACCAGAATTCAATGTCACACATTTTGTCGCGCCATTCGTAACCAAGATATCGGTCAAATAGATTAGACCACTCTTGCGCTAAAAAAGTCGGTACATGTACACCATTGGTGATATAGGTGAGCGGATTTTCCCCTGGCTCAATTTGAGGCCAGAGATCGCGGCAAATACGAGCAGATACATCACCATGTATCTTGCTAACACCATTATGCGTACGTGACATACGGACAGCCAACGTGGTCATATTGAAGTCATCACTACCAGGCATGAGCCCCAATGTCATGAATTCTTCCCAGGAAATCTTCAGGTCGTGACAAAATCCAGCAAAATAGTCATGCATCATAGCTCTTGAAAAGTGATCATGTCCTGCGGGTACAGCAGTATGCGTGGTAAATACCGTATTGACCGCTACTGCCTCCATTGCACTGGCAAAATCCAGTCCCTGCCGCACCAGATTGCGTGCCCGTTCCAGCATCATAAATGCTGCGTGTCCTTCATTACTGTGCCATACGGTTGGTTTAATCCCCATTTCCTGTAATGCACAAACCCCACCAATCCCTAAAAGGATCTCCTGCTCGATACGCATCTTTCTATCTCCGCCATAAAGCTGATGGGTGATCAAGCGATCATTTTCGGGATTCTCCGGTAAATCCGAATCCAGCAAATACAAGTTAACGTGACCTATGATGGCTCGCCAAACTTTTACCATCACCTTACGTCCCGGCAAGGCTATCTGCACATGGACTTCTGAGCCATCATCATGCAAAGCTGGCTTCACCGGCAGAACTTCAAAATCTGAATCAGTATAAATTGCGTGCTGACTACCTTGGGCGTCGATGGTCTGGAAGAAATAGCCTTGGCGGTATAGCAGTCCGACTGCAACAAATGGTAAATGCAAATCACTTGCTGCCTTGCAGTGGTCTCCAGCCAGGATACCGAGCCCACCAGAATAAACTGGAAGGCTTTCATGGAAACCAAATTCAAAGCAAAAATAAGCAATCCGATCAGGTGGACCGAAGCCTTCGATATGGTCGTAGCGCAAGGGTTCTGCATGATAAGCATCATAGGATGACAGCACGCTGTTATAACTGGACAGAAATGTTCGGTCAGATGCAGCCTTGTGCAATAACGACTCATCGACTCGCTTGAGAAAAGCCTTAGGATTATGCCCGGCTGCTCCCCATAAACGAGGATCAATGCGAGAAAACAAACTACGTGTTTCACGATCCCAGCTATACCTAAGATTATTAGCCAAGTCTTCCATGCGGGACAGCCGAGCGGGTATTTTGGGATTAACTGTGACAGTGAATGTTGTTTTGGTAATCATTGATTGTTCTCCTTGACGAGATAAATACTGAGACTGTCAAGCGCCGATAAAATACTCACGATAATATTTTAATTCTTTGATTGAATCGTAAATATCTGCCAGCGCTTCGTGCTTACTTTCTTTGTTCAATCCAGCCATGATTTCGGGTTTCCAGCGTTTCGCCAGCTCCTTAATTGTGCTGACATCCAGATTACGGTAATGAAAATACGCTTCCAATTGTGGCATGGCGCGAGCAAGAAAGCGTCGATCCTGGCAAATCGAATTACCACACATCGGTGAGATTGCAGAGGGAACATGATTTTGCAAAAAAGCGAGCATAGTCGCTTCAGCTTGTACTTCTGTTATCCTGGAAGCTTTAACTTTATCAATCAGTCCAGATTTAGCATGAGTCGATTGATTCCATTTATCCATACCGTCCAGTATAGCGATCGGTTGTGACACCACTAATACCGGGGCTTCTGCTATCACATTTAATTGTGAATCGGTCACGACCAGAGCGATTTCAATAATACGATCGCGATCAGGACTCAGACCTGTCATTTCCATATCTATCCAGATGAGGTTATTGTTATCTTGTGCCATAATGCGTTTTCTTGAATTTTAAGAGATTGATTTTGTCATATTGAAAACTATCCGTCACTTAGTGCTTAGTGAAGGCTAAGTACTTATGAACAAACCGGCACGGCTTGTTTCAATAATTGCGATTTTTTATTGTGACTTTTCTTTCATTTTGTCGAAAAATGTTTTGTTAGTGTTTTAGCGAAACTCGCTGCGTTCGTTTTCACAAGATCTGAGAGTTAATCCATTATATTTTCTATGCTATTTTGACTATGCAAACTTTTACTGCTGTATTTATTACTGCGTTATTACTGACTACCTTTACCCAACTATGGTTAGCGATGCGCCATATCCGCCATATCCGCGCCTATCGCAACCAGGTTCCGCAAGATTTTGCCTCTCAAATTGATCTTGCCGCTCATCAAAAAGCTGCTGATTATACCTGCGCCAGAACCCGCCTAGATTATCCCAGTACCTTAATCCATGTTCTTCTACTATTGATGCTCACGCTGGGAGGTGGACTAAATACCCTCGCAAGCTTCTGGGCAAACTGGTTTATCGATCCGATCCCCCATGGCATGGCGCTCATTATCAGCACGGTTTTACTGTTAAGTGTGATAGAAATTCCATTTAGTTATTACCGGACTTTTGTCATTGAACAGCAATATGGCTTCAATAAGATGACACCGACCATGTTTTTTTCTGATCTCATCAAGCAATATACATTAGGCTTTCTGCTTAGTGCACCATTATTGTTCGGCATTTTATGGTTGATGGAGAAAATGGGTGATAGCTGGTGGCTTTATGCCTGGCTGGCATGGGTAGCTTTCAATCTCTTCCTTCTGGCCATTTATCCGACCTGGATCGCGCCGTTGTTCAACAAATTCTCGCCATTAGAAGACACTTCTCTCAGAGCACGGATCGAGCAGCTTTTGCATAAGTGCGGTTTTGAATCTAGTGGCTTGTTCGTCATGGATGGGTCACGCCGCAGCAGTCATGGCAACGCGTATTTTACCGGCTTTGGCAGAACAAAACGAATCGTATTTTTCGATACGTTGTTGTCACGTCTGGAAGCATCGGAAATAGAAGCTATCCTCGCTCACGAGCTTGGCCATTTCAAACGTCATCACGTCATCAAACGCATCGTCTGGTCATTCATCGTCAGTCTGGCCTTTTTGTGGCTATTAGGTTATTTGATGCAACAGAACTGGTTCTATCAAGAATTAGGCGTTGCTGTCCCATCCGTTCCTTCCACGGCAATGGCGCTGCTACTGTTTTTTCTGGTGATGCCAGTCTTCACCTTTTTACTGCACCCGCTGTCTAGCTTATATTCTCGCAAACATGAATTCGAAGCAGATGAATATGCGGCGCAGAACGCTTCCGCCGCTGATTTGATTCGTGCGTTAGTGAAGCTTTATCAAGATAATGCAGCAACGCTCACGCCTGATCCATTACATTCCGCTTTCTATGACTCACATCCTCCAGCTGCGATTCGTGTTGCACATCTCAAGAAACTCATTTCTGAATAGGTGTACTTATGGCTGATATCTGTGATCTAACGAACAAGCAATGCAAACCCTGCGAAGGGGGCGTGCCTCCTCTTACTGCAGAGGAAGCAAACAAATTAATGCAACAGCTGGAAGGATGGTCACTTATGACCAATAAAATCAGCAAGACATTTGAATTCAAAAACTACTATCAAACCATGGCATTCGTGAATGCGGTGGCATGGCTTTCCCATCGTGAGAATCATCACCCAGACATGACAGTAGGGTATAACAAGTGTCATATCGAATATATGACTCATGCTATCAATGGGTTGTCTGAAAATGATTTTATTTGTGCTGCCAAAATTGATTGGCTGTTCAAAATTTGAGCTCAAAGTGTCTTTCTAATACAAAACTTATTCAGCCACTGATAGGCCAGGTCATTGCTACCTACGGCAGGCAGTATGGAGTCGAAATAAGCGATGGGACGATGTTAACGTGCGTTATGCGCGGCAAGAAAGGCGGCATCACCTGCGGGGATCAGGTTGAAATCCTTCCTACCACATCGGGCCAAGGCGTGATAGAAACTGTTTTGTCACGCTCAAGTTTGCTCTATCGCAGTGATGCATTTCGTCAGAAACTGATTGCCGCCAACGTCACTCAGCTTATCATCGTAGTCGCTGTGGTGCCTACTTTCAGCGAAGAATTAATCGATCGTTGTCTAATTGCAGCTGAGAATCAGCGTATCAAGGCGCTTATCCTGCTAAACAAAGCTGATTTGCTGGAACAGACCCGCGCAGCAGCTGCCACGTTGTCGTTTTATGGTTCCCTTGGCTACCCCGTCTTGACTATCAGTGCTGCCCAAAATATCGAACCGCTTAGACCTTATCTGCAGGGTCACACTAGCGTGCTGACTGGCCAGTCCGGTATGGGTAAATCAACCATCATCAACGCATTGATTCCAGATGCAAGACGCACCACTATGGAAATTTCCACTGCACTCGATAGCGGACGACATACCACGACGCATACGCGCCTCTATCATCTTGATTTGGAAAGCTCCATCATTGATTCACCCGGTTTGCAGGAATTTGGATTGCATCATATTGATAGCAGTGAGCTGGCCGGAGGTTTCGTTGAATTCCGCCCCTATCTTGGGCAATGCCGCTTCAGCAATTGCCGGCACATGACAGAACCGAATTGTGCATTGTTACTGGCAGCTCAGGAGGGGAAAATTAATGCACGGCGTCTAGCTGTTTATCATAAACTGATGGCAGCGGCAGAAAATCAGAAGGCGTGGTAAAGTCGCTTCACTTGTCATCAAACTGACCCCAGCAATGATTGATAAATTTCACAATATGCCATCGCACTGGCTCGCCAGCTAAAATCTTTGTTCATGCCATTTTCCTGCAACTGCCGCCAAACTGGCTTATTCCGGTAGGCTGTCACAACACATTGAATACCAGCTAGAAATGCCTCGGGCGTCATACCATGGAATTGAAAACCACTCGCGCTTCCATCTGCAAGTGTAGCCGAAGTACAATCCACGACAGTATCAATCAACCCGCCTGTAGCATGTACCAGCGGAGGTGTGCCATAACGCTGGCTATACATCTGATTCAGACCACAGGGTTCAAAACGTGACGGCATCAGGAAGCTGTCAGCACCAGCCTCAATCAGGTGAGATAACGCTTCGTTAAACCCAATGTGCGCGGCAATCTTACCAGGATAAGTATCTGCCAGCCTGACCAGATGCTCTTCCAGGATGGCATTTCCGCTTCCCAGCAATACCAGTTGAGCAGGTATCTGCACAAGCTGTGGTGCTACCTGTAGAATGAGATCATAGCCTTTTTGTTCAGTAAATCGGCTGATAGCAGCAAACAGCAAAATATCACTGTCGACCTCAAGCCCCATTATCTGCTGCATTGCAAGCTTGTTGGTCTTTTTGACAGCCAGATTATTGCTGGAATAATTTTTGCTAAGATGAGGATCAGTGGCAGGATTCCATTCCATCGTATCAATACCGTTGACGATGCCATAAATATGTTGGCTGCGTGCAGCCAGTAATCCTTGCAAACCAAACCCAAGTGGCGCCTGCTGGATTTCCCGGGCATAACTGGGACTGACTGTCGAAATACGATCAGCATAATAAAGCCCAGCCTTGATAAACGACAGATTACCGTAATATTCCACACCGTTAATATTAAAACTGGCAGCAGGTAACCCCAATTGAGTAACTGTTTCTGGCGGAAAACAGCCCTGAAAGGCAAGATTATGGATAGTCATGATGGTAGCCGCTTTTTTTCCAGAATGAAAATGAAGGTAAGCAGGAGTAAGCCCACTTTGCCAATCATTACAATGTGCGATTTCAGGAAACCAAGTCAGCGGGACTGGCGTCACTTGCCAGAATGGCACCTATTTTTGAGAGCAAGCCAAAACGCAATGCATTGTCCGACCAGCCTTGCCCAGCGGTATCGAGATAAATTCCACCTTCACGTTGATACAACGCAGGGCAGTCGATGATGTATACCGGTACATTCTTCGAATGGTTGACTGATAGCTTGGCTGACCATAGCGTAGCTGGTGGAAAATGGGAGAGATCATTGAATGTGGCTACTTTCCGTTTGTATTTGAGCCCTGACATAACGGCGGGATAGCCAGGCAATAACAAGCGTATATCTACGCCCAATTCACGCAAAGCAGGCGGTAATGCGGCGCTGACATCTCCCAGGCCACCGGTCTTACACAATGGATAGACTTCTGGCGTAATAAACAGCACTTGAAGATCATGACGGGAAGAAGGGGACATGTTTGCTGAATAAACAGTTACAAGTGCAATAATTAAAGCCGTTCAAAAATCGCGGCAATCCCTTGTCCTCCGCCTATACACAGCGTTACCAGGGCATAACGTCCGCCTGTACGGTGCAGTTCGTAGATAGCCTTGATTGATAAAATACAACCGGTTGCCCCAATCGGGTGCCCAAATGCCACTGCACCCCCATTAGGATTCGTTTTGGCTGAATCAAACCCGAGTTCACGAGCGACCGCACAGGCTTGAACAGCAAAAGCTTCATTGGATTCAATCACATCCATATCGGCGAGCTTAAGTCCAGCCCGACTCAGCGCTTGCTTGACAGCCGAGACCGGGCCGATTCCCATATAGCTTGGATCGACGCCGGCATAACCATGAGCAACGAGGCGCGCCAACGGCTTCAGATTCTTTTGCTCAGCACTTCGCGCATTCATGAGCACCATAGCGGCTGCGCCATCATTAATACCGGAGGCATTACCTGCGGTGACTGTGCCATCTTCCTGAAAAACGCTGGGAAGTCCAGCCAGTTTTTCCAGACTAACTTGCTCGCGGGGATGTTCATCGGTATCGAACAGCGTAATTCCCTCACGCGCGGGAATTTCGATTGGCAGGATCTGCGTTTTAAAATAACCCTGTTTGATTGCAGCTATTGCACGCCGATGACTTTCCATGGCAAATTGATCTTGCTCCTCTCGGCTAATCCCCCATTTCTTGGCGATGTTTTCAGCTGTCACACCCATATGAACTTGATCGAACGGATCAGTCAGAGCACCGACCATCATATCTACCGCTTGGCTATTTTTCATGCGCTGCCCCCAGCGAAGTGCTGGTAACAGATAACCCGCTCGACTCATCGATTCAACGCCACCCGCAACCGCTACCTCAGTATCGCCTAACAAAACCAGATGAGCAGCGGATAGAATAGCTTGCAAACCGCTGCCACAAACTCTGTTCAGCGTCAGGGCTGCAGTCGATTGCGGCAACCCTCCTTGCAGGCCTGCTACACGGGCGAGATACATATCGCGTGCCTCACTGTGAATCACCTGACCAAAAACCAGGTGGCCAATCTCAGCAGGGTCAACGCTCGCGCGTGCAACAGCTTCACGTACCACCTTTGCTGCTAAAGTAGCAGGGGCGACATCCTTGAGCGCCCCGCCGTAATCTCCGATTGCGGTGCGCACGCCGCTGAGCTATTACAACCTCATGTGCTGGCACGAAGAAAGCCCTTTCAAGAGAGAGTGCTGCTAAAGCACGTATCTGGCCAAATCTTCACTTTGAGAAAGCTCCTTGAGACGCGAATCAACATAAACCGCATCGATGACGATCGATTCGCCGCTACGCTTACTCGCGTTGAAAGAGATTTCTTCCAAGCAGTTTTTCCATGACGGTATACAGTCTTCTGGCCCCGATGTTCTCGGTTTTCTCGTTGACAAAATAGGCAATTTCCGCCAATCGCTTGATAGCATCCTCTGAAAAGCTCAGCTCGATCCCCTCTGTTTTCAGAAGCGCCTGATATTGCCGTGTAAGGCAAGCATCGGTATTGGTAAGAATCTGTTCGAAATCGGCTGCGCTCAGACTTCCCAATTCAACCCTGATCGGAAAACGCCCCTGCAGCTCGGGAATCAGATCGGAAGGCTTGGAGAGATGAAATGCGCCGCTGGCAATGAACAGGATGTGATCGGTTTTGATCATGCCATACTTGGTGGAAATTGTGGTACCTTCAACCAGCGGCAATAAATCACGCTGCACCCCTTGCCGCGACACATCAGCGCCTGATGCTTCAGAGCGGCTGGTGATCTTGTCGATTTCATCAAGAAATACAATGCCATTCTGCTCGACATTCTGCACAGCACGCAACTTCAGCTCTTCGTCATTAATGAGCCGTGCAGCCTCTTCTTCGATCAGGATTTTTTTGGCCTCGCGTATCGTGAGTTTTCGCGTTTTCTTTCTACCCGCCTCCGATCGTCTGGAACATGCCTTGAATCTGTGAAGTGAGCTCTTCCATTCCTGGTGGTGCGAAGATTTCCATGCTCGCCTGTGGTGTAGCGACTTCGATTTCTATTTCCTTGTCATTCAGTTCACCTTCGCGCAATTTTTTGCGGAATTTTTGCCGGGTTGCGCTGCTTTCGTCGCTCTCTGCTCGAAAATCGAGATCGCGCGCGGGCGGCAATAATACATCGAGAATCCGTTCCTCAGCACGATCTTCCGCAAGCGGGCGCATTTTTCTGATTTCCCGTTCGCGCCCCTGTTTGATGGCGGATTCCACTAAATCGCGAATAATGGAATCGACATCGCGCCCAACATAACCCACCTCAGTAAACTTAGTCGCCTCTACCTTGATAAACGGCGCATCTGCGAGCTTCGCCAACCGTCGCGCAATTTCTGTTTTACCGACGCCGGTGGGACCAATCATCAAGATATTCTTGGGCGTGATTTCCTGCCGCAGCGGATCACCCACTTGCTGTCTGCGCCAGCGATTTCTGAGCGCAATCGCAACGGCGCGCTTGGCGCTAACTTGGCCGATGATATGTTTGTCCAGTTCGTGAACGATTTCCTGTGGTGTCATTTGTGACATAGTAATAGCTTCTCAGAAGGAATGAATCAAATTAATCGAGCGACTCGATGACGTGAGCCTGATTGGTATAAATATCAATATCGCCCGCAATGGTCGAGTGCTTTGGCAACAATCTCCTTGGCAGGCAAATCGGTATTCTCCAGCAGCGCCCGCGCCGCTGCCTGGGCATAGGCGCCACCGCTACCAATCGCAGCCAGACTTTGCTCGGGCTCAATTACATCACCTGCGCCAGTAATGATCAGTGTGGCCTCACCGTCGGCCACCACCAGCATAGCCTCAAGACGCCGCAAAATACGGTCGGTGCGCCAATCCTTAGCTAGTTCAACTGCAGAGCGCATGAGGTGGCCTTGATGTTTTTCTAGTTTGCCTTCAAAACGCTCAAACAAGGTAAACGCATCGGCTGTTCCGCCAGCAAACCCCGCTAGAATCTTGCCATGATAAAGCCTACGCACCTTGCGCGCGCTGGCTTTGGCAACGACAGCACCGAGCGTTACCTGCCCATCGCCCCCCAATGCAACTTGTTTGCCCCGTCGTACGGATACTATGGTGGTCATGTGCAACTACTCTATTTCTAAAAAAGAACAATTATAACGCTGATTCAAAAGTGGCACGTAATTGAAATAATGAGAACCGCTTACTTTGGCAAAAATAATCGATTATTCCAAAGATGGGATGTATCAACCTTTAATTCAACTTTCTTCTGTCACCTCATTTCGCCCGACAAGTATCGTAGGGATTCCTATACAGAATGCAATCATTCGTTATGGCTAGGAAAAGGAAAAGCATGCACATCAAAGAAGACTTGATCCTACTGGGGCAAAAGCAAGTTGATACAATACAACTTTATATACGATGAATGCAAAACTGATATTGGCATTTCCACATCAAACCATTGTATTGACGTTTCAAAGTTAAGATACTGGCCTTCACGAAGATTGTTAGTTGATGAATGCTACTGTACTATTCTCGACACGTTTGCTCTACTTATTTCTTTGGCATAATCCAAAATTTATTTTCGTAGTAACCACAAACCTAACAGACCGAGTACAGCTTCTTTGTTTTTCATACATAAACATGGATTATAAGCACGACATATTTATCAGTTACCGCCGACAAGAATACTGGACACCATGGACGCGCGATCATTTTAAATCTCTATTAAGTACTTATCTCCAGCCGGAATTAGGGGTGGAACCGGATATTTTTGTCGATGAACGTATTAAAGTGGGCGTAGACTGGGTCGATGCGTTAGCAGAACATTTGGCTTCTTCAAAAATTATGGTGGTCATTTTTTCCGGCGATTATTTCGGCAGCGACTGGTGTTTGCACGAGTTGGATTTGATGCTGGAACGATCCATGCAAGCTGCCCAGGGCAAACCTAAACCCACACCGTTGATTGTGCCAGTAGTAGTGCATGATGGTGAGCGAATCCCGCTGGAAGCTAAGCATATCCAGCCGATAGACTTGGCCAAATACCGGATTGCGCATATCCACCGCGACACAAATGATTACCATGAATTTTCCAAGGCTATGAAAAAATTAGCACCTGACGTGGCTGCACTGATTAGATCGGCCCCACCTTTTGATCCAAATTGGGAAGCACAGTACCGACAACGCTTTAGCGATGTTTTTGAAGCAGCCAATAACGGTAGGCCCCTTGATCCCACGCAATTTAAAGCCAACCGCCAAAATCCGCCCACGACTCCGCCTAAATTAACGTTATAAAGTTGAATATCATGTCGATTACATCTTCATACGGCAATATCATTACGTTCTACTCGTGGAAAGGTGGAGTTGGCCGCACAATGGCTTTGGCGAATACTGCCGTACAATTGGCCCGGCTCGGGCGCGGTGTATTAATGGTGGATTGGGATTTGGAAGCACCCGGTTTGGAACGCTATTTCCAGCAACCCAATATTCCTGAACTCAAGGTCAAGCCAGCGGCTGATCCTCAGGATTATTGGGTTTGTTGTCTTTAAGCGATGGCAGTGAACCTAAAATATCGCATTGGGAGAACTCGCTTAAGTGACATTTCTGTACCGCCCAATCCAGTGAGCTATAACAACTTAATGCCGCCAACACCGGGAAGATTGCATTTGTTAGGCTCTGGATTTTCCAGCACTGGATATGCTGCAAATTTGACGAAATTTTCCTGGGACCGTTTTTTTGCAGAAGCATCCGGCGGGATTTGGCTGGAAATCTTACGCAATCAATGGGCGCAACGTTATGATTTTGTCTTGATTGACGCCCGTACCGGTCTGACCGACAGCGGAGGGGTTTGTACCGTACAAATGCCAGATTGGCTGGTGCTGGTATTTACCGCCAATGAGCAATCCTTAACCGATGGTCTAAAAATTGCTGAATCTACTCAGCAGGGTCGCCGGAATTTTACGTATGACAGACCACCATTAGCAGTAGTGCCATTATTATCCCTCTGGTGTGGTGATGACGAAGTGGATATCGGCCAACAATGGATGCAACGCCTCGATCAAGAGCTGCAGCCCTTAATGAGTTCGTGGTTGCCACAACGGTTTACGCCAAGGGATTTTTTAGAAAAAACTCGTGTACCGCAAATAGCGCGCTTTTCTTTTGGCGAACCATTACCGGTGTTATCTCATAGCCTGAACGATGCCAACCTCCCTGGCTTGGCCTATCACACGTTGGCGCGACTGTTAAACTCCCGCTTAACCGAAGCCGGACAAATCATTGATCCGGCTTATACTCCATTAACTTACAAAGCAGGTTTAAGTGAAGATACAGATCTAAAAATGTTGGCGCTGGTGCAAGATAGCGCTGCGCTGCACCAAGAATCGTGCGAATAAGTAAAAACTACGGACAGGATAGCAAGGTACTGATTGATTTCCTTAATAAAGCGGGCTTCATATTACATCACTTGGCGAGATATGCTGAAGCCGAGCCATTATACCGACGCTCCTTGGTTTTGGCTGAACAGCGCTATGGCGATCACCACCCTAACGTGGCTGCCCGACTCAACAACCTGGCGCTAGTGCTCAAGGACACCAATCGTTTGGCTGAGGCTGAACCGCTCATGCGCGACATGCGCCGAGCGCTCGCAATCGATGAAGCAAGTTTTGGTGACGACCATCCCAATGTTGCCCGCGACCTCAATAACCTGGCCGCATTGCTCAAGGACACCAATCGCCTAACTGAGGCTGAGCCACTCATGCGTCGGGCGCTCGCGATCGATGAGGCAAGTTTTGGCACGGATCATCCAGATGTCGCTATCGACCTCAACAACCTGGCCCAGTTGCTCAAGTATACTAACCGCCTGGCTGAAGCTGAACCGCTCATGCATCGGAGCTTGGTGATTTTTATTCTGAGCTTAGGTTTCGATCACCCTTCTTCGAAAAACGTATTGGTGAATTACACTGATCTTTTGCAAAAGATCGGCTGGTCGGAGGATGAAATCAAGGCTGAACTTGCATCTTTAATGGAGAAGCAATAGGAGGCCACATTCTATTCTCTCAGATGGGTTTGATCGCTTTTCCAGACCTTCCCACTCGAATAGAAAAATGAGGGGTATAGTAGATTCGAGTATTCAATTACTCTGACTTCAAATTCCCGTCAAATCCCGTATTTACTAGCCAAGTATCGATGCGCTGACGCAGTGTATCACTGGACAATAGCCATTTGTAAGCAAACGATAGACCCGCTACATCCTGCGCAATGACCGAGGGAAATCCGTGTATACCCCATTGGGTAGCCTGACGAAAATGATCTTGTGTTGCCTGTTTGGCAGCATCCGAGGCAAACACTTGCGAGAATGTCTCAGCAGGGATACCCACTCTCGCCGCCAAGTTGAGTCAGTGTATCCGTTTGCGTCACATTGACCTGCTCAACATAAAAGGCATGTTGAATAGCAGCTAGCAGCGGGAAGGTATACGATGAATCAATGAGTGAAGCGCTGACCACAGCGCGGCAGGCAGGTTCAGTATCGTAGATGAATCCTTCCGGCATAGCGCCTTCAAACTTGAAGGGTTGTCCGGTGATACGCTGTACGTTATGCCAGTGATGCAGTATCTCTGCACGTTTCTCGAGTGCAAGCGGTTCGGTGGTGCCAGGGCGCAGTCCGCCCACTACCAGCTTGATTGCCAGGCGCTCGCCATATTCATGCCTGATTGCTTCAATGACTGGCGAAAACCCCCAGCACCAGGAGCACATCGGATCAGCGATATACCACAACGTGCGCCCATTCATGCCGGTAGGCAACGCAATAGAATGATAACTTAGGCGGCTGTACGCGATGCTTTCTTACGTTCATGCTCCAGTAGGAAGCGCTTACGTATCCGAATACTTTTTGGCGTAATTTCCACCAATTCATCATCCGCAATAAATTCAATGGCAGACTCCAAAGTCAGTTGGATGGGCGGTGTCAGCACTACGGCTTCGTCATGACCGGAGGCACGAATATTGGTCAATTGCTTGCCCTTGATCGGATTAACCACCAGATCATTATCACGACTATGGATCCCGATCACCATTCCTTCATAAACCGGATCGCCCGGGCTGACAAACATGCGTCCACGCTCTTGCAGCTTCCACAGGGCATAGGCGACTGCTTCGCCATGCTCGGCAGAAATCAGTACGCCGTTTCTGCGCGCGGCAATTTCCGATCGCATCGGTGCGTATTCATCGAAGACATGACTCATCATGCCGGTGCCACGCGTCATAGTCATGAATTCAGATTGAAAGCCAATCAGACCGCGTGCAGGGATACGATAATCCAGTCTGACTCGGCCATGCCCATCCGATACCATATCGAGCAAATCGCCGCGACGCGCCCCCAGCGCTTCCATCACGGCACCCTGGTTTTCTTCATCGACATCCACCGTGAGCACTTCGAAAGGTTCGCATTTTTCGCCATTAATTTCACGAATAACCACGCGGGGACGCGAGACAGCTAATTCATAACCCTCGCGCCGCATATTCTCCAATAAGATGGTTAAATGCAATTCGCCACGCCCAGAAACCAGGAAAGAATCAGTCTCGCCCGTTTCTTCCAGCTTGAGCGCCACATTGGTGAGGAGCTCTTTTTCCAGACGCTCGCGTATCTGGCGACTGGTGACAAATTTGCCTTCTTTGCCCGCAAAGGGAGAGGTATTGACCTGAAAAGTCATGGACAGGGTTGGCTCATCTACCACTGGCATCGGCAACGCCTCAGGATGATCGATATCTGCCAGGGTAGTGCCGATGCTGAGCTCTTCAATCCCGTTCACTAATACGATATCTCCTGCTAATGCTTCACTCAGCGGCACGCGTTCAAGGCCACGGAAACCAAACACCTGGTTGACGCGCGCTTTCTTGGGTGTTTGATCACCCGTCATGACCATCACCTCCTGAGCAGGCTTGAGACGTCCGCGCGCGATTCGTCCCACGCCAATGCGCCCAACAAAGCTCGAATAATCAAGTGCATTGATTTGCAATTGCAAAGGTTCATCAGGATTACCCGCAGGTTCAGGCACATGCTTGAGAATGGTTTCGAACAGCGGACGCATATCCGGGCTAGTTTGTTTCGGATCCAACGTGGCAAAGCCATTGAGTGCGGAGGCATACACTACCGGAAAATCCAGTTGCGCTTCCGTTGCATTCAATTTATCAAACAGATCGAAAGTGTGATTGATCACCCAATCCGGACGCGCACCAGGACGATCGATCTTGTTGATAACCACAATCGGCCGTAGCCCCAGCGCCAACGCTTTTTTGGTGACAAAACGCGTCTGCGGCATAGGCCCTTCCACGGCATCCACCAGCAACAATACGCCATCCACCATCGACAAAACACGCTCGACCTCGCCGCCAAAATCGGCATGCCCAGGCGTATCGACGATATTGATATGCACACCCTCATAATCGACTGCGCAATTCTTGGAAAAAATCGTGATGCCACGCTCGCGTTCGATATCGTTGGAATCCATGACGCGTTCGGCGATGGTCTGATGCGCGGCAAACGTTCCTGCCTGATGCAGCAACTTGTCTACCATTGTGGTTTTGCCATGATCGACGTGAGCAATAATAGCGATGTTACGGAGTGGGCGTGACATATAATAAGTACCTAAGAATTAACTTGAAATTGATGCGAATAAGAAACAATTATACCACCAAATCAGTGACATAGTCAGTTATTGTGACTACCTCCCCTAACTTGAGCTATTCCGATAATCCATTTTCAGTGAGAATGCGATTCACTGTAGAGATTACACATCTGTTTAGAGTACTGCGTTTCAAAAAACTGAAAATCATTATCAACTGTTAACTTATTTGTCGGTATTTGAGTAGTGGTAACCGTCAATCTATTTATTGACCCCCGTTAAAAATAGTCAAATTTTTCATGATCTCCCGGCATAATAGGGAGATTATCTTGCTTATAACACATCTAGAAGGTAACTTTTGAGCGATCACATGACTGATTTTCTATATTTCTGCCACTGCGGATGAATAAAGCACCTATCCTATGGCGCAACTCAGGATGCCCCGGATCCAAGGAAAAGGATGGGGATTATTCATATTCATACGAAAGACAAAGGCTCGTGGCAAACTTACCATTCCCCTCAAGCCAAGGGTTGAAGTCACCCTTACCTTGGCAATGGACCAGAAATACGCAACAATCTCCGATATCCAGCATTCCCAGTAACGCCAAATACTATCCTTGACCTCGCATTCCTGCTGCTGCAATACCAACCGAAGGGAGTTAAGGAGATTCAGCAACGCCGCCACTTGGTGACCAATTTCATGGATTAATGATGAGGCAATGCCACTGCCAATTATCCGCTCGCGCGGTACCCGTATCACGGCCACCGGATTTTATCCACCACCCGGCAAGTGGGTCCTGGCCCAGCGGATCGCAGCACGCAAGCCACAATCCAGATATCAGATCACGGGGGGGGGGGGGGGGGAGCAGAGCGTAACAGGCCAGGCGCATGCTGCTTGGCTGATGTTACCGCGGCAGATTTTGCCGCTACTTTTGATTCGATATTGGGAGGAGAATCTGCTGCTATTTCCGCCGCCGTACTGGCAAAACGTACGAGCTGTTTCGCCATTTCAAATTCCTGATCTTCTTCGCTTAACCCTTCCAGCTCCATACCATAGATTTCGCTTCCAGTTGCTACCAATTGACTGGCCAGCGCACCGCCTGCGGGACCGCCTATCGCTATGCCTAGCATCGGCAGTGCTTTTTGCGCAATGCTCTTCAGAATACCCTTCAGTGCGTGGCCGGTCGGAGATTTGATAAACTGGCCTACTTTACTTCCGGTTTTTTTGAACAACTTTCCGAAAAACTGGTCTAGCTCTGCTTCATCTGTAACACCTAGCAATTCCGCCGCCAACGTCATTCCCTCAGCTTCATCGAGCACTCCTTCCATATCAACATATTCAAATTCACCACCAAACTCATAATCAGTTTCATATTCCATCATTGTGCGTTTAATATCATGCATGGCTTATTTTATTTCGCGTTATAAGATGTAATAATAAGTCATCCAGGCTCACGTAAATGGATGACAATTATGGCAAGACCAGCAAGGGGTGAAGAGCATCTTGAATGGGCCCGAAATGCGGTACGGATCGCTAAAACAGCCGATGAACTGCGTAGCGCACAGGCTTTACTGCTGCCACTCGAATCGGGTCTGAGTCTGGAGCAGACGGCCATTGCTATTGGTCGATCAAAAGGCAAGACCTGCACACTGCGTACAAATTACTGCAAGCGAGCCACTGGAAGAATGGCTGCGCCCGTTGCCAAGCGTAATCTGCGTAATCGGGCGAACCGATCGCTTGAAGAAGAGAGGGTGCTGTTGCAGGAGGTATTTGACAGTGCCGGCGTTGGCGGAGTATGATGGTTCCACGTTTGCCGAAGAGTTGCGCCAGACAGTTTGGTTTTGTTGTTTTCTGATTGCTTTGGCTTGAGCCCATTTGTGCTCAATGGGGTTAAGGTTGGTAAACACGCTGGCAGATATTCAAGCGTATGTCGGGCTTGTGTGATTGCATTTTGAATATCCTGCCTTTTATGAAAGGTCGCGTTATCCATGACCACAACTGATGCTGGCGGGAGTTTTGGCAACAGATCGTGTACCGTCCAGCCGAAAAAAGTATCTGCATCAATATTGCTTTTGAACAATCCCACCGTCAGAAGACATTTGCCGATCAACGCGCCGATCACATTGACGCGGCCTCTGGCATGCCAATTACACACCGTGACACCGCTTGCCAATGGTGCGCATACCCATGTGTTCGTGGCATATCGCAAGCAAAACCGCTCTCGTCAATATAGACGATAACGACGGTTTTGAGCTTCATACGCCTTAATGGTCTCCTGGAAGGAGTGCCGTTTGTCTTCGTGCGCTTTGGGATGCTGCAGTGTTTTTTTTATAGCTGATGTTCATACGCCGCAGCGCGTGGCCGATGCCTTTTTCGCTTACACCTAGTCGACGAGCTCGTTCGGCTTGATAGGCGTCCGGAAACTCCTGCACATCACGGGCCAACGCGGTCATGTCGATCTTCGTCGCCGGTTTGTTACGGGTCTGCTTGGGATTGGGATTTTTCACCCAGCGCGTCACGCTGGCAATTCCCACACAAAAACGCGCCGCTGCCTGCGCAATTGTAAGTCCTTCCTTCTTACGAACGGACAAAACTTTGCAGCGAAATGATGATGGATAAGTCATCTATGGATTGTAATCAATTTATTTGAGCTTTGCTATATTTGACAGTGCGGGCGTTGGTGGAGTATTGGTGGTTCTGACGTTTGCCGATAAGTTGCGCCAGAAGATGGGTGTGCCGCTTTCGCTTTCGGCCATATACCGAATGCTTGCGCGCCATGGTTGGCGTAAGATTGCGCCCGATACCACCCACCCGAAAGGAGATCTCTTAGTCCGGGAAGACTGGAAAAAAACTCCCCGGGGTGCCGGGTCAAGCGATAACAGAGTTTGCTGTGCCTCGCCCCATGCGGCTGATGTTTCAAGACGAAGCACGATTTGGCCGCATCAGCGACTGCCGTCGCGCATGGGCGCCTCGTCCAGTGCGTCCGCTAGTCAAGGCTATGCTTACCTGCGAGTACACCTACGCTTATGCGACAGTCTGTCCGCTGGACGGAAAGTTTGACAGCTTGGTATTACCGAATGTCAACACTGAGTGCATGCAAATCTTTCTTGATGAAATCGCCAGGCGCTACCCCAATGAGAATATCGTTATGGTGATGGACGGTGCTGGCTGGCATCGCAGCCATTCGCTGACGTTAGCTGAGAATCTTCGCTTGCTGCTACTGCCACCTTATTCACCTGAACTCAATCCAGTCGAGCACCTGTGGGATGAGTTGCGCGAAAAGAGCTTTCATAACCGTGTATTTGACAGCATCGGCGCGCTCGAATCTCATTTGGTTGATGCACTTCGACATATGGAGGAAACTACGGATGTGGTGAAATCAATCGCCGGATGGGATTGGATAATTAATTCACTTTGTAACGCTAATTAGAATTAGTCCTCCAATTTTCAGGTCCCCGTAACGCATCGGCTTATGATCAAACCAGTCATCAGGTTTTGCGTTAAGCGTGTTTGGTTTCATTCTTGTCAGGTCAGCCTGTTCAACTTTGGTTGCCTTCACAAGAGATATGCGCAAGGATCGTGCCAGAAATGATTGTTGCCAGAGCACTCGGTTTAGAAATAGGTTAATAGATTGAAAATAAAATGAAATAATTAGCCGATTCCTATTCATGACGTGAAAGCGGAACTAACAAATCTGGCGAAGCAAGTTTCGTCAAATGGAATAAATACTCCTTCAGAGGCGAAAAATATTTCGGCAAAAGCCAGTGGTGTTGATAAAGTTGGTGTTAGCCGTATGTTTTGGGAAATCTGAACAGAAAAAAACTTTCGGGATGGCGTATGCTGCTGATTATTTCGCCAAGAAAAATAATCAAAGTAACGGTCTTTAATGTTAGGAAAATACAAAATGTTTACAGGAATCATCGAAGCAATTGGGGAAATTAAACAAATTACACAAAAACCCAATGCAATCGACCTGCAAATTGCGTCAGGCAAGCTCGAGATGAGCGATGTCAAAGTGGGTGATAGCATTGCAGTGAATGGCGTGTGCCTGACAGTGACTTCATTAACCAATGATTTTTTTACTGTCGATGTGTCCGAGGAGACTTTGCGTTGCACATTTGGTCTGAATAGAACAGGTAATTATGTTAATCTGGAAAAAGCGATGCGCTTAACCGATCGATTAGGCGGTCATCTGGTCAGTGGCCATGTGGATGGGGTTGGTGAAGTTACGAAATTCGAGCAAGTTGGAGAAAATTATCTGTTGGCGATCAAATCACCGCCATCGCTGTTAAAATATATTGCAGTAAAAGGATCGATTACGATCAATGGTGTCAGTCTGACCGTCAATCGTATCTGTGACGATATCTTGGAAATCAATCTTATTCCCCATACATTAGCTGAAACAAACCTGAAATATCTTAAACCGGGTGAACAATTAAATTTGGAATCGGACATGCTGGCACGCTATGTGGCGCGTCTGCTGGAACAATCCTCTGGAAATATAATTAAATAAATATGGCAATTAGTACTACCAATGAGATCATTGCAGACTTCAAAACTGGGAAAATGGTCATTCTCATCGATGAAGAAGACCGTGAAAATGAGGGTGATCTGGTTTTGGCTGCTGATTTTGTGACAGCGGAAGCAATCAACTTCATGGTTAAATATGGCCGCGGATTGGTCTGTTTAACGCTGACCGAAGAACGCTGCCATCAACTCAAATTGCCGATGATGGTTTCGGCTAACTATTCAGCCCATGGCACTAACTTTACCGTTTCTATTGAGGCTGCAAACGGGGTAACGACAGGGATTTCTGCCGCTGATCGCGCTCGTACCATTCAAGCTGCTGTTAAAGCGGATGCCAAACCCGAAGATATTGTTCAGCCAGGTCATATTTTTCCGCTCAAGGCCCAAAAAGGAGGCGTATTGGTACGCGCCGGGCATACCGAAGCAGGGTGCGATCTGGCGCATATGGCAGGATTGACCCCTGCTGCAGTAATCTGTGAAATTCTAAAAGAGGATGGTGAAATGGCGCGCCTGCCGGATCTCATTGAATTTGCCGCCAAGCATCAACTCAAAATTGGCACCATCGCGGATCTCATTCATCATCGCAGTCTCACCGAAAGCTTGGTAACACGTGTGACTGAGCGCCTCATTCAAACTATCTATGGTGAATTTCATCTGACTGCTTATCATGATAAAACGGCTAATACTATCCACCTTGCCCTGGTAAAAGGCATACTTCATCCTGATCAAGAAGCGCTCGTGCGTGTGCATGAGCCTTTATCCGTCATCGATGTTCTGGATATCAATGATCGCACGCATTCCTGGAGCATCAATGATGCTATGCGCGCCATTGCTGAGGCGGGGCAGGGAGTAATCGTACTGTTGCATCGCAAAGGAGATGCAGCCGTCTTGACAGAACGTCTCTTGCAAAGCGAAGCACGGCATCATGATCAGCCCAAGACAGATTTACGTGATCATGGCATTGGGGCACAAATACTGAAAGATCTCGGCGTAGGTAAGATGCGTTTACTTGCGACGCCCCGCAAAATGCCCAGCATGACAGGTTTTGGCCTGGAAGTGACGGGATATCTGGAAACTCGGAATAAACTAACTGCTTTACAATAAAATCTAACCTTTTTATTTTTTCAACTATTAGCACCCTTACTGGAGTGAGCATGGCGTATTATGACAATATCCCAGAAGTTGAAACCACGCTCGTTGGGGCCGAACTTCGCATCGGCATCGTAATGAGCCGCTTTAACATTGAAGTAGCCGAAGGGCTACTTGGCGCTTGTACTGCTGAATTAACCAGACAGGGTGTTCAAGGACCAAACATGTTATTGGCTACTGTACCTGGTGCATTGGAAATCCCACTAGCATTACAAAAAATGGCCTTATCCGATCAGTTTGATGCCTTGGTCGCATTAGGCGCTGTCATACGGGGCGATACCTATCATTTTGAAATCGTAGCAAATGAATCAGCCAGAGGCTTAACCACTGTGCAACTCGATACGGGTATTCCTGTGGCAAATGGCATACTCACGACTGACAACGATGATCAAGCACTCGCCCGCATGACCCAAAAAGGAATAGAAGCTGCACGCGCAGCGATCGAAATGGCCAATCTTCTGGCAAAATTTGATGAAATGACATAAGAGGTCGTTCATGACTGCTGCACAATCAACTTCACATTCAAAACCTGGCTTTAAATACAAGAAACGTCGTCATCTTTCGCGCGAACTCGTGCTACAAGGCATTTATCAATGGCGGGTCGCTGGAAGCGATGCAAGTTTCATCGAGACACAATTACGTGATACCAGCCTTTTTCCCAAAGTAGATGAGTCTTTTTTTTCCGAGTTACTTCGCGGTGTGCTTAAAAACTCAACCACGCTGGAACAACATATACAACCATGTCTTGATCGTTCTCTGACCGATCTCAGCCCTATTGAGTCTTCCATTCTTTTACTCAGTACCTATGAGCTCATTTATCATCTGGAAATTCCTTATCGTGCCATTATCAACGAAGCAATAGAACTCGCCAAAACATACGGGGGAACCGACGGCTACAAATATGTGAATGGGGTGCTGGATAAGCTCGCAGCACAATTACGCACTATTGAAATTCAGTCGCAGGCCAAGAAAAAAATTGAATCAGCATAATAGTTTCTTTCTTCCAGTTTTCTGGTATATCCTTTTTTGATTACCTTCATTCCATAGCCTGGTCGTGAGTTCCGAGTTTGATATTATCCGTCGCTATTTCACACGACCGACTCCCCGGGCGATACTTGGCATAGGCGATGATGCTGCTCTCATTCCCTACACCGCGACGACTGATTTAGCTATTTCTACTGATACGCTGGTAGCCGATCAGCATTTCTTCGCCGATACTGATCCTTGCAAACTCGGTCACAAAGCGTTAGCGGTCAATCTCTCTGATATGGCAGCAATGGGGGCCATTCCCCGTTGGAGCACACTCGCACTGACATTACCTGCCAATCTGGTCAACATGAATAGCGGCTGGCTGGAAGCATTTACGGATGGCTTCTTTACGTTGGCCAACAAATATCAAGTGGAACTCATTGGTGGCGACACAACCTGTGGTCCGCTTAATATAGGCATACAAATCATGGGAGAAGTCCCCAAAGGTAAAGCATTGAGAAGAAGTGGAGCAATACCAGGAGATGATATCTGGATTTCCGGGCATTTAGGCAATGCTGCCTTAGCGCTTGCTCATCTGCAACAACGCATCACTTTGGCTCCAGAAGAACTGGCTGTATGTTTACCTGCACTTGATATGCCTGTAGCACGCGTCGAACTCGGGCAGCGATTAATTGATCTTGCGCATAGTGCCATCGATGTTTCCGACGGATTGCTGGCTGATCTTGGGCATATCCTGGAATGCTCCCATGTAGCCGCCACGATCCATTTAGAAAAAATAGCATGCTCATGGGTCATGCTAAAATACTTATCTTTCTCACTTGCAGTTGACTGTTTACTAGCAGGGGGCGATGATTATGAACTCTGTTTTACTGCACCCGAGATAAAGTATGCCGATATAGTGCAACTATCCCAGGAATTGGCTATCCCCCTTACCCGCATTGGAAAAATATCCCAGGGCGAAGGGTTGCTCCTTCTTGATGCAAACGGCAACGCGATCACACATGAGAAAAAAGGTTATGACCACTTCCTTACCTGAACCTTATCAATCCAACCTCAGGCATCCTCGTTTGCAGCCTGATTTAGCGTTTGTGCATAGCCGCTTTGCCCACTTTATCGCATTTGGTGCTGGGATAGGGTTAAGCCGGCTGGCACCTGGCACTTTTGGAACACTAATTGCTTTTCCATTATTCTGGTCCCTGAATTCGTTGTTCGAACCGATCGCACTGTTACTCGTTATCGATATACTGTTCATTCTAGGTATCTGGGCGTGCAGCATTACTGGCAAAGCATTGCGCGCTCCCGATCATCCAGGTATGGTATGGGATGAAATCGTCGCTTTCATGCTGGTGCTTTATTTCATTCCCGATCATGTGCTATGGTATAGCACTGCATTTATATTATTTCGTTTCTTTGACATACTTAAACCCCCTCCCATCAAATATTTTGAGCGCGAGTTACGGGGTGGGTTCGGTGTGATGTTTGATGATTTACTGGCAGCATTCTATACCTTACTTTGCCTTGCTGGCTGGAAGTCACTTGTGTTATTTGAAAGTTACTTCTAATTCCATTTCTAAATCAAACCTGACTTTGCCATTTTCTCCTTGCTGTATTATTTATACACTCTCTGCGGCTCACCTTCTTGTCACGTTTAAAATTGGTGAAACGTTGGACTGCGATTCGTCCGCAAGATAAATTACTAAGGGAATTTTATGGTCGATGATCAAATGCTGCTAACTTATGCCCAGCAGTTAGGCGAGGCGCTTGCTGAAAGAGGCCTCATGCTGGCTAGTGCAGAATCATGCACAGGTGGTTGGATAGGTCAGGCGGTTACTGCCGTTGCGGGGAGTGCAGCCTGGTATGATCGTGGTTTTATTACCTATAGTAACCCTGCTAAGCAACAAATGCTGGGAGTGCAGTCTGCCACTCTGACTCAATATGGCGCAGTATCCGAACAAACCGCACAAGAAATGGCAGTAGGCGCCATTAAAATGAGTGATGCTCAGCTAGCGGTAGCAGTAACTGGCATTGCCGGCCCTACAGGTGGATCGAAGGAAAAGCCTGTCGGGATGGTGTGCTTTGCTTGGGCATCCAAGCAAGGGTTCGCACGCAGCAAAACTCATTTTTTCTCAGGAGATCGTGAAGCAGTAAGGCGGCAAACTGTTGGAACCGCCTTACTGGGTCTTATCAAGTTCTTAGAAGAAGATATCCCCCCTTCACTCGCCTGATTCTGTACTGCTGTGCAGCGTCGCCGACATTAGGCGATCTGTATAGGCAATCGCAATTGCGGATAGCAAGAAGGTAATATGAATACCTGTTTGGGCAATCAATGTCTTTTCATCATAGGCACTGGCATTAATAAAGGTTTTGAGCAGATGAATAGACGAAATACCGATGATGGCGGTGGCGAGCTTGATCTTTAATACCGATGCATTGACATGCGATAGCCATTCAGGTTGATCGGGGTGATTTTCCAGATTCATGCGTGAAACAAACGTTTCATATCCGCCAATAATTACCATGATCAGCAGATTGGAAATCATCACTACATCAATCAAGCCCAGCACGACCAGCATGATCGCTGTTTCAGTAATTTTCATGGGCACATCTCAATCTTCAGGAGAAACAATATGCAGAATATGCTTCAGCGATTCTTTGTCACCCATGATGGCGCCTAATAGATCGGTCAGCTCGACCCAGAAATGAAACACATAGATACATTGCGCCAGCACTAGTCCTAAATAGAGCGGTAATTGCAGCCAGCGCGATAAAAAGAGAAAGCGGGCTATTGCTGAAATTCTTTTTTTGTCAGTCTTTTGATTAATGTCCATAACATCAGAAATTACTTCAATTTTGCGCACGATAGCGTGCATTTATTGTATGGGTGCTTATAGCAGATTCAAGAAAGTTGACCAGACTTATAACAAAGTAATTGCAAAGCCTGGCCAGTAAGCTGAGGAAACAATATTTCACTTACAATTTAGCCAATACTGATGCCACTGTTTGTCCCATCAAGGACGGCGTTGGGCATGATGGTGACACCCAGCTCTTTCAGTCGTTCCACTTTTTCTGCAGCACTTTCACCCGCAGAAGAAATGATCGCACCTGCATGTCCCATACGCCGACCGGCAGGAGCCGTCAATCCAGCAATATAGGCTACGAGTGGTTTGCTCATATTCTCTTTAGCAAAAATACCCGCTTCCACTTCCTGCGGTCCACCAATTTCACCAATCATCAGACGCTACTTTGGTTTCAGAATCCTGCTCCAGTTTTTCCAACACATCACGATGGGAACTGCCAATAATCGGATCACCGCCAATGCCGACAGAGGTCGAAATACCGATCCCCAGTCGCCGCATTTGATCGGCAGCCTCATAACCCAGTGTGCCTGAACGGCCAACTATGCCTACATTACCTAGTTTATAAATATGACCAGGCATAATACCCAGCATAGCGCGCTCCGGGCTAATCGTGCCTGAACAATTCGGCCCTGTCAGCATCATTCTTTGCTCCTTGGGAAAACGACGCAAAAAGCTTTTGACCGTCATCATATCCTGCGTCGGGATACCATCTGTGATTGAGACACAATATTTGATGCCCGCTTCGGCTGCTTCCATGATCGAATCAGCTGCAAATGCCGGCGGTACAAACACGATGCTCGCTTCGGCACCGACTTGTTCAACTGCTTCTCTCACAGTATTGAAAACCGGCAACCCCAAATGCTTTTGTCCACCTTTACCTGGGGTAACTCCCCCCACTACTTTCGATCCATATTCGATCATTTCCTGCGCATGAAAGGTACCGATTCTACCCGTAAACCCTTGCACAATAATGCGCGTATTTTCGTTAATTAAAATTGCCACTCTGTTCTCCCTTAGCCTTGTTTTGCAACCATTTCGTCGCGTGCCTGAACGACTCTTTCTGCTGCTTCCGCCAATGTTTCCGCGGTAATGATCGGCAGACCACTGTCTGCAATGATTTTGCGACCTTCTTCGACGTTCGTCCCGGATAGACGTACCACCAGGGGTACTTTCATATCGATATTTTTAACCGCTTGCACGACGCCTTCTGCAATCCAATCACAGCGATTGATTCCGGCAAAGATATTGACCAACATTGCCTTGACGCCTGCGTCAGCCAGCACCAAACGAAATGCTTTCTCAGTACGCTCCGCCGAGGCGCCCCCGCCTACATCCAGGAAATTGGCGGGCTCACCGCCTGCCAACTTAATCATGTCCATGGTGGCCATCGCCAGGCCAGCACCGTTGATCATGCAGCCGATATCTCCGTCCAAACCTACATAGCTCAAACCAGCCTCTGCTGCAGCTACCTCGCGCGAATCAATTTGTGTCTTGTCGCGCAATTCGGCGATTCGATGGCGACGGAACAAGGCGTTTTCATCGAAACTCATTTTTGCATCCAGCGCGATCAACTCATTGCTCTTGGTCACGACCAGCGGATTGATTTCCAAAATGTTGGCATCCAGATCGCGCAAGGCCCGATAACATCCCTTGATGGTTTTAACCGCGTGATTGAGCAGATCTTCTCCGAGACCTAGGGCAAAAGCCATGGTACGCGCCTGAAAATCCTGTAACCCTACTGCAGGCTCTATATGGATTTTAACGATTGCTTTTGGATTAGTGGCAGCGAGATGCTCAATTTCCATGCCACCTTGGGCAGAACCCACCATAATGACGCGCTCATGGCTGCGGTCTATCATGAAAGAAAGGTAGAGCTCTCGGGCAATATCCGTCCCTGCTTCGACATAAAGCCGACTACACATCTTGCCAGCCGGCCCAGTTTGATGGGTCACCAGCTTCTTGCCCAAGAGCGCTTCGGCTGCCGCCTCCACTTCATCATTGGTTTCTACAAACTTTGATGCCGCCAGCCTTCCCGCGAGCACCAGAATGAATCTGCGCCTTAACTACCCAGACATTACCATCGATTTCCCGACTGCGCTGTACCGCTTCTTCCACCGTATATGCCAAGCCGCCTTCGGCTATCTTGATACCATATTCCGCCAAAATTTCTTTTGCCTGATACTCGTGAATATCCAATGCCTACTCCCTTCTATTTAAAAAACTGTTCAAAAACCTGCCTTCTGATTATTTATTTTTGGCAGCAATTGCCTCAGCAGCTTTCACAATATTGTTAGCCATTCTTTCCGAAGCCGCATCGATTAAGCGACCATCGAGTGAAGCAGCACCTTTACCTTGCGCCGCTGCTTCTTTCAATGCAGCTAGAATCCGCTTGGCTTTTTCAATTTCAGCTGTAGGCGGCGTAAATACCTCGTTGGCCAATGCAATTTGGCTCGGATGAATCGCCCATTTTCCCTCGCAACCAAGTGCAGCTGCCCGTTTGGCAGCTTGCTTATAACCTTCAGGATCCTGAATATCACCGAATGGCCCATCGATTGGTCTCAAGCCAAAAGCACGACAAGCCACTGTCATGCGACTGATGGCCGCATGCCATTGATCGCCAGGATAATCCGGATTAAGTCCGCCAATATTAGTGGTGCGAGCACGATTACTGGCTGCATAGTCTGCCACACCAAAATGTAGCGCTTCCAGTCGCCCGGAAGTGCCATTGCGCGCGATATCCTCAACATTAGCCATCCCCAGCGCTGTTTCAATCAATGCCTCGATGCCGATTTTGTTTTTCAGCCCTTGCTGCATTTCCAATTGATTAAGCATGGCTTCAACCATGTATATGTCCGCGTAAACACCCACTTTTGGAATCAGAATGGTGTCGATCTTGTGGCCGGCTTGTTCAACCAGATCGACCACATCACGCACCATGAATTGCGTATCCAACCCGTTGATACGCACTGAAAGTGTGATGCCATGCCCTTTCCAATCCAGATCATTAATCGCCTGGATGATATTTTTACGAGCCTGTATTTTATCGTCTGGTGCAACTGCATCCTCCAGATCCAGAAAGATAAAATCCACTCCGCTTTTCAGCGCCTTTTCAAACATTTCCGGACGCGAACCTGGCACAGCCAGCTCGCAACGTTGTACACGCTGAATCTTGGTTTCATACAATGTGTGACTCATTTCTCCTCCAATAAATAATATAAATCAATAGGTCCGTAGCGCTGAATCAAAAACAGGAAGTGGAAGTGATGAAGCATGTTTAGAATTTTTTCTTTTGAAACAAGCGATGATGTGCGTAAAGCGGGTAAATGGCTGTGTTCGTTTCTAGCGATTCTGGTACGTTCAAGCTGGTATTTCCGGGTAATCAGGCTGTATAGTAGTTTGATTTACGTGTAATTATATCACTGGCTGGTATTGGATTTGAGATTGAAGGTATTTTTGCAAAAGAAAGAAATAATCAACTTGTAATTTTCAAGAAATTCACCAATAAAAGGAATAACACAAAGTGAGCATGAGAACAACGGCGACAGCTTGTTGCAATTTAAAGAGGAATCCGCACACTTAAAGTGGCAAATCTAGAAATAAATATAAAAATCAATCTGATGCACTCTTCCAGCAGTTTTCAAAGAAACTAAAATGAATGCAAGACAACATTAAACACTCTTATGTATCAACGTTTCGAAAGTGCAAAGTGAATTGATAGTCATGTCGAATCAGATCCACTGCATTTTTGTCATTATAGAAGCATATAAAGCATTGTGCGTTCTCATTGCTAGAAATGGATCAAACGCATATGTCCCCAAACTAAATTTTGGAAAAATTGGTTCTATGTGAAATACCGTGGGTAAGTAAACCGAAGTTTTCCACATAAGAAATAAATCATATTGATGAAGTTGTTAATATTCCGGTAGCCTCTGGCACGCCGTTTAGCAAGCTGAATCTTGTTATTGATGCCCTCAAGAATGCCGTTGGTCAGACGGGATTCAACAAAGTGAATAATCCCGTTCCAATGAGAGATGACAGTGTTAGCAAAAGTCTGGAAAGCTGGGATTCTTGCTTGCTTGACTTCATCGCACCACTGGGTAAGAAAAGCGTGTGCACTGTGTTTATCTGGCATGTTCCACAGATCATTGAACAGTATTTTGAGGCGGTAGGCCTCCCCCAAAGTAGGGTAGAGGCGAATCATATTGGTTAATTGTTGCTGTTGTGTTTCTGAGAGCGACTGAGGGTTTTTTAGAAAAGTGTATTTGTGACCTTTAAGCGCATCGTGTTCCTTGCGTTCAGCTTTGCGTACCGCATCCATTGCTTGATTGAGTAGTTTGACGATATGAAAACGATCGAAGGTAATCTGTGCACAAGGGAAAGTATCTTTGACGCCGGCAATGAAAGCGGGCGATAGATCCATGCTGATCTGCTGAATTTGCTCTGCCTGTGCCCCTTTTGATTGCAAATGCCTGCCAATGGCTTGAACGGCTTGTTTACCTTTTCCTTCATTCACATAAATCACACGTTCACTTTCCATATCAACACCTACCGTAACATAGTTATGCCCTTTGCGCGTTGACGTTTCATCAATACCCAACTGGCTAATAGCAGAAGGATCATCTGCATGCAGCGCTTTGCCTACCCAATGGGTGAATATCGTCCAGATGCGTTGCGGATTGACTTGCATTAGCTCAGCTACACGATTGACCGGCATTTCCCGTTCAATCATGGCCAAAGCCAAGGCTTCAAACAACAAAGTAAAACCACTATTGGCGCGTGTCCACGGCACCGCTACATTAACTACATTGCCTGACGATGTTTTAATGCGAGGAACCGCACAATGCAAATAACAAGTATGCTCAAAGAAGTTAAGGTGTTGCCATGCCCGTTCCACCGTGTCATAAACACCGCAAAGATTTCCTGCCTCATCTGCAAATCGAGCACCTACAGCAAAACCAATTTGTAGATGTAATTCTTTTCGCTTTGATTCATCATGAACAAATTTTACTTCTTTAACGTGAGTTCGACATAAGAATCATCACATCACGATTGGAAGAGCTTGAGGGAGTCTGATATTAAGCGAGGGTTTCTTCTCGCGAAAGGTGTAAGCCACCAGTCCGGCTATCAGATTAACAAAAAAGTTAAATGAGCTGCGATGGCGGGAATGCTCGATTTGCGAGATATTCTTCAATTGGTCATTGACGGTCTCAATAATGGAGCGTTTACGTAACAGCAGCTTGTCAAACAGCGGCAACAGCTTGTTTTTCATGTTCTTGCGTACCTTGGTAACGAGCTGCACACCTTGCTCCCAGAGTTGCTCAAAGAGTGGCTGCGAGATATAGCCCCGATCACCAAAGAGTTTTCCAAACAAGGAACGAGCCAGTTCCGGTACGGCATCACGGTCATCCACATTGCCCGCCGTGATTTTGACTCCCAGCAATTCTCCTTGGTCATTGATGACCAGGTGCAACTTGAACCCATAAAACCAGTCCACACTGGTTTTTCCCCGAGCAGCAAACTCTGCCATTACTTTATGCGACCCAATGCGGCGATTGTGGCACACACTGATCTTAGTCGAATCAATGAAGCTGATCCCACTGCATTGCCCAAAGCGGCTGGTCAGAAAACAGCACAAAGGCACCAGGCTATCTTGCAGCAACTCCACAAAGCGGTTGTAGCTCACCAACCCTGGAAAATAATACCGCTGATACCTCAACACGTAATTCAGGTAATAGTGCTTAAATGTCCGATAGCCGGATAGATGAAACCCCACCATGATGGTCATGACTTCGCTTAGACACAATGCTCCTTGCCGCCGACGCCGTTTCAGCGACGACTCTAATAAGCGCTTCTCCCAACGCGGCTCAAACTCTTTACAAAAGTCGTCATTCGCACAAAAAATCGTTATAGTATCCATTGGAATCTGACTCCTCTCATGATGAAATTCTTTTCCAAAACTACTTCATCATAAGGAATTCAGGTTCCTTTTACAGCTTTTCTTATGTCGAACTCACGTTCTTTAACTTCCCAAGGAGGCTGAAGGCCTAAAGCCAGACTAAACAAGGTTTCACTATTCATTACCGAATAATGCCATACCCACTAAAATTCATATAGAGCCGAAAAATTATGGCAGCACACTTAATGGGAACATATCATCCAGGATAAAATAGAAATAAACCCTATCCGCGAATATATTCACAATACTCCGGTTAAGTTGGAATTGGATCATCTCTACATAGATGAACACAGGACATCCATTTACAGCGAAATTCGCGAAGTGTAACTACAATATCAAATGGAAGCATGGATAGTACGTAATAATTCATTTTCCTCTATCGAATCTCTTCACAAACTTCAGTCGCAATCACCAGTTTGCGATAGTGTGCAAGCCAGGATAATGGGATGGAAGAGGCCAAGTTTTGCTGCTTGGCCTGATAGGCAGCGACCAATGCTCCAAGCATAATGGCGCGACCACAGCTATCTCCCCCAGCGCGTATATTGGCTTTGATTGCAGTAGAATAGTCCGGCGCATGCTTGGCGATATGAAAGACAATGGGGAGTCCTTCCATCACATGGCATGCTGAGCCAAAGGATTTTGCTGCAGCTACGCTATCCAGCGTCTCCATGGCAAGTGCCTGCTCCAGCGCTGGCCCCAGTATATCCCCGACAACGGCCACTGCATCGGTTAAAGCTTGAGCCATTGACTTGCCATTCAATATGCCCTGCAATGCAGTAGCTGCGCTCTGTGCTGCGAAAACAGCAATTTCATTGTTATTGGTAATGCACACCGCTTCTTTGATACGTTGCATAAGCGCATCATATGACCCATGGTGAGTTGCAACCAGTGCGGGAATGGTAGCAAGCGCGGGCATCTGATCATCATTCGCGCCAGATACTTCGGGGAAGCTCGCGATATCAAGCGGTAATAAAACCCGCAAGGTTTGGCGAGTAGGCGAGTCGATATAGCCTATATATTCACCACCCGGTCCAAAATGAGTGCGAAATTCGAGCTGATAAGCCGCACGCTTGAATTCACCGTGTTTTGCCAGATGCTTAAGTATTAACAGGCATACTTCTCCATAACCCGAGGATTCTCCCGCCTGCCTATTACCATGTGCAAAAAAACCGCTTGACCCTGCATAATCAGCAGCGTTGGGTTGGCGAAATACTAACTCTCCATTCTTTTCTATTTCTGTAATGCGCACTGGATCGTAAAGCCAGTGTAAACCAAGTGATGCTGCATCAGCAACGAGCGCGCCGAGAATGGCAGCAACGTGAGGATTGATTAGAATGTGCGTGTTCATCTATCAGCTCCAGATGAGTTTAATGATTTATTACATTTCTAAATTAAATCTGACTTTGTCGGCTACTCCTTGCCGTCTTATTTATATTGTCTGTGGCTTGCCTTCACGTCTTGTTTGATTTGGAAATGGAATTCTTCTTAACGAGAAGTTCAAATTATCTTTTAGAATTTTGAGAGAATGCCATCCAACTGTTCCAAGCTGGTGTAGTGAATAACTAGATTGCCTGCTCCACGTTTTCCAGGTTTGATGACAACACTGGCGCCCAGCCTGGAAGAAATGTCTTCCTGCAAGCGTAGCAGGTCACGATCTTGTTTGATCGTTTTTTTTACCGGAGCTTGCTCGATGCGTTTGATCAGCTTTTCAGTTTCGCGTACTGACAATTGCTTATGTGCAATTAAATTGGCAATTTCAACTTGTTTCGCTGCAGGTAGAACGAGCAGCGCACGTCCATGCCCCATATCAATTTTTCCTTGCATCATCAATTCTTGCACAGGTTCAGCCAGATTAAGCAATCGTAGTAAATTTGAAATTGCGCTGCGTGAGTTTCCCAGTGCCTCACCTGCCGTTTGATGTGTCATGCCAAACTCTTTGATGAGTCGCTGGATACCCATGGCGGTTTCTAACGGATTCAGATTTTCACGCTGAATATTCTCAATGAGAGACATTGCCAGCGCTGATTCATCCGGTACTTCACGAATGATTACGGGAACTTGGATCAGCCCAGCCAGTTGCGCCGCGCGCCAGCGGCGCTCACCCGCAATAATCTCATAATGTTCCGCAGTCACAGGGCGCACCAGAATAGGTTGCATCACACCTTGTGCCTTGATGGATTCAGATAATTCCATCAGAGATGTTTGATCCATGCTAGTACGGGGTTGGTATTTACCTGGTTGCAACAAATTGATTTCCAAATGCCGCAAGGATTCTACTAGCGCATGATCGTCGTGATTACCTGACAACAATGCGTCAAGCCCTCTTCCTAGACCTTTTATCTTAGCCATTTACTCTTAATTGTCTACTTTTTCTGATTTATCCTGAAAATCCAGCATGTTAAGCTGCAGTATCCATGATCTCTTTCGCAAGAGCAAGATAAGCTTGTGCTCCTTTCGATAATTTGTCATGGAATAAAACAGGCACACCAAATCCGGGCGCCTCTGCCAATCGGACGTTGCGCGGAATCACAGTGCGATACACTTTTTTGCCAAAGTGCTGTTGTAGTTGATCGGAAACCTGCTTTGCCAAAACATTACGCGGATCGAACATGGTCCGTAGCAAGCCTTCAATCTTAAGAATAGGATTAAAATTAAGCCGTACCTTTCTGATAGTATTGACCAGATCACTCAATCCCTCCAGTGCAAAGTATTCGCACTGCATTGGAATTACTACTGAGTGTGCTGCACACAGACCATTCAATGTCAGCAAATTGAGCGCCGGAGGGCAATCCATGAGAATGAAATCATATTCTTCCTTTATAGGTTGAAGTGCTGCTTTGAGGCGCGTTTCCCTCTGTTCCAAATTGACCATTTCCACCTCGGTACCAGCCAGTTCCTGATTGGCCGGGATCAAATCATATTTACCCGCTGTGGAAACAACCCGTACCTCAGTGATAGGCTGCTCACCCAACAAAACATGGTAAACCGTCTGATGTAAGCTACGTTTATCGACGCCGCTTCCCATGGTGGTATTTCCTTGCGGATCGAGATCCACGAGAAGCACACGTTTACCGACCGCAACCAAACTTGCAGCCAGATTGATACCCGTTGTTGTTTTACCGACTCCTCCTTTTTGATTGGCGATCGCAAGAATTTTTACCACAGCGCTTGCTCCTTAATCTCGATTTCTGAGATCTGGCTTAATGACAATTAGATGCCGGGCAGCTCTCAAACCAGGCACCATGACACGCAATACTTTTTCAACTTCAAATTGCGCGGGTAACTGCATTAGCTCAGCATCGGGAAATCTGCCCTTCATCGCGACCAATCTACTTTTGCTATGCTTAGCACATAAATGATTTGCTGATTTGACAAAAGTACTCAGATCAGCAAAAGCCCGAGAAATTACCGTATCGAATTTCTCGGAAGGAAAGAAACGTTCAGCACGTTCACAAACCACCTTAACATTTTTTAATGCCAACTCAATGCAGCCTTGTTTTAAAAAAGCAGCTTTTTTCTGATTGCTTTCAATCAAGGTCAAATACCAATCTGGTCGGGCAATCGCCAGCGGAATACCAGGAAGGCCCGCGCCAGCGCCAACATCAGCATGATGAGTACCGCTAATAATAGGGAGCAACGTTAGGCTATCAAGCATATGCTTGGTCAACATTTCTTCTGGCTTACGCACTGCGGTTAGATTATGGACACGATTCCATTTATCCAGAAAGAAGATATATTGCAGCAAGTGGGCGCTAATTCGCTCCCTCTCTTCAGACAGACCAACCTCAAGCTTATTAAGACCTTCCAGTAGCTGTTTTTCTAAACTCATATTTTATTTTATTTCTGACAATACGAAACCGCGCTTCAGATGGACCAGTAACAGGGAAATGGCCGCAGGTGTGATTCCAGAAATGCGCGCAGCATGACCGATCGTCTCAGGTTTATGCTGATTTAGCTTTTGTTGCACTTCACTTGAAAGACCGCGTACGCTCCGATAATCAATGTCCTTTGGCAGACTCGTCATTTCATAGGTACTATGGCGAGCGACTTCCTGTTTCTGACGCTCAATGTACCCTTCATATTTAACATTGATTTCCACTTGTTCAATAACTTTCTCATCAGCAATGTCACCTTGTATGCCTAGCAATGCCATTAATCCCGTATAAGTCACATCCGGGCGGCGCAACAATTCATACAACGAATATTCCTTTTCAATGGTCTTACCGAGCGCATTTATTAAATCCGCTTCTGGCAACATACCCGGCCGCACCCATATCTTTCGTAATCTTTCTTGCTCGGTTTCAATGGCCTCACGTTTAAACACGAATGCTTGCCAACGCGATTCGCTGACTATCCCTAACCGACAACCTATTTCTGTCAATCGCATATCTGCATTATCTTCTCGTAGCTGCAAACGATATTCTGCACGACTGGTAAACATGCGATAAGGCTCGGTCACACCACGAGCTATCAGATCATCCACTAATACACCCAAATAGGCTTCGTCACGGCGTGGACACCATGCATCGCGTCCCTGCACTTTGAGACTTGCATTTAATCCAGCCAGTAATCCCTGCGCAGCCGCTTCTTCATAGCCAGTTGTCCCATTAATTTGACCCGCAAAAAATAGCCCCTCAATAGCCCGAGTTTCTAGTGAGCTTTTAAGTGCGCGCGGATCAAAATAGTCATATTCGATGGCATAACCAGGACGGGTAATATGTGCATTCTCTAGCCCCTTGATCGAGCGTACCAAATTAACTTGCACGTCATAAGGCAGGCTGGTCGAAATACCATTAGGATACACCTCATGCGTATCCAGTCCTTCAGGTTCAAGAAAAATCGTATGCGAATCTCTATCAGAAAAACGAACGATTTTGTCTTCGATTGATGGGCAGTAACGTGGCCCTATTCCTTCTATCTTTCCTGTAAATAAAGGTGAACGATCCAAGCCATCGCGAATGATGTCATGCGTCCGACGATTTGTGCGTGTAATCCAGCAAGATATCTGGCGTGGATGCTGTGCTACATTACCCAGAAACGAAAATATCGGCACAGGATCATCACCAGGTTGCTCCTGCAGCAAAGGATAATTGATACTGCGCCCATCGATACGCGGAGGTGTACCGGTCTTGAGACGCCCAACGGGCAATTTCATCTCACGCAGTCGTTGAGCAAGACTGATAGCGGGCGGATCGCCCGCTCTGCCAGCTTGAAAATTATTATTCCCCACATGCGCCAATCCAGCCAAAAAAGTACCGGTTGTCAAGATGACTGCTCGTGCAAAAAACTTAACGCCAAGCTGGGTAATTACTCCCACAACTCGATCACCTTGCAGCACCAGATCATCTACTGACTGTTGAATTAACCACAGGTTAGGCTGATTCTCTAGACGCCGGCGAATTGCCTGACGATAAAGCACGCGATCAGCCTGAGCGCGTGTCGCACGTACAGCGGGACCTTTACTTGAATTAAGCATTCGGAACTGGATTCCCGCCTCGTCAATGGCCTCAGCCATCACCCCACCCAACGCATCGATTTCCTTGACCAAATGCCCTTTGCCTATACCGCCTATAGATGGATTACAAGACATCTGCCCTAACGTTTCGAGATTATGGGTAAGCAATAATGTTTTCTGCCCCATGCGAGCAGCCGCTAGCGCTGCCTCTGTTCCTGCATGACCGCCACCTACCACGATAACATCAAAGTTTTCCGAAAAGCTCATAAATGTGCATTGTAAAAACGGTAATCAAAATTATTGTTTAATTCTAAGTCATACAGCATTTTTATTCATAAAAAATTTAACTTTATAAATAAAATGTTTCACGTGAAACATTATTTTCAATATTGAGCTGAAAATTGACTACATGACTATATTGCAGATCAAGCAATACACTTTGCTGGCTCCCTCTATCCAAGTCATGAAAATAAAAGTCATTTATCGTCCAATCAAGTGGCACGAAAATTCTTGAATTGCCATGGATCGCTTTTATCTAAATCTTCCTCATACAGCTTTCCGCGCCCTTTAAGTGGTGTCCAGTCACTATACTTTGCAACCATTTCCCCCAAGTAAGGAGCCGCAATTTTCTGGATATTTTCAAAAGGCATTTCATCAGGCTCAATAATACCTGCTTGCTGGTTTTTCATGGCCCAGATTACCCCTCCTAATACGCCCGCCGCTACTTGCAAACTAGTAGCATTGTTGTAAGGAGCAAGCTTCCGTGTCTCATGAATGGACAATACCGAGCCATACCAATATATCCCCTTGGAATGCCCCATCAACAACACTCCAATCTCATCGGCGCCATCATAAATATCATCCATAGGTAAGCGGGTTTTTGATTGCAACTTTAAATTCTTTCCATTGAATTCGTGTATCGAGAGAACGGCTGCGTCACAAGGATGATATGCATAATAAACAGTTGGTCGGTAACAAAGCTTATTTACTTCCTTGATTGTTAAATAGTCCGCGATTGAGATAGATTCACTATGAGTAATCAAAAAACCGCGATAAGCGCCTTCAAGCGGAGTCCAGCCATAAACCTGCGTTTGAATACCCGGTCGCTCCAAATAAATAGCAGCATCACAGCCAAAACCATGATATCTTCCATCAGACGGTTTATACTTTTCATGGCTACCCCACCCCAACTCCGCAGGCTGTATTCCTTCAGAAACAAAACCATCAATTGACCATGTGTTAACAAACTCATCAATGCGTTTCGGCGGATTGATTGCTTGCGTATCACGCTCTGCACATTGGATAACGGAAATATTTAGCATTTGCGCCAACTTTGCCCATTGAACCCGCGCTTTCGGGATTTCTAAATTTACTCCAATATCATGCGCGATATTGAGAAGCGCTTGCTTAACCCAATGAGAAACAAGACCAGGATTAACACCATGACAAAGAACGGCTGTCGGACCGTTTCCTAATTTTTCACGGAGCGCCAGCGCTTTTTCACGTAATCCATAGTTAGAGCGCTCAGAAAGTGATAAATTGGTATCAGCATAGCCACCCATCCAAGGCTCAATACAAGTATCGAGATAAAGCGCACCTCGTGTGTGGCATAATTCAATCAATGCCAGACTAGATACATTAACAGATACATTAAGTAGAAAATCACCGGTGTCTAGAAGGGAGCCAAGTATCTGACGATAATTCTGCGGTGTCAGTGGATTGACCTCGAATGAGATATTTTGACTTTCTGCCTCAATTCTGCCCTTTTCATCTGCAGCAATAATCCTAATCTGGGCAGGTAAAATATCAACATGCCTTAATAATAAGGGAAGAAATCCCTGTCCAACACTCCCGAAGCCAATAAATATAAATTTCCCATTAAATTTGAATAGCTTTTCATTATTAACCATTAGCTTAATCTTTTCTTAATCATTTTTCTTCTTTTATAATTTACCCAGTTGAAGTTATCATTAGCAATAGTTACATTTACAAACGCAATCAAATCAATTGTGGTTAAAGTTTACAAATTATTAATATTATGAGCAAACCGACTATAGACAATTATGAATCTGAGCACACCAAATTTATGCGAGAATTATTTGCAAAAAGACCACACCTGATCGAGCAGCAAAAGGAAGCTCGCGCTATTTGGTGGGATAAGAAGGTGAATCAAGAAGAACTTAAACGTTTTACCGAGTCGAAAGTTCCACAAAAGAGTTATGTTTATTTCGATTGGCTACAGAAATAGATTTTAAAGATAAAAAGTCTTCTTCAACAATATATGTCTGCTAGCAGCTGAAACCAATTCATAAGTTAGTATGGGGCCAAAGTTGTTTTTGCGCTTTGATTGCGGAAAATTACAAGGATAAAGCCATTTGGAAGACGTACCTTTATCTATATTACTTGTAGCATTATTTTTATTACTCATTTTATCTGGTTTTTTTTCGCTTTCTGAAACCAGCATGATGGCAATTAATCGCTATCGCTTGAAGCATCTCGCTAAACAGGGACATCGTGGCGCTCGCTTAACAACTCAATTGCTAGTCAATACCGACAAATTGCTCGGTGTCATTTTGCTTGGAAATAATCTGTTAAATACAGCCGCTGCGACCCTGGTTGCAGTAATCGTTTCTATATTCTTTGCGCACAATGATTTGGCTCTACTTATCGGCACAATATGTGTAACACTGGCAATATTGATATTCAGCGAAATTACGCCCAAAGTTATTGCCGCTACCTATCCAGAGAAAATTGCATTACCGGCAAGCTATGTATTAACACCCTTGCTAAAAATTTTCTACCCTGTCAGTTTGGTTTGTTAATCTTTTCGTCCAAGGACTTTTAATCCTCTTTCGCCTGAAACTTAAGGAAAATACAACTCATAAAATCAGTCCAGAAGAACTTAAAACACTTGTTCTGGAAGCAGGCCATTTCATCCAGAAGAAACATCAAAGCGTACTGATTAATCTAGTTGATCTTGAAACCGTTACCGTTGACGATGTCATTGTGCCACGAAGTCAGATTGAAGCCATCGATCTGGAGGCTGATGATGAAACCATCCATGATCAACTACTGACTTGCCACCATACTCGATTGCCGGTATATCGCGGACATCTTGATAATGTAGTCGGAATCATTCACGTACGCAAAATATTCAACCAAATGAGAGGTGGAAAAATTACTGCGACAATACTTGAGAAAGTTATGCAGGAACCTTATTTCATCCCATCTGGCACCCCCTTGTTTTCACAATTGCAACTATTCCAGGAAAATCGGAAACGAATAGGTTTGGTTGTTGATGAGTATGGTGAGTGGATAGGATTGGTAACCTTGGAAGATATTCTTGAGGAAATTATTGGTGAATTTACAACACACCCACCTACTCAGACTAGCACATTCATTCGGCAGCCAGATGGTAGTATAATTGTTGAAGGAAGTGTTTTATTACGTGATCTTAATCGGAAACTTGGGTTGCATTTGCCTTTAGATGGACCCAAAACTTTAAACGGTTTGATTTTGGAGCATTTTCAGGATATCCCCGAGGCTGGGATTGGATTAAATATAGCTGGATATTCCCTGGAGATTATTCAAACAAAAAATCAAGTAGTCAAAGTTGTCCGTATTTATCCAGCTTTGCCAAAGTCTGGGTTAAGTGAATAAATCCAAACAGATTTTTCTTTATCGCATTTCCATATTTGAAATTTAAAGTTTTAAGCGCTCATAGCTCAGTGGATAGAGTACCGCCCTCCGAAGGCGGGGGTCACACGTTCGAATCGTGTTGGGCGCGCCATCAGTTACTCGTTCTAAATACTGAATAGTAACTATCTATTCAACGCATACTTAAGAAAAGCAGAAGCCAACTCTTCTGGCAAGGTCATCCGCAAAGTCAGCTTTCTTATGCTTAATAAAATACGTTTATTGCCGGTACTCAATTCGTTTGTACCAAGCATCATATACTTCATCAGGCCATAAAGACTTAATCCAAACAAGAATATCATCTATTTCCTGTTCTGTGAGCTTACCTTCCCAGCCAGGCATACGGCCCTCTCCAGGAGGACCACCTTTTAAAATAAAACGTTTCAATTCCTCAGTCGAATGATGCCAGGCATGCGCCGTGCCATCCAAAGGAGGCGGCGGGTACCGCCCATTTTCTAGTGGCTTTCTCCAATTGGGTGTTGCTTCAGCATTTGGTCCATGACAAACAGCACAATTCTCCCGAAAAATTGCCCGCCCTCGAGCAATCTGGGCGGTATCAAAATTTCGCTCAACTATTTCAGTCTGTCCTTGCTGGATCTGCTGCAGAAGCTTATTGGCAGTAGAAATAGAATCTGTACAGCCCGACATTAAAATAAATCCACTTATCGCTAATGTCAGCAGCAAACACTTTTTCCTTCCAAGCCACATAAGCAATATAAAAAAACAAAAATCTTTTAATTTTTAATAGAGAATTATTTGATTTTACTTATAGCTTTTTTATTTAGAGGGATAGCTACTGTAAACGGCGGCATCACGTCGTTGATCGCCTTTTTGCTTGACTAAAAGTACATCGTAAGGATCGCTACGCGCGCCTTCCATACCTGGGGAACCATGGGGCATATCAGGAACTGCCAATCCAACTGCTTCAGGGCGTTCTCGCAGAAGCCGCTTGATATCCCGTGCAGGAACATGACCTTCAATGGCATAGCCGTTGACCAAGGCGGTATGGCATGAACCTAAAGAAGGAGAGATACCTGCGCGCGCTCTTGCTTCTTTATTACCCACATCATGTGTATTGACAGTAAACCCATTATCTCTCAGATGATCAACCCATTTTGAGCAGCAGCCACATGTCGGGCTTTTATAAACTTCAACTGTTTCAGCAGCGAAAGTCGAAAATGCTGTCAATGCTAATGCACCAGCCATCATTGATTTCAACAAAAATCTATTAATTTCTATTCTCATTTCATCTCCACATATATCTTGCCGCGCATTCCCTTTGAAATGTCCAGGATAACCGCAAGCAAAATTAACTATACCACTTTCTGTAAAGTGCCATACGAGCTCTTTTTGCTCACCTGGCAGCATGTCAACGTAGTTAGGATCATCACTGATGAAGCCAGGGTCTGAATGCATCATTTGGGCATGTTTTTTTAAATTCTCTATTGTATCAATGACCATTTCATGTCGTCTCATGCCTTCATTCTTAACAAGAAATCTGATAATCTCACCTTGCTTCACATTAATCTCGGAAGGTAAGAAACGATTATCCATTATCTTTATTTCTATCGTACGTGTAACATTGGCAGGATCACCTGGCTTACCAATGACCGTAGGATTTGTACTTTGATGATTGTGATTCAAATCAGCAGATACACTCACCATCCAGAACATCAAAATCGTGAAGAATACCGCTATGTGCTTCTTCATATAATTCTGTCCTCTGCTCCTATGATACAAATCAGCAATTTTAAATCCAATTGTTAGAACGCGTTACTGTTTTATTGTTCCGGCTGTTAAACTATTTAGTTTGTTGCGACAATAGCGATATAACCAATAAGGTATTTTAGAACTTTCACACCTACGATATTTCTCATGATGGAACCCTTATCCAAAAAAGTGCAATATAACACCAACAAGCTTCGTAAACGATTACGTCGCCTGGTAGGGACGGCTATCGCTGATTTTAATATGATCGAACCTGGCGACCGGGTGATGGTTTGTTTATCGGGTGGAAAAGATAGCTATGCTCTGCTCGATATTTTGCGCAATCTCCAGGCACATGCTCCCTTGGATTTTGAACTGATTGCTGTCAACCTGGATCAGAAACAACCTGGTTTTCCTGAGCATGTATTACCCGAATATCTCACACAAATTGGCATGCCATTTCGCATTGTTGAGCAGGATACCTATAGTGTAGTCAAACGGGTTATTGCTGAAGGAAAAACAACATGTAGTTTATGTTCCCGTTTACGCCGCGGAGTACTCTATCGTGTGGCAACTGAATTAGGTGCTACTAAAATAGCTTTGGGTCATCATAGAGACGACATACTCGAAACTTTTTTCCTCAACATGTTTTATGGCGGCAAACTCAAAGCAATGCCACCCAAGCTAATTAGCGATGACGGTCATCATATCGTAATTCGTCCACTGGCTTATTGCAAAGAAAAGGATCTGGCTACTTACGCTGAAATTGAGAATTTTCCGATTATTCCCTGTAATTTGTGCGGCTCCCAGAAAAATATGCAACGCCAGGCGATCAAAGAAATGATGCAACAATGGGATAAAAAATTCCCCGGAAGACTCGAAACGATGTTTACGGCCCTCCAGAATGTACAATTATCTCACTTAGCAGACAGAGCGCGCTACAATTTCCAAGGACTCAAACCAGATGGTAGTCCCATTGCTGATGGAGATAAGGCTTTTGATGATGAAATATTTGAATCACCGATTGCAGAACTCCTTCCTTTTTCCAAAAATAACTTAAACGAAATAGAAAGTGATTAAACTGCGCCATTACTAACGTTTAAACTTGAATTTTCTGGGAATGACTGGTGGAACAAACTTGAAAGTTATCGCCACTAGAAGCTGCAAATACCACATAACTTACTGTGAGTACACTTTCAGGAAAATCATAATATAATATTCGATGTAACCAGTACTGTATAAAGCTTCGTTCTGCTTCGATTCCACGCAACTCATATTCCCATCTCGTCAATGGGCAAATGATACCTATCAGCGACTCACTCACAACAAACAGTATGGCAGCAAGATGGGTGAGTCGAAATACAAAATTCCGGACAAATTTTAAATGCAGCCACACACCAATCCAAATAAGAGGAAGACTACCAACAACGAATAGCACGAACAAAAAATGAATGATCAATATGATGTCCGCTAACTGCATTCCTTCCAAAAAATTTATAGCAAGGGTTTCAGTACTTTTTCGACTTTATCCATGTGAATGCGACCTAAATGAGTATCAACAATTTCTCCAGCGCGATTGATCATCACTGTGTAAGGTAACGCACCTTGCGGATTACCCATTGCCTCTGCTAGTGAAAAAGCATCCAAGATCTCCCACCACGACAGGATAATTAATAGCAAACTCTTTACTAAACGCTTCTACCCTTTCTTTTTGATCGATAGCGATGCCTACTAAAATCAATCCCTGCTCACGAAATTTATCTTGTGTTTCAATAAATTCTGGTATTTCTTCACGACAGGGTGCACACCAGGTAGCCCAGAAATTTACGAGCAACACATTTCCACGCCATTGAGAGAAAGGCTGCGTATTACCTTCTATATCCGACAGACTAGCAGCAAAGAACGCTTCTGCACCCGCTTGCTTTTCAGTGTTGCTCAACTGTGAGGTCACCTGGTGGGCCTTGAATATAAATCCTGCAGTTATCGCCCCGATAGCGATAGCAACATAAAGCAATAACTTGCCTAACTTTGACATGCAATCTTCCCTTGTTGATAAAATAAACGATAAAACAGTTACACTAAATCAATACCGCGTCCAATATAGTAAGGAAATCTTCCTTATTGAGATAACCAATAATTTTGATGTTTGGTACCTCGTTCCCTTGACGGTCAAGAAATAGAATTCCCGGTGGACCAAATAGTTTGAAACGTTTCAGTAGCGCTGTATCATCCGGCGTTCCCGCAGTCACATCTACTTGCAATAAAGCCACATCTTTCAATCGTGCCTGCACTCTCGCATCAGTAAATGTGAAGCGCTCCATTTCCTTGCAGGAAATACACCAGTCGGCATAAAAATCTACCATAATGTATTTGTTTTTCGACTGCTGGATAACCTCTTCAAGCTCAGCGATCGTTTTTATCCGCTGAAACGGCAGATGGTCAGCCTGATCAAAGCCCACTGGCTGCACCGCTTCATTATTCCCGACACTGGCGATACTCAATTTTGAGAGCGGTTGCAGAATATCCCGACTACCAGACAATACACCAATCAAAAGAGCAATCCCCGTCAGTAACGCAATGACTCCTATGCCTTTAAGAAATTTTCTGAAACCAGATGCTCTTTCAGGTAACGGATCGATCGCATGCAGATAAATCGCTGAAATGATAAATAGTGCTGACCACAGCAACATATGAGCAACCTCAGAAACTACAGGTGATATCAACCAGATAGCGACCGCCAGTAACAGTACACCAAAGAACTGCTTGATCGATTCCATCCATGGGCCTGATTTAGGTAACAGCACGCCTGCTGAAGCCCCTAATAATAACAGCGGCATACCCATACCCAGTGCCATCATAAATAATGCCGATCCACCTAATACGACATCGCTGGTCTGACTGATATAGAGCAGTGCACCTGCAAGGGGGGCAGCTACACAAGGACTGACGATCAAGGCAGACAATGCCCCCATGCCAAATACTCCAGATAAATGCCCTCCTCTCAAATGCCCTGCTTCTTCTGAAAGCTTGCTCTGGAGAAAACTGGGTAATTGCAATTCATAAAAACCAAACATCGAAAAAGCCAGCATGACAAAGATCAGCGCAAAAGTACCTAATACCCAGGCATTTTGTAAGGCAGCAGACAGCATGGCACCTGACAGCCCAGCGGCAATACCTGCAATGGCATAAGCGATCGCCATTCCCAGGACATAAGCCAGCGCAAGAACAAGGCCCCGTCGTTTGGTAAGATGCTGACTTCTATTAGCAATGATGCCCGATAAAATCGGAAACATGGGAAAAACGCATGGGGTAAAAGCAAGCAACAAGCCTATGCCAAAAAAACCAGTCAATATCAACCAGAAATTACCACTCGCAAACATTTGCTCGATTTTGTACGACTCAGTTTCAATGGCTGGTAAGCCTGCGGGTGTTTGGAATAATTCTGCAGTAGCATCCATATTCGCAGCTGCTGCGCTGCCACTGATCGTTTCAGCAACCGTATTCAAAGCTACTTTGAGTGTCGGGAGGGTGATATCGCTTTCGTTTTTGATCGGCGCATAGCATACGCCTATTGGCTCGTTACATCCCTGATAAATTGCGGCAAGAGAAAGCTGGTTTGTAGCTGACACCTCTCGTTTTAATGAAATAACTGCCTGGATAGGCTGATAATAAACTTCCGTCTTACCAAAGGTCTGATCCTCCTTCATCTTGCCGGGTGGCAATGTGATTTTTTCTATGTGAATGCCATCACTTTTCGGCTCAAAGGCAATTTTATCGCGATAAAGGTAGTAGTCTTTTGCAGGAATAAGATTGGCAATGAGCGTATGCTCATCTCGCACCTCAATTGAAAACTTAAATGCCTCATCCGGAGGCAGCAACTCCTGTTCTGCTTGCCCAAAGCTAGCACCTAATTTCTGCAAGATCGATAGTACGCTGGAGCGTTTTTCTTCTTCAGCTACTACATTTGTGCTAACAAGAATAAATAAAATCAAAAAAAATTGAATTAAACGCATAGGAATTAAACGCATAGCTGACTCAAATTTGTTTTTTATATTGCTAATTCAAGAATGATCGGTTACCTCATCGGCAATCCACTGCATATATGCTGGCAATCCCAACTTTACAGGGACAGCGATAATCTCGGGGAGTTCATAAGGATGGATAGCTTTAATGATTTCTTCCACCATAACATAATGCTTCACCAGTGTTTTGATTAAGACAGGTATTTCATGGCTTATTTCAGTCTCTCCCTGCCACCGGTATATTGAAGTGGATTCGGCCAAAATATTAATGCACGCTGCAGCTCGACTTTCAATGAGCTTTTGAGCAAGCATTAATGCGCTCGCTTTGTCAGGAAAATTGGTGATAATAAGTATAACTTCCATTTATTTTCTCACGCACAGGAAGATTCAAAAGTCTTTTATTCTTTTTTATACTAAACTCAAATTACTTTGACTAAACAAAAGCCTATCAGATTTTTTAATAATTGACAGAAATTAATATATAAGATAACCATATGATTAAAAAATTATTTTTATTAATTCAATTCCTTTCCTTGATTGCACCCGTCGGTATCTTTTTCACGTATATCATAATGGATGAAGGCGATCAATTCACTTATGAGCATTACTGGGTGACAGGGATGAGTTTTATTCCTTTTTTGTTTACGCTGTTATTAAAAAGCGTATTTCTGAATACTAATAAAAATTAACAGCCTGATAAAACAGAGAATTCATAAATCCAATGCTTAATGATGCTTAAGGAACTTAAAAAAAATAGTAATAATAAGTAGAAATGATCTTTTAATAACTCATCAATGAGTTATTAAAAGATATTAAATACGCGATTATAAATTCTCGCAAATACTCCACAACCTTCTTATCCTCAAATTGATATTTAGAGTCTACTCAAAAAGTATTTCTTGTAATCTCGTTTAAAATTTATAATCCTTAATATATTGTTTTATAAAGAATATTATTTATAACAGTATGCAGTTTAATAAAAATTGATCGAACTTAGGTGAGCTTGAATTCAAATCAAGTGCAAGGGTTTCGGCATAATTCATTCAAAAACCTTGAACTTAAACATTGATTTTTACGATATCTGCGCGTAAAAACAATTGCTTATACTTTCTGAGTAAGCCCTATTTATTGATTTAACAAGATTAAGTTTAGTTTAATGAATTAATTTATATCAGTAAGTTTGGCATATTGCATTGTTACCCTCAGTGATAACCTAAAATTTCATTTAGTCTGTTCAAGACTATTTCATCTTCACATTTTATTTAGCCTAGGTAATGTACCTTATACAAAGACTAAGATCTAAGTAAGCAAAAACAGCGAAGGAGTTTGTTAATGCAACAATTTTCACTGGCCAGGTTTATGCTGATAGGTATTACTCTCTGGCCTTACATGACTGTCGCTCATTCAGCTTTAGCTGATTATGATTATTGCTTAAAAGCCTCTATACAAAATAGCAATCAAAAACATGAATTGAGAAATCAGTGCGATGATGCCTCTCCTGATGACAATTCAAATGTGATAACACTTCCCTCTAACGTAGTGAATAAGATCAAGCTTGCTGCTGGTTTCGGTTGGGGAAGCTTTAATGGCAGCATTTATAACGGTAATAAAGATTACGCTATCGAACAAGTCATTATCAAGCTAATCCCCACGCAGATAGTAGGTACATCCTCTGAAATACCACTTGAAACGAATGAATACACCATCGATGTGACAGTACTGCCCTTATCCAAAAGCGCGCTTTCAATGTTGTTAGATTCGGATGGTACACAAGAATTCGAATGGCGCTTAGTCAATGTTTTTGGACGAAAGGTAAATACAAATTGACAGCATTTTTCCTGCTTCCTCATTTTTAACCCACCATTTTCATTTTATTTCTTTACAAGGGAGGAAAGTTCTATGTTTATTAAAAAGTTATTCTGGTAGCAAAAGCATTGCTGATCTGTTAGGACTAAAGGTGATGTATTTGTAGCCGCTCATGTTACTTGAACGGAGAATAATTACACAGATTAAGAGAAAGATAAGTGAGGGCTTAGCTCACTAAACTTTAACCAAATAAGCTTTTACTTTTATATTGTATCAGCTCAATTAAAGCTATTTACGATGCAAAACATTGGTTATATGCAAATGAATTTTAATATTTGAATAAACATTTATTTTTATAAATTCTTTTGATACAGAGGACGTTATTATGCTTACTAAAGTTTTGTTAATTGTCGCACTAAGTTTCAGTATTTCATGTTTCGCAGCAGACACGACAAAAGATCCAATACATCCAAATACATCTAATACATCTAATACATCCAATTCATCAACAGACTCAAATAATCTGATACTGCCAACACAGCAATCTGATTCATCAACTAAAAAAGAAACCTCAGAATCGTCAAAAGATACCGATTCAGGAGCAGGGCCAGAATCATCCAATCCAAAAAAGCAATCGCCAATGGTTGATTACTGCAGAAAGCATACTTGCTAATCTCTTAACTAGTTACCGCCGGAGTGATCATGAAAAGAAAATTATTAAATAATTTATTAGCTGCTGTCATTGCATCCTGCGCAACAAGTGCTTTTTCAGACCCACCTCATTGGGATCATGGGGAGCAAGCAACATGGTGGTCCCTTCAAGATACCTCTCAAACACCACCGTTAAGTTTTCCCTTTGCTGAATGCGGTGTAGGGCAGCATCAATCTCCTGTCGATTTGGCTTCTGCAAAAATTGAACAGACCCAGGTTAATCCGATGGAAATATTGTATACTGTTGATAAACCAGATTTTTTCAATACTGGTCATGCGGTACAAGTCAATACATCCACCAATTACACTGGGAAGCTTAAGATTGGAGAAGAATCGTTCCCGTTAACCCAATTTCATTTTCATGAGCCAAGCGAACATGTCCTGGGTGCTACCAGTTTTCCAGCTGAATTGCACTATGTTCATGTTAAAAGTGATGGCAGACTTGTTGTTTTGGCGGTTGCAATCAATGTAGGGGATGAAAACGCAACATTCCAAACGATTCTAGATAATACGCCACCTGACTCAGGAGGCAAAAAACAAAATTCTGGCTTGCAAATCGACCCTGCAGCATTATTACCAACACTTGATCAACCGATCCAATACTATACTCTAGCCGGATCTTTAACCACGCCACCCTGTAGTGAAGGCGTTCAATGGTATATTCTGTCCAAAGTGATTACCATTTCAGATACACAACTTAATCAACTAAAGAGCTTCTACGCTAATAATAATCGTTTACCTCAAAATATAAACGGTCGATCTATATTGACAACACAATAATTCTGTACCACTAGTTTTGCAGATATTTCGGAACTGAATAATCAGGTTGTTGTTGAGAAGCAGTAATCCTAAACGGCAGTTTGGTGAAAGCTAAACTGCCGGAAACTTTCTAATTCACAATAACGACTTCACCCTGCCATAAATCAGGTAATCGTCAAGTGCTCAATACCTTCATTTATATTTTTGTGCTGCGCTTCTGAACTGTGCAGTTTGATTTGCAAGCGCAATTCATTCATGGAGTCTGCATTTCTCAGCGCATCCTCATAACTGATCAGGCCAGCCTCGTAAAGCTCAAATAACGCCATATCAAAAGTTTGCATGCCGAGTTCTCGTGATTTCTTCATGATTTCTTTGATTTCATGTACCTCACCTTTAAAAATCAGATCTGAAATCAATGGGGAATTCAGCATCACCTCAATCGCTGCCACTCGCCCTTTTTCTTCTTTCTTGGGAATCAGCCGTTGCGCGATCAATGCTCTCAAATTTAATGATAAATCCATCAGCAGCTGCGATCGCCGTTCTTCCGGGAAGAAATTAATAATGCGGTCAAGCGCCTGGTTGGCACTATTGGCATGCAGTGTCCCCATGCATAAGTGACCCGTCTCGGCAAAAGCAATTGCATGTTCCATCGTTTCACGATCACGAATCTCACCAATCAAAATGAGATCGGGAGCCTGACGCAATGTATTCTTTAACGCCGCTTCCCAGGAATCAGTATCCACGCCAACTTCCCGTTGCGTGATGACGCAGTTGATATGCTCATGCACATATTCTACTGGGTCTTCAATGGTGATGATATGGCCATAGCTATTCTGATTACGGTGACCGATCAGGGCAGCAAGCGATGTCGATTTGCCTGAGCCGGTACCTCCTACAAAAATAACCAAGCCACGCTTGCTCATCACCACGTCTTTTAGCACAAGTGGCAGACCCAAATCATCAAATTTTGGAATTTGTGTGGTAATCGTGCGGATCACGAGACCAACTCGCTGTTGTTGAATAAAAGCATTCACACGAAATCGTCCGATTCCCGGTGGATGAATGGCAAAGTTGCACTCCTTGCTCGCTGCAAACTCTGTCGCCTGTTTGTCATTCATGATAGCGCGCGCAAGTTCCGCCGTGTGCTGTGGGGAGAGTTGCTGCTGGGATACGGGCGTCATTTTTCCGTCAATTTTAAACGCAGGCGGATAGCCAGCTGTGATAAACAAATCGGAAGCCTTTTTGCTGAGCATTAAACGCAGCAAATCGTGCATAAATTTTGTTGCCTGCTCTTGTTCCATGATAAATTTTTAAATCCTTTCCTTTTATTCCATTTCTAAATCAAAAATGACGCGAAGGCGAGCCGTAGACAGTTTCAATAAACGGCAAGGTGAAGCCGACAAAGTCAGTTTTGATTTAGAAATGGATTAGGTATATTAACCTCGAAAATTGTCCTTGTTCATTGCTTTGGCTCTTGCCTCCGCAATGGAAACGACATTACGCTTCACCAGATCAGCCAGGTTTTGATCGAGTGTTTGCATTCCCACACCCTGACTGGTCTGAATAGTTGAATACATCTGCGCCACTTTTCCTTCCCGAATCAGATTACGGATGGCAGGGGTACCAATCATGATTTCATGCGCTGCAACCCGGCCAGTCCCATCTTTAGTTTTCAACAATGTCTGAGAGATCACTGCCCGCAGGGATTCAGATAGCATGGCACGAACCATTTCCTTTTCCTCCGCAGGAAAAACATCGATAATACGATCAATCGTTTTGGCTGCAGAACTGGTATGCAGGGTACCAAATACCAAATGACCTGTTTCTGCCGCAGTCAACGCCAAACGAATCGTCTCCAAATCACGCATCTCACCCACTAAAATAATGTCCGGGTCTTCTCGCAAAGCTGCGCGCAATGCATTAGCGAAACTATGCGTATCTTTCCCGATTTCACGTTGATTGATCAGGCATTTCTTACTTTCATGAACAAACTCGATCGGATCCTCGAGTGTTAGAATATGACCATACTGATTCTCATTAATATCATCGATCATCGCAGCCAACGTAGTTGACTTACCAGAACCGGTTGGACCTGTAACCAGCACCACACCTCGCGGTTGCTGCGCAATTTCTGCAAAAATTTTGGGTGCCTTGATCTGTTCCAGTGTCAACACCTTTGAGGGAATCGTCCGCATTACCGAAGCTGCACCCCGATGAGTATTGAATGCATTTACCCGAAAACGTGCAAGATTAGGTACTGCAAAAGAAAAATCGCATTCCAGATGCGCTTCGTAGAATTTGCGCTGACTATCGTTCATGATGTCATAAATCATATCGTGCACGTCTTTATGCTCCATTGCTGGCAAATTAATGCGTCTGACATCACCATGCACACGAATCATTGGTGGCATACCGGCAGACAAATGCAAATCAGATGCATTATTCTTGACCACAAAGGCAAGTAGTTCTACTATGTTCATTTATGTTTTTCCTAGATACAATGAGTAGGTAATGCTGGTCTACACAAGTTTTTCCCTGGTTCTCCAGCTCAAAGTAAAAACCTGTTTGTTTATCAACGGTAGGGATAAATAAAAATTGAGAAGATATTAGGCAGCTGATAGTTAACCTTATCCAGCGCTACTTTTCCCAACAAGCACTATTTCATTGTTTTTTTCATTGCCATTAGTAAATCATGACAACAATTGCCACCCGTCTGCAAACAGTTAAATCCCGTATTGCAGAAGCTGCCAGTAATGCAGGACGACAACCAGAGGACATTCTGTTATTAGCTGCCAGCAAAACCAATCCCCCTGAGAATGTAAGAGAAGCCTGGGAAGCAGGACAAACTGTATTTGGAGAAAATTATTTGCAGGAAGGGTTGATAAAAATTCGCGCGCTTGCTGATTTACCCATAGAGTGGCATTTTATTGGCCCGATCCAAAGCAACAAAACCAAACCCATTGCAGAAAACTTTTTGCCTGGGTACACAGTGTGGATCGAGAAAAAATTGCTGTTCGCCTGTCTAATGCGAGGCCTGAATCGCTCCCGCCGCTACAAGTCTGTGTCCAAGTCAATGTCAGTGGTGAAGTGACCAAAAGTGGTATTGCGCCTGAACAGGCTGCAGAGCTCGCTGCCTTTGTCAATCAACTCCCTCGTCTAAAATTAAGAGGATTAATGGCGGTACCCGAGCTTACTTCTGCAACTGCACTACAACGCGAGCAATTTCAAATAATGCGGAAGATCTTTGAGCAGCTCAAAAAGGATGGATTCGATATCGACACGCTATCAATGGGCATGTCTGAGGATATGGATGTTGCGATTGCAGAGGGCGCAACGATTGTGCGGATAGGTACTGCCATTTTTGGACCAAGGCGTTATGCTATTCCTGAGGAGCTCGCTCCGCGTCAGTAATCAACGCATGATATTTAGCTAGTAATTGCTCACGACTCTCTGTCATATCTGGATTGGTAACAATACAATTGACGGGGCAAACCTCAACACATTGAGGTGTATCATAATGTCCTACACATTCTGTGCATAAATTGGGATTGATCTCATAAATTTCCTCACCTTGCGAAATTGCTTCATTCGGACATTCCGGCTCGCAAACATCACAATTGATACATTCATCAGTAATTAATAGCGCCATCTCAACAACCTCAAAAAAATCAGTTTTTCATTTTCTTGCGTAACTGCTCTGCAACAATGGGGTGCACGAATTTGTCCGCATCCCCTCCCAATCTGGCAATTTCTCGCACAATCGTTGCAGAAATAAACATATATTGCTCGGATGGGGTTAAAAAAACAGTTTCAACATCTGAATAGAGACATCGATTCATTCCTGCCAGTTGAAACTCATATTCAAAGTCAGACACAGCACGTAAGCCACGCAGAATGATGCGGGCATTTTGTTGCTGCAAAAATACGGTTAACAAACCAGCAAATCCCATCACCTCAATATTTGAACAATCCTTTAGCACTTCTTGGGCCATTTGGATGCGATCATCCAAGGAAAAAAAAGGGGCTTTGCCACTATCCGCAGCAACTGCCACGATAACCTGATCAAACAATCTTGCTGCACGACGCACCAGATCTTCATGACCGCGCGTCAACGGGTCGAAAGTTCCAGGATAAACAGCTTTATCCATTTTTTTTCAATTTCAGTAAGTGATAGCAAACCTTGCCTGCTCGTCCGCTGCGCCATACAAGCCATTGTTCATTCAGATCGATTTTATGATCACTTTCTATATAAACCAAACCGTCTCCTGTCATACGTGAAGAAAGCCGCATTAATAATTCAGGCAGCAGATTAAATTGAAAAGGAGGATCTAAAAAAATGACATCATATTGCCTCACATCAGAGGCAATAAACGCCAGCGCATTCATCTGCACTAATTCCACTTGAGTTGCATCCAGCTTCTCCCGGGTAGCATGCAATCGATGCATTATGCTCCTATTCAATTCTACCATCACGACGCGCTCTGCCCCTCGTGAGGCTGCCTCAAAACCCATTGCCCCACTCCCTGCGAATAAATCCAAACAATGCTTACCGGTTAAATCCTGTCCCAACCAATTAAATACCGTTTCTCGAACTCGATCAGGTGTTGGCCGTAAATACTTCTCATCTGAAAAAGTGATCACCCGGCTACGCCACTTGCCGCCAATAATCCGAACCTTTCCTTCTCGCAACATAAAACCAATCACATCAAAGCCTGTTCTCTATTGATCAATTATACTGAAGACTAGAGGTACTTTCTGGATTTTGGCAAAAATTCAGACTTTTTCTGGAAATTTCCTGGCATTTACACTCAGCTTCATTAGAATATATAGCACACAAGATCTCATTTTCTCCAGGAAAAATATTCGTGTTCCTCTATGAATTGCTAATCGGCTTACGTTACACGCGCGCAAAACGGCGTAATCACTTCATCTCTTTTATTTCCCTGATTTCCTTGCTGGGTATCACGCTGGGCATGACGGCACTCATCACGGTTATGTCAGTGATGAATGGCTTTCATAAGGAGATCCGCTCACGCATACTCGGTGTTGCTTCGCACGTTCAAATCAGCAGCATTAGCGGTACTTTAACTAATTGGCAACAAGTTGCCGACAAGGCAAGCAAGCATCCGCAAGTAATCGCGTCAGCCCCCTATGTCAGCGCACAAGGCATGCTCTCCCATAATCAGGTAGTACGAGGAATCATGGTGCGTGGGATTTTGCCGGACTATGAAAATCGCGTAGCTGATTTCGCGCAAATGATGGTGATGGGCGAACTTAATCAGTTGAAAGCAGGTGAATTCGGTATCGCCATTGGCATCGAACTGGCACGTAGTCTGGGTGCATTCCCAGGTGACAAGATTGTCCTGATCTCTCCACAAGGTCAAGTAACACCTGCAGGGATGTTACCTCGTCTAAAACAATTCACCGTAACCAGCGTGTTTGAAGCCGGCCATTATGAATACGATTCTGGCTTAGCATTAATTCACATGGCAGATGCGCAGAAACTTTATCGCATGGAACCCAACCAGGTTTCTGGGGTGCGACTGAAGCTGGAGGATATGTTTCAGGCACCCCAGGTTGTAAAAGATCTCTCATTGATGGTTTCTCCTGATAACTACATCACTGACTGGACGCATCAGCACGCAAATTACTTCCGAGCCATTCAGATCGAAAAGCGCATGCTGTCGTTGATTCTGGCATTAATCATCGCGGTCGCAGCCTTCAACATCGTCTCCACCCTGGTCATGGCCGTGACTGACAAGCAATCGGATATCGCCATCCTGCGCACCTTGGGTGCCAGTCCTGGCAGCATTATGAAAATATTCATTGTGCAGGGAACATTAATCGGTGTCCTTGGCACGGTGCTGGGTCTCATTGGTGGAACGCTGCTAGCTTATAATGTGGGAGAAGTGGTCGCGTTCATCGAGCGGCTATTTAGCGTTCAGTTTCTCTCACAGGAAGTTTACTACATCAGTGAAATACCCTCTGATCCACAGTTTGATGATATCGTGACAGTGGCAGTGGTATCCTTCACGCTTACACTGCTCGCAACGCTTTACCCAAGCTACCGCGCATCAAAAGTTAATCCGGCGGAGGCACTGCGCTATGAATAACACCGTCATTTCATGCAAAAATCTTTATAAAAGCTACTTTCAGGGCAAGCTCGAAGTACCCGTATTGCAAGGAGTCAACCTAACGTTGAGCAAGGGGGAAATGGTTTCGGTGGTCGGCGCCTCCGGTTCGGGTAAAAGCACATTACTGCATCTGCTAGGCGGGCTGGACTCACCGAGCAAAGGGGAGATTCTGCTGCTGGGTCAAGCCCTCACCACTATCAGCGAAGAAAAAAGATGCCAATTGCGCAATCATTCACTTGGTTTTATTTATCAGTTCCACCATCTGCTTCCCGAGTTCAGCGCCCAGGAAAACGTTGCCATGCCGCTGCTGATACGACGCATGAATAAACGAGAAGCGATGGAGCGCGCAGCGGAAATGCTGCAGCACGTCGGACTGAGTCATCGCCTGACTCATACGCCTGGTGAGCTTTCTGGGGGAGAGCGTCAGCGGGCAGCCGTAGCGCGAGCACTGGTAACTCAACCAGCCTGCGTGCTGGCCGATGAACCTACTGGCAACCTTGATCGCCATACCGCCGAGGGAGTTTTCAATTTAATGCTGGAGCTCAATCGCAAAGTGAATGCTACTCTTGTCATCGTCACGCATGATGCACAACTTGCCAACCAGGCAGAACGGGTTTTACAATTGATTGATGGTGTGCTGGTGTAAACCGCGAGCCTTTTTAGTACAAAAGTGTCATCAATTTGGTAAATGGCTGTATCTGATTTCGTATTGGATTTTTATTGCTACTTTCCTTCACTCAGTCCATTCGATATGGACGAAGAATTCAATCGCTTATTATTATTTCATCCTCTTTCACCATGACCTGATACACCGGTTCGTCACTTTTCATGAAAGAGGTGATCGCACCTAAAATCGGGCGCCTACTTACCCAGGCCACCACTTTGCCGCTTGTGATGTCAAACTTTGAACCATGACAGGCACAGGTCACGATCGTGCCCTCTAACGTGCCATTGCTAAGAGAACATTCTCTGTGGGTGCACTTATCTCCAATCGCATAGAAATTTCCACCCACCTTGGCGACCAGGACACCTTTTCCTTCTAACTCCACCCGCTTTGGCTGACCCTCGCGGAATTCTGATATTTTCAATGTCGTCTTTGGCATCACTACCTCCGATCTTACGCAAAAGATTGTCTTGTCTTTGATGCATAGAGGAACAAGAAGCCAGAGTAACTTAATATCAAACTTTACCCTGCTCTTAATTTTCAGAACCAATCCAGTTTTATTACATGATGCTAGGGAATTACTAATTGCTAGGCAATAATGCAAGCGCATACAATCTATATCCCCACTACCATAAACATCGAAAGGAACAGCTTTCCTTGTGATCTGGCTGCTGCGTTATTGATCCGATCACGAAAAAGTTGCTCATCAAAAGATTCAAACTATCTATTCAAACCAGGCTAGAAGCAAGTTACGTAGAAACGATAGGAATTCAAAAAAGCGAAAAAAATAATGTCGATCAAATTTGACCCTGTTGGTCTTAGCAAATTTTTTCGCCTTGATAATTACTTTTACTCTTGATCTTGATTTATCTTGTATGTATCACGCATGAATTACGTTAAAACCATTTGCAATCATGCTGTCGTTTCAGGAATGACAACAAAGCGGAATTAGTTTGACATCGAGTAATAACCGAAATATTAATGACATTCAACATCAATGGAGAATACATCCCCCCGATTCCATTGCTGGTTATTGCAATATGGTTTCCCAACAAATATGATTCAACTTGCTCTTGGCATACATTAATAATATGCTAATTTCAAGGGAAAATAATATTCCTTTTCCCCTGTCAATATTCAATATATTGTGGGAAACAATTTTGGAGCTTAGCGCTAAAGTTACAGTTTTCTAGCTGTTAATGTGTCCTATTCTGATAAAGAGACATAGATTTTATACATCATGCATGCATTTCGGGGATATTAAAAAATGACCCATAAAAAAGGTAGAAGGGGATTGCTGGAAGCTCAACTTCAGCATGATTTCACAGCCCTGACCTGGCTGACGTGCAATATCACCCAGTCTAGTTGCGATGGCTATCTGTCGTGATGTACTCGGCAGGAATACCTAATTAGATCTTGCAAAAATTGCACTGAAAGGGAACGATGTACTTTGCACGGTTTGAAAAATATACCAGTTTTAATTTTCTTTTACGTTACTGCTTATCGCACAGGCGACTAATTCTTACTTTTTCTCCAAGTCTGATACTTGTTTAGTTAGTCAGAAATATCAATTATCTCATTTATAAGAAACCTTTAATCCATAATAAAACAGATGAATGCCATAATTGAAAAACTCAGAGAAGCCTACTTCTCTGACGGAGTAGAAGTTCCCGAAATTCTTTTTAACTGCTCGCAAAACCAGAAAAAATACGATCAATATCGTCAAATTTTTAACCGCCTATTTCAGTTTATGCCCGCTGCGATTGTGCTGTGTGAGACGACTCTACAGGTAAGTGTGGCGGTTAAATTTACCAGTAAACATGCTTTGCCTTTACGCGTGCGCTCGGGTGGTCACGATCACGAAGGGGAATGCTCCGGCACCGATACCATCCTGCTCGATCTCTCGAAAATGAATAAGGTAAAAATTGACCGTGAGCACAAGATTGCTCGCATACAACCCGGCATACGCTTTCAGAGCCTAACCACGGAACTGGCTAAATGTGATGTCATGATTCCGCACGGCACTTGCGCCACAGTGTGCATAGCTGGCTACACCATGGGCGGAGGCTGGGGGCCCTGGACTCGTAAGCATGGCATGTGCTGCGAAAGTGTAGTAAGTGCCACCTTGGTGCTAGGTGATGGCAGCGTACGCGAGTTGAGTATGAATAGTGAAGTAGCTGGCGACAGAGAACTGCTGTGGGCCATAAAAGGGGGCGGCGGTTTCAGCTATGGCATAGTGACTGAGTTTGTAATTGAAACCTTTGAATTGCCCGATGAAATGATTAAATTTCAGGTTGAGTGGAATAAATACCACTATGTGCCTGAAAACAAACTGTTCGCCATGCCCGACGCCATACCCACCCTGAATGTGCTGCAAACATGGGAAAAAGTCATTGCTTCCACCAAGCCAGACGCCAACCAGTTAGTAGGTACAAATCTGAAAATTGCTGCTAAACATGCCGACGAAGCTGAGCACTTTAACCCCCATACTGTAAGCCACAACTGCATAATGTATGGCTACTGGGAAGGTGATGAAAACAGTCTGCAGAAGTTTGTAGATAAACACTTTAGACACACCGGTACATACACTGTAACGATAATTGGCAAAGCTGGGCGCAAGCACCAAGACTTGCCCTATGGTGATCACCTGATGAGTTCTTGGGATCGTTATTCGTTTCATAATATGAACTTGCTGAAGCAGGGATTGGAAGGAACACCATTTCCACCTGATGAAGACCAGCCTGCACCCCACAAAATCACCTCACGTTTAGTGAATAAAGAAGGGCTTGGCAAAGAAGGGCATTACAAGTTGCTGGAGAGTCTTACTTCTCCACTCGTATTAACCGGCAATGAACAGCTGGGACTGTTTACTTACATAACCTTAGGCGCCATTACCGGCAACTATTATCAACATGTGATTACCCTGGAGCAGAAAGACAAAAGTGCCTTTCCTTACAAAGATATGCGCTTCACCATCCAATACCAAACCTGGTGGAATGAAACTGCAAAAGAAAAGGAGGAGGGTGAGAATAACCATGTGTGCACCCGCGTAAACCAGGCGCTCGACTGGATGGAGGTTTGCCGTGATTATGATATTCCCAATACTTCAGGCGCCTTTATCAGCTTTAAAGACAGTTCAGTGCTCACCCAAACTTATTTCGATAAAAGCTACAACCAGCTAGTAAAAATAAAGCGAACCTATGTAAAAGATCCTTACAATCACTTCCGTTCTCGAAAAACGATCATCTAACAACCGAAAAACGTGGATCGCCCCTATTCTGCGAATAAACTATTAATTACTATTAATTAAAATTTTTTGCCTATAACTGAGATTGTGTAATGATAAAAATCCTTATTGCTGTTTGTAGTTGTTTAATATTCTCTTCCTGTACATGGGTTAAGGTTACTTCAAAAGGCGAAGGCGTGCGCCTGGTGCACTCAGCCAAAGTAGTCCAGCCATGCAAAAAAATAGGGAGAGTTGAAACTAAAGTAGTCAGTAAAATAGTGTTTAACCGTGATCCAGAAAATGTTGCAGGTGAACTTGCGGATCTTGCCCGTAATGAGGCAGCGTTAATTAACGGCGATACGATTGTTCCTGTTTCGGAGATCAATGAGGGAAGACGCAGCTTCGATGTCTACCAATGTTTTCCAACTAGAATGTAAGGGATAAGGACAGACCACGATTATATTGGTAGATAGAGAACTTACTGCGAGCTGTTCTGCTATGAATTGGAACTGGTGCTGATGGATGAACCCTACCCGGTGGGCGATGAATGGTAATTTTGTGCCGGGTAATGAACCTTTCGCAGCACAAGTATCGGCGGCCCTAGGGCGACGGGCAGCGCCCAGCAAGTCTGGACAGCTGCGCAAAATTATAAAACCAGCATCCAGCATCTGTTTCTCACATAACCGAAACCGTGATCTGTCCCTGATAAATCCGACAAACACTTCATCGCTGGGTACACATTACTATGGCAGGCTACGGCTTGGTACAGCTATTGAGTTGTTTGAACAGTCAGGCAGTGGAGGCATTGTGTCAGCATTCTCCATGGCGTAAGCATCCGCCCCAGACTGCCGGCTAGATTCGGAAAGGACTGGTAGATATTTTAAGGCATGTCGCTATTCGCTCATGGTGGAATGCAAAATGTAAAAAATTCATGCTACCAGATTGGAATAAAAACTAGAATTCAGAATATGAACAATGCAACAACATGTAATACAACAAAAAAATCAAGTGCATGACATCATTCAAGTTGGAAAAAATTCCAACTATAGAGGTAAGTTACTCTAAACTCTAGAATTAATATTCACTTTATAAATAAAATCTATCATTAATGATCCGGCCGCTTGTTATCCGCCATTACCTTAGTCAGCATGAGGTCTGAACCTAAAACCATATATGCTGCCTTGTCGAGATTCTCAAGTACATCATAGGTAAAATAAGCTTTTCGCGCTGGATCGTGTACAAGCTCATGCCTCAAATTAAAGATGGCCTTTAATCCTTCAAAATCGTTATTAGTCCAGGTAGCAGCGTTTTCAGGTTCTAATTTACCAATACATGCCTTAAGTTCCAGTATTGATGTCCAGAAACCTTTATCAGTAAACTTAGAAAATATCTTTTCGATTTTCTCAGTGCTATGAAATAATTGATTACTGGAAATTAACTCTAGTGGATGAATACCATGTCTGTAAATATCTAAAATATCAATGATGTCATACTTTTCAGGGTGCAATAGCTTTAATCTTGGCTCAAGAAATTTTGGATCACAATATTTAAACATTGCATCAAGCATATCCCGATAGTATACCTCTATAGCAGTAACAGCTGTGATGATGATTGAACGCTCAAGTAATGACTTAAATTCTGGCTGGAATTCTCCTTTAAGACGAGCCCATCCTCCTTTTATGCATTGCTCGTAAGTTTCAAAAAAATTTTCGTATGGGCGAGCTAGTCGTGTTTTTCGATTTACTCTCGCTTGGAGAACTTAGTGATGATTCATAATCAGCAGATAATTTCGCGCGTAGAATAACGGGGTCAGATACTGTCTTGAATTGCAAGTGCTGAATGATTGAAGTCTGCATCAAATGGTTGTCCTGATTTAATAACTCCGTAAATCAAATGAGCCATCTTACGCATGACTGCTCCTACAATGGCCTTGGGAGCCAGGCCTGTGGTACTTAATCTATCGCCGAATGTTTTTAGTATTGGATTATGATGCCTGGCCACCAAGCTAGGCATATACAGCGCGCGGCGAAGCTCGTTGTGTCCAGCTCGACTCATCATTGTTCTGCCCTTGATGGAACTGCCGGATACGCGTTGTCGGGGCGTTACACCAATGAAAGCTGCCAATGCCTTGGCATTGGTAAAACGTCGCACATTTCCCGCATAAGCCAACACCTTTGCAATGGTGGTATCACCGATGCCAGGAATGCTGCGGAGCAGTTCGGCATCACGCTTGAGATCAGGGTGCCGATCGATGTGGTCATTGATTCTGTATTCGAGCTCTTTAATCTGTTTGTTAAGCCAGTCCAGATGGATTTGAACATCTTGTACTAAGCGTGTTTGTCCGCTTGCCAGATGCGCTTCCATGCGGTTACTTTCCTGCTGATGCATTTCCTTGAGTGCTTACAAGCGATCGACCCAGCCGCGTAATTCACGCCACGCAACGGGCGGAGGTGCCCAAAAACTGGGATGCATGGCTGCACAAAATCGGGCCAGTAACGTGGCGTCGGCTCGATCTGTTTTGTTGCGCGTAAGCTCGCCTTGTGCAAAGCCTTTGATGCGGGCTGGATTTACCACACTTACGCGTCAGCCCTCTGCCACAAGGTTGGTTGCCAAGGTTTCGCTATAAGGACCAGTGGCCTCCATGCATAGATGTGTTTGCTCAGGTATTGCGCCACGCTCACTAAGCCAATCTGTAAAAGCCTTGTAGCCTGCAGGCGTGTTGTCAAACACTTTGGTTCTGATTTTGTTGTTGATGAGTAATGCTATATCGAATTTACGCTTGGCTACATCAATGCCAACCACACAGGCTGGTTCATTCATCATTCGTACCTTCCTCGTATGCAGGTTTTATCTGTCTAACAGTCAACCCAAGTTACCGTTCGGTTTAATTG